>CAZEMR010000014.1:0-54627 GCA_964513465.1 uncultured Hyphomicrobiales bacterium
TAGAGAAAAGTAATGATGCCGACCTCAAAATTGTTTGCGCTGTCCGAACCTTCCGAAGGTTTCAAACCTTCGGAAGGATGTGAGGAATGAGAATAGTAAATGAGGAAACCAACCAGCGCTGTCCGAACCTTCCGAAGGTTTCAAACCTTCGGAAGGATGTAGAGAAAAGTAATGATGCCGGCCTCAAAATTGTTTGCGCTGTCCGAACCTTCCGAAGGTTTCAAAACCTTCGGAAGGATGTAGAGAAAAGTAATGATGCCGACCTCAAAATTGTTTGCGCTGTCCGAACCTTCCGCAGGTTTCAAACCTTCGGAAGGATGTAGAAAAACCCGCTGCTGGAGCGGGTTTCAAGAGATAGGTTGCGGAGGATGAGGGACTCGAACCCCCACAGGCTTGCGCCCGGCGGTTTTCAAGACCGCTGCAATACCAATTATGCGAATCCTCCCGGGTCTTAGCTTAGACCGCAAATATCGGGGAAATATTTTATTTTTCAAAGTGTTTTTTTTGGGAATTTTTGTTTATTTTATGGCTTGTCATTTTCTACTGTTTTCCATCGACGTTCAGGATTCACCTATAAATCCATCTTTTGTTTTCTAACTATCAGGAGGCCTCTTTTATGAAACGCTTATCAATGTTGATTTTAAGTGTATTCGCCATCTCTTCGCTTTTCACTTCTGCAATTGCTCAAATGCCCGACCTCAAGGTCAGCGCCTACGTCGATTCTTACTATGCAACCGATAACGATAAGGGCCGCATGGGCATCCGTCGGTTTTCATATGTCAACAAAATAAAAGATGAATTCGGACTGAATATCGGCCAGATCAGCGTATCCGCCGACACCGAACACTATTACGGAAAGGTAACATTCCACACCGGCGATTTAGCCGGAAGCGCAATTCCGGGTATGATTCAGGAAGCCTACGCAGGATTCAAATTTACCGACAAGTTTACTGTAGATGCGGGGTATTTTCTTACTCATATCGGCGGCGAAGCGCTGCTGCCCAAGGATAACTGGCTTTCGTCGCACAGCCTTGTGACTTTCTACGAGCCTTTCTACCATGCAGGCGTCCGCTTCGGTTATCAATTCTCACAGAATTTCGGCGCCCAGCTTCATATACTGAACGGCAACGGTATTTTCCGCGATAATAATATGAACAAAACGCTCGGCTGGTATCTGGCATACAACAACGACAATGAAACATTCACACTGTCCTACGCAGGATTACTCGGCAATGAGGCGCCCGGCAGCCCGAACAATGCCCAGACACATATGTACCACAACGTCTGCGCCGGACTGAAGCTGTCTGACAATTTCGAGACCAAAGCGCAGTTCGACTTCGCATCGCTCGAGGACGGCACCCGCGATGACGATGGCGAACTAACAGCCGGCTCGTTCATGGGCGCATCGCTGCAGGGCCGCTATCACTTTAGCAAAATGGCAAATGCCACGCTGCGCGTAGCTTATATCGACGACAGCGACGCGATCTACGGCGAGGACTGGAAGCATTTTACCGGCCTCGGCGTTACGCTTGGCGCGGAATATAAGCCGGTCGAAAACGGCTATATCCGGCTCGAGGGCCGCATGATCTCGCTTTCGGGGGATGACGACAGAGGCAAAATTTTCTATGACGGCGATGAACTCACCAATAGCCGCATGGAAGTCATGCTGAATTTCGGAGTATATTTAGATTAATTTGCTAAATTAATAAGAATTTATTATAATGATGCCGTTGCCCGGCGAATCGGGCAGCGGCTTCTTTATTTCCGTCACCATTTTTACTTCAAATATATCGGAAATCACCAATGAAACTCGAACTCAAAGGCAGAAACGCCCTCGTATGCGGCGCAAGCGAGGGTATAGGCGCGGCGATTGCCCGCCAGCTCGCAAAAATCGGCGCTAATGTAACGATACTTTCGCGCAATAAGGATAAGATCGACAAACAGCTTGCAAATCTGGATACATCCCAGGGCAACACCCACGACTGGGTGGTGGCCGACCTGAGCGATCCGGATGTGGCCGCATCGGAAGTGCGCCGCCGGATAGACGACGGCCGCAACTACCACGTGCTGGTAAACAACAGCGGCGGACCGCCTCCCGGAGCGATAACCGATGCGAAAATCTCGGACTTCCAGTCGGCAATTCGCGCGCATCTGTTTGCTTCGCAATTGCTTACGCGCGAGCTTGTGCCGGGGATGAAATCCGACGGCTGGGGACGCATCATAAATATAATATCGGTTGGCGCGCGGCGTCCGATCGACAATCTGGGAGTATCGAATACCGTGCGGGGTGCGATGATGAGCTGGTCGAAGACACTGGCCACCGAATTGGCGCCGTACGGAATTACCGTAAACAATATTTTGCCTGGTCATACGGATACATCGCGGTTGAGGTCGCTGATGGAAAAAAAATCAAAAAAATCGAGTAAATCAATTCAGGAAATCGAGGCCGAAATGCAGGCGCTGAACCCGATGGGACGCTTCGGCAAGCCCGAAGAATTGGGGTATCTGGGCGCATTTCTGGCTTCGGATTATGCGTCGTATATTACCGGGGTAAGCATCCCTGTAGATGGTGGATTCCTGAAATGCCTGTGATGATGCGGGATTGTTAGTTGTTGGCAATTATGAATTTAGTAATAAATTAACCGTAAATTAAGCGGTGGTGAACATTTAGAACTTTTTTTAAATTTTTTCAATTTTTTACTTGCTATTTAATCAAAAGTCTTGTAGATTTGAGATGCAGTATAAATTCTATTAGCAGCATAAAAGGGGGGATTCCCTTCGGGTTTTTCTTCCTGATATTTATATTATGTGGGATGGTGCGATTTAGCGGGATGAACGATCTTTCGGTCGGACAAAATCAATTCATTTATTTTCAATAACTTATATTATTTTCCAGTTTATTCAGAAAGCAATGAATTTTTTCCTGCGATTCCACATTAAATAATTTTAATAAATTAAAATACTTTCATCCGGAGCGCTGTACATGGGGGGATTTAGTACGCCAGCGAAGAGGACCAGGATGTTTATTATTCTGGCCTGTGTTGTGCTTGGCCTTACCGGCCTGGTAATTCTGGCGGTTAAGTGGCAGTCCGAATCCGCTTCGACCGCAGTAGCAGTCGAAGGCGCCGGATTACTTCCTGAATCTTATTATCTCTCCCTTATTGGCTATAAGGATGATCGCCCGGGCGATTCTATCGATCTGCGCGCTATCGAAAGCGCAGTCAGGGCTTGTCCTTATGTCGCCAGCGCTTATGTATCGACTAATGCACAAAACCAGATCGAAATCACAATCGAAGAACGCACTCCGGTGGCGCTTTTTGTCGCCGAAGGAGGTCGTCAGGGGTATATTGCCTCCGATGGCGCTATGATGCCATATCGGCTGCTTCATGGCGCGGCGGATATTCCGGTCGCACAGATAGTCCGTGCGGACAGCGCCGCTGCCGGAGACATCGCTAAAGTGGCAGGGCGATTGAATGCAGCAGGAGACGACCTAAGGCCGGTGTTTTCGGAAATTATTCGCGACAGACTGGGTTCTATTTCGCTTCGCGACTCGGAGACCGGCACCATATATATATTAGGCCGTCCCGAATCGCTCGATCTGAAAATCAATAAGCTGATGAAAATAAAGTTGTTGCGAGCATCGCGGCGCGACCTTGCCGAAGCTGCGGAAATCGATCTCCGCTGGTCCGATAAGGCAATTATCAGATAATATCTGACAATAACATAAGTATTCATAAATTTTGATACGGGAAGAGATAATGTCTACCTCCAATAGCAGCATAAACCGCAGCCAGAGCGGCATCACAGTCGGGCTCGACGTCGGCACCACCAAGATTTGCGCACTGGTGGCCGAACCGGGAGAAAAACCGGATACATTGAACATCCTCGGTATCGGAATCGCGCCAAGCGAGGGCCTCAATCGCGGAGTGGTTACGAATATCGACAAAACAGTCCGCGCCATCAACGATGTAATTCAGCAGGCCGAGCAGCAATCCGGCAAACGCATCAAGGACGTTGTAGTCGGCATCGCAGGCGATCATATCGATTCGATACAGGCCCGCGGAATAATAGGAATCTCTAATTCTAATATGGAGATAGCCCGCTCGGATGTGCAGCGCCTGCTCGAGGATACCCGCAAAATTAATATATCGCCCGACCGCGAAATTATCCACCTCATCCCACAGGATTTTATAATCGACGGTCAGGACCGCATTATCGATCCGGTCGGAATGAGCGGAGTCCGTATGGAGGCCAATGTGCATGTGGTCACGGGGCTTCGCAGCGCAATCAAAAATATGCACCGCTGCGTGGAACGCTGCGGACTGGTCGTTAAGGACATAGTGCTCGAGCCGCTCGCAAGCAGCACCGCAATATTATCCGAAGAGGAGAAGGAGGTCGGAGTCGCTTTGATCGACATCGGCGGCGGCACAACGGATATTGCCATATTCGAGGAAAATATAATCCGATATTCCTCCGTGTTTGCGATTGCCGGCAATCAGGTGACCGACGATATCCGCAAGGGGCTTGGCATAATAGCATCGCAGGCCGAGGAGATAAAACGCGCCTATGGCCATGCCTACGAGGGATCGATCATGAAGGACGAAGTATTCATGATTCCCGGCATCGGCGGACGCAAGCCAATGGAGGCCACCAAGAGCTACCTTTGCCAGATCATTCAGCCGCGTATGGAGGAATTGTTCGAATTCGCGCTTTCGGAAATCATCAAATCCGGATTCGCCGGAAGCCTTGGCGCCGGAGTCGTTCTCACCGGCGGCACCACGCTGCTTCGCGGCACCGAAGAGCTGGCGCAGGAGATATTCGGCATGCCTGTGAAAATAGGTATACCGCGCGGGATTTCTTATTCGGGGCTGGCCCCTGAGATCGAAAGCCCGATATATTCGACCTCGGTCGGGCTGGCCCTTTATGCGCTCCGCCAGGAAGAAGAAGCCCCGCAGATGGCCGAAGAGCCCGTCCAGCCTGAATCCCAGTCTGTGGCTCCCGAAGTCGAAACCGAAGAAATCCCGAAAAAAGGGGAAAAAGTCACGATATTCAATCGTGTCAAAAAATTTATCGAAGAATTATAGAAATATTGAATTATAAATAAGTTGTTGTTTATTATATATTTGGGGATAGTCTATGCCAATTGATTTGGATACCAGATCGACCGACGGCGCCAAAATTCGCGTGATAGGCGTGGGAGGCGGCGGAGGAAACGCGATCAATAATATGATCGCAAAAGGCCTGACCGGAGTGGATTTCATAGTCGCCAATACCGATACCCAGGCGCTGGAGTTCAACCTGGCCAGCCACAAAGTGCAGCTCGGCCGGGAAACCACTCGCGGACTCGGCGCGGGAGCTAATCCGGAAGTAGGTCGAAGCAGTGTCGAGGAATCCGCAGACGAGATTTCCGGATTGCTCGAGGGCAGCGATATGATTTTCGTTACTGCCGGAATGGGCGGCGGCACCGGAACCGGCGGAGCGCCGCTGATCGCAAAGATCGGCAACGAGATGGACGCACTCGTTGTGGCGATCGTTACACGCCCGTTTATTTGGGAAGGCAAAAAGCGCAGCCGGGTTGCCGACGAAGGCATTCGTGAATTGCGCCAGCATGTTGATGCTCTTATAGTTATACCAAACCAGAAATTACTCGATATTATCGACAAAAACACCAGCTTCGGCGATGCATTCAAATCCGTCGACGAAGTGCTTTATAATGCCACCCGCGGCATTGCAGACATTATCTCGCGCCACGGCATGGTCAACGTCGACTTTGCAGACGTTAAGACCGTGATGAAGGGAATGGGCGATGCGCTCATGGGCATCGGGGTCGCCACCGGCGAACACCGCGCCATCGAGGCTACCCAGAATGCGCTCAATTCGCCGCTGCTCGATGGTATTTCGATTGCCGGTGCGCAGGGAGTGCTGGTCAATATCACAGGCGGAAGCGACCTGACAATGCACGAAGTCGCCGAGGCCGTCTCTATCGTCGAAAGCGCCGCAGGCGGAGAGGCCAACCTTATCCACGGCGTCGTTTATAACGAAACCGAGATGGACGAGCTGATGGTCACAGTAGTAGCCACCGGATTCCATAAAGAAGAAGAAGACGAATTCGATATGGAACAGACCGGCGCACGCAACGGCAAATACGAGGAAGTCGAAATTCCGTTCTACGAAAATCAGGTCGAGCAGCACAACCAGCGCGCCACGGGCAAAGTCGGCAAGCCCGGCAAAGTCGCTTTCCCCAGCGAGCCGTCCGACCGGCCGGTGCGAGAGCGCGAACTGCCGCCGATACCTCGTGGAGTGGATCAGCTTCGGGTGGTCGACCGTCCGGCATACGAACGCCGAGAAACCACAGTGCGCGCACCATATGGCTCTGCCCGTGCCCGCATCGAGCGCCTCAGCGGAAATAATAAGAAGAATAACGAAGAACAGATAAATGATAAACCAACATTTCTGAGAAAGATTATGGATTAATCGATACTGTGTTTTAATTATTCAGGAAATTATTCCATAAATTGATTTGATTTACCTTTAATTCTTATCTTGTTTTGCCCGGAGGGAGACCGACCCTTCGGGCATTTTTTGTAATATTGCACCATTCTTAACGTTTTATATATATCATTATAATCGCGAAATGGAATGGGAAAAAGACCTGAAATAAAAGATTCTCTCGAATCGATCGGCACGGACGAAATCGAGTTCCCGCCGGAGCTGCTGCAGAAAGTCGCCGCCGCGCCCACACGCCCGGGGATTTATCAGTATTTTAATAAAAGCGGGAAAATTATATATGTCGGCAAGGCGAAAAATCTGCGCAATCGTGTTCGATCATATTTCCAGAAGGGCCGCCCGCAGGACGCCAAGACCCGCGCCATGATCGGCAAAATCGCCGATGTGGACTATATAGTGGTCGATAACGAAGCCGAGGCGCTGATACTCGAGGATACACTGATCAAAAAGCATAAACCGCGGTATAATATATTGCTGCGCGACGATAAGTCCTATCCGTTCATAAGGGTCACCAAAGAGGAATATCCGCGCATATTCGCCACACGCAACGTAATCCGCGACGGATCGAAATATTTCGGACCATTCACGGATGTGCGCCATATGAAGCAATTGCTCAAAACAATCCGCAGCATTTTCCGATTCCGCACCTGCGATTATAATATAAATGAAGAAACAATCGAAAAAGGGAAATACAAGATATGCCTTGATTATCATATTGATAAATGCGGGGGGCCATGCGAGGGGCTGAGTCCGAAGGAAAAATATCAGGAGAACGTCCGCCACGCAATCCGCATAATCAATGGCAAAACAAAAGACCTGCAGCGCGAGCTTGAGGAGAAAATGAATCAGTTCGCAGAGGAAATGCGATTCGAGGAAGCCGCAGTGATGCGCAACAAACTCGCCTTGCTGCGCGAATATTCCGAAAAGCAGAAAATCGTCAGCGCCGAGGCAATCGACCGCGATATATTCGCTATCGCCCGGGTGGACGAGAACGCCTGTGCGATTGCTCTCAAAGTCCGAGACGGCAAGCTTACCGGCAAGCGGCACTTCATAATTAAGAATGCGGAAATCGACGACGACGCCACTATTCTCCAGCGCACGCTCGAGAAGTGGTATCTCGAAAACGACTTCGTCCCGCGCGAAATATTCCTGCCCGACGAACCCGAAGACCTCGAATACCTGCTCGGCTGGCTGGCCGGAAAGCGCGGCGGCCCGGTCAATATCAAAATCCCCCGCATCGGCGAAAAGCGCCACATGGTCGAAATGGCCGAAACCAATGCCCGATTTATATTAAAAGAGCGCCAGATAGCGATCGACCGCCGCGAGCAGTCGCTGCCGCACGCGGTCACGGCACTCCAGCGCGACCTCCGGCTGCCCAATCCGCCGCGCCGGATCGAGTGCATCGACAATTCGCATATTCAGGGCAGCGACATGGTTTCCTCGCTCGTCGTATTCGAAGAGGGCAAGCCAAAAAAGGCTGATTACCGCAAATTTAAAATAAAATCGGTCGAAAAGGGCGACGACTTCGCCGCAATGCGCGAGGTGGTAAACCGCCGATATTCCCGACTGATCGCAGAGGAGCAGCCACTGCCCGACCTGATAGTAATCGACGGCGGCAAGGGCCAGCTATCGGCAGCCTACGGCGTACTCAAAGAGCTTGCGATCGAGGGCAAAGTGCCAGTGGTCGGCCTGGCCAAGCGGCTCGAGGAAGTATTCTTCCCCGGCGAAAAGGAGCCATACCTATTGCCGCGCACATCCAGCAGCCTTCGGCTGATTCAGCAGCTCCGCGACGAGGCCCACCGGTTTGCGATCGCATTCCACCGCCAATTGCGCGATAAGCGAACATTGCGCACTGAATTAACAAATATTCCGGGAATAGGCGAGAAAACAGCGCAAAAATTACTCATAAATCTCAATTCAGTCGAAGAAATTCGCAATGCAGGCTTGGAAAAACTCCGCGAATTTGTAAATTTGAAACAAGCCGAAGCTATTCGCAAATATTTCGATCAGGCCTCCGGCGAAAATTTCGAAGTTATCGATTAATCTTGTCATATTAATCCGAACCCGCTATGAAGAACCTAACGAAAGTCCGTCAGGCAGTCACAAATTTATCCAGGATTGATAATTATTACATTCCGTCGCTTTGGTGTGGCGAACCCGGCAAAGGCCCCCAGAGGGTCGACCCCCGCAAATTCTATACGGATCATCTGGATAAGCTGGCCGATCAGCATCCTGTGGATGCCTCGCCCGGCAGATTTGTTTATAATATGTTCATCCGCTATGCCGCGGCTTATGACCACAATCGCGATGGCAATATTGCCGCCGGGCCGCTCGAATCGGGCCTCCGCGAGACCGGCACCTTCCTTAAGGCGATGGCAATGCTGCCATATATCAGATCGCTCGGCGCTAATACTATATATATATTGCCGGTTACATCGATCGGAATTGATTCCCGAAAGGGCAATCTCGGATCGCCTTATGCCATTCGCAATCCGCTCGAGCTTGACGAAAATCTCGCCGAGCCCGCGCTGGGACTCGATGCCGAAACCGAATTCGCAGCATTCGCCGAGGCGGTGCATCAGGCCGGAATGGACCTCGTTGCGGAATTCGTATTCCGCACAGCCAGCCTCGACAGCGACCTTGCGATAAAGCACCCGGAGTGGTTCTACTGGATCGATGCATCAGTCGAAAACCGCCCGCCTGACAGCAACGATCCCGACAAATACGGCCCGCCCGTATTCGACTCGGAAACCCTTGAGGAGATTAAAGATAAGGTAAATAATAACGACTTCGGGGAATTGCCTCAGCCAACAAAAATTTATCGCGAATTATTCAGATCAGCTCCCGAAAAAGCCGAACGAAAGGGCGATAAAATCCGCGGCTACCGGAAAAATCAGGAGCTTCGAATCCCCGGCGCGTTTGCGGACTGGCCCCCGGACGACAACCAGCCGGTCTGGAGCGACGTCACATATCTGAAATTATACGACCACCCAGATTATAACTACATAGCTTACAACACGGTGAGGATGTACGACGAGGCGCTTGCCCGCGAGAAATTCCGTCAGCGCGATTTATGGACATATATCCAGTCGATCGTGCCGGATTATATCGACCGCTTCGATATCGATGGCGTAATGGTCGATATGGGCCATGCCCTGCCCGAAAAGCTGCGCTCGGGGCTGATCGCAAAGGCGCGCGACCGCAAGGAAGGCTTCCTGTTCTGGGAGGAGAATTTCGTGCTCGACCCCAAATCCGTGCGCGACGGCTACGATGCCGCAATCGGCTACCTGCCCTTCGATGAGCACATCCCATATAAAATGAAAGAGCTTATACATCGCATTGCTTCGGGGAATTGCCCGATCGATTTCTTCGCTACCGCCGAATCGCACAATACCCCGCGGGCCGCATCGCGTCCGGGCGGAGTGGCATTCTCGAAAATGGCATGGACGATCAACGCATTTCTGCCGACGATCCAGTTTATCCACTCCGGAGTCGAGCTCGGCGAAAAGCGGCCCGTCAATACCGGCCTCGGATTTACCGACGAGCAGATCCGACGCCATCCGTCATCGGAATTGCCGCTGTTTTCGGCAGCCGCGCTCGATTGGGACAGCCCGGACGAATTCACCGAATACATAAAATGTATAAATTTAATTCGCGAGAAATATATCAAAGATCGCCCGAATTCGCTCGAAAACGGGATATGCGAGGTTGGAGTCGATCACGACAAAGTAGTCGCATTCATACGCCGCACACGTGGCGAGATGCCCGATCTGCTGATCGTCGCAAATATGAGTCAGGACAAAATCGAACACGCACGGCTCGATCCCGGCAATGACTACTCCCGGGTAAAAATGATCGACGAGAGCAACCGCTACGAAATGATCGACGGCGGCATCGCGATCGATCTCGAAGCATGGGATGCCAAAATAATGGAAATCCTCGCCTGATGGAATTTTTTCTGGCAATACTCAGCGTATTCGCAATCGCGCTGGCCGAGCTTATCGCCGCGATTCCCGCTGGGATTGCGATGGGGCTTTCGCCCTGGACGGCAGGTGCGGTTTCGTTGGCCGGATCGATCGCCGGCAGCTTTATTACGATATTTCTCAGCGGCCGGGTGAGGGAGTGGATTATCCGCCGCCGCGCCGGCAAAGAGAAAAAAGCGGGTCGGCTGCGCAAATTTTTCGACAAATACGGCGCTCCGGGTCTGGGCCTTTCAGCTCCTGTGCTGACGGGTATTCCGCTAGGGGCGGCGCTATGCGTGTCGTTTGGCGCGTCGCCCGGGCGTTCGATGCTCTGGATGACCGCCGGAGTGCTGCTCTGGAGCGCGATTCTGACCGGCGCCGCACTACTGGGATTTTCGATTTTTGATTAAATTTCTCAGATTTTTAACACCCGATTTGAATTGTAATAAGTAAATTCTTCGAATTCATAACCACTTCGGGAGTATTTATGTTCCGCTACATCATTCTGATTTCAATTATATATTTACTTTATTTGCCGCTATCGGCTCAGGACAAAGGCGGCATTCCCGCTGCCCAAAAATCTTTCGGCGACGGCGTAACTATCGTGGATAATGACGATTACAGCTTTTCGCTGAGCAGCAATTTTCAGCCGCGTATGACGATTAATCAGACGCTGAATGAGGATTTGGATCCCGAATTCGCCGCGCTTATCCGGCGGCTGCGCCTTAGGTTTTCGGGATTTATTCTGGATAAAAATCTGACATATCTGATTCATCTTGCTTTTTCGCAAAGGGATATGGAATCCACCGGCCGCCCGGACGACTACCCCGGCGTAATTTTCGACGCATATATCAACTATCAATTCGCGCCTAAGACCTCGCTCTATTTCGGACAGATGAAGCTGCCGGGCAATCTCTCGCGGCTGATGTCCTTCACCGGGCTGAACTTCACCGAGCGCAGCGCCGCTGAATCCGAATTCACGCCATATCGCGATATCGGATTCCAGATTCATAATGAGTTCGGTATTGGTAACTACCATCAGCGGCAGGCATTTGCGATTACAAATGGCGAGGGCAAAAATCGCGAGGCAATCGGCGATGGCCTCTGCTATTCGGGGCGGGTGGAGGTGCTGCCGCTCGGACTTTTTGCGGAAAAAGGGGAGTACTACGAACCCGACCTCGCTCGCGAGGAATCTCCGAAGCTGGCCGTCGGCGCAGCATATTTATATAACGACAATGCCCGGCGCACCGCTTCAACACTGGGCAAAACCATGCCTGAATCTGCGGATATGCAGACTATGATGCTCGATCTGAATTTCAAATGGCGCGGGTTCAATATTTTTGCGGAATATTTCCGGCGGACTTCGGATAAAAATGTGATCATAGAGACCGATCCTTTGAATATTTATTACATCAGAGCGGGAGAGGGCTACAGCGTCCAGTGCGGCTATGTTACCCGCGGCGGATGGGGCTTTGCGCTGCGCTATGCGGATGTATTGCCCGAAAGCGATGGTCTAATGACATTTCATCCCGAAAAAAATCTTACGCTCGGGTTTGCTAAATATTTCCGTGGAAATGACTTAAAGCTACAGGCAGACGTGAATTATCTCCGCCGCGAAGTGCTCAATTCGTGGATATATGAAAATGTCCGGTTCGTAATGCAGATAGTGTTCATAATCTAAAGCCGCAGCTGTTTGATCTGTCTCGATAGTGGCGTATGGATGTCGAATCTCTCGGGCGGCGCGACCTTTTCGGCAAGCGTTAGCACCGCATCGACGTAAGCCGAGCTTTTGTTGTAATGAAATACGGCCTGGCGCCGCTGTTTTTCGGTCGGGCCCCCGCCATTGGTTTTCAGGTAGTTCGCCACGCTGAAGCCCGCGTCTTGGACGCCGAATAGATTAATTGCGCCGTCGCCGTCGCCTGCCACTGCCCGGCGCTGGTAGCTCGAAGGCAGAAACGGGCTAATACCGAACGCGCCGGCCCACGATCCGCGAAGCTCGTAAATCGAGATCGGCAGCCTTTTGGAAATTTTCTGCAGCGCGAGCAATTCCCCGATAGCCCAGTTGGACTTTTTCATGGAGCGTTTCTCAATTTTAGTCTCGAGTTCGGCGAGTTCTTCGTCCGTTCCGTTGAATCCGCTGCGCAGAGATTTCTTATTCATCTCGATAAATTCAGGCTCGGCGGCCATTGCTGTGCTCAGAAAGACTGACGGTATGTGGTTATCGCCCAGGTATCCTCCGTGGCGTGTTTCAATCCAGAGCACCGATGCTATCACCTCGGCCGCGACTCCGAATTTCTTTTCGGCTCGGCGCAACAAAGTAATATTCGAGCGCAGGAAATTCCCGGTTTTGCTGACAGAAAAATCATTATAATGGCTTGAATAATCAGGCTTTGAGAGGTATCCGGTTACGTTTATCTTTGTGAATTTTTCGTTGAATTCCACGCTCGGATGTGTGATCAGATCATAAACAAAAGCACTGTCGGCGCCGCGATCGACCAGTTTATTGATAACCGGCTGGAAGAATTGTATCTTATGCTCGTTATCCTCGGGCGTATAAATCGAATATGAAATTTTAACAGTGGAAATCACAATCGCCGCCACCACTACCATAAAGGTAATGATCGGATTGCTTGCAAATTTGCCCGGCGGCGAGCCGAATTTATTACGAAATAAAGACTTGCGCATTACGTCCCCCAAAAAAAATAAACCTCTGTGCTACAATATATAACGTCGAGCGAAAAAAACTCGTGTAATTCCGCAGAAATCCTGCTTGATCCTTATATATATAGATGAAATTTCTATCGAAAAGTTACAAAATAAATCAAATAATTTGAATTATGAAGTTCGATTTTCTGAATTTGTAGTTTGTCGATTGGAATATTTCTATTAACTTTGTAATTCTATATTGATTAAGTGTAATTATTTTGTAATAAGGTAAAAACGACACCAATCCCACTCATTTTTTAAATTTTTAACGGAGATTTTATATGGGAAAAGATAAGAAAAAAGAATCCAAAGCCACAAAGTACGTATATTATTTTGGCGGCGGAAAAGCTGACGGCGCAGCCGAAATGAAAAACCTGCTTGGCGGCAAAGGCGCTAACCTGGCCGAAATGGTCAACCTCGGACTGCCGGTGCCTCCCGGCTTTACTCTCTCGACAGAAGTCTGCACCTATTACTACGACCACAAAGAATCATATCCCAAAACTCTGCATAAAGAAGTAGAAAAAGCCCTCGGAAAACTCGAAAAAGAAATGGGCAAAAAATTCGGCGATCCCAAAGACCCGCTGCTTGTCTCGGTTCGCTCCGGCGCACGAGCTTCGATGCCCGGCATGATGGACACAGTCCTCAATCTCGGTCTCAACGACGAAACAGTCAAAGGCCTGATCGAAAAATCCGGCAACGAACGCTTCGCATATGACGCATATCGCCGCTTCGTATCGATGTATGGCGACGTCGTGCTTGGCCTCAAACCCGAAACCAAAGACGACATCGACCCATTCGAAGAATTGCTCGAAAAGAAAAAGAAAGCCCGCGGCGTTGAACTCGATATAGGACTCACAGCACAGGACCTTAAAGAACTCGTAGCCGAATTCAAACAGGAAATCAAAAAACGCCTGGGCATCACCTTCCCCGAAGACCCGATGGATCAGCTCTGGGGCTCTATCGGCGCGGTATTCGGATCGTGGAACAACAAACGCGCGAATATTTACAGAAAACTCAACGGAATTCCGGACTGGTGGGGCACAGCCGTTAACGTTCAGACAATGGTATTCGGAAATATCGGCGAAGATTCCGGCACAGGCGTTGCATTCACACGCGATGCGGCCAGCGGCGAAAACATCTTCTACGGCGAATTCCTGATGAACGCACAGGGCGAAGACGTGGTGGCCGGCACTCGCACACCGCTCCCCATCAGCGAACTTTCCGCAAAAGATCCTAAATCATATAAAGAACTTATCGAGATCCGCGACACGCTCGAGCAGCACTACCGCGAGATGATGGACGTAGAATTCACTATCCAGGAAGGCAAGCTCTATATGCTTCAGTGCCGCGTTGGTAAGCGCACGGCATTTGCGGCTATCAAAATCGCAGTCGATATGGTCAACGAAGGCCTTATCAAACCCAAAGAAGCTCTCAAAAGAATCGAGCCCGGCCAGCTCAACCAGCTCCTGCGCCCGATCTTCAATCTCGAAGAAAAGAAAAAAGCTCTCGACGAAGGCCGCCTTCTGGCAAAAGGCCTCAACGCAGGCCCCGGCGCAGCCACCGGCAAAGTGGTATTCCACGCCGATGACGCCGAAGAATGGGCAGCCAGGGGCGAAACAGTCATCCTCGTCCGTATCGAAACATCCCCCGAGGACATCGGCGGCATGAACGCAGCCGAAGGTATCCTTACGGCTCGCGGCGGTATGACTTCGCACGCCGCTCTGGTAGCACGCCAGATGGGTAAAGTCTGCGTAGCAGGCTGCGGTGCGCTCCAGGTCGATTATAAAAAACGCCAGATCAAAATCGAAGGCCAGACCACAATCGTCAAAGAAGGCGACTGGATCTCGCTCGACGGTTCCACTGGCGAAGTTATAAATGGCAAGATCAACACACGCCCGAGCGAAGTTATCGAAGTGCTTATCGAAAAAACACTTCCCGAAGCCGATGCTCCCGTGTTCCGCATGTACAAACAAATCATGGACTGGGCAGATAAATATCGCAGGCTCAACGTCCGCACCAACGCCGACCAGCCCGATCAGGCATCTAACGCAATCGCATTCGGCGCCGAAGGTATCGGACTCTGCCGCACCGAGCATATGTTCTTCGGCGAAGGCAAGATCGGCCCCATGCGCGAAATGATCCTTTCGGAAACAACCGAAGAGCGCGAAAAAGCACTCGAAAAACTGCTGCCCTATCAGCGCGAAGATTTCGAAGGCATCTTCGAAGCAATGGCCGGCCGCCCGGTAACCATCCGTACGATCGATCCTCCGCTGCATGAGTTCCTGCCGCACGACGAAGCCGGCCAGGAAGAACTCGCAAAATACATCGGCATCTCTGCAGAGAAAGTCCGCGAAAGAGTCGAAGCCCTGCATGAATTCAACCCAATGCTCGGATTCCGCGGCGTTCGCCTTGGACTTCTCTATCCGGAAATCACCGAAATGCAGGCACGCGCCATTTTCGAAGCCACCGTGTCGCTCGTCAAAAAAGGCAAGAAAGTATTGCCCGAAATCATGATCCCGCTCGTCGGCAACGTCAAAGAGCTTAAGGATCAGGAAGAGCGCGTTCGCAAAGTTGCAGACCTTGTGATGGAAGAAACCGGCACCAAATTCGAATACCTTGTTGGCACAATGATCGAAATCCCCCGCGGAGCTATCACCGCCGACCAGATCGCCGAAGTAGCCGAATTCTTCTCGTTCGGTACAAACGACCTTACCCAGACTACCATGGGCGTCAGCCGCGACGACGCAGGCCGCTTCCTGCCCACATATGTCGATCGCGAAATCTACAGCCAGGACCCCTTCGTATCGATCGACCGCGAAGGCGTTGGATTCCTGATGAAGCGTGCAGTCAAAAAAGGCCGTAAGACCCGCAAAGGCATCAAGCTCGGTATCTGCGGCGAACACGGCGGCGATCCCGCATCCGTCGAATTCTGCCACGAGCTCGGCCTCAACTACGTGTCCTGCTCGCCGTTCAGAGTGCCGATCGCACGCCTTGCGGCAGCCCGCGCAGCGATAATGGAAAAAGAAGCCAAAAAAGCTACAAAGGCACCAAAAAAAGATAGCAAAAAGAAAAAATAAATCTGATTAAACAGCTATCCGATATGAGCTGTCCTGCACAAGCTGCGGGACAGCTTTTTTTTTATGGAATTTGAAATGAGATTGCTTTGTCGCTTCGCTCCGCGCAATGACCCACAAGTGCAATATTTATAAGCACCTATGATTGTCACAGCGAGCGCAGCGAAGCAGTCCCGCTTTTTGTATGTTAGCTATTGAATATTAGCTATTGGACAGAGTATTCATGATTTTTCTTGCAAAAATCCAATAGCCAAAAACCTGTGGAGAGATTGCTTCACTTCGCTGGCAATGACGAGGAATTGCCGCACCCGCGGAGTCACAGCGAGCATTGCGAAGCATTCTCTAATGGAATATCAGCGGTGCCAGCACTTCGGCAATATCATTGGAGGCATGTTCATATTGTCATAATCGAGCGGATGCGGGAATTCGGTCTGGTACGAACTGCTCACGATACGGTCATTCCTCAGGAATGTAAATTCCAGCGCTATCGGGATTTCCATCCCCTTTTGTTTTAAAGAGCCGCAGCAGTTGTTGGGGTGGATATGTACGCAGGAGTGGGTGTTCAGCAATTTTTCGAAGGTATGATTTGCGATTTTAAAAAACGGTTCGCTCCAAAGCAGATCTAGTCTGTGGAATTCGGCAACAATGATTCTGAATCGCTTCATCAGATCGGCGGATGCCGACAAAAAAGCCTCGAATTCGTATCCTTCTATGTCGATTTGCAGCATCAGGTCGCTGTTTTTATCCTCAAGCGATTCGCCGATCCATTCGTCGAGAGTCATGAAATTTTCGTCGGAATACGCGCCGATGAATTTTTTTGTAAAATGAAACAGCTCATGCTCCTCCGCCGGCACATCGACGGATTTGTCGGCAAGGAAAACCGGTATTCCGCGCTCGGCGCAGTCTTTTTCGAATCCGGAAACAAGGCTTACCCCAGGCGAGAAGCACGCGGCAACTCCCTCCAGATCGTCCGGAATCAGGTATCCGCCATCTTCATCCGGGCCGAACCGTATAAGCGGTTTATCGGTTGCCAGGGGGTGAAGCCGATGTATCAGGCCGGCTACATCTGCCGGATCGGTCATTCGCGAAGGGAAAGCGTCGGCAAGGGAAAGGACTTTGGCAAGATATGATTTGAGCAATTGTTTCATTTAGTAAACTCCGGATTATTCGCGCACAAAAAAGAATAGCAATATAATAAATATTCCGAATTCCGACACGATTTTTCGGGATTATGCTCAGCCCGGGAATTAATAGCATATATGAATTTCGCTATGCGAATGCGGCTCATTAAGTCGGCCTCATCTCCCTCGACATCACAGCTAGCGCAGCGAAGCCGTCCCGCTTTGGAATTTGAAATGAGATTGCTTTGTCGCTTCGCTCCGCGCAATGACCCACAAGTGCAATATTTATAAGCACCTATGATTGTCACAGCGAGCGCAGCGAAGCAGTCCCGCTTTTTGTATGTTAGCTATTGAATATTAGCTATTGGACAGAGTATTCATGATTTTTCTTGCAAAAATCCAATAGCCAAAAACCTGTGGAGAGATTGCTTCACTTCGCTGGCAATGACGAGGAATTGCCGCACCCGCGGAGTCACAGCGAGCATTGCGAAGCATTCTCTAATGGAATATCAGCGGTGCCAGCACTTCGGCAATATCATTGGAGGCATGTTCATATTGTCATAATCGAGCGGATGCGGGAATTCGGTCTGGTACGAACTGCTCACGATACGGTCATTCCTCAGGAATGTAAATTCCAGCGCTATCGGGATTTCCATCCCCTTTTGTTTTAAAGAGCCGCAGCAGTTGTTGGGGTGGATATGTACGCAGGAGTGGGTGTTCAGCAATTTTTCGAAGGTATGATTTGCGATTTTAAAAAACGGTTCGCTCCAAAGCAGATCTAGTCTGTGGAATTCGGCAACAATGATTCTGAATCGCTTCATCAGATCGGCGGATGCCGACAAAAAAGCCTCGAATTCGTATCCTTCTATGTCGATTTGCAGCATCAGGTCGCTGTTTTTATCCTCAAGCGATTCGCCGATCCATTCGTCGAGAGTCATGAAATTTTCGTCGGAATACGCGCCGATGAATTTTTTTGTAAAATGAAACAGCTCATGCTCCTCCGCCGGCACATCGACGGATTTGTCGGCAAGGAAAACCGGTATTCCGCGCTCGGCGCAGTCTTTTTCGAATCCGGAAACAAGGCTTACCCCAGGCGAGAAGCACGCGGCAACTCCCTCCAGATCGTCCGGAATCAGGTATCCGCCATCTTCATCCGGGCCGAACCGTATAAGCGGTTTATCGGTTGCCAGGGGGTGAAGCCGATGTATCAGGCCGGCTACATCTGCCGGATCGGTCATTCGCGAAGGGAAAGCGTCGGCAAGGGAAAGGACTTTGGCAAGATATGATTTGAGCAATTGTTTCATTTAGTAAACTCCGGATTATTCGCGCACAAAAAAGAATAGCAATATAATAAATATTCCGAATTCCGACACGATTTTTCGGGATTATGCTCAGCCCGGGAATTAATAGCATATATGAATTTCGCTATGCGAATGCGGCTCATTAAGTCGGCCTCATCTCCCTCGACATCACAGCTAGCGCAGCGAAGCCGTCCCGCTTTGGAATTTGAAATGAGATTGCTTTGTCGCTTCGCTCCGCGCAATGACCCACAAGCGCAATATTTACAAGCACCTATGATTGTCACAGCGAGCGCAGCGAAGCATTCCCGCTTTAGTCCACCATTCGAAATCAGCATTTGTTTGCTTCACGCCCGAACAAACAAGCTGCGCTGAATCAGCTTCATGAATATTGTTTCACGCCGCATTCATAAATAAATTATATTCAGTGGGTTAGACGCATTAGTATCAGAATATTCCTACAAAAATTTAGGACTTTGTCCTACAAATTCTATACATCCATATACATATTTTGTCGGAGTGAGAATAATAGAAAGCTGATAATAAGCTTTTCTGCTAATATAAATTATGAGGTGAATATGCAGCAGTCCAGTAAATCCGAAAAGGACGCCGCCCGCTACGACGAGGAGCTCCAGCTTGTGAGCTTCCATATCGGCGATGAGGAGTTCGCCGTTGATATTCTTAATATTCAGGGCATCAATCGTATGGTAGAGGTGACCAAAGTGCCCAACGCACCGGATTACGTAGAGGGTATCATCAACCTTCGGGGAAGCGTAATCCCGATTATCGATCTGCGGCGCCGGCTGGGTATGGCCGCCCGCAACCACGATAAGGACACCCGCTTTATTGTAGTCGAAATCCACAACAAGGTGCTTGGCTTTATTGTCGACAGCGTCAACGAGGTGCTGCGCATCAGCCGCGACATCACCGAGCCGCCTCCGCCGATGGTGGCCGGAGTGGATTCGGAATACATCACGGCCGTCGGCAAACTGGAGGACAGACTGCTGATTTTGCTCAACATCGATAAGGTGTTGACCAAGGAGCAGGCGAAAAATATCGGCGAATTTGCAGAAGCAGTATAATAAATGTATTTATAAAATTATTAGGGGTATATCATGAAAATTGGAGTTCGTATTGCGTTGATGGGGGTTGTGCTTGCGCTCATCTCCGTTGTTATTTCGGTCACTTCGATTAATTCGCTCGATTCGCTGAATGAGGAAATTCATCTGATCAGCGAAGACCGCGTGCCCAAGACTATCTTGGCGAATGATATTATTGACAATGTCAATCTTGTGGCGCGATCTGTTCGGAATATGATCATTCTGGATATAAACAAAGAGAGGGAAAAGGTACTGGAACAGGACGAGCATATCGCCGAGGCAACCAAAAATATCGCTGACAGGCTTGGAAAACTAACCGAGACGATTACCACGCCTGAGGGCATCCAAATGCTCGAAGCGGTGAAAACAGCCCGCCAGAATCTGCTACCTGAAATTAAAAAGGTTTCAGAATTAACAAAACAGGGCCGCGATGAAGAAGCCGAAGTGATTCTCTATGGCGAATACGAGCGGCTTCAGGGCGAGTATATGGAAGCCGTCACAAGGCTTATTGAATATCAGAATGAGCTTGTGCAAAAAGCTTCTGCCAGTGCGACAGAGGTGGTCGAGTCTTCCGGGATGACTATATATATATTGATAGGCGCAGGCATATTGCTGGCATTTTTGATTACATGGTTTATCACACGCAGCATCACCGCTCCGATCCGCAAATGTATGGTCGCCGCCGAAAACCTCGGCGAGGGCAATATGAATGTCGATCTCGAAACCAAATCGAAGGACGAGACCGGCGCCCTGCTCCGGGCAATGGACTCCATGCGCGGGAATATCCAGAAAATGGTCGCCGAGCTGAATCAGATAGCTGCCGCCGCCACCAATGGCCAGCTCGACCAGCGCGCTCACGACGCCGAGTTCAAGGGCGAATATAAAAATATTATGGTCGGGTTCAATAATACGCTCGACGCCGTTATCGGCCCGCTGAACGTGACCGCCGAATACGTCGACCGCATCAGTAAGGGCGACATCCCGCCGCGCATTACCGACGATTACAAAGGCGATTTTAACGAAATTAAAAACAATCTGAATCAGTGCATCGACGTGATGAACGGCCTGCTTGCAGAAACCGACAAGCTGATAAAAGCCACTCAGAATGGCCAGCTCGATCAGCGCGGCAACGCATCAAAATTCGTCGGCGGCTGGGGCGAACTCGTGGGCGGCGTCAACGATCTGGTGGACGCATTCGTGGGGCCGCTGAACGTTACGGCCGAATACGTCGATCGCATCAGTAAGGGCGACATTCCGCCTGTGATCACAGATGAGTATAAGGGTGATTTCAACGAAATCAAAAACAATCTGAACCAGTGCATCGACGTGATGAACGGCCTGCTTAGCGAGACTGATATGCTTATTAAAGCTACTCAGAATGGTCAGCTGGATAAACGCGGCAACGCATCAAAATTCGTCGGCGGCTGGGGCGAATTGGTCGGCGGAGTCAACAAATTGGTTGATGCATTCGTGGGCCCGATAAACGTGACCGCCGAGTATGTCGATCGCATCAGTAAAGGCGACATTCCGCCTATCATCACCGATGAATACAAAGGTGATTTCAACGAAATCAAAAACAATCTGAATCAATGTATAGATGCTCTCAGCACATTAATAAAAGATATGAACCACATGAGCAAAGAGCATGACGCAGGTGATATAGATGTAGATATGAATCCTGACAAATTCCAGGGCGCATATAAGGAAATGGCAAATGGCCTAAACGAAATGGTTCAGGGGCACATCAACGTCAAGAAGCGCGCAATGGCAGTGGTCAAGGAATACGCCGAGGGCAATTTCGACGAGGAAATGGAAAAACTCCCCGGCAAAAAACGCTTTATCAATGATACGCTCGATGCGGTCAAGGGCAATCTGCTCAGCTTCAGCCACGAGCTGGACGGCCTGATCAAAGCCACCAAGGACGGCAAGCTCGACCGCCGCGGCAATGCAGCCAATTTCAAGGGCGACTGGGGCGAACTAGTGGGCGGCGTCAACGAGCTGATCGACGCATTCGTGGGGCCGATCAACGTCACCGCCGAGTACGTCGACCGCATCTCGAAGGGCGATATACCGCCGAAGATCACCGACGAATACAAGGGCGATTTCAATGAAATCAAGGCCAATCTGAATACTTGCATCACCGCGATAAATCTCATGGTCGAAGACGCCGGTATGCTGGTAGAGGCCGCGCTGGCCGGACAGCTTCAGACCCGCGCCGAAGCAAACCGCCACCAGGGCGACTTCCGCAAGATAATCGGCGGAGTCAACGAAACACTCGACGCGGTGATCGATCCAATCAACGAGGCCGGAACTGCGCTCGAGAGAATGGCCGGAGGCGACCTTACAGCCCGTATGAAGGGCAACTACAAAGGCGACCTGTCGAAACTAAAGAATAATCTTAATTCAATGGGCAAATCGCTCAGCGAAGTGATGATGCGCGTTGCCGATGCAGTATCGACCGTTGCCAGCGCAACGCTGCAGATCAGCTCGACATCCGAAACAATGGCCTCGGCAGCGCAGGAGCAGAGCGCCCAGGCAGACGAAGTCGCCTCGGCAGTTGAGGAAATGTCGCGTACAATCACCGAAAACGCGATGAGCGCAAACAAAACCGCCGAAGTCAGCAAACGCAACAGCGATACCGCACAGGAATCCGGCCGAGTGGTCGAGCAGACCGTCGGCAAAATGCGCGACATCGCCCGCGTTGTCAAGCAATCGGCAGAAAACATCGAGAAGCTCGGCGAATCGAGCAAGGAAATCGGCGAAATCATAGCAGTGATCGACGACATCGCCGACCAGACCAACCTGCTGGCGCTCAATGCGGCAATCGAAGCCGCCCGCGCCGGCGAACAGGGCCGCGGCTTTGCAGTGGTCGCCGACGAAGTACGCAAACTCGCCGAACGCACCACCGAAGCCACCAAGCAGATAGCATCAATGATTAAGGGTATTCAAAACGAGACGCAGGAAGCAGTCCGCGTGATGAATCAGGGCAACGAAGAGGTATCCAGCGGTATCGAACTGGCAGATCGCGCAGGAGGCGCACTCCAGGAGATACTCCAGAGCTCGCAGGACGTATTGGATATGATCAACCAGATCGCTGCGGCAAGCGAAGAGCAAAGTGCCACCAGCGAGGAAATCTCCAAAAACGTATTGGCTATCTCCAGCGTTACTTCCGAATCCGCCCAGCAGATACAGGACATCGCTCACTCCTCGGACGACCTGAGCAAGCTGACCGAGCACCTCAGCGAACTCATCAACCAGTTCAGAGTTGAGGCCGAAAAGAACAAATCGGACGATGATCACGAATTCGACGTAAACGGCCATAAGAAAAACAAAAGCCTTCATGATAAAGAGAAACACTTGCTGCCTGAGTAGCGACTCCTTATATCAATAATTGGGCAAGCAAAGGGGCAAAATCGGCGGGAAACGGTTTTGCCCCGTTTTTATGCCCGGTTTGATCAATCTTTTTCATTTATTTTTTCTTTATCATTCAAATATTTAATAATTTAGGATTTATTCGAATTCTACATTTTGATACATATATATTTACGGAGATAATTATGATAGTATGCGGAATCGGCGGCTTCATGCACGACTATAACTGCTGCATTATCGATACCGAAAACCAGAGGATAAGCAATTTCGAGGCGGAGCGCATTTCCCGCCGCAAGCACCACGTAATCGAAGACGGCGACGACCTGATGATGCCCGTTCAGTATTGCTGCGACCAGCTTGGAATTAAACCAAAGAATATCGACGTTGTGAATGGGCCACACCGATCACTTCGAATGCAAGAACGTATTGCGCAAGCATTTCAAAAAACAGGAGATAGTCGAAGTCGATCATCACCTTTGCCACGCCGCCGGCGGATATTATGCCTCCGGATACGACGACGCGCTCATAGTCTCGGTCGATGGCTTTGGCGATGGTTCCAGTGGACTCATGGCCCACGGCCGGGGCACAAAGCTTGCGGAAATCAGTCGAATCGACGAGGAAAACTCCATCGGGCTGGAATACCTCCGCGCAACAGTGCATCTGGGTCTGGGCGGTATCGGCGCCGAGGGCAAAACCCAGGGACTGGCCTCATACGGCGAACCCACCATTTATGAACAATATATGAACGAAATCGAGATCCTCCCCGAGGGCAGCCTGCGGCTGAGCGACAAACTTAAAAGCGACAGCTCGCGCCTGGCCGAGGAGGGCGGATACCTGAATACACAGCTTCTGAATAATAAATTTCTGAATGATTATTGTCCCAAACGCTTCTCGCACGAGCCGATTACGGATGTGCATAAAAATCTCGCAGCCAGCATCCAGAAGGTGCTCGAGCACGTCGTGACCGAACTTGCGCGCATAGGCAAGGACAAAACCGGCGCGGAAAATCTCGTGCTCAGCGGCGGCGTATCGATGAATTCCTCGATGAACGGACGCATCGCCGAGAGCGGAATGTTCCGCAAAGTATTCGCGCTGCCTATGTCCTCCGACCGCGGCATAGCCATCGGCGCGGCGCTTTATCATATTCATAATAATCTCGGAATTCCCAGATTTTTCCAAATCAAAAATGTATTTATGGGCAATGCTTATTCCGATAAAGACGCGATGAAGGCCGCCAAAAAATCAGGATATAAATATTATACGACCGACGATCCGATCGAAACGGCCGCCCGCCTCGTAAGCGAAGGCAAGGTCGTCGGCTGGTACCAGGGGCCATCGGAAATGGGTGCACGCGCACTCGGGCACCGCAGCATCGTGGCAGATCCGCGCCAGGCCGATATGAAAGACATCATCAACGAGAAGGTCAAGCACCGCGAGTGGTTCCGGCCCTTCGCGCCATCGGTGATGGACGACCGCGCCAATGATTATTTCGACTACGATCCGTCTGTGGCCGATATGTCGTTTATGACTTATACCGTCGCCGCAAACGAACGCGCACAGAAGGAAATCCCGGCCGTGGTGCATGTGGACAATACCTCGCGCATTCAGACCGTTATCCGCGACGAAAACCCGATGTATTACGATCTGATCAAAAAATGCGGCGAGATGACCGGCGTGAATGTGGTGCTCAATACGAGCTGCAACGGCAATGGCGAGCCGATCGTCGAATCGCCGCAGGACGCAATCAATACATGCGGTAAGACCGGAATGGATGTGCTTGTAATGCATAATATTGTTGTCGAAAAATAATTAGTTGAAATAATAATTAATAAAATAAAAGAATTATTAAAATATAAGCAGTATTTCGGCTATTTCCGGCAGAAGGCAAAGGCCGAAGGCTTTATGAATGCCGTGCGGTTCTCGGCGGGGTGGCTCTCGCGCCAGTCTGGAGATCTGCGGCCGCTCAGCTTTGCCAACCGCGACCTGATATTTAATACGCAGAACGAAGTAATCAGAAAGCAGCAGAAACAGCAGATGAGGGCAACCTCTCTGCTGTTCGACGCTTCGCAGGTGGAGTCGACCTATCCGGAAATATTCCGCTGGGGCGACCGCGCCATGCGATATGCCTGGCTGCCCGCAAGCAAGGAATCGCGCGGGCTGGTGGTATATTTCCATGGGCATAATGCCTATCTGCATCTCGGGCCGGTAAGCGCTTGGGAGAATTACGACATACTCGCGCCCTGGGATAATTACGGCTGGAACCGCCAGGGGAGCTGGTTCTGGGGCGAAAAAGGCGATGATTTCGTCGAAAAAATGGTTTATGATTTGGTTAAAACGATCCGGGTGAAAAATCCCGACCTGCCCTGGTTTACTATGGGCTCGTCAATGGGCGGGTTCGGATCGCTGCTGTTTGGGATTAAATACGGTGCAAATGGCATATATTCTATGGCGCCGCAGGTCGATCTCCGCCAGAAAATCCGCGACTACGGAATCGATAACCGCGACAATCCTTATGGCTATCTGATGGGCGATTCGATTGAAAGCGTCGTCGATCTGCCCGGAATAGCCGAATCGATGGACGCGATGCCGCCGACGATGATAACCCAGCACCAGTTCGACAGCGTCAATCTTTTCGCCGAGCATGCCTATAAATTGATGGATATATATAATCGCAAAAATTGTTGGTACGGGCTGAGGGTAATTCCGGCTACCGGCCACGAATCCGACGGCAGCCAGCGCGAGGCGGAGATGTTTTTCGATTTAATAATCGAGAAAAATCCGCCGCGTATTTATTCCAAATAATTTATGAAATTCAGACTGCGGGTTTTCTGAAAATATATGCCCCTGCTTCGGAAGCCAATACTCCGAGCAGCATTATGCCCGCGCCGATGCCGCCGCGAAGGCCGAGCACTTCTCCGAGAAACATCATTGCCACAAGGCTTGCGATCACTGGTTCGAGCGAGAAAATAAGGCCGGCCTTGACGGGTGTGGTGTAGCGCTGGATGCTTGTGTGGATCAGGGTTACGAGAAACGATGCGAGTATTCCGTTATAAATCAATGAGATAATCAGTGTGGGGGAGAAGTTCACGGTCAATTCGTCCATTTCGAACATTAGGATTCCCAGTAAAGCAATTGGCGCAGCGGATACGAACTGCAGCGTCACAAGCTGGGCGGTCTCGCTGAAGTTGTTGCGGCCGCGCGTGAATACATCCATATATGTTATATAAAACGCCCAGAACAGTGTCGAGATAAGCGTAATCAGATCGCCTGGATTGAATTCCCCGAATGCAGGATTAGTGAACAGCCAAAGGCCGATTGTGGCGATTACCACGCCAACTCGGCTCCAGAATAGCGGCTTTTTGCGCTCGACCAGCCAGTATGCAAACGGCACCAGAACAACGGCTATACCGGTGATAAACGCCGATTTGGATACGCTTGTGTACTTCAGGCCATAGGTCTGCAACAGGAATCCCCCGCCGAAGAAAAGCCCGAGTACAATCCCGTGCCAGAAGGTCTGCTTCTTCATTTTCAGCAGGTGGCGCCGGAATACCGCGACCGAAATCGTGAAAGCGATTGTAAATCGGAATAATATATATAACGAAGGCGGGCAGTCCTCGATGCCAAGCTTTGTGAACATAAAGGTGCCGCCCCAGATAAGCGTTATAACCAGCAAAAGCAATTCAGCTTTCCATGATTTCAATGGAATTCACCGCAGGAAAAATGTAACATAAATCAAAAGCCGTTCGGAGGATTATTTCCCGAAGCCGGAGTATTCGGGGAAGGAAAATTTTTTAGCTTTATCTCATCATTATTAATTTCGGAATTATTAGTCTCGATTCCCGCAGGCTGCTCGGCTTCGCTGGGCTCGATCAGCCGCATTTTTTCTTCTTCTTTCTTGCGTTTGGCTTCGAGTTCGGCTTTCTGGCGGCGGAGTTTATTGAAATTCCTGGTTTCGATCAATACCACTCCCTGGCGGATTATGCCTCGTGCGCGAAGTGTATCCTCGCCATATTTGAATCGCTTATAATCGTGGAGCCCTCCGCGCGCGTCTACTGGTATCTGGCAAAGCGGGATGATCGCCTCCTCGACTTCCATTGGATTGCGGGGGAATTCTATTACCTTTTCAGTGTTTGAAGCAATATCGAGCCAGGGGCCATACTTCGGCCGCCGGAAATCGAATATATCCAGTATTATCACAGGCGTGCCGCTCATCCTCTGGCGATTGCCAGAGCTATCGAACCTGACGCCGCGGCCCCAGCTATAGAGCCATTCGGCGTCCTCCATGAATTGGCGCAGGCATGAATGAGATACCGGCCGGCCGGGCATTTCGAATTGATGAAATGCGTTGCCTGCCTGGGCGTGGAAATTCCAGGTAAACGGCATTACCCAGTTGCTGTCGAGCGATGACCGCCGGACGCGTTCCTTCCAGACCAGCGCGTAGCGGCCCGGGAAAGTGGGGGTGCGTTCCTTGCCGGAATTTACCGCAGCGAATCTTACTAAATGCCCGTTTTCGTATGCGCCATAGCACTGGTATTTGTTCGATACCATGATGATTTTCGGCAGATGCCGGGCATCGTAGTAAAACTGGGGGAATATCGAATAAGCCCGAAGATCGCTATGGATGCGGTCGGGAATAATCACTGTATCGCCCACCCGGACAAATCGGAATTCCTTGCGGTTCAGCGTAGTGAATGCCCGCCATGCCGCGCGGTTTTCCTTCGGATCGCCGTATTTTTTCTTAATTTCTAGATAATTATTATAATCGGGAATATAATGCCTTTTGTAATCAATATTCGAAAAAGTATCATAGCTGGCGATCATTTCGGCGCGGCGGATAGAATCGAGTAATTCGTGCGGGAGCACCGCATCGGCTTCATCCGGGCGTGTCCGGTCGCGGGCTTCGCCGTTGTCGCACGCGCAGACGGCGCTAGTCAACAGAGCAATTATAATCAGTATTCGAATATTCAAAAGCGTTTCTCCGTGAATTCGATCAGTAAGTCAATAAAGTATATAAATTAAGACGCTTTATTCCGCAAAATTAATAATTCCCGGATCAATAAAATAAGAAAATTTATGGAATGAATTGCTTTCAGAAATTAAATTAGCATAAAAAAACTCCCGCCACCTTGAACTGATGCGCGGGAGTCAATAAAATTCATCATTTTTTAAGTATTATACTTCGATTGTTAATTTGCCGTTTTTCATAATCTGTTCGTTGTCGACGAATACATCGGGGTCGCGGATAACGCCGTCGATGTGAATCGGAACGTTGATCTTGCCGCCCATACTCAGATTATTTCCAAATGCGAAGTGCACGGTGCCGAGCGCTTTCTCGTCTTCGAGTATCTCGCCGCTGATCTTGGCTTTATAATTTGTGCCAATCCCGAATTCGGCGATGGCGCGTCCGTATTTGCCGTGTTCGCTAAGCATTTTGGTCAGCTTTTTGGCTTCGTCTTTGCCGGAAATTTTCTCGGCGAATCCGTCTTTGACTTCGACGGTAACGGGATTCTCAAGAATGCCGATGCCGGCGAACGAGCCGTCGAACACGATGACGCCGTTTGTTTTGCCCTCCCAGGGCGCCATGAATACCTCGCCGCTGGGCAGGTTGCCGCTTTCGCCGATATTGCGGAGCACTCCGGTGCTCTGGATTATGCGGCGTTTGCGCATTTCGAAAGTGACGTCTGTGCCGGACTTGGTTTTGACGCGGATTTTGCTGGCGTTTTTGAGATATTCAGCCAGGTTTGCGCTCATTGTCTGAATCTTTTCGAAGTCTGCATTCAGACATCTCGCCATGGTATTAGCTGTAATGCCGGGCATTGTGCCTATACGCACTCCTAGCCGCGAAGCCGAGCGGCGTGCGTCTGTGTGGGTCAGCGATTTGGTGGTTGGGCAGATGACCACATCGACCTGTTTCATTAGTTCGGCGATGGGTTCGGGCGGTTCCTGACCGTTGTTCTGCCGCGGAGAGATTTCCGCATAAAACGCTTCTTCGCAAATGCTTTCGCCCGCCTCGAAAAGGGCGATACCGATGTCGCGCATATTTTTATCGCTCACGACCAGCAGCGTTTCCTCTGCGGCCAGCCCCATATAATCTGTCAGCGCGATTTCCGCTGCTTTTTGTAATCTTAATTTTGCCATGATAGTTTATTCGGATAATATTGTTAACTATTAATTAATTCGGGGGAAATTATTGCAAGTGCAATATATTTAATCAAATTACATAATGCGACGAAAATATCCCCAAAATAATTTTATTAATTGAATTAATTTCTTTATAAATAATTAAATCGACGGTTGTTCGAGCCCATGACCGTGCGGTCCGGTCTCTCGCCGTTTGAGTAAAAATGCGAATAATAAGCCGAAAAATCCGAGTGATGTGAATATCCACATTCCCGTGGCATATTCGCCCGTTGCGTCGTTTACCATGCCAATCAGCCAGTTGAACAGCAATAGTCCGATATTCTGAATCATTGTCATCAATCCATAAGCCGTGCCCAGCCGCTTTTCTTCGACTACCAGCGCTACCGCAGGCCACATCACCGCCGGCACCAGAGAGAAGGATATGCCCAGCAGGAACATGGCCATAGACGGCACTAGCGGCACCGTTATGTCGATTACCGGGATGGTGAATATTACCTCTGAGTGGACATAGACGATCATTAAATATATTGGTATTATCAGCACTGAGCCGATGATCATCAATGCGCTGCGGCGGCCGAATTTGTCAGCCATAGAGCCGAATATTGGTGTTAGCACCATTGCAAACCATAGCGGGATCGAGTTGAGCCAGCCCGCTGATTCGCGGGTGACGCCGTGGACGTCCTGAAAAAGCTTGACCGCGAAGGTCTGGAACGGGAATATTGCCGAGTAGAAAGTAACGCAGAGCAGCACGATATACCAGAACGACGGGCCGAATTTGAATAATTTCTTAAGGTCGACCTTGTCGGGTTCCCCGGGGCTGCCAAGCTGGTAGCGTTTCTCGGCGTAGGCGTCGATGGCGTAGTAAGCCACCACAGCCGCGACCGAAATGATACCCGCATAAAGCGAGAGCATCAACGGGCCTTGCCAGGTGGTATAAAGCGATTCGGCCCAGTCTGGCGAAATCTGTGCGGATACAGACCCAAGCCGGGCGATAGTCAGATTCAGTCCGAATGCAAGCGAAAGCGTCCGTCCTTTGAACCATTTGGCAATTGTGGTGGTTACGGCTACGATAAGCGATTCTGCGCCGACTCCGAAGATAAAGAATCCAAGCGCCATATTGAAGAATTTGCCGCCGGAGATAGTCACTGCGATACCAATGGCGCAGAGCACCGAGAATATCAGTGCGGACTTCTTGACTCCTATTCGGTCGATTATAAATCCGCTGATGACGACCATGATGATATTCGGCAGGCTGTAGAGCGAGCGGATCATCCCGACCTGGCTCTGAGTGAATCCGAGCTGCGAAATCAATAGATCGGCAACCGGAGGAATAGAATCATAGATATAATAATTGCCGAACATCGCCAGCGAGACGAATATCAGCGCGCTCCAGCGCAGTATTGCGGTTGGCTTGGGTTTTTGTTTATTATTCAATTCGTAGGAATTTGTCATAATGTTTAAGGATTTATTATACAAAAAAATACAGGGGACATGATTGCCCCCTGTATTGAATCGAATAAATTATTTCTTTGCCGGAATATTTTCCAGTATGCCAAGCAGAAGCTTCCAGCATTTGTCGACTGTCGAAATCTGGATTCTTTCGGCCGGTGAATGCACTTCCTCGAGGTTCGGCCCGAAGGAGAGCATATCCATACCCGGATATTTTTCGCCGATGAGTCCGCATTCGAGTCCGGCGTGGATTGCTTCGATGACCGGCTCTTTGCCATACATCTTTTTGTAAACTTCGACCGCTTCGTTCAGAATGGGCGAGCTCATGTCGGGCTGCCATGCCGGGTAGCCATCGCCGTGCTTGACTTCGGCTCCGCCTGCTTCGAGCGATGCGCGCACCATATGGGCGGCGTCCATTTTTTCGCTCTCGACCGAGCTGCGCTGGCTTGTAAGGATGTGGATTTCCATATCGCGGGTTTCCACGATGGCCAGGTTGTTCGATGTCTGCACCAGACCCTTGATGTCCGGGCTCATGCGGATGACGCCGTGGCGGCATGCATAGAGCGAATTCAGGAGGCCCTTCTGAAGCGAGAATGTCATCACGCGGTCGGGCAAATCGGCCGGTTCGTATCCGACTTCGATGCCGGGCTCTTTTGTCGAATATTCATTTTTGACGATTTTGTCGAATTCCTCGACGTATTTTTTAAAGTCTTTTTCGGCGGCTTTGTTGACTGTGACGATTGCAAAGCCCTCGCGGGGGATTGCGTTGTGTTTGTTGCCGCTGTTGAAGCTCGAAAGGCGGATATTATATTTATTGGTCAGATTCCACAGAAGGCGGTTGAGGAATTTCACCGCATTGCCGCGTTCGTCGTGGATTTCGATACCCGAATGGCCGCCTTTGAGGCCTTTGATATAAATTTCGTAGGCAGCGCTGTCGGCGGGGACTGCGTCCTGCTCGTATTTAAACGAGGCGCTGGTATTGATGCCGCCTGCGCAGCCGATTGTGAAAGCGCCGTCTTCCTCGCTGTCGAGGTTGATCAGAATTTCGGCGTCCAATAGGTCGGTGCCGAGCTGCATAGCGCCGGTCAGACCGGTTTCTTCGTCGAGTGTGCAGAGCACTTCCATCGGCGGATGGGGGATGTCCTTGCTTGCGAGGATTGCCATGCCCATGGCCACTCCGATGCCGTTGTCGGCGCCGAGCGTTGTTCCTTTGGCCTTTACCCAGTCGCCGTCGATAACGGGCTGGATGGGGTCTTTATCGAAGTCGAAATCGACGTCGCGGTTTTTCTCGCATACCATATCGATATGCCCCTGGATGACGACGGGTTTGCGGCCCTCCATGCCTTTGGTGGCGGGCTTTTTGATCACGATATTGCCCAGTTCGTCTTTTTTGGTTTCCAGGTTGTGCTCTTTGGCGAATTCCATAATATAATTGGCGAGCGGCTCTTCTTTTTTAGAGCAGTGTGGTCTCTGGCAAATCTCTTCGAAATACTGCCATACGGCTTTCGGCTCGAGTTTTTCAAGTACTTTGGCCATTTTGTTACCTTTCGTTTAATTCATTAAAAGATATGAATCCATTTGTATATAATTCTCTCAGAAATAATGTAATTCTCTCGTGGATGGTATCGTCCGGCTCTTCGAATTTATCGGCGAGCGCAAGCCCGATGTCGTAGACGCTTTTAGCGCCGTCGATCAATAGCCAGGCGGCCGAACCGAGCTCGTCAAGATTGGCCCGAATGAACGGTGATTTTTTCTTCGGCAGCAGCCTGGTAATAAAATTGCTTTTGAACCGGGGAACGAGTACGTTTACCATGCCGTCGTCCCGGGTTTCATGAGTGTGTTTGCGGTATGGCGTAAGCTCCAGGAAATTAAGTCCTTTGAATTTTTTCTTGCCGAAGATGACTAAGCCTGTATATGAAGTTTCAAAAAATATTAATATAATGGAAACGCAATTTAGGAAAATTTATTTTCACTTCGAAATATTTATTAACTTTATGGGTTCCGCGCGCAAATCCCCACATTTCGGAATTCTGATTCCGAATTCATTTACTCGTTTTTACATAATTCGATTTCTTGGATTTTTGTATTATATTTGCTATTATAAATTTTATGCCTTTCGAATATTCACGCAAAAATCACTCGCGATTTACTTTTCAATTTGTTATTTATATATGGAGAAACAGGTTATGGCAAAACACGAATGCGACGTTGTTGTGGTCGGTTCCGGCCCCGGCGGATATGTTGCCGCCATTCGCGCATCCCAGCTCGGACTTAAAACCATCTGCGTCGAACGCGACGCTCTCGGAGGCGTCTGCCTCAACTGGGGCTGCATCCCAACCAAAGCCCTGCTGAAAAACGCCGAATATATGCACTTTATGAATAATGCAAAGGAATTCGGAGTCAATATCAAGGACTTCGAGGTCGATTTTGGCCAGGTGATCAAGCGAAGCCGCGATGTGGCTTCCAAAATGTCCGGCGGTATTGGCTTTCTGTTCAAAAAATACAAAGTCGAGCAGGTCCAGGGATTCGGATTTATAAAATCCAACAGCGAAGTAGAAGTCCGCGACAAAGACGGCAAAGCCACCGACACAATCAAAGCTAAAAATATAATTATTGCCACCGGCGCCCGCCCGCGCATGTTCGAGGGCATAGAGGTCGATCGCAAAAAAATCATCACCAGCAAGGAAGCGCTCATCCAGAAGAAAATCCCCAAAGCGATGATCGTAATGGGTGCGGGAGCAATCGGAGTCGAATTTGCGTATTTCTATCATGAATTCGGCACCGAGGTCACCATCGTCGAAATGATAGATCGCATAGTTCCGGTCGAGGACGAGGATATTTCCAAAGAGCTCGAGCGCAATTTCCGCAAAGCCAAAATCAAAATCAAAACCAAAAGCCGCGTGAAATCCGCAAAAGCCAAAGGCGATGGCGTCGAAATCGTAATCGAGGGCAAAGACGGCAAAGAGGAAACCCTGACCGCCGACATCGCGCTCAATGCCATCGGAATCCAGCCGAACGTCGAGGGCAACGGGATCGAAGAACTCGGGCTCCAGTTCGAGCGCGGATTTATCAAGACGGATAAATTTATGCAGACAAATATCGACAATGTATACGCCATCGGCGACATAGCCGGGCCGCCCTGGCTTGCGCATAAAGCCTCGGCCGAGGGCATACTCGCCGCAGAGCACATCGCCGGCGAGAATCCGCACGAGATCGATTATACGAATATCCCGGCATGTACATACTGCCAGCCACAGGTGGCCAGCGTCGGACTCACCGAAGCCCGCGCAAAAGAAAAGGGCCACGACGTCAAAGTCGGCAAATTCCCCTTCACCGCCAGTGGCAAAGCCCACGGCATCGGCGAGGCACGGGGATTCGTCAAAATGGTATTCGACGCTAAATACGGCGAGCTGCTGGGCGCGCACATGATCGGCCCCGACGTAACCGAGATGATCAGCGAGGTTGCGCTTGGACGTACGCTCGAGGCCACCGGCCCGAGCATTTTCAAGACCATACACCCGCATCCCACGCTCAGCGAGGCAGTTATGGAAGCCGCCGCCGCCGCATGGGACGAAGCAGTGAATATATAATCAATCGATCATTTGATCAATCCGGCCGGCCTCATTTTAAGGTCGGCTTTTTTATATATAGGCACGGCTAAAATTAATTCGCCCCACATACGTTTTTTAATCCCGGTAGCAAATTATTGCAAAATGAAATACGATATGGAAATAATTACCCCGGGACTGATAAATTATAACGAAGCGTGGGATATGCAGAAAGAGCTCGTCCGGGAGATTCAGCAGAATCGCAACCGCAACGTGCTTGTGCTCTGCCAGCATCCCAGCGTCATAACAATCGGCCGCAACGGCTCGCGCGACAACATAGTCTGCCACCCGGGGCTGCTCGACGCCGCCGGCATCGATACGGTCGAAGTCGACCGCGGAGGGGACGTCACGCTCCACAACCCTGGCCAGCTCGTCGGATACCCGATATTCAATCTGGAGGACTACCGCACCGATCTGCACTGGTTTCTGCGGCGGATAGAGGAGACGATTATGGAGCTGCTCGCCGAATATGGGATTAAGTCCGGGCCGGTGGATGGGCTTACGGGCGTCTGGGTAGATGATCGGCGCAAAATCTGCGCGATGGGTCTTCACTGCTCGCGCTGGGTCACCTCGCACGGCTTCGCGCTCAATGTGAACAACGATCTGCGCGAGTTCGCTTATATCGTGCCCTGCGGCATCTCCGACCGGGGCGTAACCTCGATGCAGACAGAGCTGGGCGAAAAAATTGATTTCGGCGGACTTATGCAAAGATGCAGTGAAATATTCATGAAGAATTTTTAAAAAAATGATAAAAAAACTTGCATGATTCGATAAAATATTTTAATTTTGAATCGTGTTAAACAAAGGCGCACATGATTAAGCGCAAATTGAAATAAGCGAAAGTAGCTCAGTTGGTAGAGCACAACCTTGCCAAGGTTGGGGTCGCGAGTTCGAGTCTCGTCTTTCGCTCGACGATTTTTGATCGTCTCTTCCTCTTTATGCTGCATGCCTTGCCGTCAAGTCCCCCCGATGGCGAGGCATTTATTTGTATAAAGGGGCCGCTTTGAAATATCATTTATTAAAATATAATTTATATTCTCCGTCTTAATCCGAAAGGGCTTCCTTTTATCGTATTTTCATACTTAGTTCATAATCTATACTAAAGCTTATTGTAACTTGCTACCACAATATGTGTTATTTAAAGAGCGTTATTAATGGTAAATAATTTACCTCGGTAATTCTCATATGTGGTTTCCCAATTTTATTCTGGTATGAAAATATGATATATTCCTTCCGGGCAAATCTCAGAATCATCCTTGCTGCCATTTTGCTGGCGATTACATCTGTTTTTTCCGCAACCGCAGGCAGTGATATCCGCGTGATTTCGTCGTCTGCCAGTTCGCTTGTGGTCGAATTCACCCCGCGGATTTCGGATGACCCGCTATCGGATATTTATGGCAATGATCTCGATATTCCTTATATATATGGCGCTTATACCGAAGCAGGCGAAAGCTTTTCGCTCACGGTCGGCGATGCGATTGCGGTGCCTTCCCCCGCAGGTTTCTCGATTAAAAATATTGAAATCGAGGAAGAATTATCCGGCACAGCCGATGCGCCCGCGCCCGATCTCCTCGGAATGCCGGGCGATGATTTCGCTGGCTATAAATCCGTAGCGAAGGCCGCCGAGCTGGAATATGCCGGCATCGCGAGAAATATATATATCGCAAACCTGAAATTCCGTCCGGTCAGATATCTTCCTGACCAGAATAAATTCTCAATTGCTAAAAAAATTCGCATCGAAATTGCATTCGATGCCGCGCCGCGATCCACCAAAAGCGATGTCCGCGACGCATTTTCATTTCCCGTGCTAAATCCGGATATGGCTGCTCGCTGGACTATCGGCCGCGGCGACCGCACGATGAAACCGGCTCCGGAATCGCTCACGGAGCTTTCCGACGGCCAGTGGCTGAAGGTCGAGGTAAAAGACGAGGGCATTTATAAAATCGACGCAGGTATGCTCACTTCGGCAGGAGCGGTTATATCGGCCCAGGACGTCTCCACAATCAAAATTTTCGGCAAGGGCGGCCGCGAATTACCCGAATTGCCCAACCGGGCACTCGATAACGATATGAACGAACAGCCGATTGTTGTCCGCACAAAATCGGACGGCTCGCTGGATTATATCCTGTTCTATGGCGCGCCGACCCGCGGATTCTTCCACGTCGGGCGCTTCGAGAGATATATAAATCATTACAGCGAAACCAATACATATATGCTCACCTGGGGCGGCCGCGAAGGACTCCGCGCCGAAGCCGCCGCACACGAAGGCGCCGTCGATAATCCCGCGCCTGCGACCTATGTCCACCGCATGTTTTACGAAGAAGAGCTGCGCAATGCATTCAGCTATGGTTCGGGCCGCACCTGGTTCGGACGTTCGCTGTTCAGCGCGCCCTTTGTGAACAAGCTGCATAATCTCGATCGCAGCGGCGAGGTAAATTATGTGATCTATGTGGCGCATCGCAGCGACAAGCGTGGCTGGTTCGAATTCCACGAAGATACGAAATCGCTTGCCACGACCTATCTCAGCGGAATTGATCTGAATAATTATAAAGACGCATACCGCGCGCGCCAGGCCGTAAGCCTGCCTGCCGCTGAAATAGCCGCCGATGGCCGCAGCGTTTTGAAGCTGGATTACAATTCCGAATCACCCTCGGGAATTGGCTTTCTGGATTATTACGAAATACATTATCCCCGGTCGTTTGTTCCAATCGAAAACGAAATCGGCTTTTTCAGCGATCCGGATAAATCCGGACTGAGCGAATTCACCATAAATGAATTCAGCGGCGAAGAAATCATCGGATTCGACGTAACCGATCCCGGCCGGCCGGAGCTGCTGGCTAATCGCTCGATAGTGGGCGGGATGTTTACATTCCGCGCCGAAGTCGAGGAAGACATGCCGCACAGATTCTTTGTGGCGTCGAATTTCCGCAAGCCCACGCTGCGCAAGGCCGAAATGGCCAATCTTCGCGGCGAATTCGCTAATACCGATGTGATTGTCATAACCCATCCGGATTTATATAATTCGGCGACTGAATTCAAAAACTACCGTATTGCCAATAGCGAGCTCAGCGTATCGGTCGTGCGCACCGATCATATATATAATGAATTCGCAGGCGGTATGCCCGACCTCACAGCTATTCGTGATTTTATAGCTTTTGCGGTCGAGCACTGGAATAATCCCCCGGAGTATATCGTGCTCTGGGGCGATGGTCATTTTGATTATAAAAATATTACTTCGGATGCGACTAATTTCATTCCGCCATACGAAACGCTGAACGAAGATATCGGGATTTATTCCCAGATGAATTCATATAATATCGAAGATTATATCGCGCGAATAATCGGCAACGATCTGACGGTCGATATCCGATTCGGCCGTATGCCGGTTACTTCGGATGCCATGGGCAGATGGTTGGTCGAGAAAATCGATCATTACGAAAATAAATCAAACATTGATCTATGGCGCACACGAATTACGCTCGTTGCTGATGACGGCATCACCAAAAATAACGACACCGACCACCAGACTCATACTACTGATTCGGAGGAACTGGCCAGGGATCATGTCGAAAATGATTTTCTCCAGAATAAAATATATATTGTCGAATATCCGACCGAGAACGTCCCCGACGGACGCCGCAAGCCCCGCGCCCGCGAAGACCTGATATCTTCGGTCAACACACGCGGCGCCCTGATTCTGAGCTGGATTGGCCATGGCAATCCGCGCGTGTGGTCGCACGAGGAAATATTCGACCGCGGCATCAGCATTCCGCAGATGACCAATCTTGATAAATTATTCTTTACGACTGCGGCCACCTGCGACTTCGGGCGATTCGATCATCCTGATGTGCAGTGCGGCGCCGAGGAGCTGGTCAACAGCCAGGCCGGCGGCTCGATCGGCGTATTTTCCGCGTCTCGGCTGGTGACCTCGATCAGCAATATGTTTATAACAACGTCATTCTATGATTGCATGTTTACTCGCGATTCGGTTACCGGCAAATATCCGCGGCTGGGCGATGTTATGTATTATACGAAAATCAAAAATAACGGCAGCGGCAACGACGAAAAATTCTTTCTGCTCGGCGATCCGACCATGCGCCTTTTGATACCCGAAAACGTAATCGCTATCGATTCGATCAATGGCATCAGCGTGGCCGACTCCGAAGAGCCGCTCGAGCTAAAGGGGCTATCCGAAGTCGTGATCTCTGGCCGTGTGCTCGATCCGATGGGTAATGCACTCGATGCCACATTCGACGGCACCGCGCTGATTACGATGCTCGACGGAGACGAGCCGATTTCCGTAGTCGATCCCAAAGGCGATGAATTTAAATATGTCAAATTCGGAAGCGCGCTGAACCGCACCTCGACCACGGTGGCTGACGGCCGATTCACTGCTTCGTTCATTATCCCGAAGGACATCAGCTTCAGCGAGGCGGCAGGACGTCTGTTCGCATATGCGTTCACCGAAAACGGACGCTACGCAAAGGGAAGCTGCCGCAATTTTGTGGTCAACGGAGTCGACCCGACATCCGTATCCGACGATAAAGGCCCGGAAATCGAAATATTTATGGATTCGCGCGAATTCCGACCCGGCGACGTCGTCCGCGAAGACCCGATGCTGATAGTCGATCTGTTCGACGAGAGCGGCATCAACTCCACCGGCCGCGGAATAGGCCACAAGATCGAGGCATGGATTGACGACGCTCCTACGCCGATCGACCTGACCGATAAATTCAATCTCTCGCTCTACGACCCGCGCAACGGCTGGGTCGAGGAAATCCTGTTCAATATCGAACCCGGCATCCACACAATCAAAGTGCGCGCATGGGATGTATTCAATAATTATTCTACCGCCGAGACATATTTTCGCGTGGCGCCCGAAAATTCGCTCAGCATTGCAAATATCGACTGCTACCCGAATCCGTTCGAAAACGCCACGACCGTTCGGTTCCGGCATAATATCGCGCCGCCGCTCGAAGTCGATTTATATATATATAATTACCTTGGCGAGCAAATCCGCCGCATCGAGGGCAACGTCGGTACGGCACTTTTGTCGGAGATCGAATGGGACGGCCTGGACAGCCAGGGACGCCGCGTCGGCCCGGGCACCTATCTGCTCCGCGTGCGCGCGCAGTCGCTCAGCGGAGGCGGATTCGCCGAAGCGGGAACTTTGTCAGTTACCGTAAAATAATATGATAATTCAAAAATTTATATTAATTTCATAAATTGAACGTTAACACAAAATGAGAAAATCTGCAAACTGGTATAATTTTAGCTTGCATAAATCCGAAAACAAGAACAAAAACTTTTTTAAATGCATTGGAGGTAATATAATAATGAAAGCAATTCGCAAAACGGCGCTGCTTATATTAAGTGGGATAATGATGATTGCGGGACAACAGGCCTATGCTCAGGGCGGCGGCTCCGCAGTACCGTTTTTGCTGATTTCGCCGGATGCCCGCGCCAGCGGGATGGGCGAAGTCGGAACAGCTATTGCCGACGACATCAACGCCATCTACTGGAATCCCGGCGGTCTGGCGTTCCATGATTATATCGACATCAGCAGCCAGTATGCCGACGAACCCGAACTGGTGCCTTATCGCCAGGTTGCTCTTTCATTTTCGAAATGGCTTCCCCAGTTCAACGCCGATCTGTTCTATAGCTATGGCACAATCGGCCAGTATTTCGAAGACCTCGACGGCACTCTTGCATTCAATTTCATATTCATGAATCTCGGCGAGTTTACCCGTACGGCCTCCGACGGAACTGTGCTGGGCAAATTTATCTCGAACGAATTCTCGGTCGGTATCTCATACGGTACTATCGTCGCGCCCGACCTCGGAGTCGGATTTCAGCTGCGCTATATCCAGTCCAATCTGACCCCGACATCGTCGGTCAGCCAGCAGGATGCAGGAACCGGCGTCAGCGGCGGCTTCGATCTGGGTATCCTCTGGAAACCCCAGCGACTGAATGTGCTCGGCCTCGATATGGGAGACCGATTCTCGCTGGGCGCCAACCTGCAGAATATCGGCCCGAAAATGACATATATCAACGAATCCGATCCGCTGCCCACAACGCTTCGGCTCGGAACGGCAATCACACTGCTGCGCGACGAATTCAACGACCTGAAATTCGCGCTCGATTTCTCGAAGCTTCTGGTCAACCGCACGATCGACCCGACGGACTCGACCCGCTCGATATCCGATCCGTTGCCGAAATCGCTCATCACCGGCTGGGATAACCCCGGCGCCGAGCTGGCATTCGGCCTCGAATACTGGTATGAGTACATCGTTGCCCTTCGCGCCGGTTACTTCACCGAGCCTTCGATTGCTGGCAACCGCAAATACTGGAACTTCGGCGCCGGAGTCCGCTACGACATCTTCCGGCTCGACTTCAGCTTTATCAATCCGATCGAAGAGAACCACCCGCTGGCCAACACCATGCGTTTCTCGCTTCTCGTCGACTGGAAATAAGCTAATTCATAAATGATTTAAGCCGCCTGTCCCGAATCGGAGAGGCGGCTTTTTTTTATTGGTTAAATATATATAAATCAGGGGAGAGTGCGCATAGTGAAATCATGGAAATTGCGGAACATAATCTTCTCGATTACTTTATTATCCAGCAGCATATCCCGTTCGAGAGATTTGCGGATGTCGGAATAATATTCACAATTGCTCAATATATTCGGCCTCACGCCGTCGAGATCGCCCCCGAATCCGATAATATCCACGGCACCGAGCTCGAGTAAATGCTCTACATGGTGCAGAAAATGATTAATCGCGGGGGAATGATTATTGCCCAGAAGATCCTCGCAAAAATTGAGACCAATGAATCCGCCACGCCGCCTGATCTCGAGTATCTGTTCGTCGCATAAATTCCGCGGATGATCGAATACCGAACGGCTGTTCGAATGCGACGCCAAAAATGGACGCCCTGCAATCGAGGCGAGGTCATCGAATCCGTCGTCGTTCAGATGCGAAACGTCGATGATTATGCCGAGGTGTTCCATTTCGGCGACAACTTCGCGGCCGAAAGCGGTCAGCCCGCCTCGGTTTTCGATTCCGTCGGCCAGATAATTGCGGTGGTTCCATGTAAGCGAAATCATCCGCACGCCGAGGTGATAGAAAGCATGTAAATTCTCGATATTATTAATAATTGGCGAGGCGCCCTCGAGCGCGAGTATGATGTTGACCTTAGAGTCGTCATAATCCGCCGCTTTAAGCATCGTCGAGGCCTTGCGCGGCATCTGGCGGTAGTAATTGCCCAGATTGGTCACGGCATAGCGCAGGGCAGAATCGCCGGAATAATTTTCGCGGGTGCAGATAGCCATCGCCTGAATCCGCCCGCCGGCATTATAGAATCGGTCGATATTCCATGCCGCATCGAAATGCTGGAACGGATCGTCCGGATATGTCGTCAGAGTAAGGCAATGTGAATCTGCCAGAAACATCTTATTTTAGCGAATTTGACCAAAAAATTAGGAAATTTTGATAATTAAAGATTTGAAAATATAAATTTAATAAATAAATCAACACTTTGGCAAATGAAGGCACGTCTTTTTGTAAAATATCTTCAATAAATAAAATAGATATTATGCGCCACCACCTGAAAATTTTCCTCGCGGGATTGCTATTTATTTATTATTTCAATCCATTAGCTCTAATTTCCGAAGAATCCGGCAATAATAAAAGCAGTAGTTCTACTGAATCCCAAAATTTTCGCTATGTGCCAAATAATGCATATGGTTTCGGCGAAAAGCTCAATTATAAAGTCGGGTATAAATTCATTACAGCGGGCACAGGATATTTCCATATCAAGCCCGACCCCGTCCATACTAACGGCCGCAAATGCTATGATGTTCAGTTCCAGGTGAAATCTCTCGAAAGCCTCGAGTGGATATATAAAGTGCGCGATTCGTACAGTACACTGCTCGACGTTGACGGCATATTCCCGTGGAAATTCGAGCAGCATATCCGCGAGGGTAATTATCGCCGCGATTTTGTTGCTAAATTCGACCAGGTGCGCCACAAGGCGATTACCAAAGACTCGGTTTACGACGTGCCGCCATACGTGCACGACATCGTATCGGCCTTCTACTACGTACGTACGCTCGATCTGGGCGGAATGCCCAAGGATACGATCTTTTACCTTCAGAATTTCTTCGACGATTCGACATACACCCTCGGCGTGCGCATTCTCGGCAAGCAAACAGTCGAGGTCGAGGCAGGCAAATTCCGCTGCACTGTGATCGAGCCGCTCGTGGTCAAGGGCGGCCTCTTCCAGAGCGAGGGCCGGATAATAATCTGGATGACCGACGACGCCCGGAAAATTCCGGTCAAGGTATCGACAAAAGTAGTCATCGGCTATGTATCGGCCGAGCTGACCCACTACAGCGGCACCCGCGGTTCCATCGACGCCAAAATAGAGTAGATTTATATATTGAACCATATTTGAATAATGAAAACTATACATAAAATCATAAACGGTGACAGCCGACGAATGGATCTGATCGAAGATGAATCCGTTCATCTGGTGATTACATCGCCGCCCTATTGGCAGCTTAAGGATTACGATTCGACCGATCAAATCGGATATAATGATTCCTATGAGACATATATAAATAATCTGAATCTGGTTTGGAGCCAGTGCCATCGCGTGCTTCACAAGGGATGCCGAATGTGCATCAATATTGGCGACCAGTTCGCACGCTCGGTATATTACGGCAGATATAAAGTAATACCGATCAGAACGGAAATCATCAAATTCTGCGAGTCGATCGGTTTCGATTACATGGGCGCGATTATCTGGCAGAAAAAAACCACCACAAATACTACCGGCGGCGCATCGCTTATGGGAAGCTATCCCACACCACGAAACGGAATTATCTCAATAGATTATGAATTCATTCTGATTTTTAAAAAATTGGGTGATGCTCCGAAGCCCACTGCCGAAATGAAAGAGCAATCAAAACTATCCAAAGATGAATGGAAGGAATATTTCTCGGGTCACTGGAATTTCGCCGGAGCTCGGCAGGATGGTCATATCGCAATGTTTCCCGAAGAGCTCCCAGCCCGATTGATCAAAATGTTTGCATTCGCCGGAGAAACCGTGCTCGACCCGTTCATGGGCAGCGGCACTACTGCACTGGCCGCCAAAAAGCTCGATCGAAATTCGATTGGATATGAAATTAACCCTGAATTCATAAGTATTGTCAAGGATAAACTCGGTATAAATCAACCGGATATGCATGGCACGGAATACGAATTTCTCAAAGACGAATCCACGGTTGATTACGAAAAAAGAATTGCCGGCCATCCATATGTATTCATTGACCCGCATAAACTGGATAAACAGACCGACCCGAAAAAGCTCGGTTTCGGATCGAAAATAACTGGCCGCGAAAAATCCGAAAAGGAATTCTATACGATTCGCGAAATAATAAGTCCGGAGCTTATAAGATTAAGCTCCGGTGCAGTTGTGAAATTACTCGGGGTCAAATCGAAAGATTCAGCGATTGAGGAAGCCCGGGTATTCATCAGAAATAAAACAAAAGGGCAAAGGGTTTATATCAAATTCGACAAAACAAAATATGACGAAGATAATAATTTGCTTGCTTATTTATATCTGAAAAATAAGACATTTATAAATGCACACCTGATCAAACATGGGCTGGCGCTGCCTGATAAATCAATGGATTATAAATACAAACAAAAATTCATGGAGCTGAGTAATTTGAACTGCAGAGCATTAGAAATGCAATAATAATATACAAGAAATTGACAGACTTAAATAAATCATAATGATTGAATCATGAAACATCTGGTAATATTATTCATTCTGGGGTTATTAATCCCCTTTGACGGCAATGCCGCCGATATCGACAAGGGCGAGGCCTACGCGAAGCTGAGCGAAAAATATGCGGCGCCCAAGACCCTGCTCGTGGAATTCCGCATTCCCGATATGAATGCACGCGGCAAGCTGATAGCCAGGCGGGGCAATAAATATCGCCTCTCGATTGCCGGACAGACCGTCGTCAGCGATGGCGAAACGATCTGGAACTACATCGCCGCGGATAAAAACGTAATGATAAGCAATTTCGAGGAGGGCGAGGGCGCTTTTTCGCTCGAGCAGTTCTTCTTTGAGATTATCGAGAATTTCGAACCTACGGGACTTTACAGATATACCGCCTCGGGTAAGCCGAATTCGTATAAGCTGAAGCTCGAGCCGCCACGCAATCAGCCAAATGAGCAGGGTATCCGCTCGATCGATCTATTTTTTGATATGAATAACTACACCATCTCCGCAATTGCGGTTTATACCTCGACTGAGAGCTATAACTGGGAGATCGATTCTATCCGGATTAACGAGCCGGTGCCCGACAGCACTTTCGAGTTCGAGCCGCCCGAGGGCGCAGAGGTTATCGATCTGCGCTGATCATTGCATCCGGCCGCGCGCAGCGATTTCGATTTCCTCTATAATTTCCTCTTTGTCAACCAGATAGGCGCGGTCGTAGAGATTGACCACCGCGCAGGCGTGGTTCGGTATTATCCTGATTCGCTCGCCGTATTTGAAGTTATCCTCGCCAGTGCGGAGTACGCCGTGTTCTTCGGATAAGCGCACGATTTCTGCGTCTTTATTATAAATATATCCGTGCCCGCTTAGAGATGTGTTGCCATGGCCGCCGAGGTCGAGCCCCAGCGCCTTGCTGCCCGCGTCGATAACCGCGCGGTCTTCGGTGGGGACGCTTATCACGGTTGAAAGCACATTCAGCGCGCAATCCTCGATTTTGCAGCTTCCGAGCATCACCTGTATCATGTCGTGGAATATATAATTACCAGCGCGTAGTTCGGTTACCTCGCGGCCGCGCGAGCACCAGCGCGCCGTCGGGGTCGAACCCACGCTCACCACCCGGCAGGGGATACGGCGCACCTCGAGAAAGATTTTCAGATCGGACATCAGCTTGCCTTCCTGAAGCCCCACGCGGCGTACCTCACGAGGGTTGGGGGCTGCGTAGGCATGGCCTGCATGGGTCATAATCCCTTCGAATTCGATGCCGGGCATAGATATTATATCGCGTGCGAGTTCGGCAATTTTATCGAAGCTTTCGATTCCGGCGCGGTGAAACCCCGAATCGACCTCGATCAGAACCCGGATTGGCTTGAGTTCTGCAAAAGCTTTTGAAAGCTCAGAAGCTGATTCCGGCGAATCGACGCAGACGCTTAGCCGGCTGATGCGTTCGTTGAGTCGGATAAGCCGTTCGATTTTTTGCTGTCCGGTAATAATATTAGCAATCTGGATGTTGTCGATTCCTGCAGCGGCTATGATTTCGGCCTCGCCGAGCTTTGCACAGGCAATACCTATGGCCCCGTGATCGATCTGCATCGCGGCGAGTCGGGGCATCTTATGGGTTTTGATATGCGGCCTCAGATTGATGACATTCATCTCTGCTGTATGCTGCATTTTCAGAAGATTATTTTCCAGAACCGATCTTTCAATAATCAGGGCGGGGGTGTCGATAGTATTAATATGCGCCATATTTATTTGTTCGGCTTTCTAATTTTTTGTTAATTGCTTTGGCTCTAAATTTGCTAAAATTTTTTTTAATATTTTAGAAAAATTAATCAGCATATCAGGTGTTTTATATGAAATTTGTAATACTTTTAGTGCTTGCCGCCGGGCTGATGTCCTGTTCGCCAGTGAGATCGCCATATTTCAACCAAAAAAGCGATTCCGGCCAGAAAGATTTATTAGCTAAGAAAAAAGATGGCCGCACAGAATTTAATAATCACAGCAGCGACTCTAACCTTATCGAAGACGAAGAAGACAGCAATCCCGGCAAGGATCGCGCCTCTGAGCATCAGCAGTTGCATCCCGATACTACTTATGTGGCGTTAAGCCCTATCGGAAAGGGCAATTTGCCGGCTCCAAAACAGTCCACACCTGGTCTTGACGAGCAATTCCGCGAAGCAGTCGAAAAATTCGACAACGAAGAATACGGACTTGCATGCAAAGATTTCGAGCAATTCGCAAGGGCGCTGCCGCCGGGAGATTCGCTATATTTCGAAGCGCGTTTCTATTGGAGCGAATGCCGCATAATATATAACGAAATTGCGATTGCCCGCGATATTTTGTCAGAAATTATCGAAGACGACCGCTGCCCGGATTCCGTCACCGAAAAGGCGCTTGTGCGGCTTGGGCAGATATTCTGCGTCCTCGGCTATGAATCGCGCGCCGAAGGCTACTTCGACCGCCTGCGCAAGGAATTTCCCGCGTCAATATATATACCCCTGGCTAACTGCGAATCCGTAGTCCAGTAGCGCTAAAGGGTTTCGCGGCGTACGGGATAATTTTTCCGAAGCTGGTCGAATGCCGCTGCCCGCGCTTTATAGTCGAGCGTTAACGATTCCCACAGCCTGCGGTGGTCGCCCGTAAAATCGCGTGATTCGTCAATTCTTTTCAGCAAATAATCATATTTAGCAAACATATCCGAAGTTGCCGGCCGGTACTCGCCGAGCTCTGCGTCCAGCTCTGAATAATCCGGACTTAATCCGCTGAATCGGGCGAAAGCATCGGCCATGCGCCGGGTGCCGCGCAGCTTGCCGTCCCTGGAATAGCCGCCCACATGCGGACTTATCTGCAAAGCCATTTTCGCAAGGGATTTATTAATCACTGGCTCATTTGCCCAGACATCAATTAGCGCCGAAATCCGATTTTCCGACAGCGCCTCCAGCAATGGCGATTCGTCCACGACTCCGCCGCGTGAAGCATGCATCAGCAGCGAGCCTTCGCGCATGGATTCTATCTCGCGGCGGCCTATGAGGCCGATTGTCTTATATTTGCCGAATATATATTTAGGCACATGATTTGTCACCACATCGGCGCGCGGAAAAATATCGCCGATTTCCGAATATTCCACAAAATCCGGGAAATTAAATCCGGAGTCCAGGAGCGGAGGATCGTTGACCAGCACCCGCATCCCCATTTTGTGGCCATATTGCGAGATAATTGTGCCGATATTCCCGAATCCGATTACTCCGAGCGTTTTGCCCTCGGGCGAGCCATGCTCCGGCAGCGCCCATTTGAGTATGCCATAGACCATGTATTCGGCCACCGAATTGGCGTTCGAACCAGGCGCGTCGGCGAATGCGATGCCCCGGCTGTTCAGATATTCCTTGTCGATATGATCAATCCCGGAGGTTGCGCTGCCCACAAACCTTACGCCCGTGCCGTCGAGCAGCACCGGCCCGACCGGGGTAGTGGAGCGGACGATAAGCGCGGTCGCGCCGCCTTCGATCAGGTCTTCGCGCTTAAGCTCGCGCCCGGAAAAGGTGACGATGTCTCCGCAGGGAGAAAGGGCTTGCGCAATCAGGGGTATATTTTCGTCGATAAAAATTATTTGGGAATTACTCATATTCATGCAATTAATATGTATATGATTCGCAATTACTTTTAAATAAAAATACGGATTTTACCCGAAAAGCCTTATCTTTGTATCCTGATTATAAAATTCTTGAATGATATAAGATAATGAATTACGCCGCATCATCAAAGGACAAATCGCGAAATAAAGTGACCACGCTCAGCCTGCAGGAAATGAAAAAATCCGGCCGTAAAATCGTATGCCTCACCGCTTATGACGCCCTGATGTCGCGCTTGCTGGACGAAGCCGGTATCGACCTCATACTCGTGGGCGATTCGCTGGGCAATGTGGTACAGGGCCACGAGACAACCATTCCGGTGACGCTCGAGGACACGATATATCACACCCGGGCGGCGGTCAATGGTGCCAGCCGCGCTATGGTGGTGGCCGATATGCCGTTTATGAGCTATCAGGTATCCGCCGACGAAGCATTCCGCAACGCCGGACGCATATTCAAGGAGGCAGGCGCCGAGGCAATCAAGCTCGAGGGCGGTCAGCACGTCATCGACGCAGTCTCGCGAATGACCGAGGTCGGCATACCGGTGATGGGCCATCTGGGCCTGACGCCGCAGAGCATCCATAAATTTGGCACATACCGCGCGCGTGGAACCGATCCCGAAGAGGCCGCGCTTATCTATCGCGACGCGCATCTTTTGCAGGAGGCCGGCGCGTTTGCAATTGTGCTCGAGAAAATCCCCGCCGATCTGGGACGCAAAATAACCGAATCGCTGACTATACCCACAATAGGCATCGGCGCGGGCCCATACTGCGACGGCCAGATACTCGTTTATACCGATATGCTGGGGCTTACGGTGGACTTCAATCCGCGTTTCGTGCGCCGCTACGCAAATTTATATGAGGACATCACCAAAGCTGTTACACGGTTTTCCGACGATGTTCGCGATATGAATTTTCCCGACGAAAGCGAAAGCTATTGATGAAATTTTTGCCTGCCATATTGATATCAATATTAATGCTGGGTTCTCTGCTTGGCTCTTCCTGCAGCGATACGAACGTATTGCAGCCCGGCGACGATATAGAATTTCCGGATTCGAATGTCAGTTTTTTCTATCATGTGCAGCCGTTTCTGCGGCTAAAATGCTCATATCAGGGCTGCCACAGCGAAGAGCACCGCGCCGGCGGCATCCGGCTGACTGATTATTTTTCGTTGTTCGAAACTCCGCTGCTGATTGTACTGACCGATCCGCCTGATCCGGATAATAGCTGGCTGGTGCAGATAATCGAGCGCCGCGCCGGCCACAACCCGTATCTGCCGGATAATTATATTACCCAAAACGAGATAGACGGTATCCGCCAGTGGATACTCGAGGGCGCCCGGAATAACTGATATTGCATTTTGAACTATTTATTAATTGAATTTTAATATTTTTTTTGTTAAAATGCTATACGGATTTCTGACCCATATCGAAAAACATTTCAATTTGTAATATTCTTCAAACACTCTAAGGAGTCAGCTATGAAAAAAATTGTTTCCATGATTGCAATCACCATCCTCGCCGCAATGATATTTGCGGGCTGCGAGAGCAAACCAGATCCTATCCCCGTCGAGGGCTGGGAATCCTACCAGGATCCGGTAATGAAATTCGAGATCGAATACCCCTCGAACTGGCACGACATCAAGATAGCCGGCGAGAGCATTCTGATTTATTCATCCAGGCACGCGGCCACACGCTTCCGCGATTATGCAACCACCGGATTTCCTTCCGCAAAGATTTATCTCGGATCGGCCAGCCTGAGCCAGGATACCACAGAGATGGTAACAATCGACACAGTGGTTTCGAAAAATATGATATTCGAAAAAAGCGTATACCAGGGCCCCGAAAAAGTCACGATCGACGGAGTCGAAGGACGCAAATACACCTATTCGTTCGAGCTTGAGGACGGCATGTTCAACGGCGAAATGTACGTAGCCGCAGCCGATACGGCCACCGCCACAGTCGTCGTATTCGAAACATTTGCCAACACAATGGAAACCTACCGCGGCGATTTCGACAAAGTGCTGAATAGCGTTAAACTGGCCAAAACACCCGGCGATTTTGCCGCCGATACTATCTATCAGGAAGTCGAAGCCGAGCCGCCGTCAAGCGATCTGCGCACCATTTCCGGCCAGGGCTTCTCGATGGGCGTACCCGAGAATTTCAACAAGGAATCCGCTCCCAGTGGCGGCGCCGAGGAAACATATAATTTTATGGGCAAACGCCGCGGCGACAGCTTCATACGCATCGATATATTCGACGCAGCCAAAACCAAAGATGCACAGAAAGTCGCCCAGGACAACGTTCCGCAATATCGTGGCGCATCATCGGTGAAATCCATGAAGATCGGCGGCCAGGACGCATACTACTTCGATTATGCCCCCACCGGCACAATCAAAGGACGCGTATGGTTTACGATATACAACCAAAAACTTTATCGGATAATGATCAATTGGTTCAAAGGCGAGGAATCACTCTTCCTGCCGCCATTCGAAAAAGCAGTCAATTCGATCAAGTTTAAATAATCTGAAAAATTCAGTAAATTGAGGCGGGGGAGATTGCTCCTCCGCCTTTTTTTTTTCAAAAACCTAAGGCCAGCAGATGAAAAAGTTTTTACTAATTATTTTCATAATAATTTTGTCAATGAATCTTTCCGCCCAGAGCGACAACGACCGCTGGGACGCTAATTTCGCCCCGCCGATCCTGAAAATTCCGGAAGTTCTGGCCATTCAAAAAATCGGCGAACGACTATACTTCTTTCGCGACGGGAAATTCAATTATTATGATCTTAAAAGCCGCACAGAGCATCCCTTTACGATACTTGGCAGCGGAGTTATATATGCCATAGCAGGCCACAGCGACACCATCTATGTTGGAGGCAGATTCGGCGGTATCGGCAATATCGACGAGCGAAATCTGGCGATGTTCGATGGCGAAAGCTGGAAGTCTGTTGGCGGCGGTGTTAGAGGCGAAGTCAGAGCAATCGCAATTAGCGAGCGGGGCAATATATATATCGGCGGCGGAATAAAAGAGGCCGGCGGCCATGAAGCGGAAAATGCAGCAATGTACGACGGCGAGGAGTGGCACTATCTCGACGGCGGACTGGATGACTACGTATTTGATATTTGCGTCGTTGGCGATAGGATATATTTTGTGGGAGGATTCAACGAGGCCGGCGGCCAGGCATCGACCGGGATTGCCTGCTGGAATGAAGCCACCGAGACGTGGGAATATGACATTGATACGGAAAAATTCACTAATAATACATTGGTTAATTCCATAGTATCCGATGGCGAGAATATATATATAGCCGGCAATTTTTCTATGAATGAGCTGATCGGTCCGCAGAACGTCGCCAAATGGAACGGCGAATTCTGGGATCATATGAATGGCGGAATAGCGGGCTATGTCAGCGCGCTCGCCTGGGATGGAGAGGATTTATATGTCGGCGGCCCATTCACCGCAGCCACCGGCGGCGAAAAGCTCAATCACATAGGGCGCTGGGACGGCGAAATTTGGAAGCCGCTCGGCGATGGCGTCAGCGGCGGCGATTATGCATCGGTTTTTTCAATTGCTGTAGTCGGAAATGATTCAATATTCGCAGGCGGCACTTTCAATCAGGCCGGAGCCGCCCGGGTGAACGGCATCGCATACTGGCGCGGCGGCCAGTGGCATGATATTTCAAAAAATGATCGCAATGGCGTCAGCTCGATGGTTTATGCATTCTCCCACGGCGCGGACGACCTGCTCTACGTCGGCGGAGCATTCAAGCAGACCGGCGACGTATTCTCGCCCGGTATCTCCTCGCGCGATGAGGACAATTGGATCGGCCTTGATTCCGGGCTTGTCCCCCCGGCGATTGTGTACGACCTGAAGCCGATGAATAACGAAATATTTATATCCGGCTGGTGCTTCGGATCATTCCGCCAGGAATTCGATAATGTAGCCGCGTGGGATGTGTACCTGCGCGAATGGACAGAGCTCGGCAACGGCATCCCGGCGGGCGACGGCGACATGGGGCCAATGGCCATCACCGGCGGCAAAGTTTACTACAGCGGTACCTTCACACAGGTCGACGGTGTCGAATCCGGGCATATAATCGCCTGGAACGGCAGCGAATGGGAGGGCCTCGCTGGCGGCATCACAAGCTCGATCCCAAACAATTTTAAGCCTGTGCGGGCTATGGCCGCCCTCAGCGACGGCCGCATCGTCGTCGGAGGATATTTCGACCGCGCCGGCGGGAAAAATGTCGGCAATATCGCTATATGGAACCCCGCCAGCGGCGAATGGAGCGATATGAATGCAGGAGTAAACGACGGCGTTACAGCGATTTATGAATACGGAAATTATATATATATAGGCGGATATTTCACCAAAGTAGGCGGACTGGATGCACTCCACGTTGCCCGCTACAGCAAAATTACCGGCGAATGGGAGGCGTTAGGCGAAGGCATTAGTCATTATGTTTATTGCATGTATCCCCATGCGGGAGCGATGTATTTCGGCGGCAGCTTCATCCGCGCGGGCGGCAAAGACGCCATCAGCATTGCGCGCTACGACATCGAATCGGGCGAATTTTTTTCGCTTGGCGATGGTATTATGCTGAACGACCGCGCCGGATCGGTGCTCGATCTGATTGTTTACAAAAATGATTTATACGCTGGCGGACTATTCACCACTGCGGGCGGCAAGCCATCGATGAATATCGCCCGCTGGAATGATCTCGAAACCGGAGTGGCCGATTATTTAGGGAATAATTATTCTATGCGGATTTGGCCGAATCCATTTACCGGGGCAGCTACTATGGAATTTTTTGCGCCACGCACGGATATTTATTCAATAGAATTATATAATTCGCTTGGCGAAAAAGTACGGACAATTGCAAATAAGGAATTCCCCGTCGGGCAAAATTTAATCTCCATTAATGCTAATAATTTGCCGCCGGGTTTATATATTTGCAGGATAATTTCGAACGATTTTATTATTAACGAAAAAATTATTTTAAATCAATAAATCAGGTCAGGAAAATGAAGCTTTCGGAAAAAATCATCATACTCGATTTCGGATCGCAATATACACAGCTTATCGCGCGCAAAGTCCGCGAAACCGGCGTTTTTGCAGAAATTCTGCCGTTTTACGTTACAAAGGACGAATTGCTCGGGCATAATCCCAACGGAATTATCCTCTCCGGCGGTCCCAATTCCGTCTATGCCGAAGGCGCGCCCCACCCGAAGATGAACGTCTTCGAGCTCGGGCTGCCGGTGCTGGGCATTTGCTACGGACTGCAGCTTATCGCCTACCTCAACGGCGGCGCTGTCGATAAGGCCGCGCGCCGCGAATACGGCAAATCGAATATAATTATAAACAAGCATGATGATATTTTCAAGGGCTTCCCCAGCGGCTCGCAGGTGTGGATGAGCCACGGCGATTCGCTCACCAAAATCCCCGACGGATTCGAGATTATTGCCGAATCGGACAACTCGCCGATCGCCGCTATCCGCTCGGCCGACCGCCGGATATATGGCGTGCAGTTCCACCCCGAGGTGCACCACACCACCTTCGGCATCCGCCTTTTGCAGAATTTTGTGCGCGACATCTGCGGCTGCACCGAAACCTGGGACGCCGCCTCGTTCGTCGAATCCTCGATCGAACTCATCCGCAATCAGGTAGGCGACCAACGCGTATTGCTGGCGCTCAGCGGGGGAGTGGACTCCACGGTCGCTGCGGTGCTGCTGCATAAGGCCATCGGCGACCAGCTCCACTGCGTTCATATCGACTCCGGACTGATGCGCACCGGCGAGAGCGAACAAATCCGCCAGCTTTTCGGCGAATCGTTCGATATTCCGATGACCCTGGTCGATGGCTCCTGGCCATTTCTTTCGAGGCTTGATGGCGTGACCGATCCCGAACAAAAACGCAAAATCATCGGCAAAACATTTATTGATTTATTCGAAGAAGAAGCCAAAAACGTCAGCGGTATCAAATGGCTGGCCCAGGGCACGCTCTACCCCGACGTCATCGAATCCATATCGGTCAAAGGCCCCTCGGTGACCATCAAATCGCACCACAACGTTGGCGGGCTGCCCGAGAAAATGAATCTGCGCGTGCTCGAGCCATTCCGCGAATTGTTCAAAGACGAAGTGCGCGAAGTCGGCCGCGAGCTCGGCGTACCCGAATGGTTCATCCGCCGCCACCCCTTCCCCGGCCCCGGCCTGGCTATCCGCATCCTCGGCGAAATCACCGCCGAACGGCTCGACATACTCCGCCGCGCCGACGATATATATTTAGACGAAATCCGCAAAGCCGGCCTGTACGACGAAATCTGGCAGGCCTTCGCCGTGCTGCTGCCCGTCAAGAGCGTCGGCGTCATGGGCGACGAGCGCACCTACGAATACACCTGCGCGCTGCGAGCCGTCACCAGCGTTGACGGGATGACCGCCGACTGGTACCACATGCCCTACGAGGCGCTCGGTCGTATGTCCAGCCGCATAATCAACGAGGTTCGCGGCATCAACCGCGTGGCCTACGACATCTCGAGCAAACCCCCCGCAACAATCGAGTGGGAATAACATATTTAATTAAGAATTAGGAATTGAGAATTAGGAATTTGTGGAATAGAAATTTTAAAATGATGAGTATTATTTGCCAAAAGCCAAACATCCAAAATTCGAAATTCATGATTTGAAATTCATAATTATAATTCTAATAATTGAGTTAGTTAACGTTATATCTAATCTACTGAATTTATGAGTTGTGCATGAACCCCAACTACCCACAATGGCTGGATCGCGGGGAATATGCCTTCGCCGGCCACCACCCGCAGGAGGAGGCGCTTGCCGTCTTCTGCATTTGATGGCCGCCGAAAGCGAGAGC
>CAZEMR010000015.1:0-23751 GCA_964513465.1 uncultured Hyphomicrobiales bacterium
AATACTCTTAGAAAACTTACCAAAGAAGAACAGGACTTTCTTTATTTTACTGCAAAAGGTTGTAAAAAAAATCAGTTATTCGTTACAGAATGTATTGAAAGAAATGTAGATTTTGTAAAAGAAATCGAACATGTATATCTTTGGATTAATAAGCTTTTTTTGATTTTTCCTGGTTCTAATTATCAGGGAATTCCAAATTGGGTAAAAACCAGAAAAACGCCTTTTAAAATACTTAAAAAATTGATGTTTGATTTTAATACTGGTATTACAGATATTGATTTCGAACCTATTCCAGAAAAAGAGCATTCAACTATAGACAAAGAAATAATTAATGAATTAAAAAAGAATAGAAAAACTGAGAAAATTGCAGCGTCAGGAATAATGCATGACGATTATATTGTGTTTTCTTTCGATGATAAAAATATTATGAAATATAGGATGATTACGAAACATAAGACAAAGGAAGGAAAACAAGTAGGATTCAAATATTCTGAAGAATCTGATGGAACTCAACGATTATTTGATTTAATACCAATTATTTCGCACTTACAAAATGATAATAATGTATTTATTATTGATGAATTTGAAAGAAGTCTTCATCCTTGCCTGATCACTCAATTTTTAAGAATATTCTATAAATACGCAGAAAATGACCAATTAATTTTTACAACTCATGAATCAAATATTTTGGATTTGAAAAATATCCGCAGAGACGAAATATGGTTTATGGAAAAAAATAAATATGGCGAATCAAAATTGTATTCTTTAGAAGAATTTAAACCCCGCTATGACAAAGATATCAGAACAGGATATTTAATGGGGCGTTTTGGTGGAGTACCATACAAACATCCGGATGTAGAATTACCCTGGTTAAAATCTGATGCCGAGTAAATATAAAAGGAAGTCTGCCGTTAGAAGTCCGGCAATGGTTTTTGTTGCGACCGAGGGAGAGGTCACAGAACCACAATATTTCAAGGGATTGACAAATCCTCACACTGGATATAATAGTTCTCGTTTTCGATTAGTCATTATTCCTTCTAAGAATGGTGGTTCATCGCCGCATCATATCATTACCAATGCAAAGGAAGAATTGAAAAACTATTCACTTAATAGTAATGATACTGTTTATGTTGTTGTTGACAGAGACAATTTCATAGAAAAAGAAATCAAAATTGTTAATTCAAATTGTAAAAAATCAGGGTTTGAATTTATCATGTCAAATCCAAATTTTGAATTGTGGTTATTATTGCACCATAAAGATTTAGCAGATTATTCAGAATCAGAAATTGAACAAATCAAAGAAAATCGAAAAAATCATCCAAAAGCCAGAAGAGGATTTATAAGTAAAGAATTATTAAGAATTCATAAATCGTATAATAAATCAAATATTCGAATAGAAGATTATTTGAAACACACTTATACTGCGATTCAAAGAGCGAAAGGGATTGATGACCCCGATTTGGATTGGCCAAATGAAATCGGGACAAGGGTTTATAAAGTCGTAGAAAGAATTATTGAGCTTTCAAAAGAGTTATAAATTACTTCCAACCAACAAAAAACCGGCGGGGTGATTGCCTCGCCGGTTCGTGTTTTATATATATAAATATATTCTTATTTTCTGTATTTCGAGATGAATTCCTCTACTTCGGGGATGCCGCCCTGGAACACGAGGTAGCCGTTCGATGGCTCCCGCTCGGTGATCTCGCCGTTGACCGGGGTGAGCATTATGCGGCGCACTTCCTCGGGGTCTTCGCTCTGGCCGAGAGCCCAGCCCAGCTTGACGAATGCGACTTCGGGCAGCATGTTTGCCGCCGGGATGACGCCGAGGTCCATCATTTCACGGCCGGTTTCGTAAACGTACATCTGGACGTAGCCCCAGAGCGTCTGGACTGTCATATATACATGGATGCCCTCGTCCTGGCAGCGCTTGAGTGCCGGGTAGAGCGGCTTATTGACGTGGCCGAGGCCGGTGCCGGCGATCACGATGCCTTTATAGCCATTGTCGATCATCGAATAGATAATGTCCGGTTTCATTGCCGGGTAGTAATAAACGATGCCGATGCGGTCGTCGAAGTGGGGCTTAATTTCGTAATTTTTGTCGCGGCGGCGTTTTTTGTAATCCTGGCGCAGCGGCGATATTTTTTCTTTGTTAACCATTGCGATGGGGATGTCGCCGATTGTGCGGAATGTTGAGCGATAGCTCGAGTGCATTTTGCGAACGCGTGTGCCGCGGTGCAGCAGACCGTATTGGTCGGATGTCGGGCCAAACATACAGACCGTTACCTCGGCGATGTCCGACTCGGCAGCGGATTTCACGCTGTGGATCAGATTCAGCGCTGCGTCGGAGCTGGGGCGGTCGCTTGAGCGCTGCGAACCGACCATGACGATTGGCACGGGCGTATTTTGCAGCATAAACGTAAGCGCTGCGGCTGTGTGGTGCATGGTGTCGGTGCCGTGACCGATTACGATGCCCTCGACCCCTTTGTCGATTTCCTCGGCTATGGCGCGGGCGGTGCCGATCCACTGCTCGGGGCCCATGTTTTCGCTGAATACCCCATAAAGCTTTTCGGTTTCAAGATTGCAAAGGTCGGCCAGCTCGGGCACGGAGCCATAAAGCTCGCCGGGCGAAAATGCCGGGATCACAGCGCCGGTGCGATAGTCCAGACGGCTGGCGATAGTGCCGCCGGTGCCGAACAGCTTGACGCGCGGCTTTTTCGGAGAATAGGGGAAAGCCTTTTCGGGAATTTTGTAATTGGCGACCTTGCGACCCATTATTTTAATATTTTTGACCTTCGACGAAGCAAGCCCGACATTATAGCCGGTGCGCAGCTTAAGCACGATATGCAGATCGTCGGCGGTTTCCGAGCGTGGCAGAATGATGCCCACGAATTCGCCGTCGATTGTTTCAATAATCACATCGCTCCATATCTTGGCTTCGAATTTTTGGAGCACTTCGAGCGATTCGCCGCGATAGCCTTTATAATCTTCACTTATATTTGACATATTAATAAACCTCCAGATTTTTATTTTCCTCAATAAAGCCTTTGGCCTTCTGGCCGGAGATCCTTCCACGAAGCGAATCCATCACGAATCCCATGAGCAATTTGCCTTTGGATTCGGGATTATGCAGCTTAATCTTTTCGATCTGGCGCTCGGATGCTTCTACTGTCTGGCTAAGTTCGGCGTCGCTGGCCTTAGGCGGAATCAGGCTTTCGTCGAATTTTTCCTGGCGGATTGCCTGCTCTAATATATATAATATTCCGTCTGCGGGAATTTTCCCGTCGCGATATGCGGCGAAAATTCCGTCTATCATGTCGGGTGTTATAATGTTTATCTTAAGTCCCTGTTTTTTCAATCGTTTGGGATACTGAATAATTACGGTTGAAGCAAGAACGGGTGATAATTCATTTTCCTCGACCCATTTTTCGAATACTTCGGCAAATGGCGAAATCACGAGGTCGGGGATATGGTGCTCCGGCACTCCGAGTTTGCGGTAGCGGCCTTCGCGGTTCCAAATCTGTTCGGGCATCTGCGAACGGATGTGCTCTACTCGTTCGGCTGTGATTTTCTTGGGCGGAAGATCGGTATCGGGATACATGCGCTCCGGGCCGGGTAGTATGCGCTCGAATCCGGTGGTGCCGTCGCGCAGGGCCTGGCGGGTCTCCGAAGGGATGCCGATTGTGGCTTCGCGCGCGCGGATGATAATCTCGTTTGCGCCCATTTCGGTGTCGGCGTCGCTGCCCCATACGAGCACGATGGTATCCTTGCCGGTGGTCTCCATTGCCTGTTTGATTTTGCGCCATTCGCTTGAGGCGATATTTTCGCCCTGGCTGTCCGAATGAATAATATTGGGTAATTCGGAAAGGCACGCGATCACTCGGACGCGGTCGGAGATTTCCTTGCTGAAATTAGTATCGGTCTGAGTCTGCCAGTTAAGCAATCCTTTGAATCCATCCAGCTTAACCGCTTTGACGACATAGCCCTTAATGATTGCTTCGTGTATCGGTTTGAATTTTGTTTTCTTAAGAATTTTGGTGACGTCCTGATAATCAGCGCGGAATGTCTCCTCGTTGACGCCGCGGCCCTTCAGCTCTTCGCGCAGTCGGAGCAGATTCCACTGGCGCATGGCCTCATGATAAGTCAGCAGCGGTATATATTTAATTCTCGGAACGCCCTTGATTTCTATGCGTGTGCCGCCGGTAACGCTGACGTTGACGTCCTCGCGTCCGGCGCCGATGCCCGTGCGGACTTTGCCGGTCGAGCGTGAGAGCCGGCGTAGAGTCTCGTTAACCTCGGCGACTTCCTGCGGGGTGCGCATATCAGGCTGGGTGACTGTTTCGACGAGCGGCATACCCAGGCGGTCTGCGATATAAACCCGGCGGTGGCCCCAGTCGCTTTCCTCGCGGCAGGAGTCTTCCTCGAGCGACATCTGGATGATGCCAATATTGCGCCCTTTATAAGGCACTTCGCCGCCGACGCTGATGATCGCCGTGCGCTGGAATCCGGTAGGGATGCTGCCGTCCAGATACTGTTTGCGGGCGATGTGCATTTCGTCCACGACTTTGGCATTGAGCAAAAAACCAAGCTCGATTGCGATATCGAGCGCCTGGTCGTTTATCTCGAAGGGCGGGGTGTCGTCCATCTCGTAAGTGCAGACCGTATTGCGATTTATGCGATAAATAATGTCTTTTTTGGTTTTGAATTCCATAAGCGCGGTGCCGTCGTATTCGCCCAGCTCGGAGAGCGTCGGGCGCATATGGCGCAGGATTTCCGCATGGTATTCATCGCTGTAGTGCCCGGCGGGGCAGCGGCAGAATAATTTCTTTTCCGTCAGAAGCTGCTGATGAATTTCCAGACCGGATTTGAATCCGACTCTTTCGTAATCCTCAGGCGTCATTTCATCGAACGGCTTAAATTCAAAATCGTACATAATCAACCCTTTCGGCAAAATCTATATTCCATAATCTCTGTATCTTCGCAATTTATGCGCTATTTGTTCACACAAAATCTACTTTCCCACGGAAAAATTCCACGGGACTTCATACAAACTTCAAAAATACAAAATCTTAGGGAAATGATATATACATTATGCTATTTTTTTCCGGATAATTCTCAGGAATTTATCCGCCTGACGTGATTTTATCAAATTGATTGATTCGGAGAGGATTACTTTATTCCATAATCGGAGATTTTGCGATATAGTGTTCGCTCGCTGATGCCCAGCACATCGGCTGCGGCGCGGCGATTGCCCTCGAATTTGCGCAGCGCGGCTTCTATCATATTCCGCTCCATTTCGGCCAGACTCGATACTTCCTCGGCCTCGAGGATTTCCTCGTATGGCTCGGCCTCGACTGTTTCGATGTTCATATCCTGTACGAAATTCTTCAGATCGCTTACCTGGCGCATGGTGTCGGCGAGCATATTTTTCATGTCGGCCATTTCGCCCTTTATTTCGAGAAGCGTGCGGAATATCAGCCCGATTTCGAATCCCTCATCTTCGTCTTTGTGGATGGACATTATCGAGCGGTCTTCGGCGAGCGGACCGGCGGTGTGGGGCGGGAGAGCCGCGGGTATGTATGATTTCAGCGTGTCGGGGGTGACATATGCGCCCTGCTCGAGCGTTACCATAGTCTCGGTCAAATTGCGCAGTTCGCGGATATTCCCAGGCCAGGGCATGCTTTTTAGGATGCTCATCGCATCGGCGGAGATTCCTTCGAAATTTATATCAAGCTTGTCGCTTACTTTTTGTGAAAAAAATTCGAATAATTCGGGAACATCCTCCGAATGATCGCGGAGCGGCGGCAGGTTGATCTCGACATTGTTAAGGCGGAAATATAAATCCTGGCGGAAGTTGCCTTTTTGGACCTCGAGCTCGAGATTGCGGTTGGTGGCGGCTACTATCCGGACGTCCACCTTCAGCACTTTTGATGACCCCAGTCGGGAATATTCACCGGATTCGAGTATGCGCAGTAATTTGACCTGAGTATTTAGCGGCAATTCGCCGATTTCGTCGAGAAATATTGTGCCGTTGTCAGCGGCTTCGAAGAATCCCTTGCGAAGCTCGTGTGCGCCGGTAAATGCGCCTTTTTCGTGGCCGAATAGCTCGCTTTCGAGCAGATTATCGGGTATAGCCCCGCAATTAACGCTTATGAATGGGGCTTTTTTGCGGTGGCTGAGTCCGTGGGCTGCCTTGGCGAATACCTCTTTGCCGGTGCCTGTTTCGCCGGTTATAAGCACTGTCAGGTCGGTCGGTGCGGCCTGTATAAGTTTCTGCAGGGCGTCCTGAATTGGCTTGGAATTGCCTACGATTCCGTAGCGGCGCTGGATTTGTCTGTATATATTTTTATTTGATTCGTTATAATCCATAATATCCTGAATTTAAGCGGGTTATGCCAATTGATTGCGGGTCCATTCCTCCCAGCCTCCGCGATAAAGAAATACGCTCGTAAAGCCGGATTCCATCATGTCTTTGGCGACCATATGGCTCAGGTCGCAGGTGCCGCCGTCGCAGAATATGATGTATGTTTTCTCCGGATCGAGGGTGAATAATTTCTCGAAATATTCCTCCTCCGGCGCGTAGGGAAATATATTGATTGCTTCGTCTATGGTGCCGTTCTGGTACTGTTCCGGCCGCCGTGAGTCGATGAGAATAATCCCGGGGTAGTCCAATGCTCTGACCAGTTGCTCATAGGTGACGGATTTGTGGAGTATTGACTCATTATCGAAATGAGCATCTCCGAAAATCACTTCATCGGGGATTTCATAATCGGATTTTTGAGCGAAAATTGGCAACGGATCGCCGGACATAAAATTATATGCCAACCCGATGGCCGCAGAGGCCAGAATTATGATCAATATATCTCTAATTAATTTCATCCTTATAGGCCTTTGGTCTTTTTCAAAAAATTGTATGCTTCGATTATTTGCCGGGTTTTGTTTTTGGCTAATGTTTTGATTTCCTCGCCCAGATTTTCCACGCGGTCGGGGTGATACTCATTTAGCCGCTTTCGATATGCCGAGCGGATTGCCTCGGCATCGGCATGAGCCTCGATCCCTAAAATCTGATATGCCGAGTTTTCGTCCATGCGGCTGAATGCTTCTTCGGCAGCGGCGCCTTTGCTGCGGGCGGAATTATCCGGCCCTTCGCTGCGCAGCTCGCTTATTATCCTCCGGAGCTCGTCATTGTCGTTTTCGATCGAATAATGCCCGCGTGGCGCGTCCGAATCCTTGCGGTACGACTTGGCAATCCTGTAAATGCGGTCGAAGATATGTCCCATTTATTTATCTTTTATATCTGTAAGCAATTCAATGGCTTCCTCGACCTTGTCCACATAGTCGAGCAGCTCGAAAAAATCCAGAGTGCGCTCCGAATAAAACGCCATGGTTTGTATAACCTCATTCCACTGCTCGCCGAAACAAATAATTTTCTTTGGCGGTATCAAATGCTTGCCGCGGAGCGTCAGCGTGGCGGCGAGCTCCATCAGAGTGCCCGTACCGCCGGGAAGCACAACATATGCATCTCCGATGTTCACGAGAGTTTCGAGGCGTTTTAAATACGTATTTGCGACGATTTCTTCGCCGACGAAATCATTGCGCGTGCGGGATTTAAGCTCGGGGGTTGTAACTCCGATCCGCCTGACCTCTGCGCCGGAAGCCCCTTTGAGCGCAGCCTCCATAACGCCGCCGTATCCGCCGGTGGCCACATCGAATCCGTTATCGCCGAGCAGCTGGCCGAGCAATTCGGCGGCTCTGTATTCAAAAGACTCTGCGGAGCATTGCGCGCTCCCGAAAACCGTAATAACTGGCATAACCTCTCCGGAAATAGTTTGATAAATTTATGACGAAATAATTATTTGCATGTTTTGACCAAACGCCGGGCAATCACCCGAAAGTTCGGTTTTATTTAGTTTATTCGAAATAAATCGTAATAATTAGCAATTATTGTGAGTCGGTTGCAGGGGGGCGATGCTGCTCTGATTATTCATTGTATATAATATAAACATTTGAAGCATCAAATCCACAAAAAAATTAATTTTCTCCCAAATTCATGCCAATACTGAAATAGGCCATCAGGGGACCCCACATTATTCCGTTTATATTTTCGGAGAGGAAAAAGCTGCGGCCGAGCGAGAATTTTGCCGGCCCCAGCGGGGTATCGAGCGCAAGTCCGCCGCCGATTCCATGCCTGAGGTCGCCAAAGCGGATCTGCTCGGGTTTGCCCCATACTGCGCCTAGATCGTAGCGGGCGAATACATAGGTATCAAAGAACAGATCGAATGGCAGCTTGTTGCTATAGCCCAGCGAAGCCTGCGCAATCTGGCGACCGCGGTCTTCGTGCATACGCATTCCGTAGAAATTGTCCTGGCCGCCCATATTATAAAATTCGGGAAGGGGGAGTGTTTCGTCTGCAAATCCGAAGCATAGCGCCGGGATAAAAGTATGCGGCCCGAAGGTATGATTCGAGCGGTATTTGAAGGTGGCTTTGGAGAATCCTATTGATTTCTGCGAATGGAACAACGTGGTCTCGAGGCTGAGTTCGAGCCGCCGTCCGCTGCGTGCAAAATCGGCGTGATCCTCGGTGTCGAATATCCCGCCGGCGCGGACTGTCGAAAGGAAATAGAAAGGATTGCGCATCGAATCGAGCCGGAAATACCGCTGGCGCTCGAACCGGAAATCCGCAAATAGCTGGCCCTTGCGCTCGGTCTGGGTGCCGATCGAGAGGATTGCGCCATAGCGTTCCTGAATGAGCTCGGAGGTCTGAAGCCGTTCGAAGCCGGCATCGGCATAATCGCGCTTTTCCTCGTATTGATATAAAAGATGATGGCGATAATATCCACTCAGAGAATAGCTCATCAGCGAATTCAGAATACGAGGATTCTGCATATTGAGCGAATAATCCTTAAGCCGATCGCTGAGCATCAGCCGTGCGGTGAAGCGCGCCCCCACATTGAACAAATTCTCCTGAACGAGATCGACTCCCACACGCAGATTGTATTCGTTATCAGCACGCGCGCCGATTCGAATCATCTGGGTGCCGGCTTCCTTTACGTTGATATTGACATCCACATTTCCGGAATAAGGATTGCGATCGAGAGAAATGACCACATCGGAAAAAAGGTCGGTTGCGGTCAGATTATCCCATGCGCGGGCTATATCCTCGGCTCGCACCGGGTCGCCGACTTTGAAATTGAGCTCGCGGAGTATCATAAAATCGCGCACAGCTTCATTGCCAATTATGTTTATCGACTTGATATAACCGGGAGTGACGGAGTATTCGAGCCCGCCCATTGCGAAACTTCTGTCCGAAATATCAGCAAATGAAAGGCCTTTGTCACGAAAATACCCGAGCAGCGCTTCGTCAGCGCGTTTGATATTTATTTCGGAATAATCTTCACCGGCGAATTTAGCGGTCATCCATGCAGAAAGCTCAGGGTATCGTTCGCCGCTGCGATTTTTGACGGAAATATTATTGATAATCGGATTGTCCGATTCTGATTTGCTAATGTTTTCGATTTTCGGATTTATTGCCGGGCTGTTGTTTGAGCTGACGGTTGATGAATTGCCGCCGTCGAATTCGTTTACTGCGCGGCGGATAATCGGCATACACTTCCGCGCGGCGAGACGACCCTGTTCGATCAGAGTATCCAGATGGGTGAAGTCCATATTGCTGTGTTGAAAAATTTCCGGCTGGATCAGAATATCCGCCTGATTAAGCTGCCGCTCGCTGAAGTGCATCATCATAATCGAGACCACCTGGTCGGCGATATTCCACGGTGTGTTTAGCTCATCGGGCTCAAGCAGCGGCGATACGGTATTGATTGCGATAATTATATCGGGACTGAATTCCCGTGCGGCGTCGATCGGGATATTTGCCATCAGCCCCCCGTCCACCAGCACCATCGAATCTATTCGCACAGGCGAGAACTGCAGCGGAATTGCTGCGCTTGCCCTGATTGCGCGTGCCAGATTGCCAGAGCCGAGCGAAACGCTCTTGCCCATGACTATGTCGGTTGCCACACACCGGAAAGGATATTTCAGATTGTCGAAATCGCCGTCTGCTTTATAAATGCCATTCCATATAAGCTTTTGCAGAAATGAATTGAAATTGGTGCCGACGGAAATGGCTTCGGGCATTACCAATTTGAAATTCTTGAAGCGCACAGTGGCTATACTTCTGTCGTAAAGACTCTTCTGATCGAGAAAGAGATTGCTTCTTTCTTTCTGCTCAGAGAACGAAATAAGGGTTTTCCAGTCGGCATTAGTAACAATCGAATCGATCTGTCGGGGTGAATAGCCGCATGATGCCAGCCCGCCAATTATGCTGCCGATACTCGTGCCCACGATATAATCGATCTCGATGCCCGCTTCGAATAACTCTTCGATAACCCCGATCTGAGCAAACCCCCGGGCGCCGCCCCCGCTGAGCACGAGCGCTACGGTCGGTTTGCCATCGCCGGCAGAGCCTGCATAGGCAGGCCTGCTTAATAAGACAATCCCTGTTATCAATAGAAGTATGATGCTGGCGGAAAAATGTGGCTTCATAATATGTATCGATTGCGGATTAATAAATATCGAAACCGCTGAATTTATTCCGGTATTCTTCAAATTCGTGGCGGACATTGTCTACATGCGCATTGCCTGGTCCTTGCTTCAGTTTTTTTTCGAACTCTTTGACGTCGGCGGTATTGCCTTCGGCTATGACTTCTACCCGGCCATCTGCCAGATTTTTGGCATATCCGGTAATTCCCAGAGGCCTGGCATTCTGGTATACAAAATACCGGAATCCGACGCCCTGGACAGTGCCGCTGATAAGAAATTTAGCAGTTGTTTTTTCATCCATATCCATAATGCAAAATTATATTTTTTAATTAAACAAAATTATTGATGTATCATATCTTTAGCAAGCTTTTCGCTGATTTCTTCACCCGCAAGCCGTCTGACTATTGCTAAGGCGAACTCCATCGCTGTGCCGGGGCCGCGGCTGGTGATCAGATTCTCGTGCTCGACCACCCGGTCGTCCGAATAATCGAAACGCTTAAGCTGGGGCCGCACCGAGGGGTGGCTTGTGATGCGAGCATTCTCCGGTAAGAATTTATGATCGGCCAGCAGCACTGGCGCAGCGCAGATAGCGCAGATCAGCCGTTCGTTATATATATGATTGCTGATAATTTCTGCCAGATGATAATTGGCAGTCAGATTCTCCATGCCCTGCATTCCGCCGGGAAGCACGATTGCATCGAAAAGTTCGTCCCGGTCGATATTGTCAAGCAGCACGTCAGGTATAATCTTAATGCCGCGGGAGCAGGTGACGATGTCGTTGGCGCCGGCGGTGCGGACACTGACAGAAGCGCGCCGCAGCACGTCGATAATGGTAACAGCTTCGATTTCCTCGGTGCCGTGTGCAATGGTCACAAGTGCAGTTTTTTTCATAATTTCGATTATCCTGTAATTATCCGGAAAGAAATGCCGATATAAAATAATAAAAACGTTTTATCTTTATATATATTAGCCTTTCGACGAATCCCTGCGGAATTTATGGCAATTTTAAGAAATTTGTTAAATCCCTTTAATTGTTTTTGCAAAATTTCTTATTTTTCAATTAATTCAAAAAAAATATATTGGATATTAACAAAAAGCTAGTATGGGCAAGCAATCAACAATATCATCATCAGAAGAATGGGTCGATCGTGGCGACCAATTCAGTAAGTCTCAGGATTTTCAGAAAGCTGTGGAATGCTATTCCCGCGCAATCGATCTGAATCCACGCGCGGCATTCGCTTATTTCAAGCGGGGCGTTGCGCTCGCATCGCTCGATGCATTCAAGGAATCAATCACCGATTTTAACAATGCGATTGTGCTCAATCCGCATTTTTCGTTTGCGTATTTCAAGCGCGGTTCATCGTTCCTCGAGCTTCGGCAATACGACAAAGCGCTCGAGGATTTCGACAAAGCAATCGAGATAAATGCCGATTTCTCATTCGCTTATTATAAACGCGGGCTTTGCATGGCAGCTATGGGCGATCTGGACGCAGCCATCGAAAATTATGACCAGGCCGCCGAAATGAATCCTTCGTATCAGCAAACTTTTCTCAACCGCGCAAATGTTTATTTCCGTCGCCGCGAATTCGAAAAGGCAATCGAGGACTACTCGCAGGTGGTCGCAATCGACCCCAAGAACGAGCAGGCCTATATCTCCCGAGGAATCGCATTCAGCCACATGCAGAACTACAAAAAGGCGCTCGACGACTACCAGCGGGTGATCAATATCAATAAAAATTCGCTGATTGCGCATAACTACAGCGGACTTGTCTATAGCCTGATGAAGGAATACGAAAAGGCCATCCGCGAATACGACGCCGTTATCGATCTCGATTCCACCCAGGCCGAGGCGTTCAACAACCGCGGCATTGCTTACTATGCGCTGAAGGACTACGAGCAGGCGATCAAGGACTACGACCGCGCTATCACCCTCGAGCCGTCTAATATGGCCAATGTATATTATAATCGCGCAAATGCCTTCTATTATTCAAAAAAATATATCGAGGCAATTCTGGATTACGACAAGGTGATCGAGTTAAATCCTCGTATGCCTACGGCATTTTTCGGACGCGCCAACGCAAACGCCGCGCTGGGGCAGCATCGCGAGGCGATCAAGGACTATAGCCGCGCGATTAATATCAATCCGAAATTCATGCAGGCATATATCGGCCGTGGCAATGCTTTCACCAAGATGCGCCACTACAAAAAAGCGCTCGAGGACTTTACGCTGGCTATCGAGATCGATCCGGAATTTGCACAGGCATATCTCAATCGAGGCATTGCATTCCGCACCGAAGGCAAAAACGACGACGCCGCGCTCGATTTTCAGGAATACCTCAAAGTTTCGCGCAAGCGTGATTCCACCTATAACCAGGTGCGCAACTGGCTCAAGAAAATGGGCTACGAAGTTCCCAAAGCAGAATAGGGAGCTCCGAAATTAATTTCAAATCAGGAATTTCAAATCAGGAATTTTTGGATAGGGGCTGCTTCGAAAAAGCTTGCAATGGCACAGTAAGTATCTGATAATATTGCGGTTGCGCGTCATTGCGAGGAGCGCCAGCGACGAAGCAATCTCATTCCAAAATCCGGCGAAGAGAGACTGCTTCGAAAAAGCTTGCAGTGGCACGCCGCAGGCGGGCCTCAAGGATCGGCAGAGTGCCGAAGCCCACCGTTGCAGCTAATGACCGGCCAACCATTTGCAACAACGGGCTTTAGCCCGTTGCGCGGAAGGCAGATATTAAAAAAAGAGGCAGGCCCCGCTGAGACCCGCCTCTTGATTCAAAAACCGATTGATTCATCATATCTTCGAAAGGCCGGCCTCGAGTCCGGCGATTATCTCATCGACATCCTCGATACCAACAGAAATACGTACCAGCCCATCGGTAATGTGGGCCTTTTCGCGTGTTTCCTTGTTCATCGCTGCGTGGGTCATCGATGCCGGGTGCTGAATCAGCGATTCCACTCCGCCCAGGCTGACCGCGAGCTGGAGTAATTCGACGTTATTCATCAATATCTTACCCGCTTCGATTCCGCCTTTAAGCTCGATCGAGATCATTGCACCAAAGCCCTTCATCTGCTTTTTGCCGATCTCATACTGCGGATGGCTCTTAAGACCGGGAAAGCTGACCCATTCGACTTTCTCGTGATTATCGAGGTATTCAGCCACCTTCATAGCGCTTTCGGTCTGCTTGTCCACTCGCAGCTTCAAAGTTTTCAGGCCGCGATGCACGAGGAAAGAATTGAACGGATCGATCGTGCCGCCCACCTGGTTAAGGGTTTTGCGGTAATTCGGATAATCCTTCTCGTCCTTGATTACGATGATGCCGGCCACCACATCCGCGTGGCCGTTGAGGAATTTGGTCATGCTGTGCATCACCACATCGGCTCCGAATTCGAAAGGATTTTGCAGCACCGGGCTCATAAAGGTATTGTCGACAACCAGCCTGGCGCCGCCTTTGTGGGCGATTTCGGCGATTGCGGCAAGGTCGCTCATCACAAGCGTGGGATTGCCGGGGGTTTCTACAAATACGACCTTTGTGTTGGGCTTCATCGCATTTTTGACCTGATCGAGATCGCTCGTATCCACAAAAGTGGCTTCCACATCGAATTTGCCGTGGACATTATCGAGCAATGTTGATGTCGGCCCGTAAACCGCTTCGCTGCAGACCACGTGGTCGCCGGCCTTGAGTTCGGCCATGAAAATTGTGTGCGTGGCCGCCATACCGCTGCCGCATCCGAGAGCTTTGGCTCCGCCCTCGAGCGCTGCCACAGCGTCTTCCATGGCTTCGACGGTGGGGTTGCGCATACGGGTATAGATATATCCCTCTTCTTCGCCTTTGAACAAGCGTGCGCCGTGGTCGGCGTTCTCGAATTTAAAAGTCGAAACCTGGTAAATAGGCGTTACTACCGAACCATACTGGTCTTCTTTTGTCCCGGCGTGCACACACCGGGTTGCGATCGATTTTTTACTTAAGTCTTTCAATTTAAATGACCTCCGATTAGAATTATATTGTTTCAGATATTATTATTAATTTTTAGATAAAAATAATTTAGGAATATCTAAAAATTGCAAAATAGGATTATCGTCCCTAATTTACAAGAATTGCGAAAAAAATTAATAATTTTGAATCATTTTGTTTTAAGGAGCGTATATATAATATTGCTGACTTATATTTTATTGAAATTCGGAGCTAAAAAATGAAGGAAAACCGCAGAGAATTCCTGAAGAAATGCGGCCTCGGCGCCGGCGCTGTGATGACCAGCGGACTATGGCTGAGCCCATTTCTCGGCGGGTGCTCCCAATCGGGAGACACCGCTATGAGTGAAAATATTTATGGCCTTACGAAAGAAGACATGGAGAAAATCCTGAAAGCCGCGCTCAGCAAGGGCGGGGATTTCGCCGATTTATTCTTCGAATATAATATTTCAAATTCCGTACGGATGAGCGAGGATATTATCAAAAGCTCGTCCGAAAGCATCGCCATGGGAGTGGGGGTGCGCGTATTAAAGGGCAGCCAGACCGGATTCGGCTATACCAACGATATGAATCTCGAGAAAATTATCGAGACCGCTAAGTCCGCCGCAGCCATTGCCAGCAGCGGCGCTAAAGTCAACGCAGCCGATCTGACCGAAAAGCCGCTCAAGCGCGATTTTTATAAAGTCAAAACGCCGTTCGACAAAGCAGAGATTGCCGAAAAGATAGAGCTGATCCGGCGCGCATACGACAAGGCGATTAATCATGACAATCGCGTGAAAAAAGTATCGGTCAGCCTCGCCGACGAAATCCAGTACGTCACTATCGCCAACAGCGAGGGCCTGCTGATCTCCGATGTGCGGCCCCAGGCGCGGCTTATGGTAAGCTCGACCGCCGAGGAAAACGGCAAAAAAGCAACCGGCTACAGCAACGCCGGAGGCCGCGTTGGCATGGCATTCTATTTATCCGAAAAATCCCCCGAGGAAATCGGCCGCAAAGCCTCGGAAGAGGCTGTGATATTGCTCTCGGCCAAGGATGCACCGGCCGGCGAAATGCCTGTCGTGCTCAGCAAGGACCAGTCCGGCGTGATGATCCACGAAGCAGTCGGCCACCCGCTCGAAGGCGACGGCGCATGGAAGAAAACATCGCTCATGTGGGACAAACTCGGCAAGGAAGTTGCCAGCCCAATGGTAACGATTTATGACGATGCGACCATCCCTAACTACCGGGGATCATTGAACATAGATGACGAAGGCGTCGTAACCGAAAACGTTCCGCTGATCGAAAACGGCAAGCTCGTAGGCTACCTGAACGACAGGCTCGCTGCCAAAATGCTCGGCACCAAACCCAATGGCCACGGCCGCCGCGAATCCTTCCGCAATCCGCCCATACCCCGCATGAATAATACGGTGCTGGCCAGTGGCGACCACGACCCCGAGGAAATCATCGGCTCGGTCAAAAAGGGATTCTACGCGATTTCATACCAGGGCGGAATGGTTAACAACACCGGCCAATTCACTTTCTCGATCAATCTGGGCTATATGATCGAAGACGGCAAGCTGGCCTATCCCCTTAAAAATGCGACACTTATCGGATCCAATATCGGTATAATGAAAGACATCGACATGGTCGGCAACGACATGGGGTATTTCCTCGGAACCTGCGGCAAGGATGGCCAGAGCGTCCCGGTCACAGCCGGAACCCCGACTTTACGAATTAAGAAAATGACAGTGGGAGGTATAGCATGAAAACCGATCCGAAACTGATGAAAATCGCCGAAGACCTTGTTAAATATTCACAGAAAAAAGGCGCTGGCGAAGTGCAGGTAACCATAGGCAATTCAAAGAAATTTAATGTCGATGTACGCAATCAGGAAATCGAACGCCTCGAGGAAGCCTCATCGACCGGCCTCTCGCTCAAGGTAATAATCGACGGAAAGGTAGCAACCGCAACGAGTTCCGACCTTTCCGAAGACGCGCTTCACAAAATTGCCGATAACGCAATCAAGCGCGCCCAATACACCAGCAAAGACCCATATGCGGCGCTTCCGGAATTTAGTCCGCTCGATGTAAATGTCGGCAGTTTAAAGCTTTACGATCCGGCAGTTAACGAAATTACTCCCGAGAAAAAAATCGCAACAGCGATGAAACTCGAGAAAATCTGCCTGGCCGATCCACGCGTGAAAAATTCCAGCGGTTCGTCTTTCTCAACAAATGATTACTCAAGCTATCTTGCTAATTCCAAGGGGTTTGCGAATTCTTATGCGCAGACCGGCTGCTCGGCCAGCGTATTTATCCAGGCCGGCGAGGACGGCAATATGTTCGAGGACGGATGGTGGGACAGTGCGCATCACTACGCAGATCTGGGCAATACCGAGCACATCTCTGCAAAAGCGATTCAGCGAGTGACACAGCTTCTCGGTGCAAAAAAGATCAAGACTCAGAAAGCACCAATAATATTCGACCCCAATATGACGTCCGCGCTTATGTCGTATTTAACACAGTGCGTTTCCGGTCATAATATATATATGGAGCAGTCATTCCTTGCCGGAAAAATCGGCAGCGCGATTGCCGCGGCAAATGTGAATGTAATCGACGACGGACTTATCCCAAAAGGCCCCGGCACACGCCCGTTCGACAGCGAAGGCGTCCCGACCGGCAAAATGTATGTCATCCGCAGTGGCAAGCTCGAAAATTATCTGCTCGATACCTACAGCGCGCGCAAGCTCGACATGAAATCCAACGGCCACGACGGCGGCCCGACCAACTTCTTCCTCGAGAATGGCTCAAGCACTCCCGAAGAGATTTATCGTTCGGTCGACCGCGGACTGCTGCTGACCAAGACCATCGGCCAGGGCACCAACAGCACCACGGGCGATTTTTCCAAAGGCGCATTCGGTGTATGGATCGAAAACGGCGAGCCCGTGCACCCGGTGGCCGAGGTCACGATTTCCGGCAATCTTGGCGATATGCTCAGCAATATCGTAATGATCGGCAACGATAATGACTTCCGGCGCTCGGTTTCCGGCCCCACAATTCGAATTGACGGGATGACTATCTCCGGTATTTAAACGGAATAAAATCAATCAGATACAGGCTCCGCCAAAATGCGGCGGAGTCTTTTTTTTAATAATGCTTTTCATGATTAAACTATTTTAAAAATTTATTGTCTTAATATTATATATTCGGCAAATGAAATAAATTCGGGGAAGAGAGACCAAAATGAGATTTTTTAAAATTGCAGCAATAGCTATTATTTTTATATCACAAGCGCTTACGGCGCAGCAGCCAAATCGCGAACAGCTCCGCAATATGCGAGTCGGAGTAATCAAAGGTAAGGTAATCAACGAGGACGACGGCAAGCCGCTTTCGCTGGCTAACGTATTCGTCAACAGCATGAAGGATTCCGCGCTCGTATCCGGCGCAATCGCAGACGAGCAAGGCAATTTCACGGTCGATGAGCTGCCATTCGGCGGATTTTACGTAACCGTCAAATTCATCGGATTCGAAGATAAAATTATCGACAGCGTGGGAGTATTGCCGCGCCGCCGGACGGTTGATCTCGGCACCATCGAAGTCTTGCCCAGGTCTGTAAGGACGGGCGAAGTCACCGTCGAAGCCGAGCGCGAGAAAGTCGAATACCGCGTCGATCGCAAGATTGTGAATATCGAAAACGATGTGCTATCCGCAGGGCAGACCGCTGCCGAGGCGCTCGAGAGGGTACCGTCGATCAATGTCGATATCGAGGGTAACGTAACTCTCCGCGGCAGCACGAATTACACCGTATTTATTAACGGGAAGCCCAGCGTATTGGGCGGCACCGACGCGCTCCAGCAGATTCCGGCAAGCAGCATAAAACACATAGAGTTAATCACAAATCCGTCGGCAAAATACGATCCGGACGGACTGGCAGGCATTATTAATATCGTACTAAAAGAGCGCACGCTCAAAGGGGTCAGCGGATTCACCGGACTCTCGATCGGAACGAATGATAAATACAGCATCGATTTCAAAACCACGCTCGGCATTGGCGATTTCAATGTGGTGCTCGGCGGCAATTATCAGAGCCGCTATTTCCGTGGCAATGGCGCATTCGAGCGCGAAACATTCTTTGGCGACACCACGAATTTCCTGATCACAAATGGCAATGGCAGATTTCTGCACAGCGGATATTCCGTCAACGGCGGAGTGGAATACCACCCGTCGGACGTGCTGTCGATGAATATCGAAGGACGCTATGGAACACACGAATTCCAGCGCTTGCACAACGGTAACTCGCATTTTTATCAAAGCATTGATCCCGAAGGGTATTACTCCTCGAGCAGAAGCCTGATCAGTCGCAACAGCGACTATTACAGCCTGAGCTATAGCCTGAATTACCTGATCGACGATATCGGACAGAAGCTCGATTTCCTTGCTTATTATTCATATAACGATAATATGGGCGAGGACATGCAGCGCGAAATGTATAACGACAGCTTTGGCGGCGACATCACCGACCCACTCTCCGGAGTCAGAAGCGGCGAAACCGGCTTGGAGGACAGCTATCGCTTGCAGCTCGACTATGTCCTGCCATTTAATGAATTTACAAAATTCGAAGCCGGACTCCAGACCCGTATCGACGCAGAAAAAGAAGACTTCTCGCTCGATATGCTCGATACCACCACCGGAGAATGGGTATTCAGCGACCGCTTCAGCAATGCGATGGACTTCGATCGCGGAATCTACGCCGCCTATGCCCAGTTCGCATCTCAATTATTTTCAATCAATTACCAGCTCGGACTTCGCGCCGAATATACAGACCGCACTATCGGAATAGCAGCGGAAAACCGCGAATACAATATCGACCGCATCGACTGGTTCCCGACACTGCACCTTTCCACCAAATTCGGCGAGGGCTACCAGGCGATGGGTGGATACAGCCGCAGAATCCACCGCCCCCGCGGACGATTCCTCGATCCGTTCCCGAGCTATCGCGACCGATATACATACCACGTCGGAAACCCCGAGCTGGAGCCGGAATACACCGATTCATACGAAATCGGAATGCAGAAGAATTTCGAAAAATCATGGATTTCTTCGGAGGTTTACTACCGCAAAACAACCAACGAATTCGACCGCGTTTCACGGCTCGATACCAATGGCGTGATAATTCACCGCATCGAGAATCTCGGCAGCGAATCCTCGTTCGGCCTCGAATTTTCATGGAATTACCGCCCCTGGGATTGGATGAATCTCAACCTCGTCGGTAATTACTATCGCTATTCGATCGCGGGGGATATTGTAAGCGCCGACGCCGAGACTTCGACAAATACCTGGAACTTTCGGTTTTTCTCCGACTTCGTGATTATCGACAATCTGAAGCTGCAGGTAATGTCGTACTACCAGGCGCCCACAATCACATCGCAGGGTGAGCGCGAGGAATTCTATATGATCAACACCGGGCTCCGCTACGAGATGCTCGACCGCAACCTCTCGTTTTCGCTTTCGCTGGACGACGTCACCGGCAACCGCGCCCGAATATTCACCGAAAGCGGCCCCGGATTCCGCACCTACAACAGCTTCCGGCGCGAGGGCCAGACCGTAATGCTGAATATCCAGTATAAATTCAATAATTATAAAGAAGAGCGCCGCCGCCGCGATATGGAACAAAACGGCGAGGATATGGACTGGTATTAATCGCCTGATATATAAATAATTAAGGGCTGCATATCTGATATGTGCAGCCCTTTTTTTATTCTGACTTCACAAATTTCAGATTATATATATTTATATCGGAAATGAATCGGATGAAATAAACTCCCGGCGCGAGGCCGCGTATGTCGATCTCGCCCTGCGGCGTGGCGATCGGGCCACGGGCGACCGTCCGTCCGGCGATGTCTTTGATTGCGTATTCGCCGAATTCGCCGGCAGCGATTTCATACTTCAGCGCGTCGCTGGCGGGGTTGGGATATATCCGGGCGCGGGCTGTTTCCGCCGGCTGCTGCGCTACGGAAGTGACGGAGGAATAAATATGCCGAAAACGCTCCTTTGGCTCCCACTCGTCTTCGCTGTTCGGAAGATATGTGGTTTCCGTGATAAGATTCATGTGCTCGTCATATTCATAAGTAGTTTTGCGGGCTTTTTTGTATTCGCCGCTGAATTGGTAGTGCTCCTCGGAGGCAAGCGAGTCCTGATAGTAAGTAAAATAGCTTTTCGAAACAGGCCTGCCGCCAGTGTCGGTCGCAAGGTTTACAATTCGTTCTGTCAGATGACCATTTTCGTATGTATTCTCGTGAAAATAAACCTGATAATCGATCCATTCTTCCTTTTCATCGTTCCAAATATAAAGATATGTAGAATCTACGTTCTCATATTCATCAAAAATAACAGAATCTCTATAAACACTATTCCATTCCTCTTTTTCCTGACTCCATCCCATGGAATGAGTAGAAATGATATTCCCATTTTGATCGGTTTTATATACCATCTTATGTTTATCCACCCATTCATATGAGAGTATCAATTCCCACGACTGTTTTGTTTTTGTATACCCATCCCCGGAATATTCAAAAACGTATCTGTGCTGTTTAGTCCAGGTAATTGGATAAGTGAACCTTGTGTCCCAGATTTCATGAGTTTGAACCGAAACACGATTATATTCATCGTATGAAAAGTAATCTCTTCTAATGGGAGTCAAGGAATCATTTTTTGAAGCTATTCGTGTGTTTGTATCAAGTAAACCCATTTCATTGTGATGGAAAGTATAAAAACCATTTAATTCCCATGAGGAATTATTGTACACATCCGTATAGGTCGTATCCCTCAAAAAAAAGGCATGGGATTCGGAACAGGATAAAAAGCTAATCCAAAACAACAAAAATCCTGAAAAAATATATTTCATAGTAATCTTCTTTCCATTAATATTATTATTTATGAATAAGTATTTTATCCGTATGAACAATATTGTTGAATTTAATGATTATTGTATAATAACCAGACTGGTAACTGCTTAAATCAATATTAAAACTACTTGAATGAAATTCGGAATTAAATATTTTCATTCCCTCTAAAGTAAACAGCTCAACATCGACATTTGTATTTAATTCGGTCAAAATTTTTATATTCAAATCGTTTTCAACTGGGTTAGGATGCAGCCCTTTTTTTATTCTGACTTCACAAATTTCAGATTATATATATTTATATCGGAAATGAATCGGATGAAATAAACTCCCGGCGCGAGGCCGCGTATGTCGATCTCGCCCTGCGGCGTGGCGATCGGGCCACGGGCGACCGTCCGTCCGGCGATGTCTTTGATTGCGTATTCGCCGAATTCGCCGGCAGCGATTTCATACTTCAGCGCGTCGCTGGCGGGGTTGGGATATATCCGGGCGCGGGCTGTTTCCGCCGGCTGCTGCGCTACGGAAGTGACGGAGGAATAAATATGCCGAAAACGCTCCTTTGGCTCCCACTCGTCTTCGCTGTTCGGAAGATATGTGGTTTCCGTGATAAGATTCATGTGCTCGTCATATTCATAAGTAGTTTTGCGGGCTTTTTTGTATTCGCCGCTGAATTGGTAGTGCTCCTCGGAGGCAAGCGAGTCCTGATAGTAAGTAAAATAGCTTTTCGAAACAGGCCTGCCGCCAGTGTCGGTCGCAAGGTTTACAATTCGTTCTGTCAGATGACCATTTTCGTATGTATTCTCGTGAAAATAAACCTGATAATCGATCCATTCTTCCTTTTCATCGTTCCAAATATAAAGATATGTAGAATCTACGTTCTCATATTCATCAAAAATAACAGAATCTCTATAAACACTATTCCATTCCTCTTTTTCCTGACTCCATCCCATGGAATGAGTAGAAATGATATTCCCATTTTGATCGGTTTTATATACCATCTTATGTTTATCCACCCATTCATATGAGAGTATCAATTCCCACGACTGTTTTGTTTTTGTATACCCATCCCCGGAATATTCAAAAACGTATCTTGTTTGATTTTTCCATGATGGAGGTATCGAAAACAAGTCATCCACCGTAATGATTATTTGATAAACGATTCTATTATGAGAGTCATATATGGAAGAATCCTTGACTTCAGGAATGATTGTATTTGATGAATATGAATACTTTATGTTTGTCTGTAATAAATTCGAAGCATTGTAATAGTAAGTCCAAAAGGTATTTGGTTGCCATTTGGATTCACTCAGCACATAAGTATCTCGGATAGTTGAATCCTTCAAGAATGTCTTAGAAATTGAATCCGGGCTGCTAAGAATACAAACCAATAATATATTAATTATATAAATAGATGTTTTCATATATACTTCCTGTTATTATTCCTGAATAATAATTTTTTCATAAAAAACTCTTCCATTGAATTTTAATATTAATATATAATAGCTCGGTGAGAATTTGCTAACGTCTATTGTGATATCTTCATTTTCGAATTCCTGTTTTATGATTTGTACTCCTTCTATAGAGTATATTTCAATAATTACATTTGTATTTAATTTATCGTTTATTCCTACACTAAGTATATTGCTCGTCGGATTTGGTTTGATTGCGATTTCTTCATTTTCTGATTGATACTCAATCGAGGTAGGATCATACAATGAATACGGCCCGATTTTTCTGCCTTCCGTTAATTTCATCTCATCACATTTTTCATCACATTCTGGTGATACATGCGGGGGACAAGGAGGGTTAAGAAGGTCATTTGCCTGATTAATGACAACAACATGAGTCGCTGGAGGATAGGAATAATGATCTTTCATAATTGCACAATCATATTCAACAATGCAACATTCTTCATCAGAGCATGGAGCAAGTCTCCTGTCAGTTCCGACAATAACCTCTCTCCAGCAACTAGGTGTAATCATTCTAATGAAATGAGTGCCAATTGTGGGTCTGGGTGAAGTGAAAATCTCGTCTGTAGTGAAAGCTCGAGTTAAAAGATCATCTATTATTTTTTTCATTATTAATGAAAAGTTACAATGGCCGCAGGAAGTGCTATCCATGTAAACTTGATAAATAGAAATGTCAAAGTTATTGTTGCAGGTATCTCGCCTGATATTGTAAGTGACTAATACTTTACATGTATCATCGACTCGGACTGAATCACTTTTGGTTGTCCATGTTGAAGAAGGACAATCGGCGCAAGTAGGCCAGGTTGTCTGCCCTTCAGCTTTTTCTGCTGCAACTAACATCATCGCTGCCGCAATGAGCAGGATAGGATAGGATAGGATAGGATAGGATA
>CAZEMR010000015.1:23851-52167 GCA_964513465.1 uncultured Hyphomicrobiales bacterium
AGGATAGGATAGGATAGGATAGGATAGGATACCTTTTCATAAATACTCCTTCGGGGAAGTTGATTAATATTATTACTTGAAGCTTTTGCTTCCCTGAAAATATAATAATAAAATAGATATATTGCAACATATATTTTATTATTATAAAAAAGCTCCGTCATTGCTGACGGAGCCTGTGGTTATTATATTTATTATATATATTACGTTTTATTTGCCTATTGGCACCAGTTCCTGATGCGGGGTTTTCGATACGTCGCGCCCAAAGTTGACTATGTCCGGGCGGTGTGTGGTGCCGATTTTGTCCTGTATTTTCATAAGGCCCTGGATCAGGTTCTCCGGGCGCGGCGGGCACCCGGCCACATATACATCGACCGGCAGAAACTGGTCGATGCCCTGCACCACCGAATAGGTGCGGTAGATGCCGCCGGTCGAGGTGCATACGCCCATGGCCATCACCCATTTGGGGTCGGGCATCTGGTCGTAAATTTTGCGCACCACCCACGACATTTTATAGGTAACGGTGCCGGCCACCACCAGAAGGTCGCTCTGGCGCGGCGTCATGCGGAATACCTCCGAGCCGAACCGCGACACGTCGTAGCGCGAGCTGGCCCATGCCATCATTTCGATTGCGCAGCAGGATACCCCGAGCGGCATCGGCCATATGGAGTTTTTCTGCGCCCATTTTATAACAGCTTCGACCGTGGTGGTCAGAAAGCCTTGCGATTTCAGAGTTTCGTCTAATCCCATTCGAGAGCTCCTTTCTTGACTACATAAATATATCCGGCGAGCAGCAACACGATAAAGAGAATCATCGCCACAAGGCCGGATGCCCCTGTTTCGGTAAGCGTGATCGCCCAGGGATACATGAAGACGATCTCGATATCGAACAGCAAAAAGAGCATTGCCGTCAGGTAGAATTTAACAGTAAAACGATTGCGCGCGCTGCCCATTGGGAATAGTCCGCTTTCGTAAGTTGTTAGTTTCTGGAAGGTTGCGCGGCGTGCTCCGAGCCACTCGCTTAATATCATAAATATCATCGCGGTGGCAAATCCGATTATAATCATTAATATGAGCGGGATATAGTTTACCGGCATATTGCTCTCTTTCCTTTATTTTTCACGAATAAAGAAGCCTTTGGTTGTCCAATTTATTCACTTTTTCGATAAAAAGCAAAAAATTACTTGCAAAAATGCGATTATATCTAAAAATCCGGCCGCAACGGATATTTGCCACGGCCGGATTCATATTCATATGTATATAATTATGTATATAATAATCTATATACACGTGAAGAATTACTCGCCGCAGGTTTTGGTGACCTCGATTGTTATTCTGCGGTTCTGCCTACGAATATCCTCGATTTCCTCGGCGGTCATTTTCTTCATCTGAGCCTTTGTGGGCGGCTTGACCTTCGGCCGCGATTCGCCATAGCCGATGGTGCCGGTGATTTTCTCCGGATTGACGCCCTGGCGCAATAGCCATTCCTTAACGCGCTCGGCGCGGCGCTCGGAGAGTTTGCGGTTGTAATCCTCGGCGCCCTCGTCGGAGGCGTGCCCCTCTATCATAATCGCAAGACCCTCGCACTGCTTAACGTATTCGAGCAGTTTGGCCAGATTGCGATCGGTTTCGGGTATATCGAAGTTGAATTTGTCCGAATCAACTACGAAATTAATATCCGGGAAGTCGGTCTTGGTGCCAACCTTCGGAGGCTGCGGGCATCCGTTTTCCTTCGGATCATCGCTGGGTTCGCCGGCTACGTGCGGACATGCGTCTTCGCCATCGATAATCTTATCGCCGTCCGTATCCGGATTGGTCGGGTCGGTCTTTGTACGGTTTACTTCGTTGCCATCGGTAAGGCCGTCGGCGTCGGTATCTACCACCAGCGGATCGGATTTATACGTAAGTACTTCCTCGCCGTCGGGCAGATCGTCGGCGTCGGTGTCGGGCTTATTCGGATCGGTTTTATACTGGTTAATCTCCGGGCCGTCTTTAAGCTTGTCGCCGTCCGTATCCGGATTGTTCGGATCGGTATTATATACCAGCACCTCGTCGCCGTCGCTTAGCTCGTCGCGGTCGCTGTCGATTACCAGCGGGTTGGTCTTATGCTTGCGGATTTCGTCGCCGTCCTTGAGGCCGTCGGCGTCGGTGTCCTTTTTGAGGGGATCGGTGCCGTGGTCATTAACTTCGTCGCCGTCCTTGAGTCCGTCGTCGTCGGTATCGGCTTCCGTCGGATTGGTCTTATGGCGGTTAACTTCGGCTCCGTCCTTGAGTCCGTCGTCGTCGGTATCGGCGAGCGAAGGCTTGGTATTATACTGAATCACTTCGACTCCGTCATCGAGGCCGTCATTATCGGTATCGGAGGAGGTTGGATTGGAGTTGTGTTTAAGAATTTCGTCGCCGTCGGTCAGGTCATCGCCATCGGTGTCGATTTTTGTAGGATCTGTTTTATATTCATGGACTTCATCGCCGTCGATCAGCCCGTCGTCGTCTGTGTCTGAATTCATCGGGTCTGTCTTGCGTGCAAGCTCCTCGCCGTCGCGCAAATTGTCCGAATCGCTGTCGGCGAGCGTAGGATTGGTATGATAAGTAATAACTTCGTCATAATCGGTCAGATTATCGCCGTCGGTGTCGGGCTTAAGCGGACTAGTCCGATATACCTCTACCTCTTCGCCGTCCGAAAGCCCATCGCCGTCTGTATCGGGATTGCGCGGATCAGAGCCGATATCCTTTTCCTGGCTGTTTGTGAGGCCGTCATTGTCGTAGTCGGCGTCGCCTAATATATAATATGATACTCCGAGGCCGAATGTCATATATATATCATCCTCGCTGCCTTCCTGAGCAAAATCGTCCAGATAGTCAGTGCCGGTGTAGCGAACCGTTCCGCGTCCGTTAAGCACGAGATTGTCGGTCAGATATGCCTCGAATCCAAGACCCACAGGCACAACGAACTGGTTTTTGTCGTATTCGCCCTTGATATTATTCGGCAGCGCTCCGGCATAGCCGGTATTGCCAGCCTGTGGTTCGAAATTGACCATTCCGGCGCCGGCAAATATATATGGCACAAATGATTCCGATGAAAATAGATTATAAGATAGAAAAATTTCGTAACTGATTAATCTGACTGAGTTTTTGTCTTCTATAGTGGTCTGGACTCCGGGGTATAAATCTCCCTGCTGGGCATTTTCGCCAAAATATTCGGGATATTTATCAATAACATCCTGACTGGTTTTATAGCGGATATTCGCCAGTCCGAACATACCCTGCACCGAGAGTTCGGGCAGAATATTATATCTGAGGAACAAATCGCCGCCCCACCAGAACTGGTTGTCGGTGAATTCGCCCCAGTATTTTACCAGGCCGTAATTGAAACCGAAGGCAAGACGTTGCCCTTCGCTCTGGGCATTAACATTTTTCGAGGGTATTAACAGTGTGAATACGAGGAGTAAGATAGGAAGTAGTTTGAATCGGGATTTCATAGAGCCTCCGATTTAATGAATGGAATATAAATTAGGTTATGAATTCAGTGAAAAAGTAATGCAGGAGAAAAATGTGAAAGATATATTGGTAACACGTATATGCTATTTTTTTAGTTTTTTACCACAATACGGGCAATATTCGAAATCGCATTCTTCATGGTCTGAAGCTGACTCGGGGTCGTATTCATCCTCATCATATTCGCCGGATTTTTCGCGTTTGCGCTTGTCCAGTTCCTCCATGAATCCCATGCTCAGGATGCCTGTGGGGATTGCCACCAGCCCGATGCCGAATATCGCTGTCATTGCCGCCAGGAACTGACCCCAGCCGGTCACCGGCACCACATCGCCATAGCCGATTGTCGTCAGAGTTGCCACCGCCCACCAGAAAGCCGCCGGCACGTTGGGGAATTTGTCCGGCTGCACCTTGTGCTCGATTTCGTACATCAGGGTCGCGGTGACGAGGATTATCATAAAAGTGGCGAGCACGGTTATCAGTAGCTCGCGTTTTTTCTTGCGGATTACCGTGCCGATCATGCGGATCGATTCGGAATAATGCGCCAGCTTGAACACGCGGAAAAGCCGCAGAAGTCGCAGCATTCGAAGGAATCGCAGATCGATCGCGATAAACATAGGAAGATAGAAGGGGAGTATCGCCATTAGATCGACCAGTCCGAGAAATGAGAATATATAACGCACACGCGCCCAGAATGGATGCATTTCAGGCCAGCGAAGATCCGCCACCCAGATGCGTAATATATATTCGATCGAAAAAACGATTACCGAGAAAAGCTCGAACGCGTAAAAATATGGACGATATGGATTATATATAAAGTCCAGCGATTCGAGGATGATTGCGATAACATTCATCACAATCAGCCCCGAGATTATATAATCATCTATAAAATATATAAACGAAGTCGTCTCGACTCCGGTGTGGAGCACCTGGTGAGTGGTCTGCTTTATTTTTTTAATACGTCCCATGCGCTCAGAAAGGAATAGTCACTCCTGCGTTGAATCCGAAATGCGTCGTATTGTTGTCCTCTGTAAAAATCGTCGTATATTTTGCGCATGCGTTGACCATCACTCCGCTTCCCACAGGCATCAGCACCCCGAACCCCGGCGCCAGCCCCAAATCCTCGCCGTCGTCCGAATGCGAGTATTCGCCGTAGGTCGTGGTTGAGGCGGTATTATGCAGCCCGCCCTCGATAATGAAATATGGAGTGAAATTTCCTGTCGACGGGAAATAATATTTGATAAATAATTGAATCGGAATATCAGAGAATCGAATTTCCGCAGAAAGCGGCTCTGTTTCGGGCATCCAGAATAAATATCCTATGGATGCGCCGGCGGAGAATTCGTTGGTGATCAGCCGCTCGTATTCCGCGACCAGCCCAAGGCCATTACCCCAAAAGTCGCCGAAAGCGCCGGTCGGGAAATTGAAATTCACGATTACTGAAAACGCATTCCGCGGATCGTCATTCTGAGCAAAAATCGGAGTAGATATAAATATAGCGAGGCATAGCGCAACGAGCAGCTTTTTCATGATAATTTCCGCACATCATTTTTGTAATAATATGCAAAAATAAGAAAATCGAAGTGCATTACGAAATTATCAATTATATTCCGTAGCCGGAAAGCTTGGTCTGATCATGCACATAACCCTCGCACTCGATCTCGAATTTCAGTATAGCGTTATACTGTTTCTTTTCGGCAGGCGAGAATCTCACGATCAGCCTCTTGAATTCACCCGGTGAAAGCACAACCGGCAAAGTCGACAAAAATTTGAAGCATTTGTCCGGGGCCTGGATTATAACCTTATTAATAATGGCAGGCGAATCGCCGCGGTTGACAATGTCCACGGCTTCATAAGCGTCGGTGCCGATACTGGTGCCGCCAAAATGGCAATCGCCCACGGATACCGAGGGCACTATAGCATTCAGCGCCAGAGATGGCTCTCGTTTTCCGTTGAAACGGAGAGTATCGGTAAATTTGCCCAGATTGCGTGCCGAGAACTGTATGGATATGTACTCACTCGCGGAATCGCTTCCTTTTGGGCCCAGTGTGATCGGAAGCTGGGGGTAATCCACAAAGTACATGTCCATGTATGTCTTTGGAAGTATTGAATTTATAGTTACTGAATTGTCGCCGGTGTTGGCTATCTGGAATCCCATGGTCTTCGAATCCACACGCGCCACGTAACCGAAATCGAGCACAGCCGGAAAGATTGACAAGCCGTCTTCGGGGTTCTGGTTTTTCTCGACTACTTTCTTTACGCGGTTGGCCGGCACATCCAGAGGCGAATCGCACCCGGCCAGCCCTGCGGTAAGCGCAAAGATCAGAATAGCGGCTATATTTTTCAATGATTTATCCATAATTAAAAGTGCACATTAAGTCCGTAAGTGAGGCCGAATTTTTGGGATGTATATAATTCGCCCTGATACTGATAAAGCAATACAGTGGTTTCGAGTCCGCCATAAATCGAGAATTGCTTGCCATACTTATACTGAAGTCCGACCAGATTTTTCTGCAGTGGCCCTATACGTGTTGCGCCGACAAAAACGCGAGCAAACGGCTGTATGCCCGCGAGCGCTTCGCTTTTGTCCAGGGAATACTGATAATACGCGCCGCCCCAGAACGCAAGATAATTCTGATCTATCCGGAATTTGCCCTCGGTGTCGGTGCCGCTGTATTTCTGCTGAAAATTCTCCTGGCCGACTTCGAGGCCAAACGCATGATTGTCCGTCAGATCATATCCCAGCGCAAGGCTGAGGTTGTTGAGCGCTGGCTGGTGCAGCGAAGGCACCCCGAAATCGGGGATGGATGTTGCGCTGAATCCGCGCACCCCAAGCGAAACGCCCTCGAAAAGATTAACGAAGTCTTCGCCTTTTGCGTTAACAGCAGGCTCAGGGGAGATATAGCCCGTTGGCATAATCTGCGGACGGGTCTGAAGTATATATACAGGTACCTGTGCACGCGAAATATCTTTATTACCTGATGAATTAAATTTATGATTTTCGGCGATTTCCGGCTGGGAAGCGGCCGGCGCTTCGAAATTCCTCTCTGAGATTGCAGGATTGGATTCGTTTATTAAATTCTCTGCGCTCCGCTCCGCAGACGTAGGCATTGCCATAGCAAAAGAAGCAGGCTGTACTGCATCCGCAGGCGCAATATGATCGGCGAACCGGCTTTCGGAATCGCCCTCAGGGCTGCCGAATGTCATCACCAAAGCTGTAATCGCCGAGGCCAGCAGACTGGTGGCGGCTACCAGTAATGGCTTGCCATATATGAATGAAGACCCCGCGCCCGGCGTTTTGGCCGAAGCAGCCGCAGTGGATGCGCCTGCAATTCCGAGGCCTGCGAATATGTTCCGTTTCAGGTCGGACGGCGGAGGCGTTATCGACTTTTTGAACATATTCCGCACCTGGATATGCTGCTGCATTTCCTGCTGCAAGTCTTCGTTGTGGGCCAGCTCGAAAAATAGCGATCCGGCCTCGCTTACGTCAAGCTCTCCGTCGAGCAGTGCGGATAATTGCTCCGAAGAGGAAAGATAGTCCTGATTGTGCATAAGCAAACCACATAATTAAACCGACAATTAAAGCAAATTTTTTAATTCATCAAGATAGGGCGATAATATATCCCTGATCTTGTTTTTTGCGCGGTAAATCCGAATCCGGACAACCGGCAGATTCTCGTCGAGTATCTCGGCGATCTCTTTATAAGACAAATCGAGGAATTCCTTCAATATAATTACCTCGCGGTATTCCTCCGGCAGCGACTCGAGCGCCATTTCAAGCAATTCCTTCATCTCCTGCTGATCGCTTGATTCCTCGTATGCGGGCATATGAAAATCCTCGAGCGAAATCATGCTGTGCACCTTGCGGCGCTTTTCGTTGATGCACAGATTCCGGGTTATCCGAATAATAAATCCCGAAAAATTTGTCATTTCGCGATCGTCTTTTGTGCTTTCGTGTATTTTCGCAAATACTTCCTGAAAAATATCCCGAGCCAGCTCTTCGTTGCCGAGAGCCTTCAGGCAGTAGGTATAAAGCTTTGCCGCGTAGCGGTCGTAAAGCTCTTCGAACGCAGCGGACGCATTCTTCCCATTAGCCTGAATCTCGGCGAACAGCAGTTCGTCCGTCATATTTTTCAGCTTTTTGTTCATGCGATCGCTTAAGATTTGTCCGCGTTTATATTCTTATACATAATTAACAGTTAATATAATGGTTTGTCACAAAATCACTCCGTATTTTTTGCGCTTTCGGCTGTTTTCCGCGATTCCCCGAGCGGAGCAATCATCACTCCCTTGCCGTGGCGTGGCAGTATGAATTCGCCGAAATCGATTTTTTTCTCGTACAAAGCGTCCTTAAGATCGATTATAGACTCAAGCCGGCCATCGTCGGCCTGGATGAATGTGCCAAAATGTATGCCCATGCTTTTGCGCGATTCGACGTCGATATGAGCATCCACCGCCTCGGCGGGCGAGGTATGCACCGGCTTCATGAACCAGCGCGGCCGGTATGCCCCGATTGGCAGCATCGAGAATCTCATCGGACCGAAGCGCTCGTTTATCATTTTGAAATGCGGCCCATAGCCCGTATCGCCTGCGAAATATACAGGGCCGCCCTCGGTCATCATCACAAATCCGCCCCACAGCGTCGTGTTGCGGTCGCAGGTGCCGCGCATCGCAAAATGCTGCGCCGGCACAAGATGTATGTCCATATGCCGGAAGGGGATGCTGTCCCACCAGTCCATCTCTTCCACGCGGTTGATATCGTTCTCCTCGAGCAGTGCACGGTTGCCGAGCGGCACACGGAATTTGGGGTCGTGATCTTTCCTGAGCATCTCCAGCGTGTGCAAATCCAGATGATCATAATGATTATGGCTGACCATTACCAGATCGATCGGCGGAAGGTCTTCGAATCGTATCCCCGGCGGGCGCTTTCGGTGCGGCCCGAATCCGTCCACCGGCGAGGCGCGGTCCGACCATATCGGGTCGGTAAGCATATTTATACTATCTGCCTGCACCAGAACGGTCGAGTGGCCGATGAATGTAATTAGAAGCTCGCCCATGCCGACGCGTTCGGGCGGCGGCGGCCCGGGGCTGTCGGGAATCCAGTCCTCCCAGTATCCGCGGTCGCGGTTCAGGTTCCATTTGACCAAATCCCATAAGCCGTGCTGCTCGATTGGTTGAAGATTATGAAATTGTTCGCCGTCGAAATGGTCGGATTTTTCGCCCATATAATTCGGCCCCGAAAAAGTGCAACATCCGATGATAGTGCTTGTCAGAAGCGCCAGCAGGACAAATATCCCCGCCGAAATCGAAATTCTTTTGATCATACTTCTCTAAAATTATTAGGTTCACTTAAAAATTGCTTAATAATTAAAACGAATCGAGAGAAAATTGATTATATCGATATTTCAAAAAGAATTAACATAGTCTGAATAAGCAGTTAATTTATGTGTATTATATTTGCATCTGATTATATTAAATAATCAGGAAATCCTTATGAAAATCTTCCTAATCTCTTTGATAATAATCTTTTGCGCAATCAATTCACCATCGGCAAAGCCAACCAATTCCGGCGCACTGATCGTAATAATCGAAGGTTTCGAAAACAATCGCGGCCAGGCGCTATGCCATCTGTTCAATACGCCACAGGGCTATCCGGATGAATCGGAAAAATGCTTCAAATCCGGCAAATCCACGATTGATAAAAAAAGCGCCCGTATAGTATTCGGCGCCGTTCCCTTCGGAAGCTATGCACTTACAACCCACCACGACGCCAACCTCAATGGAGTGATGGACAAAACATTTTTCGGATTGCCGGACGAGGGCTACGGAATATCGAACAACCCGGAGGTTCTACTCTCGTTGCCGGATTTTGCCGACTGCAGATTCGATTTCCGGAAAGACGGCCAGGAAGTCATTATCAAAATGAAATACTGACAACCGCAATTATTCACAAATTAATTCCCCTTTTAAATTTTTTTCCGTCCGATACGTTTTCTATTCCTGTAAAGGTCGTCCGGACGACGTGCTTTTCCGAAATTCGACGGAATTGTCGAATCCGGCAGCGTTCAATATTGCTGTGAATCCCAAACAAGCGTGTTGTCGTGCGGGATTCGGCAACTGGCATAATAATGGCATTAAATTTGAATTTTGTATATTATAATGATTTGTTCAACCATATCCGATGAGATATTTATGAAATTTGATCAAAATAAAAGCATCAAATCGATCCCCGCATTTTTGGCTATGGTCCTATTGGCTCTGCTGCTCAATATCGGCTCTGCGCTCGCATGCGAGATTGATTTCAAAGTAATTCAGAACAAAAAAGACACATATTCCCCCGGCGATGTGCTGATCGCAAAAGTCACAGTAATTTTTACCCACAGGAACTGCCCCGAGGGAATCGATGCCACCAAATTCGATTCGAAGGGTATCGAAATTGCCGGCGCAACCAACTGGACAGAGGTATCGACCGGCACATGGGAGCGCAAGCTGAAGCTAAAGATCAAGGACGACGCAAAATCCAAAGCCAGCGTCACTGGCGTCCGTACCTGCGATAAAGAGGGCGGCTTCGGTACGCTGAATCTCAAAGTCAAATAATTCGACGAATCCATGAAGTATTTTATATATATAATATTTATGCTGGCGCTGGCGGCCCCGGCAATCGGCGACGACTGCACGGGTTGCATCATTATCGAAGACTGCGCCGCAGCGCCGGTTCAATCCGAGAATAATTCAGCCCCAGACGAATTCGCCCCTCTCGACGAATCCGAGAAAGTCGGCGGCAATAATGAATTCGCCCCGCTCGACGAATCCGAGAAAGTCGGCGGCAATAATGAATTCGCCCCTCTCGACGAATCCGAGAAGGTCGGCGGCAATGATGAATTCGCCCCGCTCGACGAATCCGAAACCAGTGGCGAAGCCGTTTCGACAATCGAGGAAAAACAGGCTGCGGCCAATCGTACAATCCTGTGGTGGTCGCTCGCAGCGCTGGCGTTCACTGCGCTGGCGGGCGTATTCGTGCGATACCCGTCCACCCGGAAATTCCGCTACGTGTTTCTCATAGGCTCGCTGATAATATTGGGATTCTACCGCGGAGGATGCCCGTGTCCGATCTCGAGTTTCCAGAATCTCGCGCTCGCCGCAATGGGAGTGGCCGTGGCGTGGGAGACCCTCGTATGGTTCATCGGCGTGCTACTGCTGACCTATCTGCTGGGACAGGTTTGGTGCGGCTGGGTATGCCACCTCGGCGCGTTCCAGGATGTATTATTCAAATCCTCGAAATTCGATTTCCTGCGCGGGGCAAAGGCTCAGCGCGTGATGCACGGCATCCGCTGGTTTCTGTTTGCCGCGCTGATCATTCAGCTTATCATAACCCAATCGAATTTATTCATAAAAATCGATCCGTTCAAAGTGGCGTTTAATTTTATTTCTGTCTATGCCATAGGCTGGATATTGCTGGGATTTCTGGTGCTTACGTCGATATTTATATACAGGCCATTCTGCCGGTCTGCATGTCCGGTGGGGCTGCTCAATGGATTTATGTCGCGAATACCCGGCGCATCGGCTCTTGGCCTGCGCAATGATGAATGCACCGGCTGCCGGATTTGCAGCGAACAATGCGATTCGGACGCCATCATCCGCAGCGGCGGACTCAGCCGCCTCGATAACGCCGACTGCATGACCTGCGGCGAGTGCATAGACGATTGCCCGAAAAATGCACTCGGCTTCGGTCGCGTCGGAAAAAATAATCCGTACGTGGTCGAATGCCGCCGCGATAAGGATCCCGGGCATTCGGACAGTTCGGATAATAAACGCAAAACCCGCGAACTTGCCGATGAGCATATTGACTGATAAATGCATTGAAAATTTAATGTTTGTGAAAATTTCTAAATTTTTTCGCAGTTGCCGAAAAAGTTATTGCTTTTTTAAAAAAAATTTGTAAATTATTAATAGCAATGATTTTTTCATGGGGGCATTCTAATAAATCCGATGGGGAGCAATCTCCACCGGATTTTTTAATTTTAAAAAGGGCTGCCCCGGTGACGGAGCAACCCCAATTTTTGAATTAATAACTTATTAGCGCGAATAAATGATCTTGCCGGTTGCCGATCCTGCGCCCGCGCTCAGCTTATATATAAATACGCCGGGCATCATGTTTTTATTTGCCGAATTTGTAACAAACCTCAGCGTGTGAGCGCCCGCGCCAAGCTCGCCATCGAACACATTCGCGATTAATTCGCCGCGATTATTGTAAATATCCAGATTCACCTGTTGATTTTCCGTCAGCTCGAATGTGAATTCAACACTCTCGGTAAACGGATTTGGAGCCGCGCCGACTTCAATGGACTGGCTGCGGGCTTTCATCGCCGGGGGATGCGCCGGCCCGGGAAGGTGGGCTGCGTCGCCGTCCCAGAGCAGGAAGTGGGCGATAGCGCGTTTACCTGATTTTTTACCATGCATTTTGTCCTTGTGTCTGCCGCGCCCCGGGTTGTCGGTATCGCCCCGGTGCTCTTTGATAATATTGCGTATGTCTGATTTCCATTCGTCCTTGTGGGATTTCAGTTCCTCGGCTATCATTCTAATGATTTCCTCATTGCCCGGCGCGAGTTCTTTGAGCTCTTTGGCGAGAGCGCGCATCCTCTCGCGCAGAGCTTTCAGCCTTTCTGCGTATGCCCGGCGGTCGATATCCTCTCCGGCCTGGCGTCGGGATCGAATTTCTTCGCGAATGCCTCGCATCTCGTCGCGTAACTGCGACGCCCGTCTGCGAAGTTCGTTAAGAGCTGCCAGGTCTTCGTCGCTCAGAGCGGCGTCCACGCGGGATTTTAGCTCCAGAAGCACCGGGACTATATTAGTATTTTTGTAAACATGGATTTGTTCGCGGATCTCTGCGCGGGGATTTGGCTCTTCAGGGTCGGAATTCGCCGAAGCGATAGTAAGCGAGAATGCGGTCATTACGACTGCAAGCGCCAATGTGATTTGATAGTTCTTCATAATAATTACCTCCTTTTTAATAATCAACAGACCGGCCGGTCGGGTTTGTATTTGCCTGTTAGACGTCAGCCGACAGCCGAAGGTTTAATCGCAGAGGAGAATTATCTTGTTACGGTCAGATTGACCCGTGTCTGGTACTGAACCGATTTATTGGCTTCGGGGAATTGCTCGATCACTGTGCCGGGCAGAAAAGTCCTGTCCTCGAAATATACCACATTCCCTTTAGACAGCCCGCTTTCGTTGAGCTTATCGATGGCTTCATCGAGCGACATGCCCACCACGAACGGCACCCGTACTTCCTTCTCCGATCCCTGGCTTATGACTATATCGATTGTCTCGCCATATGGAACCGAGCGCCCGGGCCGAACGCTCTGGGATACTACGGAATCGGCCAGATAGAGCTCGCTGTGTTCGTATTCGATATTGCCCAGATTCAGGCCTTTTTTCATAAGGGTGACTCGCGCCTCGCGGAGTGTTTTGCCGCGCAGATCGGGCATGGGCACTGTTTCCTTGCCGCGGCTAATTGTGAGCAACACAAGACGGCCGTATTTGACGGATTTTCCTGCGGCAGGGGTTTGTTTGGTGACTATGCCTTTTGGGTATTTTGCATTAAATTCTTCTTTGAATTCCGTGGCTTTCAGGTCGCTGCGGGCTATGATTTCCTTAGCATCGTCGAGCGGCTTGCCGATTACCATCGGAACCACTACCGATTCGCGGTCGTGCACATAGGAGGGGATTATCCACGAATCAAATACTTTATATATAATAAATAAAAAAATGAAAAAACCGGCAACCACCGCAAGGTATTGCCACCAGGGATATTTACCTGAATCGGGCTTCTTGTTTTTCATGTTGTTCGATGTCATTTTGATCTACTGACCTGTCGGCTTATCGTTCCTGACCAATATGAAAATTTAATTTTTATCTTATATTTTTTTAATTTACAAAATTTATCGGAGAAATTCCCTTATCAAAGATATTTTACCTCGCAATTAATTATAATTTTTAAATATAAATCGAGAGAAGTAATGGATACATTGTTTGATCAGCCCTACGATTTAGAAGCGGCGAAGGAAAATGCGCTGCGAATTTTGCTCGATGCTAAAAAGTTAGTCATATCCACCCACAACAACCCCGACGGCGACGCCATCGGCTCGGCGCTGGCTGTGTATAATTTTGCCCGCGAGCACGGCATCGACGCCACCGTTGTCAACCACAGCGAAACCCCGTATAATTTCGAATTCCTCGAGGGCGCTAAGGATATTCGCAAATACCAGCCCGGCCGCGACGATGAAATATTCGACCAAGCGGATACGATTTTTGTAGTCGATCTGAACGCCGGCAAGCGACTCAAAAGCGTCGAAGCGCCGATCGAGCGCTCCAATGCGGTCAAAGTACTGATTGATCATCATATGGAGCCGGTTAAGTTTACCGACCACTGGGTAATCGATTACGACGCAAGCTCGGCGGGAGAGATAATATATAAGGTGCTCGCGCGCGCGGGTAAGGGCAAGATCAGCCGTGCCAGTGCCGAAGCACTCTATGTGGCGATCATGACCGATACCGGCAGCTTCAGGTTCCCTCGGACCGATCCGGAGGTGCACCGCATAATCGCCGATCTGATCGAGTGCGGAGCCAACCCTGTGCGGATGTACGAAGAGGTTTATAACGTAATGCCTGCGAATGCCGCAAAGCTTCTGGGCGTGGCCCTTTCGGGAATGGAATTCTACAACGATGGCGCGCTCTGCGTGATGACAATCAATCGCAATCAATTCCGCGAAACCGGCAGCAAGGGGCCCGACGTCGAGGGAATTGTCGAAAATACTCATGCTATCGCCGGCGTTAAGCTCGGGGTGCTGATGAGCGAGGATCTCGACGAGGACGAAATCCGCATGTCTTTCCGGTCGAAGGACGAGGTGCCCGCTCGCGATCTGGCTATGCAGTTCGGCGGCGGCGGCCATTTCCACGCAGCAGGAGCACGGGTTAAGCATACAACTATGGACGAGCTGAAATCCAGGCTCGTGGAGCTTTCGAAACAGTATCTTTAAAAAAACACAGCATTATATATAAACGGAAGCCCGCCGGATTGCTCCGGGCGGGCTTGCCTATTTCAGGGGGTGATGCAAAAAATCACTTCTTCAGGTTTTTAACGGCTTTGGTAACCATCTTCATACCATTGTCAAGCTCGTCGCTTGTGATATTCAGCGGCGGACGGAATCGGATTGATTTCGGGCCGCAGGGGAGTATGATCAGGCCCTCTTCGAACAGGCCGCTGATCAGTTTGCTGCGAACGTCCGCATCGGGCATATCGAATGCGCAGAACAGCCCCTGGCCGCGCACATTGCTGACAAGCTCGGGATAGTCGTATTCGAGCTCGACCAGCTTTTCGATCAATTTGGCGCCCATGCCGGCTGCGTTGTCGACCAGCTTTTCCTCTTCGATAATCTCGAGGTATTTCGTCGAGCGCACCATATCGACCAGATTGCCGCCCCATGTGGAATTAATACGGCTCGATACCTTGAATACATTATCCGGTTCTTCGTCCAGCTTCGGACCCGCGAGAATCCCGCAAACCTGCATTTTCTTGCCGAAAGCCATGATGTCCGGCTCAATCCCCATATGCTGATGCGCCCACCATTTGCCGGTGATGCCGACTCCGGTCTGAACTTCGTCGAATATCAGCAGCGCGTCGTTTTCGTCGGCCAGATTGCGCAGCATACGGAAGAATTCCGGGCGGAAGTGGTTATCGCCGCCCTCGCCCTGGATGGGCTCGATAATGATAGCTGCGATGTCGTCCGGATTATTTCGGAAAGCTTCTTTGATTTCGCTTTCGGCCTGGCGCTCGAGCTTTTCGACTTCTGCGAGTACTTCGGCTGTTATGGGAAACTTCAGCTTGGGATTGGTAACCCTCGGCCAATCGAATTTCGGGAAATAGCGCACCTTGTTCGGGTCGGTATTCGTAAGCGACATAGTATATCCGGAGCGTCCGTGGAAGGCCTCGCGGAAATGGATGATTTTATGCCCCTTTTCGGCGCTGGATTTTTTACGCATATTTTTGCGAACTTTCCAGTCGAAAGCGGCCTTGAGTGCATTCTCGACCGCCAGGGCGCCGCCGTCGATAAAGAATGAATATTTGAAATAATCGGGAACTGCGGTCTTGAAAAAAGTTTTGACAAAAGTGGCCATCGACTCGGTATAAATATCCGAATTCGAAGGCTTATTGAGCGCCATAACGCCCAGGTATTTGATAAATTCCTCGTCGAGCATTTTCGGATGATTCATGCCAACCGGCATAGAAGCAAAGCATGTGAAGAAATCGAAATAGGCCTTGCCCGAGCGTGCTTCGACGAATTTAATACCACCGGATTTGTCGATATCAAGCACGAAATCGAAACCGTCCACCAGCATATATTCGGATAAATCCTTATGAACATTATGGGCGTCAACGCTGTATTTTGGCGAATAATCATAAATGATGCCTGCCATGACGCACCTCCTTGCGAAATTAAGTTGCTGAATTATAGATTAATTACATATATTAGAGATAAACGCATGTCGAAAAACTGATAAACCACAAACGAATGCTGCGATCGGAGCGCAGCCAGACTATTTGCTGAATCGGATAACAGGTATTAATATGGGATACCGCTTGCGAGCAGTATATTGCAGATAAGCCTGCGATAGGGCGCAAGACAAGACAAAAAGGAGCCGCCGCGTATGGTGCCTTTGCATAAATTAATCTTGCTTGCTTTTAATGTCTTGTTTCGCATATTGCAATTTAATAATTAATCCGAAATTGTAAAAGAATCATTGTAAAAAAAGTCGAAAAATTAAAATAATGCATAGGTATAAACATCATAGACTTAGAATTGGACTGATAAAGAAATCTTAAGAATCCTGCATAATTTGTTTAGTATTTTTAATTTTTTTTGTAAATTACATGGTTTAGTATAGTGAACTTATCATTATTCAAGTGAATAAATTATTGTTTTTAACAGGAGAGAACTACTGATGGCACAAAATGAATTTTCTATGAGACCACAAAAATTCAAAGTAGGGGTGCAGCATGTCTTGCTTTTTGTTGCAATGGTTGTTGCTTTTTTTGTATTCTTCTTTTTCCAGTTGATCCCTAGTGGTACGGCTAGCTTTGTGGTGCCGCTGTTCCAGCCCTCGGGTGAACGTCTCGAAAAAATTGGTTTCGTCGAATTTCAAGGACTCGTTTGGGCTTCCGTCTCTAAAGACAAAGAAATCCAGTACGCAGGCCAGAACCTCGAAATCAAAAAGGACTACATCAACGGCGAATATATCTTTGACTTTTCATTTAAAGAAAGAACCGCCGATGAGCATGGCTATGTAAAGGGTGCTGGTGAATTTTATGCCAAATCGGAGGTGCTCGGCGAGCATCCCATCATCCTCGAACCATATATCGGGTTCTGGATTCTTGCTCTGGTATTGGCTCTTGGCGTTGCTATGTTCATTACCATGCTTTTGCCTTCGAGCATCGGACTTATGGCTGGGCTATTCGACCGTCAGATTGATAACACAAAAATCAAAATCCGTCTTCAGACCGGATTCTCCGACAGCGTTGTCGACATACTAACTATGCCCGACGACCAGCTTCAGAACATGGACCGCGACGAAGTAGAACGCGTCTTCCTGCGCATATGGGAAAGAACTATCACCGATGCCGAGATTTCCTCCCGTCATGCAATCACTTTCGAAGAAATCTTCGACGATGATGTAGACGTCGTACACTTCCGCAACGAAGCAATTTATACCCGCATCAAAGAATTCTTCTCTGACTTCGTGGTTAAAGAAATTGAAGACACCAAAGACGGACTTCTGTGGCGCAGAAACCACATGAAGCTCTTCAAAGGACTCAGACTTTATATGGCTCACCACTTTACCGAAAAATATGCCAATAACGTTACCGGTATGGCATACGGCGGTGCAGCGTTCCTTATCGTGGCAGTCGGTATCCGCGGTCTGAAATTTATTCCCGCTTCGAAGCCTTCGTTCATCCTTCTGGCTATCTTTCTCGAGTTCACTATGCTTGCGCTGCTTGCGGTGACTCTGTTCTACACCGAAGAAGAAGAACGTATGGACAAAATGCTCAAGAAAATGGAAGACGCCAACCGAAGCCAGCTCGATATCCTCAAAGGGCAGCAGGCTGATATACACCAGCTCTCGAACGCACTGGTAGGCCAGACTTCCGATATTATCAAAAACCGCGTAGAAAATGCAATCTCCGAATATATGACCAGCGATGACCAGATAAAACAAGTCGTCGCACAGGAGATAGCCGATAAAATATTGCTTGGCATGCGCGATACATCCAGCTCCGGCGGATCCCATGGCGCAAGAAGAAGATAATCTTCCCTGGCATTATCTGAATTTTCAAAGGTCGTCCCTATTAATGGGACGGCCTTTTTTTTTGGTGATGAAAAGAACATAAAAGTGTAACCAAACACGCTTTTGTGTGTTTTATTTATACAATTAATTTATCAGGGCAAAGTCTTATATACTTAGCGGATACAGGAAAATTCAACCAAAATCAAACGGATATATAAAATGAAATTATATGCCATAGCGTTTATTTTAGCTGTCTTCTGCGTAGCGAATTTGCATGCGCGCCAAATCGAGATCAGCTCGGATAATCATGGTTTTACTATAAATTTTGAAATCAAAAAAGTCTATTTCAACCAATCCGACACCAGCGCTCATATAGAAATAAACGGGCATTATGCCGGAAGTGTGGCTATATCGCAAGAGCTTGATATATCTGCGCTTAAGCTGATATTTGCAGCGCCCCCCGGCGGAGTTGATATGCAATCGGAATTCTTCGATTTAGAAAGTCTTGTAATTCCCGATGGCGCAAAGGCTGCTATCGCCGAATCGGGGCACGACCGTCCGAGTGCGGAATATACATATAAAGGTCGCCAGCGCGGAGTCGAAAGCTACGAGCTGACGATTTATCCATATTCATTAAGTAAGGGTCACTTTGGCTGGATGCGCCGCGGATCGGTACGTGTGGAGTTTTCGTTGCCTGACAATTTATCCGCCGGCGAATTACCCGCAGGCGAACAGGCATTTTTCGGGCATTTTATCAATCCCGGGCATATACCAGCGCTTTTGGAAAAATACTCACTTTCGAAAAAGCGGCCGGACAGACCAATGAACAAAACCGGCTGGTACGATCCTGAAACCGAATACGTCCGGGTGACGACCACCAGGGACGGCGTTGCGAAAATCGATGTGGCCGAAATACTCGGGATCAAGCCCGGCTGGAACGGAATGCCCTCCGATCGGCTAAATATGCTCTTCCTCGGAGCGGATTATCCGGTTTATATTAATGACAGCGACGGAACCCTCGGCATAGGCGACGAGATTTATTTCTATGGCCGCCGCGCATTCGGAGACACCACATGGAATGCGAACTATACCCGCGAGGCCGTTTTTTATTTATTCATGGGCGAATCTGCCGGGCTGCGTGCGGAATTGCTGCCCGATCCCGGGCCGGGCGCCGGGAAAATCGAATCTGTTCGCGAATTAATGCATATAGAGCAGGATAATATATATAACAAAGGAAAATATTTTACACTGACCGAAACGCTGACCGCCGAAGGCTGGTATTGGGACGAATTATCTTCTATCAGCAATGAGTCCTTAACCCATCTGCAATATCTCGTGCCTGCCGGTGGCGAAAATGATGAATATCATATCGGCATGACTTATCAATCCATGAACGATACACTATTCCCGCAAGACCAGCCCATTGTGCTGCCCCAAAACCACCTGCGGATGTTCATAAACGGAGTGATGAAGGCCGAGGAGGAGTTTATTTGCATCCAGCGCGGAACAATCGGCGCCACATTGCCCTCATCGCAAATGCGAAGCGGACTGAATAAAATCGTGATCGAATCCATGCCGGCCGAGCCGGGCAGAAACAGCGTTCAGTCGGTGGATTATTTCGAAATCGAGGGCAATTTCCGACCGTTTGCATATAAAAACGAAGCTAGCTTTTCGATAAGTCCCGTGGCTGCGGACGCCGCGGTAGAAGTACACGGATTCTCCCACGCCTCCGTGGTTGCATACGATTTGGCAAATCATAGAATAGCTTTTCCCAAAGTCGCAGAGGGACTCAGCTACACCCTGAACTCGGTAGCGGGCGACAGCTCGGCAATGACCATCCGGCTGGACGATTCGCTTTATTATTCGCAGAAAAAAGGACTGCATATTGCAATTAAGCGAAGCTCCGGCAATTCCGAATATAGATTATTCGAAGATATATCCAACGAAAATGAAATTCTCTCATTCGTCCAAAGCGCAACCACGGGAGATTATCTTGCATTTGCCTTAAATTCGGATAAGCGCATTACCGGCAAAACCGCCGAACGTATCGCCGGGCTTGGCAGCGGCGCCATTTATTCCGTACGCGGCGGCGAGGCATGGAGCTATATTGCCCGTAAAACCGGCGACCAGACTTATGAATATATAAACGAATCACATAATGCTGCCAATGCTAATATCGCAGGCTTTATGCATATGGAAGGCGGGGCATCCGTCAGCGCTTCAATCGCAGTGCCCGCAGGCAGCGAAATGCGCCTTGTCATAAACGATGGCAAATCAATCGAGCAGGCCTCGATTAGCAATGTCGAAACAAGCGACCTTGCCAGTGGCAACAATCCGGCCGAGGCAATTATCGTAAGCCATCCGGACTTCATGACGTATGCCGAAATGCTCGCCAATCACCGCAGCAGCCAGGGCATCACAACAGTTGCAATTAATGTGGAGAATATATACAAGGAATTCGGTTACGGCTGGAAAAGCCCCCACGCCATCAAGGACTTTCTGGCAATGGCCTATAATGAGTGGTCGGACCCACGGCCTGCGTATCTGATTCTTTTCGGCGACGCAAGCTGGGACCCCCGTAAAAATGGCGAATACTCCATTGCCACCGACTTTGTGCCCACCTATGGCAACCCCACCTCGGATTACTGGTATGGATTTATCGACGAATCCGACGGTGAGTACAATTCGGAACTGATAATCGGGCGTATCCCCGTGACTAACGATTTCGAAGCTGCGGGATACATAGCAAAAGTCCTCGAATACGACTCGATTCCGGCACGGCCCTGGATGAAGAATTTTCTGCTGATGACAGGCGGCACCGCCTCTGACCACAGCGATGAATATTATTACACATTGAATTGGAATTATTATGAATTTATTCTCAATCCGGAATTATGCGCCGATACCACCGAGATTCGCAAAAGCGACCAGCTCGCAACCGGCGAGGCAAACGCAATAGAGATAATAGATGCGATAAACAGCGGCGCGATATGGGTCAACTTTCTTGGCCATGGCTCGCCCTGGGTAATCGAAATGGGGGGCTGGCAGCCAGAAAAATTAAACAATAAGGGCAGATACCCAATTTTGACAACGCAGTCCTGCAACACAGGCGCTTACGGCGAACCCAGCATTATTCATTCGATAAACGAAGGATATGTCGTTATCCCCGAAAAAGGCATGATAGCGGCTATGGGTATGACTTTTACAGGTAGTGTGGGTGCCGAAGTCGAGCTTTTTGTGAAAATGTTTCGCTCGATGGTGCGCCCGAATATGCGCTATCGCCGCGTGGGCGATGCAATGAATTATGCAAAATCATTGCTCGGTGTCAGCGGCGCGTATCTGAATTACCGCTATCAGTATTCATTACTGGGCGATCCGCTGACGACTATCCGCATCGAAAAGCAGCCCGAGCTATTCCTTCACGAACCCGATATTTCAATTACCGACCAAAGCGGAGAGACGGTATTCAACGACTCCGACGAAAAGCTGATAATAAACGCTGTTGTTCATAATAACGGCGTTTATCAGGAATCCGAAGTGCCGGTAATATTGATCCGCCGCTATGGCCAGAGTGCCGATACGCTGAGTGCAACACTTCAGGGCGTCTGCCTGAAAAGCGATATCCTCTTCGAATTGCCAATCAAAGATATGACAGGCAAGCACACTATCGAATTGATAATCGATCCCGACGAGGAAATCGACGACGCCGACCGCTCGGACAATAAATATATAACCACTATAGAGGTGTTTCGTCCGGGACTGCTCGAGCTCGATCCGCAGCCTTACTGGCCGGTAGCGACTTCCGATCCGCGTTTTCGCGTCATCAATCCGCTCGGAAAAAACAGCGATTATGAGTATGAATTCCGGATAATTGATTCGCGGAATAGTATCATCGCGGAATCGGCGGAGGACGAAATCGAAGTCAACGAAAATTATATTGAATGGCAATCCACAGCCGTATTAGCCGAAGGCCAAAATTATACATTTAATGCACGTTTTTTCGATCCCGCTTCCGGCACCAACAGCGAATGGCTCAGTCTGCCGGTCTATGCGGGAGAAATCGGCGAAACCGTCAAATGGCGGATTTCCGGTATCGATTATCTCAGCTCTCAGCAGATGTCGGGGCTCGAACCGGACTTACGCGACGAACAGGAAGTGATCGGGCTGGAGGAGCACACGATGGATTATAAAGTAATCGCAGTAGCCGGATGGGGCGATCCGCCCATTCGCCGCTGGAGTAATATCGAAGCGGGCGGAGTGGTGATCACCGACGGCGAATTCCACCGCGGATTCAACGTAGTTGTCATTCCCTTTGATATCGACGCCGAAGCGCTGACTTACCGGCATTTCGACACATATGGCGCAGCCGAAGATACGCTGCTCGAGGCCAGCCGCAACTTTGTGAACTTCGTACGCGATTCCGTGCCCGACGAAGCCTATGTTCTGATGGGAACATGCGATATTTCCTTCCGTCAGTTCATGGAGCAGGTGCCCTGGGTATACCCGAACGGCGGTCATCCCGGCCATATCGACACCGTAAAGCAGATGCTGCATAAATTCGGCGCCCGCAGCATAGACACAGTCCAATTCGGCACTTCGTATGCGCTTTTTAGCTGGCGCGGCGCGGACAGCACCGAAGCCCGCGAAAGCATTAATCTTGGCGACACCGCCCGGCTCGACGGAACTCTGATCAGGTACAAATCGCAGGGCCAAATGGTCACGAATCCAGCGGGCCCCGCCCGAAGCTGGGCTTCGGCGTCTATCAGCGGGCTGTTAGACTCCGAAAATTCGGTTGCCCGGATTTCCATAATGGGAATCCGCAAGGGCGGCGCAATTTCGGATACTTTAATCAAATATTCAAACGCCGAAAAAGAAACCATACGCAATATTGATTTCGATTTAAGCGAAATTGACGCACAGAAATATCCATTTATATATATTATAATTGAATTAAACCGGATCAATCCCGAAGGTCATTCTTATATAAGCGAAATCGGAATTGACTATATTCCCGCTGCGGAATTTGCGCTTGTCAAATCCGAAATGAAGCTTAAAGACCACAGCATTCTACGCGGAGAGCAGAACGAAGTAACCGCGGCTGTGCAGAATATTATGTATCGCATCGCAACCGAGCCAAATCGGATTACCCTTAATTTCACCAATCCCTCTGACGAAAACGACAAGCGGTATATCGGGATCGGATCGCTTGCTCCGGACGAGATGCTTTCGGAAGATTATGAATTCATCACAACCGATATGGACGCAACGACTTATATTGACATCACAGCTGATGAGGATTATACATCGAACGAGCTTTATCGATTCAATAATCACGAACGATACACACTCGATATATTTCAGGATCGCGAAAAGCCCACATTCGATTACACCGTGGACGGCCGCGAAATCGAAGACGGCGACTACGTTACCCGCCAGCCCGAAATCGTAGTCGATTTATACGACAATTCGCCCCTTGCGGTAGAAAATTCCGACAATCTGAAGCTGAGAATCAACGGATATTTCCAGGATTCGACAAATACCGATTTCTATCATTTCGAATCATTCGGCTTTGGCAAAGGCCACAAAGCGCGCCTGCGGATTGTGCCCAGGCCGCTGGATTACGGCGATCATAAATCGAATTATATGATAATTTATGCGCGTGATGCCACAGGAAATGCCGATACTCTACAGATTTATATGAATGTATCACGCAATGGAATGATCACAGAACTGAAGAATTCGCCCAATCCATTCAGCGATGGCACAAAATATACATTCGGCTATCGCGCTCCCGAAAATGAGGGCCGGGCCGTGGTAAGGGTCTATAACCTCAGCGGCGAGATAGTCCGCACTCTGAGCAAAGAGCTGATTATCGGCGAAAATGAGATATGGTGGAGCGGATACGGCGACGACGGACGTACTCTTCCGATCGGAGTATATTTCTATCGGGTGGATGTCGAGGGCGGCGCATTTGTCGAGCCGGTATTTGGTAAGTTGCTGATCGTTCGATGATTAATTCATAAATGCCCAGGATACCGAAAGCCGGATATTGCGGTCGAGCATTGGATACACCGGCACATAATAATACCCCGAGGACAGCGCATTGGCAAATGAAGCCTTTATGAATGCGTTGCCGAGGCGCGCTCGGGCGAATACGTCGATACCGGCTACTGCGGGGTTGCTTCTGTATTCCGATAAATAATAATCATATGTAAGCGGGAAATAATGCAGACCACGGAATGAGGTTATAAATTTCGACTGACCTCCCAGCCGCAAAAGACTTTCGCCGACCCGGACTTCGTAATAGGCAGTAATCCCTCCATAAAATTCCGGGAATAATCTGATGGCCTCGTCGTTCAACTGGCTGAAATATGCCTGGCCGAATGCCTCTAAATATATATTATCAATAGGATTGCATTTGATTTCCGCATAAGCTCCCGCGGTATTCAGCCGCCCATTATTGAAAGAGCTGGTATTGACGACCAGGCCTTCTTCGGCGTACATCGCCGCCGAGCTGATCAGATTATCCGTAGAGCGATAGAACACCCCTCCACGAAAACCGAAGGAATTCATCCGCACATCCGCAGAAATAGTCGCCAGCGTAATGATTTCGCTGTCCAGATCGAGCCCCTCGTATGGCGAAGGGGCGCGTCCGCTGCGGGAATAATCAAGCTCGATTTCGGCCGAATCAGACAGCATGAGCCGGGCGGTGCCGCCAAATGAAATAAAGCCGTGACGCGGCTCTTCATTGAATCGAATGCCGTAATCAAATTCGAATAGTGGATGCGGGCGGACGGTCGAAAATATATATGCCGATCTCGTATATCCGGAAAAATCATCCGAATACTCCGTCGCGGGGAAGTCGGTGAACTGAATAATTCCGCCGGTTTTAATATATAATATTTCATAAAATTCATGTTCATAATCGGCTGCGAATCCGCCATAAAGCTCCGAAAATTGGCTCTGTAAATTAGGATATGCAACCGACATAACCAGCTCGCGCGGGCGGTGGCGGTCGTGGTCGATCGCAGAGAAAAACAATCTCGCCGAGAGCGCCCTCGTTGTATCCCGATCGAATATCGAAGTCATGTTGAGTGTGAGGTCGTGCCGGAACTGACGCTCGTTTAGCCCCTCGTAATTGACACGCGCGTCGAGATCGTCGAAAACATCCGGCGAGCCGGCCGGATCGATTCCGCCGTTTGTGCCGATTCCGTGATTTGTGAAATTCTCAGTCAGCGAAATATTCGTATAAGGCGAGAGGTTCCACCTTACGAGCGCCCGCACATTCCACGACTCCAGCCAGCTATTGTCGTATCTGCCCGTGCTCGAAAGGCTCCGGAAGCCAAAAGTGAAATTCCAGTCCGGCGCAAAATTCTGAGAAAAAATCGCATCCGCGCCCAGAAGGTCGAACCCCGCGTCTGCGAACCAGATTCGGGTATATGGGGCTTCGGTATTATAGCGCACTTCGCTGATATTCATGGCGGCGCTGCGCCCGGTAAGTACCGCAGCGGAGGTGCCCGAAAGCAGCTCGACCGATTCGAGGAATTCCACCGGGAATATCGATGGATTCATCAGTCCCGCAGAAGGAGTCGACACTGGCCGCGAGTCGTACATATATATCATCTCGCGGGGGCTGCCGCCGAAAACCGAGAGCATATTCATATTGCCGAAACTGCCCAGGTTCATGGGGTAGATCGGGAATTTCTGCTCTGCAATCTCGGAGAGAGTCAGATAATCATTGAGCGGAATATTTCGGCGGTCGAACTCAAAATCGGCGATGTCCGGAATTATTGCCGCGCTGCCGTGGCGCATCAGAGGAATACTAAGCAAGGAATCGGGAATTTGGGTCGAGGATTTTGCGCTATCGGGCGGTGCATCCTGTCCGAAAACGTAAGAATTCGCCAATGCGAAGCACAAAATCGAAAAAAATAATATTTTTATGGTATTCAAACGAAATTCTCTGATAAGATTGTATTGATAATTTAAAAATAATTTATATATTTCACTTGAGAAGATTTTTGTAAAATTACAAAGAATTTCACAGATAATCATAATCAAACCGATTGAAAATTGATACCTGCCCAAACCGATATACACTTCCGAACCATCGTGTTCAAATTGCATTAATGTTATTAACAGGTTGATCAAAATCAGGTAAGATAAATTGAAGTATATCAGCGATATTGAAAAAGATCGCCGGTTAGTGCTATCGGCTTTCGATTCGGTATCCTGTCCGGTGGCCGCATGCTCGGACAGGGGCGCTATTTTATATTATAACGAATTTTATCGAAGAATTTTCCTCGACCAGCTTGGTCTGGGCAGCCAGCTCGGACTTCGGAGGAATTTATTCAAAAAAATGAAACCCACTGCCGAACCCAAAGGGGAGTTTCATGGAAAAATTGATATTCTGCCTGCCGAATGGCAAAATTTTGAAGCAAAAGTTCTCAGCGGCGAGGATATTTATATTATTACATTTATAAAATCTGCAATCACCGCGGATGAATCAATTAGTTCCGAAAATGACAACTACCCCGGGCTGATAGAACAGCTCCCGGTCGGGGTATATCGATCCACTCCCGAGGGCCGGATTCTGCTTATTAATCAGTATATCAGGGATATGCTCGAGCTCGATCCGGACTGGGACCCCGCGGGTATCGATCTGAACCGCGTGGACTACGGGCCGGATTACCGTCGAGATGAATTCATCGCCGAACTGATCGAAAGGCGCGATGTGGTTCGCATCGAGAGCGTATGGAAGTCCCGCCTCGGCAAAGAGATAAACGTAATCGAATCCGCCCGCCCGATTATGAATGCTGGTGGCGGGATTATGTATATAGAAGGAGTGATCGAGAATATTTCGTCTCGCAAAAAATCCGAAAAAGCGCTGATCGAAAGCGAAGAAAAATTCCGTAAAATATTCGAACACGCACACGATTCTTATTTGCTTTTAGATTTGAATGGAAAAATTATCGATTGCAACCGCGGAGCCGCCGACTTTTTCGGAATGCCTGCCGAAGCAATCACCGGCAACACACTGGAGGAATTCTCTGCTATTATTGGGATCGAGTATTCGATCATTATGACCGAGCCGGAGATCTCCGCCGAGCGTATTGCCTCGGGAATTAATTGCAACTATGATAATCCTGTCATAATTCGATTCGCGACGCCTAACGACAGACTCAAAATTGCGCGGTCGCGCACTTATAGATTCCATTCCAACGGCGAGGAATTGATATGCAATATGATAACCGACGTGACAGAGTCCGAACGCACCCGGGAATTGCTGATAACCCAGCGCCGGATCAGCCAGATGCCGGTGGTCGGACATAATCCCGAAGATGCCTTGGACTCCGCGCTGTGCCATATTATGGATATACCGGAGATAGATTATGCCGCATTCTGCGCAAAGGATAATGAAAATGGCAGCCGCTACGTTCGAGCCTGGCGAAAAAGCGACGGAAAGGTATTTCACGACCGCGACGCCAGCCCATTTAATTGCGAAAAGGGCTTTGCGATCCGAAATTCATATTTCGGGCCTGCCAGCGAATTAATAAGCTTCTCCGATGCAATCGGCAGCCATGTATATAATTATGGCGGAATTATCGATTGCGGCAATACCGCATTAGGGAGAGGATATTTACTCGTTCTTTCCAAAACCGGCAAAGCTTTTCCGCAATTTCTGAAAAATGCTCTTTATTCGATAGTGGGCAGCACCAGCAATGTGATCAACAAAATCAAGTATCTGCGAGAGCTCCGCAACCGCGAGGCCGAAAAAAACATGATACTCGATTCGATATCCGAGGTTGTAATCTATCAGGATATGGAGCACAATATTCTTTGGGCAAATCGCGCATTCTACGAAAAGCTGGATATTTCCCGAACCAATGATAAACTGAAATGCTTCCATACGCTCTTCGACGAAAACGAAAGCTGCAATCAATGCCCGGCTTCGAAGGTGCTGGTTACGATGCGCCCGGCCAAATCGCAGATACGAACCAAAAACGGCTTATGGTGGGATATTACGGTCAATCCCGTATTTAACGAGGAGCGCGAAGTGATTGCATTCGTTGAACTTGCGCTCGACGTTACCGCCGATGTCAAATACAGCCAGTACCTGCAGGAAAGCCGCCACCGCCTGCGCCTGACGCTCGAAGCTGCCGCCGATGCGATTTGGGACTGGAGCCTCAAGGGCAATGAAATATACCTCAGTCCGAGCTTTTATTCATTCACCGGCTATACTACCGCCGAAAAGCCGTCGGATTTCAATGAATGGATCAGATTGATACACCCCGCCGACCGCAGAAAGCTGATAGAGGAAATGAAAAGAATCCTCCGCTCCGAGAGGGACAATTTCCGAGTGCAATACCGGCTGAAATCCAAATTCGGCGATTATGACTGTGACGAAACCGCGGGCAAAGTGCGACTGCGCGACCGCAGCGGTGGTCCGGCGAATGTGCGGGGCACTATGATCGACATCAGCTGGT
>CAZEMR010000016.1:0-51374 GCA_964513465.1 uncultured Hyphomicrobiales bacterium
AAAGCCTTCATGAGGCAATCAAAATTTTCGCGCTTTCGCGCAAAGCACCGTTTTACAGCGATAAATATTCCGAAGTCCAGCTTCCCGGCAATCACGAGGACTGGCTGCGGTTGCCGCTTCTGACCAAACAGGAAGTGCTCCGCCGCAGCTATCCGGAATCGCTGGATATGCTCACCATGCCGCTCGAAAATATGATCGTCGTCGCCACCGGCGGCTCGACCGGAGTGGCGCGCCATATCGTGCTCACCCACGAGGAATGGGACTTATTCGCCGATATGCAGGCCGAAGCGCTCAAGCTGATGGGAATTACCACCCAGGACAAGGTCGCCAACCTGTTCGTGGCGGGCCACATGTGGCCATCATTCCTCGGCGGCCACGAGATTATCAAAAAAATCGGTGCCATCCATCTGCCGATTTCAGCAAATATGCCGCCCCAGGAGGCCTACGAAATATGTATGCAATTCCAGCCGAATGTGATGCTATCGCTGCCCACATTATTCGATTTTATGGCAATGGAAGCAAAAAAATCCGGCAAAAAATTCGACAATCTCAAACTCGTCGCCTATGCCGGCGAGCAGATGAGCCGCGCCGCCCGCACCCAGATAGCAAAGCATCTCGGCTGCGAAAAAATCCGCGCGCTGGCCTACACCAGCTCCGACGCCGGACTCATGGGCTACCAGTGCGAGCATTGCGAAAGCTATGAATACCACGTCCCGACCGGCTTCCAGTTTATCGAAATAATCGACAGCGAAACCGGCCGCCCCGCCGAACCCGGCCAGTCCGGCGAAATGGTCATCACCAATCTCGGGCGCATCTCGCTGCCAATCGTCCGCTACCTGATCGGCGATATGGGGCATTTCGCAGAGGGCCAGTGCAAATGCGGCGACCCCAACCCCGTATTCGCGCTCGAAGGCCGCACCGGCGACGATTTCAAGCTCGGCGGCGGATTCATATCTATGGAGGCAATCGACGACGCAGTAGGCAATTACGCCGACGACCTGAGCATGAACTACCAGGTAGTCCTCGAAGACATCGAAGACCAGATGGATATATATATAAGGATCGAATGCGCCGACGAAAGCTGCGACCCGGCAATTGCGAAAAATCTGCGCAGCGATCTGCTCGGAGCAGTCCCCGAATTCGCCAAGGGGCTCGAGCTTAATTATATAAGAAATTTCGAAGTGGAAACCCTGAAGCCCGGCTCGCTCGAACGCAGCCCCCGCACCGGGAAAATCCGCAAATTAGTTGACAAAAGACATGATTAAATATAATAAAGGAGAATAAAGTGAAAAGATGGTATTATTTTGGTGAATTTCGCGAAAGCGAGGAAATCACTCCGCAGATTATAGATGAAATCGTGGCCGAAGCCGAAATGCGAAAGGGCGCAATCGCCAAACTGCCGCTCTCGAGGATACTCAATGTATTGGATCGCACCGGCAAAATTCTGGCCGACCCCAATCACCGCATACATAAGGAAATCGTCGGGAATATGCCCGGCGTAATCCGGTTTTCGCCCGAAATGGTCAAGGCCGGCATCGAATTATTATCCGATATATTAAATTACGAAAACCTCCGGCGCCGCATGAACGTCGATCTCGGCGACGCGGAGTATATCGATTATTTCAAATATAATTCCGAATTCCGAGGCTCGGTCAAGGCAGTGCCGCGCGGCGTTACCGCCCACGTTTCCGCGGGCAACGTATTCGTCGGCGCAGTCGATACGCTCGTTCAGGGACTTATTTCCAAAAATGTGAATATATTAAAAATGTCGTCGGTCGATCCCGTATTCCCCAACCTCTTCGCCGAGGCAGTGATGGAAGCCGACGCCGAGGGCACAGTCGCAGGCAGCTTCGCAGTCGTCCCATTCCACGGCGGCGACAAGGAGATCGAGGATATTATCAAAAAGAAATGCAGCACCGTTGTGGTCTATGGCGGCGAGACAGCCGTGCGGGCATATATCGAAGGCCGAGGCATCCACACCAAGCTGGTAGAATTCGGCCCGAAATATTCATGTATGATCATGGACGGCGAGCTGCTCGACGCCGAGGCGATAGAAACTGTCGCCGAGAACGCCGCGCGTGACTTCACGATGTGGGAGCAGTCGGCATGTTCTTCGCCTCACACGATATTCATCAAGGGCCGCCAAAAAGCCGAGGAATTCGCGCGGATTCTGGCCAGCAAGCTGGAATATTACGCGGAAATCATTCCTCCCGGCGATATCGAACTCAACGAGGGCATCGAAATCACCAAGCAGCGCGAGCTTGCCAAAGTATGGCAGGCACTGGGCGATGCAAAGCAATATTTGCCGGAAGACGGCTCGAACAAATGGACGCTTATTTACGAAAAAGAGCCCAAATTCCGCGTATCCTGCCACCACCGCACCGGCTTCATCTGCCCCGTCGAGTCATTCGACGAGGCGATCGAAATCCTCACCCCTTACGGGCAATATATCCAGAGCATCGGAGTGCTGGCCAATTACGGCGAGCTTATATATATATCGAACAATCTGACCCAGGCCGGCGCCGACCGCATCACCGAGATCGGCGGCATGAGCGCGCGCAAACACGGCACTCCGCACGACGGCACCCGCGGCATCAGCGAGCTGGTGCGCTGGGTATCGATAGGCCGCGATGCCGAATTCTTTGATGAATTCGACTACCTGAGCGACGCCGAGCGCGACCGCACCACCATCGAAAAGCTCAATCACATAATCGATTACGCACGGCGATATTCTGAATTCTACTCCGACCGCCTGCCCGACAAACCGATCCGCTCGCTCGGGGAAATGCTCGAAATCCCGGTGCTGCCCAGCGGCGAATTCCGCGACCACCTGCCTCCATACGGCAGCGGCATACTGACCGGCGACACCACCAATGCTTACGCATTCGGCAGCGGCGGCACCTCCGGCAAGCCGAAATTCGTTTATCGCACGGTCGCCGAAACGCTTCGCAATGCACGGGCGCTTGGCAAGGGCCTGTCGCTATCGGTCGCCCGCCCCGGCGATATTATTGCCAATTTATTATATGCGGGAAATTTCTGGGCATCGTTCGTCAGCTACAACCAGGCGCTCGAGCGCACCGGATGCCTGATTCTGCCGATCGCAGGCAATGTGGCCGACACCGAGACAATCGTCAACTACCTGCGCGTATTCAAGGCAAACGGCGTGCTGACCATCCCCTCGATCGTCATAACGCTTGCTCAATATTTTGAAAAAAATAATATTAATGATATTAAAATCGACAAAGTCATAACCGGCGGCGAACACCTATTCACCCCGGCGAAGGAATATATAGCCCGGCATCTGGGCACCACCAAATTCGCTTCGGTCGGCTATACCTCGAACGATACCGGCGCGATCGGATTCCAGTGCGAGCACAACGAAGGCGGAGTGCACCACATCCACGAGGATATGCACTATGTCGAAATCCTCGACCCCGAAACGAATATGCCAATGCCCGACGGCGAACCCGGCAAGATCGTGGTCACCAATCTCGACCGCACCCTGATGCCGATGATCCGCTACGAAATCGGCGATATGGGCCGCATATTCACCGAAAAATGCGAGTGCGGACGCCAGGTGCGGCTGATGGAGCTGCTCCACCGCTCCGACGACGTACTTATAATCGGCGGGGGCAATATCGCCGCGGATTCGGTCGCAAAATCCATCAAACAGATCGAAGGCCTCAGCTATAATTTCCGGATGATCGCCGACAGCGTGGGTATGCTCGACCAGCTCACAGTCGATGTCGAAACCATCGAAAAGCAGTCCGCCGACGACAAACGCGCCATGGCCGATAAATTATATAATGTAATTATGAAGGAAAAGATCGAGCTGACCAGCTTCCTCTCGAAGGGGAATATCGCACGGCCCGAGGTCAATGTACTTGACCCCGGCGAACTGCCGCGCAATCCGCGCACCGGAAAAATCAAGCAGATTATTGACAAAAGAGTGACTTAATTATGGATAAATCAATCACAAGCGAAGATAAAATCCTGAGCGTACGGCTCGAGGCCCGCACTGGCCTTTTGCCCTACGTGCTGGATATGATCGAGCAATTCACCATCGATACGGGATTCGAGCGTAACGACGCCCTCAAAATGCGGCTCTCGGTCGAGGAAGCCAGCGTCAACGTAATCGAACACGCTTTCGACCCCGACGAGCGCGGCGAATTCGAGGTCTCCATCGTCAAGCGGCCCAACCAGTTCGTCGTCGCCATCGAAGACCGCGGATTGCCGACTGATTTCTCGATACCTCAGAATAAAGAGGCTTCCGGCATCGGCACTCGCATCCTGCGGGCAATGACCGACGAGGTGCGATTCCTCAATCTCGGAGTCGAGGGTAAGCGCGTTGAATTAATTAAGAATATAAAATATAAAGACATAACCAGTCTGCTGAGCGCCGCCGAAATCGAAGAGATCGAACACATGGACAAAACGCGCATCGAGCACCCCACGGTCAATTTCAGGCTAATGGAGCCATCCGAGGCAATCTCGCTCTCGCGCTGCGTCTATCGATCCTACGCGTATTCATACACCGGCGATTATATATATTATCCCGAGCGCATCCGCGATATGATCGAAAGCGGCCTCTTGAAATCCTGCATAGCAGTCAACGAAAACGACGAAATCATCGGCCACCTCGGGCTTACGTTCGACCGCCCGGGCGCCCTAGTCGGCGAAACCGGCCAGGCAATGGTCGATCCGCGCTACCGCGGCCATAAGCTATTCGAGCGGATGAAGGAATTCGCGATCAATCACGCGCGCGAAACCGGCCTCGCCGGGGTTTACAGCGAATCGGTCACGATCCACCCATTCACCCAGAAGGGCAATATCTCGCTCGGCGCAGTCGAAATCGGCGTTTTGCTGGGATATATTCCCGAAACATTATTTTTCAAAAAAATCGAGGGCGGCGAGCAGGTGCAGCGCCAGACGGCGATCCTCTTCTTCCTCAAGGTCAACGACACCGGATCGCAGCGGCTCTACCTGCCCGAGCGGCACTCGGAATTGCTCCGCGAAATTTATCGGCGGAATAATCTCGACCGCGAATTTGTTAATCCCGAAGGCGAGCGAATACTGGATAAAGTCACCCAGGCCGACGTCGAGGTGCGCCACAACTGGGGCCAGGCATTCATCAAAATCCGCGAGTATGGCGAGAATTTCCAGGATATGATCCAATTCCGGCTCCGCGAATTGAAGGAGAAAAAAATCTCGTGCATATACGTCGATCTTCCGCTCTGGCTGCCCGAAACCGCAAAGTATTACGAATATCTCGAGAGCCTCGGATTCATCCTTTCGGGCGCAATCCCCGAGCTTGGCGAGGGCGACGTCGTGCGGTTCCAGTATCTGAACAATGTATTCCTCGATCCGGATAAAATTATCGTTTATTCGGACTTCGGCAAAAAAGTATTCTCATATATAATTAATGAATATAATAAAATTTATAAATGAACGGAGGTAAAATGAAAGCCACCGAAAAACTCTACACGATCGACCGGGCTTTCGATCTCAACGACCAGACCCGCAGCCTCTTTGTGGATTCGATGAAGGAAATGATCGAATTCCACCGCGAGCATTCCCCGGTTTACGGCGGAATTTGCAATATGAATAATTTTGATGCTAATTCAATAAAATCCGAGGACGATCTCTGGCGGGTGCCCCACATCATCGTCGAAGCATTCAAAGAGCGCAAGCTGCTTTCAGTGCCAGAATCCGAAATCGAGATAACCTACACATCCTCGGGCACTTCCGGGCACATGAGCCAGACCAACTGGGACCACATATCGCACGTTCGCCAGGACTTTACCCGCAGCTCCATTGTCGAAAGCTATGGACTTGCCGAATACGACGACGAGGTCAATTATCTCGGCTTTTCGTACGATCCCGAGACCGGCGGCCAGAAAGGCGCGGCCCATGCCCACACAATGTATATGAAATTCGCCCCGGCGCGCGAGACATTTTTCGCAATCCACAAAGGCCCGGACGGCAATCCCGTTTTCAACGTCGACGAATGCATCGCAAAGCTGGACGAATACGAGGCGAGCGGTCTGCCGCTGCGAGTAACCGGATTCCCGGCATTCAGCTACCAGACCCTGAAGCGGCTCGACGAACTGGGCAAGACATATAATTTCCCGGACAACAGCGTGCTGTTCTCGGGCGGCGGCTGGAAGGTCTATACCGGCCAGCGCATCCCATTCGATGAATACGCCGGCATGGTCGAGCGCATACTCGGCATACCGCGCGGCCGAATCCGCGACGTCTATGGCATGGTCGAGCACGGCGTGCCCTATATGACCTGCGAGGCGGGGCATTTCCACCAATCGATTTATTCGCGGGTGTTTGCCGTCGATCCGACTACATTCCGTCCCCTCGGCGAGGGCGAGGTCGGTCTGCTCAAATTATTAACCACATATATCCGGAGCGTGCCGGCGCTATCAATACTCAGCACCGATCTCGGCGCCACACGCACGGGCTGCTCCTGCGGACGCCCGTCGCCCTATATCGAGCTTCACGGGCGCGGCGGCGTCAAAAAATACGCGGGCTGCGGTATTTCGGCTTCGCAAATCCTCGGCCAGTAAATCTAATTCTGTGGTGCGGGCGGTTCGAATACCTCGGGCCGCGCGCTCCGCATAAATATCAAAGTCCCCACCAGCAATACCGCCGACATCGCCAGCAGTATATACGAAATCGGCACATTATCGGTCAAAAATCCGAATACCACCATACCGATCGGCACCGCCGACTGAAACAGCGCCATCAGCAGCGAAAATGCCCGGGCGCGGACATCCGCCGGCACCAATAGCTGGAGATTGGTCATCAGCGGGGTATTTATGAATGCATTGAAAAGCCCCATCAGAGTCAGCAGCAACGCCACCCCGACAAACATCTCCCACATATTCAGCGGCAGAATCTTTTCGTTGAATATATATATAAGAATTGCGAAAAGCGTATTGAAAATTATCATAAACGTAAAGCCGTTTTTCATCGCTCCGGCTGTGCTCCGATGCGCAAACCGGACTCCGAGTATCAGATTGCCGACCAGCACGCCCACCATCCAGAAGGACTGCAAAAATCCGTATTCGTGAGCGCTGAATCCGATGTCCTGGCGCAGAACATAAGGCAGCAATACGATTATGAAGGGTAAAAACAGGAAATTCAGAAAGCCGCCGTATATAATTAACTGGCGGATTGCGTGCATATCAAGTATTGCTCGCATACCCACGCGGATATCGCCCCAGACGCGGTTCCACTCCAGCTTCCCGGCGATTGCAGGCTTATATTTCAAAAATAATTCGCTGATCGCAGAGCCCACGAAAGATACGCCGTTGACCAGGAACACGCCCTCCATGCCGACCGCCGCATATAGGATACCGCCCAGCGCCGGCCCCAGTATCAGCGAAAAGCTGTTGATGCCGCCGATCATCGAATTGGCGCGGGTAAGCTCTTTCTGCTCGACAAGCTCCGGCAGCATTGCCTGGGTCGATGCATTAAAAAATGAATCATTAATCGATACGAACACCTGACATATAAACAGGATGATTATCGTAATATCCCCGGTGGCCACCACCAGCGCGAGGAACAATATGATCAGTCCACGGATAAAATCGGTATATACCATAATGCGTTTGCGGTCGAGCCGGTCGCCCATTGCCCCGGCTATCGGCGAAATTACGATGCCCGGGATAGTGCTCAGCATAGCGAAAATTCCCATCAGAGTGCCCGATCCGGTCAGATCGAGTATGAAAAGCGGTATTGCCACCTGCTGGATGCCGCTGCCGACCATCGATACGAGCTTACCAATAGCATAGATATTGAAATTGCGTCCGAGATTTGCCTGGTTCATTTTCTCCGGAGGTTTTGTGATTAATAGAATTCTGCAAAATAATAATTCGGGGGGAATAATCGACTATAAGATTAATATTTAATCAGAATTATATAAAAAAAAAGCCATCCATCTAAATGATGAATGGCCCGTTGGATAATCGCAGAAAAAATTAATTTTCTTTTATTTCCCAATACATTTCGTCGCGGAGCTCCTGCACCCATTTGTCGTATAGCTTCAGGCGCTTGACCATCATGGCTTTCTGCTCGATGATGTCGTAATCCTGCTCCAGATCGGGTTCGTGGGCAGGGTTAAAGTCCGCTTTATATATAATATGCATCGCGGGTTTGGTCGGATCGCCAGCATACTGGATCGGATCGGTCACTTCGCCGACCTCGATTTTGTTCAGCGCCTCGCGCATCTGCGGCGTAAGCTGATCTTCCGAGATTTTGCCGATTTTGCCGCCGAATCCACGGGTCTCCTGATCCTCGGAAAGCCCTTTGGCCAATTCTTTGAAATCCTCACCGCCCTCGACTCGTTTTTTAATGTCAAGCAAAAATTCTTTTGCTTTTTCGCGGTCGGCCGTCGACTGGCCCAGCTTAAACAGGATATGGCGGGCATGGATAGCGTCCTCGCGTTTTTCGATTGTCTCGATCAGATGGAATCCGAGCGGAGTCTCGACCGGATATGATACCTCGCCGGGCTGCAGTTTATATGCTGCTTCCTCGAATTCGGGGAAAAATTTGCCGCGCTGCACCCATCCGAGGTCGCCGCCGGCCGCAGCGGTACCGCTCTGCGCGCTGTAACGCTTCGCAAATTCCGCAAAATCGCCGCCGGAGATTATCGAATCGCGCACGCGGGTGGCGAGTTTATATATGTCCTCTTTGGCGGTCTCGTCGGTGCGTATATTGCGCACTATGTGGTAAAGCTCCATCGACGCAGGCACGGTCTGAAGCGAGTCTTTATATTCATTATAAAAGTTCTCGACTTCTTTAGGGGTTACCTTGATGTTGCCGAACTTCTGCTGGCGTATCTTATTAGCAAGCAGGGTTTTGCGAATCTCCTCCTTGTATTCGTACTTCAGGCGCGAGATCGACATCTGATAGACGTCCTCGACCCTTTTTTCAGATCCATAGCGCATTATCAGCGACTTGACGAGGTCGTCCATCTGCTGGGTGATTTCCTCCTGGCTGACCTCTATGGAATCCTCCACTGCGCGCGCCACCACCAGCTTTTCGTTGATGATTGATTCGAGCACCTGGCGGCGGAGTTCCGGATCGTCGGGATTAACCGAGGGGTCCTGGTAGGCCATCGCCCTCACCTGGTCGTTGAGTTCGGAAAGCATCACAATTTCGTTGCCCACTACTGCGACTATCTCGTCTACCCGTTCCTCCTGAGCGGAGGAAATAAGTCCGGACGCGATAAATATAATTGCAATTACGGCAAGTATTTTCAAATTATTAAAAGTCATAATTCCAAATGTATTATTTCAAAATTTCTTTGATTTCATCTTCATAAATTTTCACGTCGAATTTCTCGCGGGCGCGGGCGAGCCATTCGCGGCTGAGCCGTTTCTGGGTCATATCCTGGAATTCCGGCGCAAAATCGGGAATCGCTTCCTCGAATGTTTTGACGCGCGGCTCTTCCATACCCTCGAGCTTGACTATCGACCAGCCCTTTTCGAATTCGATCGGGCCATAAATTTTGCCTATCTCGGCGCCGTTGTCCTCAATAAATTTAGCGAGGGCATTCTTTTGGGCCGAAACGGGTTCCCAGTCGCCGCCTTTTTCGCGGTAGCCGCTGCGCTGAGTATATTCAGTTGCATATTCCGCAAAATCGCCGCCACTGTTTAATTCCGAATATACGTGTTTTGCGGTCGAATCGGAAACAAAATATATCTCCGCGAAATCATATTTCGTATCGGTCATATACTCATCTTTACGCTCAGCCCAGTATTTACGGGCGGCGGTGGTATCGAACTTCAGCTTATCCCATACTTCTTCGGCTTCGACACGGAAGAGGAGGATCCCATCGCGGAATTCATTCATAAGCGTTGCGAAGTCGGGATATTCCTTTTCGAGATTCTTAGTCGCCTCGGCGAAAACGCGCGGGGTTATCAGCCGGTCGATCGCCCGCTTCAGCCCCTTCTCGTTGAGCGCGGTGCCGCGAAGGTCGCGGTTGGTCTCAAGCTCTTCGACGAAATCGCCTACTGTGGCTTTTTCGCCCAGCAATTTATATAATTCACGCTTGCGCAAATCTTTGTCGATGCCGGAAGTCCATGCCGAATCGAGATTTGTGCGGTTGGTATCCACCGCCGCAAGCATTTTGTCAAATGCGGCTTTATTCAATTCAAAACCGTAGTCATATTTTTTATTGTTAATAAAATCTTCTTTATCCTGCGTGTAATATAATTTTTTGTAAAGCTGGCGCAATTCCTCGCGTTCGGCTTCCTCGTCGATTTGGAGAGTGGTATCGCGCAGTATAATGTGAATTCCATAATCAGAAAATACTTTGCCGGATACCTCTTTGTCCTTCAGCGAGAAAAGCGCATCCTCGAATTCGGGAACCACATGGCGGCCGGTACTCTGGAATCCGGTCGATCGCGAATAATACCCAAGCGTTCCGCCCTTCATAGCGCTGGATGGGTCGTCGGAGAATTCCTCGGCAAGCCTTGCAAAATCGGCGCCCTCTTTGAGCAGCGCAATCAGGCTGTCGGCGCGTGCGGCTACCGATGCGGAATCGTCATCCATGCCCTCGGAGAGCAGGATATGCCGCGCACGGACAATCTGGCGCGGAGCGTCGTCCAATAGTTTTATAATAAAATATCCGTAGCGAGTGCGAACCGGATCGGCGGTATAGCGGCCTTCCTCGAGCGAATATACGGCTTCCTCGATCGGGCGCTGCACCTTGCCGGCGGTGATATAAGTCTGAATTTCGCCGCCGCGTTCCGCGGAATTTTTATCCTGCGAATACTGCTCGGCTACTTCGTCAAACGGGGTGCCGGACTCGAGCTCGGCCAGAGCAAGATTCAGATTGCGGAATGCCTCCATCGTATCGCCGGTGGCCACATTCGCAAAAGGAATCAGAATAACTGCGAATTTCTTCTCGCGCCGGCGCATATCGAGCATTTTTTCGACGTTGGGCTGCAGAATCATTTTGTCGTAATAAAACGATTCGGCCAATATGCGGCGATTGTTGCGGATATCGGCCGCCACAGCCGAGTCCTTGTCGTATCCGCGGCTGATCGCATCGAGCACCTTCAGGCGATAGTTTATATACAGTTCAAGAAAATCCCTGACGCTGTCGGCCGATACGCTTCCCAGATCGGCGTTCTCGCGGTTCATATTCTTGCGGAATGCCTTCTGGAGCTCTCCGAATGTAATTTTCTCCGGGCCGACTTTTGCGACCACTTTGCCGGAATTATCCTGCGAATTCGCCGCAGGCGCCGTCATCAATGCGATTATGAATACTAAAATGATTGCCGGATAGATCGATTTCTTCATTTTTCTGATCCTTCTTATCTCTCAAATTTTTTATACATTTTTGTCTTCAATATACCTTAGACTATATAAATTAGAATATATTTTTTATGATATTCCTTTATATTGGAATAAATTTATTAAAAAATCTATTACTTTAATTCATTGTTGATCTCTTCGGCAATCCGCCAGATGCTCCCCGCGCCGAGTGTGATCACCATATCGCCCTCCTCGAGCATTGGCAATACTTCGCCGGTCAGCCGGTCGAAGTCGGGCACATAATTCACATTCCGGTGGCCATAGCCCGCAGCGGCGTCGGCTATCAGACGGCCGTCCACGCCTTCGATAGGCTTTTCGCGCGCCGGGTATACATCGGTCACCACCAGCACATCCGCCGAGTCGAAGCTGCGCCCGAAATCACGGTAGAAATCCCGCGTGCGGGTAAACGTATGCGGCTGGAATACGCAGACTATCCGGCGCTTCCATGCCCGCCGGGCGGCGTCGAGCGTGGCCTTCACCTCCGATGGGTGGTGCGCGTAATCGTCCACCACCATAATGCCGCGGTGCTCGCCTTTGATGTCGAACCGGCGATAAATTCCAGTGAATTCGCCAAGCGCAGCAGCAATGGTATCGAAGTCCATATCGAGTTGCAGCCCGACTGCGACGCTTGCCAGAGCATTCTTCAGATTGTGCTCTCCGGGCACGTTAATGCGCAGCCTCCCGAGCCGTTCGCGGCCGTGGAAGATGGTGCATTCGGTGACGCTCTCGTTAAGCGAGATTTCCTCGGCGCGGACGTCGCAGTGCGGCGACATCCCGAATGTCACAACCTTTTTATTTATGCGCGATAATATTTCTTTTACTCCCGGGTCGTCCAGCCCGACAACTACAATCCCATAAAAGGGCACCTGCGAGGCAAACCGTACGAAAGAATCCTTCAGGTCGTCGAAGTCCTTATATATATCAAGGTGTTCCGGCTCGATATTATTAATCACCGCAATTGTAGGCGTAAGCTGCAGAAACGATCGGTCGAACTCGTCGGCCTCGACCACCGTCCATTCGCCTTCCCCGAGCCGGGCGTTCGTGCCGCCGAAGTCCTTCAGCCGCCCGCCGACGATAACCGTGGGGTCGAATCCCCCCTTGATCAGCAGAAGCCCCATCATCGACGTGGTGGTGGTTTTGCCGTGAGTACCCGATACCGCCAGCGAATAATTCAGCCGTGCGACCTCGGCCAGCATTTCGGCGCGGCGAATCACCGGGATGCCTTTCCGCAGCGCAGCGGCGGTTTCGGGGTTGTCCTCCGGCCGGACGGCGCTTGAATAAACAACTACCTCGGCAGAGGCGATATTATCCTCGGAGTGGCCAATTACCACGCGCGCACCGAGCGATTTCAGGTATTCGGTGTTTTCGCTCGGAGTCAGGTCGCTGCCGGATATTTCGAATCCCTGACTGAGCAGTATTTCGGCGATGCCGCTCATGCCGATGCCGCCAATGCCGACAAAATGAATTTTTGAGACTGTTGTGAACATATTATTTTCCGGAGATTTTCTTAGATTTTCGGATTAAATGCATAGATTACAAATATAAACATACATCGGGAGAGTTAACAGAAATTTAATTTTTTTATAATATTTTTATATCCAGGGAAAGAATTTGATTAAGCAAGACAGATATTCCGAATTATTTACAGATTTTGGAAAATATAATTTTTTAAAATATTTAAAATTCTTAATTTGGCATAACCTCCCAGTCCCAAATGACACGTAACATATTTAAAAATTATGACGTTCGCACACGCCGAATGTCAATTGTATACGTTTCTCAAAATTATATTCATTACTTTACGTTTAACATATAAAGAATACATATGATTAATGAAATATCCGAACCGAGTATTCAATATCGCGTAAATATAAATAATATGTCCAACGAGGAAATAGCAGATAAAATCAAACAGCTTCAGAAGGAGAAGTCCTATTTCGAAGCGCTCTCCGGGCAGCTATTGAGCGAGAACAAAAAGCTCGAGCGCATGTTGGATAAATACCTGCGTTTGTTCTACGATACGCCAGTCGGATATATCACAATCGACGAAAGCGGCGTCATCCGCGACGCCAACCGCGCATTTCTCGATACGATGCACGCCATCCGCGACAACGCAATCGGCGCGCCGATCACCAATTTTTTACATAAAGACAGTATGCCTGCCTATAATTTATTTTTCGAAAATATATTCCTTTCCGGCAATCCCGGCGAAGTAGAGCTGCGGCTAGTCCGACCCGACGGCGAAGACTTCGACGCCAGGCTCTCCGGCAATCTCGAGCATACCTCAGAGTCCGGTGGGCTGATAGCACGCATCACCGCCGAGGACATCAGCGAACGCAAGCAGCGCGAACAGCAGATAATCGACAGCGAGGAAAACTACCGCGTGCTTATCGAGCACCAGGACGACTACCTGCTGAAAATCGCCACAAACGGCCAGATACTGTTCGCCAGCCCATCATTCTGCGATATTTTCCGCACCTCCGAAGCCCAGCTTCGGGAAAAAAATATTCTCGATTTCGTGGCCCCGGGCGCAAAGTCCGAGCTGGCTGCCTGTATCGAATCGCTTGGAGCGCCACCTTTCCGCAAGTATTTCGATATGCCCGCCGATACTCCATCGGGGCGTATATATATATCATGGGCATGCAAAAGCGTGCTCGACAGCTCAGGCAGGCCAGTCGCACACGTCGGAGTCGGACGCGACATCACACGCCAGAAAATGGCCGAACAGAAGCTCCGCGAATCCGAAGCCACCGCCCGCGCGCTTATCAACGCACCGACAGACTTTGTGGTATTGGTAGACCGCAGCGGCGATATAATATCGGGCAATAAAGTTGCCGCACGCAAATTCGATATCGGTATCGACGATCTCGAAGGAAGATTTTTCTTTGATTATTTTAATAATGAAAGGCGCGATTTCCTGCAGGATTTATTCGAAGAAGTAATCAAATCCGGCAAGTCCGTTCGTTTCGAGAACCAGTTCTGGAGCGAATGGTACGACGTCGTGGTCTATCCGATCATCGACGGCGAACACGCCAGCAAGGTGGCATTTGTGGCCCGCGACATCTCCATAATTAAGCGCGACGAACAGGAAATGCAGAAACTTTTCGACGAAATCGCACGCTCGGAGCAGAAACTTTCCGAATTAAACGAAAGCAAAGATAAATTCTTCTCGATAATTTCGCACGACCTGAAAAGTCCGCTGCAGTCGCTGATGCTCGTCTCCAATATGCTGCGACGAAACGCCGAGAGCCTAAGCCGCGAAGATATCTGCGAATACGCCGACGATCTGAACAATACCGCCGGCAATCTATATAAATTGCTCGAAAACCTTTTGCACTGGTCGCGAATTCAGCGCGGAGCAATCGACTTCAACCCGGAGTCCTTCGCACTGCGCAAGCTGGCCGACGAATCGATCAATATAGTAATCGACGCCGCCAATCGAAAGAAGATCGAAATGAGCAATAATATTCCGCCTGATATCATCCCCCGGGCCGATATAAACATGACCAACACTGTGCTGCGCAACCTATTGAGCAACGCCATCAAATTCACTCCCGAAGGCGGAAGCATCATGATAGAGGCAGACGATAACGAAGATATGATCGAAGTCCGCGTAGTCGACAGCGGCCGAGGTATGCCGCCGGAAATACTCGACTCGCTGTTCCGCATCGGGCGGCAGACCACCACCCCCGGCACAAATGACGAAAAAGGCTCCGGCATCGGCCTCATTCTCTGCCGCGAGCTGGTAGAAAAGCAGGGCGGCCAAATCAGCGCAAGCAGCGCCGAAGGCGAAGGCTCGACATTCCGATTCACATTGCCCAAAAACAAATAATTATCTATACATTTCCGGCCTGCGGTCGGAGAATAAATCATTGAATTCATTGAACTTCTTGTCGCGCGTGGCGGCGGGATCGATCTCTGCGCTCAGCACTATTTCCTCCTCGGGGCCGGCGATTGCCATCGGCTGGCCATTATATCCATAAATTGCCGATTTACCATTGAAAAACAGCTCTTCGCCGCCGGAGCTCTCCCGGCCAATGCGATTTGCAACCGCGAGGTATACCTTGTTCTCGAGCGCACGGGCAGGCATCACAAGGTGCCAGACGTCCGTCACCAGATTCGACGGGCAGATAATCAGATCGGCGCCATTGAGCGCAAGTGCGCGCGCAGCCTCGGGGAATCGCCAGTCGTAGCAGATCATAGTGCCGATATTGATATCCCGCGGCGCATAATAGATATTGAAGAATCCGCGGTCGCCCGCATCGAAGCAGAAGCGCTCTTTGTAGAACAGATGAGTCTTGCGGTATGCCCGGCTTGCGGACTCATCGGGAAAGAGAATCGCTGCCGAATTATACAGCTTCTCGCCGTCTATCTCGGGGAATCCCAATGCAATGATCTTATCCCGCTCTTTGGCGATCTTCTGGAAATGCGCTGTGGTCTCGCCGCCGAAGGGTTCGGCGTACTTCTCGGTTTCGCTCCTATTCTGAAAAAAATAGCCGGTGGTGGCAAGCTCCGGGAAGATAATTATATCGGAATCGGAATTTTCGATATAAGATGTAATTGTTTCGATATTTCTTTCTTTTTCTCCGAAAATCGGGAAAAACTGCACGACTGAGATTTTTTGCTTCATTGATTTTATGCGTAATATTTAACTAACGGATTTGAATTAATAGGATAGAAAAAAATAAGCAATTATTGACAATTATAAAAATCTGCCTGCGCAAATAATTAACATATTTAAATAATCAAAATGACAATCAGCATAATTATCGCTGCAAACGCAACCCCGGATAGCCACAATCCGATATTACTGCGGTTTTCGTTCGATTTTGCCGAGCGGCGCAGCTCGTCTATGTTCCGGCGCAGCGCTTCGATCTGCGGCCCGTAATCCGGCGGTATGTCGGATGGCTGCTGTGGCTCGGAGATGGCCGGGCGGGACTGCTCCCGGGATTCTTCTTTCGTCGGTTTTTCTGGTATATATATATCCGAGGCGGATTCGAGCCTGTCGTGGATTTCCTCTATCCGCAGCTCCACCTGCTGGTTGAGCTCATCGATCTGGTCAATTATCATTTTGTTAATCTTACGCGTCAGATCTTTCATTTCGGCAATTTTGTCGTTCAGCTCCGAAATACTAATTTGTCGGCGGTTGAGCTCGGCGATCTGATTATCCGTAATATTGGTAAGTTTTTTCTCGTATCCTATGAATTTGCTCTCGAGCGTGCGCAGCTTGCCCACGATTTTCTCTTCGAGCTTCTCGCTTTCGCGCGACAGCTCTTCGCCGATGCGGTCGCGCACGGACATAAGGGTGGCATACAGCTCATTTTCGGCTTTGCGCTTGAATTGGGGAATTGTTCGGTCGAGCTCATCGGCCTGGTTTTTCACATTTTCGTATAGCGATTCGAGCTTTTCGCGCAGCTCGCGCACCCGGTCGAGCTCGGAATACAGCCCCAGGGTTTTATTGGTCTTATCCTGCAGCCGGCGGATATTTTCCTCGGTGGCCTCTTTGTTGGATTCGATGGACTTGCCGACCTCGGACGACAGCTCGGCGATCAGATACTCGAGATTATGCCGGTCGCGGTTGATGTCGCGAATGGCCTGCTCTATCTGTCCGAATGCCCGCGTGTAATCTGCGGCCTGCTCTTTTACCTTTTGGAACAGTCCTTCTACCTGCGGGCTTAATGATCCTTTTCTCTCCATGGCTTTGTATATTCCAGAAAAAATCCGAAACTTGCGGCAAGCTGCTCCAGAAAATACGCTTCGACTTCGGGCACCGGCTCGTCGGAGTATTCATACATCAGCGCGATCATCTCGCGGCGGAAATCCGGATCGCCTGCGAATTTATCGCGCTGGCGGTCGAGCAGATATCCGCGCAGCTCGCCCGCCTGGGCAAGCTCTTCGTAGAATGTCCGCGGGCTGATTATCTCTCGTATTCTGTCGATGGCGCTTCGGGGCATAGGCCGCCTGCTGTATTAATTAATATGCCGGCAAAGGCAATTTGGCAATATACATATATATCGGTAAAATCGCGCCAAAACTTAAAAATTTGTAAATATTAACTGATAATAATATTTGCATTTACTCGTTCATATCTTGTACATTCAGCCATCACTTTTTCAGGGCCTTTTCCGGAGATTTTTATCGCATGATACCTGTTTCTACTTTTGGCGGAACTACCGAACCGGATTTCGAACTGGGTCTCGATCCCAATGCCGATCTGGAATATCTTATTTCAGAATGCCGGCGCAATCTTCCATCATTCAACGAAAAGCTGATACGCAAAGCATTCCACTGGTGTGTGGATGCCCATCGCGATAAAGTCCGCAAGTCCGGCAAGCCATATTATTTCCATCCGGTCTCTGTTGCTCTTATCGTTATCAACGAAATGCCCCTGGACGATATTTCTGTCGCTTCGGCCCTGATGCACGATATTCTGAATTATTCCGATAAATATTCCCTTAAGGATATCCGAACCGAGTTCGGTAATACTATCGCCGAGGTAGTCGACGGAATTACCAAAATCAAGCATATCGAAACTCATAATATCGAGCATCTCGACCAGCTCGACAACTACCGGAGACTCCTGCTCTCGCTCTTCCGCGACGTAAGGATCATCCTTATCAAAATCGCCGACCGGCTGCACAATCTGCGTACCGCGATTCATCTGGACGAAGAAAAGCGCCACCGGCTGGCCAATGAAACCATGGAGGTGTACGCCCCATTTGCCAACCGCTTCGGGCTGCGCAATCTGAAATGGGAAATGGAAGACCTTGCGTTTAAAACCATAAACCGCGATGCATATGACCAGATCCGAAAATCCATCCATGGCACCCGCCGCGACCGCGAGCAATACGTCGATAAATTCACTGCGCCTATACGCGCCCAGCTCGAACGCGACCAGATGCTGAATAAATTCGAGCTGAAGTTCGACATCAGCGGCCGCGCCAAGCATATTTATTCGATATTCAACAAAATGAAGCTCCGCCGCAAGTCGATCGATGAGCTTTACGACCTTTTCGCCGTCCGCATAATTCTGGATACCGAAGATAATAACATGTGCTTTTATATATATGGCGTCATCGCGGGAATCTATACACCCGTGCCGGCCACATTCAAGGATTACATAAATAATCCCAAGCAGAACGGCTACCAGTCCATCCACACCGCCGTAATCGGCCCGGACAACCGCGCAGTAGAGGTGCAGATACGCACCCGCAAAATGCACGAGCTCGCCGAGCAGGGCGTTGCCGCACACTTCCGCTATAAGTCGGGCGTCACCTCGCAGTCGGTGCTCGAGGACAGCAATCTGCAGCGCTGGATGGATATGGTGCGCGAAATATTCGAAAACGTAGGCGACGAAACTCCGCAGCTTTTGCTCGAAAGCGTCAAGAAAAACCTCTTCCTCGACGAAATTTATGTGTTTACCCCGGCCAACGAATTCCGCACGCTCCCGAAGGATTCCACCCCGCTGGACTTCGCATTCGATATCCACAGCGAGGTCGGATACCGCTGCATCGGCGCCAAGGTCAACGGCAGAATTGTACCGCTGGACTATAAACTGCAGAGCGGTGAACAGGTGGAAATACTAACCTCGCGCAACCAGCGCCCCCGCCGCGATTGGCTCGATATCGTCATCACCAGCCGTGCCCGATCGCTGATCCGGAAATACCTGCGCGACGAAAAGAAAAAGCTCGAGGAAACCGGCCGCAAAATCTGGAAAGAAAAAATCGCCGACAAAAACATCCGCCTCTCTGGCAGAGACCTCGAAACTCTCGTGCAATCCTTTAAATTCGAAAGCCCCGAGGATTTCTATCTGGCAATCGGCAGCGGCGCACTCAATTTCGACGAAGCATATGATTTTATTAAATTTAAATTCAATGAATTTATGCAGCACGACGGCGCGCTCACCGCTAACGGCAGCAGCGAACAATTCAAAACCCCGCCAAAGCTTACTGTACGCCAACTGAAAAACGGCGCCATAGCCCAGCTGGCAAAATGCTGCAATCCGTTGCCCGGCGACAAGATACTCGCAGTCGAAACCCCGCGTGGAATGGTGATCCACCGCCTCGGCTGCCAATCAATCAAAACCGCCGGCCAGCGCGAACGCATATTCGAAATCGACTGGTCGCAATTCGAAGAAAATAAAATCATTACCGAAATTCGGATCAGCGGCGACGACCGCCCCTCGCTGATGAAGGACATCACCAATGCGATCATCAGCATAGATAATATAAGCATACAGGGCGTTACTTTCGATAATTTCGATGCCAATTTCGAGAGCATAATCACGCTGAACCTCTCCGATCCGGCCCAGATAGATGCTCTTTTCAGCGATCTGAACAGACTTAGCGGCGTCCGCCAGGTCGAAGTAATCAATAATTAAGCGCAGGAAATCCGCGCTGAAAATGTTTTTTCTGTTTGTATTTATTTATATAATCATTAATTTATCTCCGAATAATTCGCAAATTTCCTTTTTATATTCAAAAAGGATTGCAACTGATCGAAAAATTTCCTAATTTTTAGCACATCTTTTAAGTTCTACAAAAGGGTGAATCTGCAGTGAGCTTGACCTTTATATTTTTCGCAATTCTTGGAATTCTCGCTATCGCAAGCGGGATAGTAACAATCGCAAGCAAAAACCCGATCGCATCGGCTCTTGCTCTGGTATTCCATTTCTTTATGCTGGCCGGGCTGTATCTGACGCTCAATGCCCAGTTCCTTGCGGTGCTCCAGATACTCGTCTATGCCGGGGCAATCATGGTGCTGGTCATATTCGTCATAATGCTGCTCAATCTGGGCGAGGAGGAAACCCTTGCGCTCAAATTCAAATACAGGCAGGTATTCGCCATAATATTCGGTCTGGCGCTCTGCGTTACTCTGGTGAGCGCATATCTTTCAGCTACTCCCGAGGGCGCCGCCGCTGCGACCCTATACGAAGGCACAGCCGGGAATATCGGCCAATTGCTATTTGTCAATTACCTGTTCCCGTTCGAGGCGATCTCTTTGCTGCTGCTGACTGCAATCGCCGGCGCAGTGATACTGGCAAAGCGCAAAATCGATTAATTATTTATAAATCATTAAATTGAAACGATTATGAATCTCGAAGTCATACCTCTGGAATATTATCTCGGGCTATCGGCCATTTTGTTTATAATTGGCACTATCGGCGTGCTGACACGCCGCAATGCTATCATCATATTCATGTCCATCGAATTGATGCTCAACGCCGTAAACCTCACTCTGGTAGGCTTTTCATCTTTCATGAACGAGGCCGACGGCCAGATATTCGTATTCTTCGTGATGGCGGTGGCGGCGGCCGAAGCAGCAATCGGACTCGCGATTGTGCTTGCGCTATTCCGCAACAAGAAAACGGTATATGTGGACGAGGTCAATGTGCTCAAATGGTAATCGAATAATTATCAAATACTTACGATCCGCGGCCGTCAATTCACCGGCTGCGGATTTTTTTATTTAATCACAAATATCCGTAAATTGCGGATCCCAAAGTTTAACAACATCGACCAAAGGAGACCAGCCATCAGATACGAATTTTTCAGAGGAACGCTCGCGACGCTGCGGGCACGGCTATTTTCTGCGGCGCTGACTCCCGCGCTCATAGGCGGGGCTTATGCCGCCCGCCGCAATGTATTCGAAGACGAAAGCTTTGCGCTGATTATAATCGGGCTTGCCTGCGCACAGCTCGCAGTGCTTCTGATTTCCGATTATATTAATTTCAAAAATTTCCCGGAAAAAGAGCCGGATTACTACATCCTTCCTGGCAGCCCGGTATTCGGTTCGCCGGACGTCAAGCCAAAGCTGACAGCGGCGTTAGCGGCAATATCCTCGATATTCGCTTTGACAATACTTGCCTGGTTCTCTATCAAAGCCGGCACTGGCGTTCTGATACTCGGTGCGGCGGGCGTTGCGCTCGGCGCATTATATATATTCAATCCCTTCCGCGGGGCATATTTCTCCGCGGCGCTGATTTCGCCTTTCGTCGGCAGCGGAGTTTATATGGCAATGACGGGGATCAGCCTGGGCTGGGCATACCTTGCGCCGGCGCCTCTGGTCTGGATAGCCGCAGCCGAGCTTCTGACTCACCGCGAGGTCTATCGCGGCGGGCGTTTCCGCAGCAGTCTGACTAATACTGTGCTTTTCCTTTATTTTATGGCATTTCTGAACATCAATATTTTCTACTATGCCGGACTATATTCGTATTATTCATTATTTGTAAGCCTTGTGTTGCTAATGGCTGTATTCTATCTATTGCGGATATTCCGTTTCGAACGGCGCGACCCGGTGCCAGCTGTGGCTTTGGGGGCAATTGTTTATTCGGTTGTGGGCGTATTGCTGGCAATGACGATACTCTCCTGATTAGGTGAATTTTTCTTTCAAATCATGGATTGATTAGACATTTTAAATATTTCCCGTTGTGCTTTCCGTTAATATTTGTTAAATTATAACATATATATTATATATCGGAGAGTACAAATGCCAGTTGTATCGCTCCTGACCACGCCCTATTGCAATGGCCAGGGCATAGCCCAGGAACTTGCCGCCGAACAAAATCTGCGGCTTGTAAAAGACGATATCGTCAATCAGATATCAGTGGATTACGACGTCCCAATCGACAAATTGCTCGAAGCCATCAACGGCAGCAATAAGTTTTTTGCTATGAACAGCCGCGACCGCCGGAAATTCATATTCTACATCAAAGAGCGAGTCGCCGCCGAGGTAGCCAAAAACAATTGCATAATAGCCGGATTTACCAGTCTGATGGTGCCACGCAATATCTCGCATGTGCTCAAGGTATGCCTTACCGGCGACATCAATTTCCGCATCGATAATGCGATCAATCGCACTAATCTGAACGCAAAGGCTGCCCGCGACCTGATTAAGGAGATCGACCAGAAATTATTCAACTGGTCGAATTTTATTTATAAGACCAATCCCTGGGATGCCCATCTCTACGACATAGTTATCCCGGCGCACAAAAAAACGCCCGACGAGATCACCTCGATGATCTCGGTCAATCTGGCCCAGGACGTTATCAACGAATCCTCAGCCTCGGTGCAGCAGGCGAAGGATTTCGAGCTGGCCGCTCGCGTCAATGCGCAGCTTGCCCGCGAAGGCCACGACGTGGACGTATCCGCACGCGGCGCGCATATCACCGTCATGCTGCGCAAATACTACCTGCGGCTGGAGCATCACAAACAGGAGCTTCGCGATATCGTAATGAAACTGGACGGAGTAAAAAGCGTCGAAGTCAAAATGGGACCCTCGTTCAATATGCCATTTATGCACATACCGGTGGACTTTGAAGTGCCAAATAAAACATTGCTTGTAGACGACGAAAAAGAATTCGTCGAAACTTTGTCGGAGCGCCTGAAAACCCGCAACATCGCTTCGGTAGTGGCATACGACGGCCAGAGCGCTCTGGAATCGATACGCCGCGACAAACCCGACGTCATGGTGCTCGACTTAAAAATGCCCGGCATGGGCGGCATGGACGTTTTGCGCCGCGTCAAAGACGAATACCCGAATATCGAGGTAATTATTCTGACCGGTCACGGCAGCGATAAGGAAAAAGAAGTAGCGATGAATCTCGGCGCATTCGCCTATCTCGAAAAACCTGTTGATATAAAATTGCTATCGAAGGTTATGAAAGACGCATATTCGGGGCTGAATGCCGAATCGGAATGATTATATAGATTTTTATTAATAATTAAGAGAATATAATATTTCGGATGAAAATTCACAGAAATAATATTCTCGCAAACGACGAGAGCGACCTCCCCCAGGGCGATGTCGACCAAAAAAAGCGCTACCGGCGGCTGTTGCGATATACTATCGCACTGGTATCGATTGTGGCAATCACTCCGCTGATAATTATGACAATGATCAATTTTTATCAGTACCGGAAAGCCTACCGCAGCGATATTGTGTATCCGATTACCCGTCAGACAACTAACATCAAGCAATCGCTCGAATCATTCCTCCACCAGCGGGTATCGGCGCTCAAGCTCGTCGCCAAGGAAAAGAAATACGAAGACCTGACCGATCTGAAAAAGCTCGTTCAGACCCTCCGCCATCTTAAGGAATCCTGCCCGGGATTTATCGACCTCAGCGTTATCGATTCCGAAGGCAAACAGGTGGCCTACGTCGGGCCATATAACCTATTGGGCAAGGATTACAAAGACCAGGAGTGGTTCAACGAGACCTCTATCAAAGGGGTGCACATAAGCGAGGTATTCCTGGGCTATCGCAATCTGCCGCATTTCCTGATCGCCATACTCAACGAAACCGAAAATCTGAATTATTATATAATCCGCTCTACGATCGACACCGACGAGCTTTATCGTCAGATCACCGCCCAGAAGCTGCTGCCATCGAGCGACGCATTCCTTATAAACAAGGACGGAGTGCTGCAGACCCCCTCGCGATTCCACGGCGACGTGCTCGAAACCACCGATGTGCCCATCCCCCGCTATGCCGACGAATACGGAGTCATAGAGCGCGACCAAGTCCCCGACGCAGTCGAAATCCTCGGATATGCATATATCAATAATTCGCCCTTTATATTGCTCGAGACATTCCACCCCGAATCAATGATGGGCGACTGGCTCTCGGGCCGCAACGATATACTGCTCATACTCACAATCAGCATCACGGTAATATTGATCGTAATCGTATGGGGATCGCGGCATATGGTGCGCCAGATCGAAATATCCGACCAGAAACGCACCCGAATACTCCATCAGGTGGAATATACCAGCAAGATGGCATCGATCGGACGGCTCGCGGCAGGAGTATCGCACGAAATCAACAATCCGCTTGCGATAATCAACGAAAACGCCGGGATGATTCAGGACATACTCTCGGTTACATCGGATTTCCCCCGAAAAGAAAAAGTCTTAAAAAATATAAATTCGATAACCCGGTCGGTGGAGCGATGCAGCAAAATTACCCACCGCCTATTGGGATTTGCTAAACGAATCGACACGCAAACCGAAGACATCCGGCTCGATGAATTAATCAAAGAAGTCGCCGGATTTATGAGCCGCGAATCTATGGCACGCAATATCAAATTTATTTTCGAAAATATCGAAAGCGATATCGAAATTCGCAGCGATCGCGGCCAGCTCCAGCAGGTATTCCTGAATATTATCAATAACGCAGTCGATGCCGTCGACGACGGCGGGGTGATCCGGATCAATATAATCCGCTCATCCGAGGAATTCGTCAAAGTCAGTATTTCCGACAACGGAGAGGGCATCCCACCCGGCGAAATCGACCGGATTTTCGAGCCATTTTTTACACGCAAAAAAGAAAAGGGCACCGGACTCGGCCTGGCCATCACATATGGAATTATCCAAAAGCTCGGCGGCCGGATCGAAGTAGACAGCCAGCTAAATGTGGGCACCAACTTCGATATTTTCCTGCCGGTCAACCCGCCTTCTGAAAGGATTAATCATGAAGTCTAAAACCCGGATACTCGTGGTCGACGACGAAGAAGACCTTGTATATACGCTCGCAGAGCGCCTCGAATTCCGTGGAATGGTGGCCGACGCAGCAATAAACGGCACAGAAGCAATCAAAAAATTCGAAAAGAACACATACGATGTGACCGTTATCGACATGAAAATGCCCGGACTCAACGGCATCGAATTGCTCAACATCGCAAAGCATCTGCAGCCCGGAATGAAAATAATTCTTATCACCGGCCACGGCACAATCGAGGAAGGCTCGCGGGCCAAAGCGCTCGGAGCCGTGGATTATTTAGTCAAACCCATAAAAATCGGACAATTAATCGAAAAGATCAAAACTGCACTAAATAAGGACGAAAGCTGAATTTATGGATCAAAGCGCCGAATATCGAAATAAACTGGAATTCTTCGGTCGGATTACCGCGAGCATCTCGCACGAGCTTAACAACGTATTCTCGATTGTCAACGAGCTGAACGGCGTGGTCGAGGATATGATCGAAATCGCCGGCCCGGGAAATGCGGTCGATCCGCATCGCCTCGAATCGGTCAATGGGCGCATCAGCGCACAGCTTTCGCGGGGCAATTCGATCATCAAAAAAATGAATCGCTTCGCCCACACGATAGACGAGCCGCTTTGCCATTTCGATGCAGCCGGGGTAATTGATAATTTCGTTTCAATTTACCGCCGGCTTGCGGATCTGAGGCATATTAGGATCAACTTCGCCGACGATGGTGGATTCAAAATTTTCGGCAGCCCGTTTGGCCTGCAGTTTGTAATATACCGCTGCCTCGAAGTATTAATAAATCATTTACCCGAAAATTCCACAATCCGGATATCGTTTACTCCGGACAATGAAATATCTATTTCGGCCGAAGGCGTTACCGTCCGACCCGAAGATGAGATTATTGCAGAGCTGAAGCATGCGGCAGCGTCAGTCGGCTTTGAAGCGGTTTTCAATCAAAATGAAACAAACTCTGAATTCATTGTACACATGATTAATAATTAATAAATACACATGATCGAATAAATAATCACTATTCCAAAGGAAAAGGATCATGGAAAACACAAAAGTATTGCTCGTTGACGACGAGCCCGAATTCACTGCAACGCTAGCCGAACGTCTTGCCACCCGCGAGCTCGAGGTCGACGTATCCGACAACGGCGCCGACGCACTGAGCAAAGTCCGCGATAAAAATTACGACGCCGTTGTGCTCGATATGGCAATGCCCGGGCTGGACGGCATCGAGACATTAAAGCTGATGCTCGAGAAAAATCCCGACCTGCAGATCATATTCCTGACGGGCTACGCCACAGTCGAGAAATCCGTCGAGGCAATCAAACTCGGTGCAAAAGACTTTCTCGAAAAACCCGTTGATATTGCAGCGCTTTACGAAAAAATCAAAAACGCAAAAGTCGAACGAATGATTCTAACAGAGAAAAAGCTCGAGGAAAAAATCAAAAATATTATGACCAAAAAAGGCTGGTAGGATTAATGACTGCAAATTCCAAGAAATCAGGCGGTTCGCTGCAAAGCGTACTTCTCAGGATTTTCCCGTTTATCGGTTGGTTTAAAAATTATAACATCGATTTTTTCAAATCTGATTTTGTCGCCGGAATCACCGTAGCGCTCGTTTTGGTGCCCCAATCCATGGCCTATGCTCAGCTTGCCGGTCTGCCCGCATATTACGGACTTTATGCTGCATTTCTCCCGCCGATGATTGCTGCGCTATTCGGATCGAGCCGCCAGCTCGCCACCGGCCCGGTAGCCGTTGTGTCGCTTATGACCGCCACCGCCCTCGAACCGCTCGCCACAGCCGGCAGCGAAAGCTATATCGCATATGCAATTCTGCTCGCGCTGATTGTTGGCGTATTCCAGTTACTTCTTGGCATTCTGAGACTTGGCGTTGTCGTCAATTTTTTATCACATCCGGTTGTAAACGGGTTCACCAACGCCGCAGCGATCATTATTGCCACTTCGCAGTTGCCAAAACTCTTCGGAGTTTACATCGAAAAAGCAGACCACCACTACGAAACCGTCTATCGGACGCTCGAGGCAGCAGTGGCGCATACGCATTTACCAACGCTCGGAATGGCCGCGATGGCGTTCATAATTATGTATGGCATCAAAAAGTGGCAGCCACGCTATCCCTATGTACTTATTGCAGTTATAGCTACCACGCTATTGTCCTGGTCAATCGGATTCGAGTCCAACAAAACAGTGCCTCAGAACGCTATCCACAGCGAAAATGTCACAGAAACTATAGATATATATAATAGTTCGCTTGCGCAAATCGAACAAAAAACCGAGCATCGCGTAAAGCTCAGCGCCAAAAAAGAACAAGCCGTTAATAAACATGGCGAGAAATCCACGCCAGCAATCGATATCGAACATGACATCCAGGTTCTTAATCTCGAAATCGAAAAGCTCAAGCATAAAGCGTCAGCAGCCAAGAAGCGCTTACGTGATATAGACTTAGCGATTAACAATGAAGGCGATGAGGCAGAGTTTTACCCGGCAGGCGATTCGCCCATAAACGAACAAAGCGAAGATAATTTGTGGCATATCAAAGTCGGCAATAGCAAACTCGATCCAGACAGTATAGTATTAATGGGCGGTGGCGCGGTCGTCGGAATAATCCCCGAGGGCCTGCCATCCTTCGAAATACCCACCCTCGACTTCAATATCATTTTTTATTTATTGCCGATGGCGATCATTATTTCATTGCTCGGATTTATGGAAGCAATATCAATCGCCAAGGCAATGGCTGCCAAAACCGGTCAGCAGCTCGATCCGAATCAGGAGTTGATAGGCCAGGGGCTCGGCAATATACTTGGTTGTATGACAAGGAGTTATGCGGTCTCAGGATCGTTTTCGCGCTCGGCTGTAAATATCCAATCCGGCGCCGTGTCGGGACTTTCAAGCTTTTTCACCAGCGCATTTGTAATGATAACTCTCTTATTTTTCACGCCCTTACTCTATCATTTGCCCCAGGCCGTTCTTGCGGCCATAATCATGATGGCAGTCATCGGCCTTCTGAACGTAAAAGGCTTCATCCATGCATGGAAGGCCCAGCGATACGACGGACTGATAAGCATACTTACGTTTACTACGACCCTTGCGTTTGCGCCGCATCTCGATCGTGGAATCATGATCGGTGTTGGGCTATCGATTATTTTATATTTAATTAGAAGCATGAAGCCAGGGATAAAATTGCTATCCCGCCATCCCGACGGAACTTTCAGGGATCGCAACAGGTTCGGGCTTGCGCAGTGTAAATATATAGCAGTAATGAGGTACCATGGGTCCTTATTTTTCGCAAATGTGAACTTCCTGGAAAAAGAAATCCTGAACGTTATAGACTCAATGCCCAAATTAAAACATATCATAATCGTAGGAAATGGAATCAACGAGCTCGACGCTTCCGGAGAAGAAATGATCTCGATGATTGTAGATCGCGTACGCGAATCCGGCATCGATATTTCATTCTCCGGACTGAATGATCACGTAATTGATACGCTCCGCCGAACATATTTGTATGAAAAAATCGGTGAAGATCATTTTTTCAGAAATGTATCAATCGCTGTAAACACGATCGGAACAGTTATTCATTCGCAAATGCCTCCGGAGGAATGCCCGCTGACCGATGTGGTATATCTATCTCGCGAATCGCTCCACGAAGAGCGCGCAATCTGATAATCGAGGGATGGAGAGCATCCGTCCCCCGATCATATCATTCCTGAAAAGATGTATTCATACGTCAGATACGCGCCGGCAATAATGAACACTATACCGGTGATTAGTCTTCCCCATTTCTCGATTTTGGTCAAAACATCGAAAATTTTGCCAACCAAATGAGTTGCAAAAGCGATAAAAAATGAAATGATTATTACTGGCAACGCCGTACCTATTCCGAATACTAAGGGCAATGCAATTCCACCCCCCGTATTGATCGAGAGCGGTATGAGGCTTCCAAAAAACAGTCCAGCCGAAACCGGACAAAATGATAGCGCGAATACTACGCCAAGCACAAGCGCTCCCAAATAGTTACTGCGTTCGGCAAAACCGTGTGCCTTTTGAGTTATTATTCCCCCGCCGCTTCCGGCAGGCAATTTAAGAATATTAAGCATTATCAGTCCGATAATAATCAATAGCGGGCCTAACGCAATATTCATATATTCCTGCAGCGCACGCGCAATATCCGGAACAGAAAGCAAACTCGCGATAACTGCAATTGCAACAAGGAGATATGCAATCATGCGCCCGGCAGTATATAGCATACCTGTGATCAAAACCGCTCTCGGCTCCGATGATCTCCGGCCAATAAACGATACCGCCGCAATATTGGTTGCCAGCGGGCAGGGACTGATCGACATCAATATGCCAAACCAAAATGCCGGCAAAACCGCTGTTGTTATATATTCTATCATAACTCTTGCAGATATTTATTGATTTCGTTTTCTACATAATTATCATATTTATTCGGTTTGGAGGCATATTCCCAGATTTTTTCCAGATTTTTCCATTTTTTTAATTCGCCATTATCGTATATAGCGACAATCAGAGTTTGATTATATAAACTGAATTTATTGATGTAATGCTCATTGTCGTCTTTATGGAAATTAATAATGTCGAGCTTTACTAAGCCGGACTTTATTTTTTTGTCAAAATTATTTTTTACTGCATCTTTAGTATATCCTTCGATAGTAAGACATGATTTACACCTTCTATCGCCATGAAAATAATATACTTGCACATATTTTTTTGCTGGCGCTAATGCATCTGATTCGGAAGCTATCATCAAAATCAGCGCAAATATTATAAACGCAAGGGTTTTCTTTGTCTGCATTTTACAACCTTTATTATTTAATATAATTAACAATTTGTTCGCTATTGAGAACACGTCCCTGAGATACTAGTTCACCGTTTATTACCAGTCCAGGGGTCATCAGCACACCTTTTGCAGTTATTTCATTTATATCCCGCACTTTTTTCAGCTCGTACTCCACCCCGCTGTTTTCGGCGGCAAGTTGTGCATTTTTGGCAAGCTTTTCGCATTTCGGGCATCCGGTGCCGAGTATTTCAATTTTAATCATGATCAATCTCCTTAATATTTTAAAATAGCATTCCGTATGTAAATCCCGCCAATGTTGACATAATAATCACAAGGGATATATACCCCAATGTTTTACGCCAGCCGATCACGCTTTTAATCACCAGCATATTCGGTAAAGAAAGCGCCGGTCCGGCCAAAAGAAGCGCGAGCGCTGGGCCTTTCCCCATTCCGCCCGCTATAAGTCCCTGCAATATAGGTATTTCCGTTAGCGTAGCAAAATACATCATAGCTCCGGCGATTGATGCAAATGCTGTCGAGGCCAGTGAGTTGCCTCCCACAGCGGAGTTGATCCACTGATTTGGAATTACACCGTTGCCCTCTGGACTTCCGAGCAAAAAGCCGGCTATCAGCACACCGTAAAATAACAATGGGGCAATCTGTTTTGTTAAATCCCATGTTGATTCGAGCCATTGCTTGCCTTCGCCTGGATTGGTCGCAAGAATAACGATCAATCCGGAAATTCCGATTGAGAATATCAATATCGGATAATCATTCCATATCATTGCGGATATTATAGTTACGCCTGCCGCTAAGACCAGCTTATACCATTTAATACCATACCATAAGTAAAGTACTAATGCGAAAACAGCAGATAATACTCCGGCGATAATCCATTTGTTATTAGACATGAATGCATAGAGTGTTCCGGTTTCGCTCGTGCTGCTCCAATTCGCTATCACGAGGATTGCGACCATCAAACCGAAATATAATCCTTCGCGGAGCAATCCGCGGCCGGACGAATCGTCGCCAGACGGCATGTCGATGATATCTTCACGGTTTTCAGGGAAAAACAGCTCCATCAAGAGGCCTATGATGATGCTGAATATCACTGCTCCGACGGCCCGGGCAATACCCATCTCCACGCCTAACACACTGGCGGTCAATACGATAGCCATGATGTTAATTGCCGGACCAGAATATAGAAATGTGGTCGCGGGGCCAATCCCTGCGCCCATGCGTTTGATGCCTGCAAACAGCGGCAATACGGTGCAGGAGCATACGGCGAGAATTCCTCCCGACACAGAAGCCACACCGTAGGCGAGGGCCTTGTTTGCCTTCGCGCCGAGGTATTTCATTACAGCTTCGCGACTTACGAATACGCTGATCGCTCCTGCGATAAAAAACGCCGGGATCAGACAAAGTACTACATGCTCTCGAGCGTACCATTTTGCGAGGTAGAGGGCCTCGAATATCGCATTTCTGAAGACGCCAGAATCGATTGGCAGAAAATAGAAACCTAAAAATACACCTACGATAAGGAGTAATATTTTTAGTTCTTTTTTTTGTTCCATTATATCAATATCTCTGAATATTCTTATTTATAATACTATTTCGTTGTTTGTTTTATTATATCCACTTAATCAGATTTTTTAATGCCCCCGCCCATCATATATATGTATGTTACAGCCCAATTTGATAACAACACCGCAACCCCAAAAAGTATGCCTCCCAGGCTCATCATCGCCCAACCCGAAAGAATGTTGCCGATTGAGCAACCTCCTGCAATCGCGGCACCAATTCCGATCATAAGGCCACCGCCAAGCGCGATAAGGGTCTGCTGAGCGTCTTTGGGCAGGATTTTCGATTGCCCGGATAATGCACCGGACGTCCATGCGCCCGCAACCAGGCTCAACACAAGCAAAACCAACCACACGTTAACTTTCTTTTTTGCAATAGCTGATTTATTTATTGTTTTAATATTCTCTTTAGAATAATCCCTGGGAGAAGTCCCCGCTGGCTTGAATTTTTGCGGCTTTTCGGTTATAAATTGCAAATTCTCCGATTTTTCTGTCGCTATCAGCGAATATTGTAATACTCCATGGGTAACGCCCAGGGGATAATTTCGGCCGCTTGCCGAGGAGCTGAGAAAAGCAACAGCACCGAGAACTCCGATCCCTATGCCAGCTATCCAGGGCTTCCATGATTTTTTTAAAGGTACCGCGAACCTGAACTTTTTGCGCATCATTAATAAATATATAATAGTTAATGCCAGTATTACTGCCGCAAGAATAATATATGGAATACCAGTCACGGAGTACAATGTCAAGGATTCACCGTTCGTACCTTTTACTATAAAGCTCTTCATCCAGAGATGCAGTTCATTGAGCGGTCCGAATTCAACTGCAGCAATGCCAAAAGGTACGCCCATCAGAGCCATAATCGAATTGATATTGCCGGTACCGCCCTTGTAAAGCACTCCGCTGATGCAACCACCCGCCAGCACCATGCCCGATCCGAAAATCAACCCGCCGACGATTGAGCTTAACCATAGAAAAGGCTTAGGATTGGCTGTTATTAGGCCAACATGATCTATAATTGAAATAGCGGCCATAGTGGTCACTATTGCAATCCAAAACCCCCATAGTTTGCTCCGATCTTTGAACATTATAGCTTCACTCATAGCCGAGGATGCGCAGAGGTCGCCTTTTTGCAGAAAAAAACCGAATATATAACCGATAGTAATTGCGGTTAAATACCATTCAGATTCAATGACACCATATATCCCAAAAGTGGCAGCAAGGATGAACAGTATTGCTATAACTACATTTTTCATAAGCATCGTATTTGTTATTATTTAATGTTAATTAAAAATACTTGTCGCGTATTTTCAACGCTGCTCCCACAAGTGCAATCATTACAGGGACTTCGACCAAGGGGCCGATAACCGCAGCAAATGCCTCGCCGGAATTTATACCGAAAACAGCCACTGAAACGGCAATCGCCAGCTCGAAATTATTACTAGCTGCAGTGAACGATAAAGTAGTGGATTCAGAATAATTCGCACCGGCCTTTTTGGACATATAAAAGGATATAAAAAACATAATTACAAAATATAAAAGCAAAGGTATTGCAATAATTATTACATCCTGAGGGATTTTTATTATATATTCGCCCTTGAATGAAAACATCACAAATATAGTGAAAAGTAAAGCCGTCAGGGTAATCGGGCTTATTGCCGGGATGAATTTTCTTTCATACCACTCTATGCTTTTTAAACGGGTCAGCGAATATCTGCTAATAATCCCCGCTGCAAAAGGAATCCCAAGATAAATCAATACGCTTTCTGCGATTTCGCCTATGGTAATATCCACCTCGACTCCCTGCATTCCGAGCCATCGAGGAATCACTGCTAGAAACATCCATGCATAAAACGAGAAAAATATCACCTGAAAAATCGAATTGAAAGCAACTAGTCCCGCAGCGTATTCGCGGTCGCCCTTGGCCAGATCGTTCCAGACTATGACCATTGCGATGCAGCGAGCCAGTCCTATCAGTATCAGCCCGGTCATATAATGCGGGTAGTCCTGCAGGAAAACATAGGCCAGCGCGAACATTAATAGCGGCCCTACTATCCAGTTCTGCACTAATGATAGTGACAGTATTTTTACATTTTTGAATACATCCGACAACTTATCATATCTGACTTTTGCAAGTGGTGGATACATCATTAGTATCAAACCGGCGGCGAGTGGTATATTTGTCGTACCCACACTAAAGCGGTCCCAGAATCCGGCGATCGCAGGATAAATATAGCCAGCAAGTATGCCTATGGACATGGCCAGGAAAATCCACAGAGTCAGATATCTGTCGAGATATTTTAATCTTTTGGCGACAGGCTTCATTTTGCTATCTCTTCCCGGAAAAATTTTTGGAATTCTTCGATGATTTCGTCACGTACTCTGCGATAGACCGGCATTACCTCTTCCTCGGTGCCCTCGGCGTCTGCGGGGTCTTCAAATCCGATATGCAGACGTTTCCGGACATTCCCCGTAAAAATGGGGCAGGTTTCGCGAGCATGATCACATACCGTTATCAAGTAATCAAATGCTTCGCCGGTGTATTTATCGACGTTTTCCGGCGATTGTCCGCTTATGTCAATCCCAACTTCCTTCATTGCTCGAATTGCATATGGATTAACCTCCGATGCCGGGCGGGTACCGGCAGAATAAATAATCAGCGTTGAGTCAAGGCTCTTCAGGTAGCCTTCAGCCATTTGGCTGCGGCATGAATTTCCGGTGCAAAGAATCAATAATTTCATAATCTCATTTCGTTAGTTATCGAATTTATTAATTTGTCTTGCAAATAATCTCCCTATTCACATGCCCTATTCTTTCCCGATCCTGCGCAACAAGTGGGTCGTCGTTCATCCACCCGGCCAGCAATGCCAGTTGCTGTCGGATAGTTATTGATTCCGATGGATTAAGGCTATACTCTATCCATTTGCCGTCTCTTCGGTCTGCAATCAATCCCGAATCCTTAAGAATTGAGAGATGAGCCGATGCTGTAGACGCGGCAATACCAAGAGCAGTTGAAATTTCGCAAGCGCATAGCGGTTTTATTTCGAGCATTTTAAGTATCCGGATGCGATTAGGATCCGACAATGCTTTGAATATATTTCTAATTTCGTCCATATGAATTCCAATTTTTCATTTCGTTAATTGTCGAAATATAATATTTTTTTCGTAAATAAAAAAGCCCTGTCCGAAATATTCTGACAGAGCTTTGAATAATATTTCATCATCATTATTCCCGCCAGGGAATTATCTTCAATAATGGCGACTCCGGTATGCCTGACAATTTGTCAGCAACCCTCTCTGCGTCCTCGTAACTATCGAACGGGCCGAGAATTACACGCATCAAATCATCCCGGCCGGGTATCGACTCAATCCGCGCGTTTTCTTTTACCGTTCGGTCGATTCGGCGCCGAAGTTCACTGGCCAGCCCCGGATCGAGCGGGCTGAAAACCATAGCATATGTGCCCGGAACGTCCGATGGCAGCTTGCGAATGTATTCTCTGGCCATCTGCTGCAAAGCGCTACCCTCAAATTTGTACCACTGGCTTGTGGTATCGCAGCATTTGTCGTCGTAGATTTTGCCGTCGAGATAGCCGACATTTTCGACCACGACGTCGACGCTGCGGGTTGTATCAAGATCGTAGAGCGTCGTTTTGGTGGAGGAATGTACGTATTCGGGAATATCGACCGTATCGGGCGGCGCAGTCTGGAATCCTTTTGTCAAAATTATGACTTTTGCTTTGCTGAATTTTTCGAAAAATTCGTCTTCCGATTTGATCGACATGTCGTTTGGCAGAAGCACAAGCCCCTGTTTTTCATAGTGTTTAAATGTGGCATCATCCTTGATTAGATTGTATAATTCAACAAATCCATGATATGCGCGAAGGTCGGACAGATTTGTATTATCGCAGCCGAGCGGGTCGTCCTGTTCGATATGAACTTTTCGGGGCTTAATTATTGATTCGATATCGCCGGACATATTCGGTTCATATTCCGCATGCCAGTAATCCACCGACGGCCCGATATACCAGCCGTGTGTTACACAACGGTAATCGCTCCATGCCTTGAGCCGGATAATGAATTTGTTTTCGGGGCATAGTTCGCATTTATCCAATGAATCAAGCATCTTAAATAATGGCAACAGGTTATTAGTTATAATCTCGTCCATTTGCTCGAGATTCTGATCAACTTTTTCCGCGAATTTACGATAGCTAACTATGCGTTCCGGCCTGTCGGGTCTTTTTATCCAGTAGCTATTTTTGGGATGCAGCTCTATCCATTTGGCGCCCCAATGCCATGGCCCCCAATTGCTTACATCGCCGGGCGGTGGCGAATCCTGCGAATACGGACTGGTATAAATCGAACGGTATCTGTTCAGTAAATTCATATGCTTTTGATAATTTCTGGTAGTATTCACTTCCCAGAAGCCGGTTTGGAAATATGGCACTTTGCGATGCAAAGAGTCCTGGATTTCGGTGAACTCATACCGGCAGGGCGGCTTTTTGAAATTCATAATCTTCAGCGATACCGTATCATATATTTCATAAATGCCTGCCTCGAGGAACTCGTTCGTATTTATGTCGATGGCTTCGGACTTATCGGATAATATCGACGAGCAGAATGCCTTATCAAATTCCATCTCGCCGGTTTTCCACACCGGACATCCCTTGTTTTTGTATTGACTGGCACTTACGTAAAATAATCTGTCCGGGCAATCTCCTTTTCCTTCATAATCCGATCCGCCAAGTACGCGATAAATATTATCCTCGAGAAGATTAAACGTGGCCTGGCCACCCCTGCCAATGGTTCGGCGTTTATTTGTAACATCCTCGTAGAGACGCGTTTGCGGATTGTACCTTTCGAGCCGCAGGCAGGCATCCGGAACAGTTTCCCCGGGATTGCAGCGATCCTTTACCACTGCATTAAGCGTGATGCAGCGCAGAGTATCGCGCCAGGGCGCAACGTAAATCGTGTCGTTTAGGGTTTGAGCGCGGGCCATATTATATGTATATATGCCGCCGTTCAATGTGCGCTGGGAGCGAACATTCCCGTTTCGAACCTTCTCAAAATTATTTATAAATTCAAAATTCTGAGTTTTTGTAAAATAAACAGGTTGATTTTTGACCACATAGGCTTCATGGCGCCGGATCTGACAATAATACAGATCCTCATTCTCCAGCTTGCTCGAGCTGATCAGCGATTCTGTGGTCGCGAGCGTGCCTGTGTATTTGACTCCGTCGATATACCGCACAATGCTGTCTTCGGTGCGAACCACCGGCCCGCCAATATATTCCTTTAATTTGTCCGGCTTTATCGTTGCGCTGATCGTATCGGTTTTCTCGCGCGTAAGCGAGACCGAAGTCGTATCGCTTCCGGGTGCGAAATATTTCGTAGCAATATCGCCGCAGTCCTGTGCCTCGGGGCTGTAACTGCTGCCGCCGAATACGGTGTATTCCTTATTCGGATCGAGAAAAAATTCCGCAGGGTTTTCGTGCGAAGGCGCATCTCCGACCTCTGCACCATATCGCTTGAGCGTAACGCTGGTGGGGCCTTCGGCATATTCGCCGGTTTCCGCATTAATAATATGCACCACAAGCCGCGGCTCTGCAGGCGGAGACGGCGGAGGCTGGCAGCCCACTTCCAGCGGGAAGCGATAAATATCGTATCCGCCCGGGCCGCCGCGCGAGACGATGACCGAATCCTCGGAGCCCCATACCGGCGTTTCCGCGCGATTACGATTCGACGAGAAATAAATATATGTCTCATCCGGGTCGTCGATCGGATATGCCACATACGGGAAGCGCTCGTCTGCGTTGCTGTTAATCGTGCTGTCCTGCTCGTATCCCTCGTAAGAGAAAGCGTCTTCGGCGGATTTGCGGAATGACCCGACCGGGCCGTCCTGCGAAATCATTAATCTATCGTAATCAATATTTATCCGGACTGAATCGATATCGAAATCCTCGCTCATGTCGCGTTCGATGAAGTTGGGAGATTTGTCATGCCTGTTTGTCGAAAACAGCAGCAAGGGATGCTTGCAAATGCAATATACAAATGGACTTCCTTCGAATGATCCGGGCTGGCTGATGTCGCCGGCGAGCTTTCCTCTGCGCATCCACTCGCCGTTCACGCGGAATGCGTAATAAATATCGGTCTGGCCTATCGGACGCACGTTACCCCGAAGGTCTATCGCCTTGGCGTATGGAGCATCGCGGTCGCTGGCCCATAGGAGCACTGTAAAGCTGTTGCCGGCTATAATCGTATCGAATGCGAAGGGATGTGAATCCCAGAATGGCGAGTTAATAATAGAGTCATAATTAACTAATTTATTGAATTGAAAAGCATTTTCGTTCATAAGGCTGAATTCAAAAATATCGGTGCCCCCGCTCGGACGATCGATATTCAAATGAATATATCGCGCAAATGACGAATCCGGAGGATGCGATAGCGAGACGAACCCACGCTTATTATCCAAAAAAGTAATGGATTCGATATTTTTAGTGAAATATTCCTTCTGAGCTTCATTGCCGGTGAAATGTTCGCCCACCCACCCCGAAGCAGGCCTGATGCCATCCAGCGGCGATTGCTCGGCGGCATGGCTCTCGCGGTAGCATGGCGAATCGAAGGCATCATTTGCGCGTGGGCGCTGCACCGGCGCTATCTCGTCCTTATTCGTATTAATTTCAATCGAATCGGATACAAATTTTTGCGCATTCCCCGGGGGCAGAGCTTTTTTGATCTGCGGACAACAGGCCGGAGGCCACTCCTGATCATCCTCATAAATCGAGGTACAGGCAATCATTGACGAGGCAATCAAAAGCAGAAAAAATTGATGGATTCGGCTTTGCATATTTATCCTCTGATATTATATTTCGTTAAACATTATGGAAACTCTGCGCTTCAGGGCGGCGCCGACGTCACGCTCATCGATATTGATTATCGCAAATATGAAATCCCGGCCATTCGTTGCGCGATAGAAAAACACATCGCCAATATGAGCTTCGATAGTGATCGCCCGGAGCTCCTTCTCCTCGATTACGCGCCCGAGATCGCCCATTGCGTCGGGCCGCTTGTCGATTATTGCAGCGAGGTTCGCCGCCAGATTTTCGTCGGGCGGATAGATATTCGGATTGATATTTCCGTTCTGGTCAACCACTATTCTGCCATAAGCATTGACCACCACCGGAGCATAACCATTCGCCACAGTAAAATCTCTTCGTGTGCTTCCGGGTATCCCCTCTCCGAATTCGACCATATTCTCTCGGAATTCATTGACCAAATCGGTATTCAGTTCGCCATCGATCAGAAGATTGTCGTCCATATATTCGCAAAACATACGCGAGCTCTCACTCATATATGGCGGGGCGTATGCTGGCGATATGCGCAATATCCTGCCTGCCACCCGAATAAACGCCGAGGGGTCAGTCGGATTGCTCGTAAGGTCGATGTCTTCTATGATAACATCACCAACCATTTTATTATTTGTCGGAAAGGCATCCACCATAGCATACATATATGGCAGATCAATATCATAATTCGCAAGCGGAATCGATGCAATCACAGTACTGTCCACTCCCTGGCGCGCATTATAGCTCGATTCATCAAGCGGCAGCGAACCGGAATTGCTCCGATTAATCGGGAATTGATAGGCATGAATACTATATGTATCCACAGGATAATATATTACGCCGACTGTATCGCCGTCGCGTATGACATACTCAGGCGGCTCGATAATCCCCGCATCGAATTCTGTGATGGTCACCTCCCGTGGGGTGCACGCAAATGGATTGAAGGCCTCATTGCACGGGCATTCGCAGCCGAAGAGCAATGGTATCAGTCCGATTGCCGCAACTATCTTATATATATATATTTTCTTCATATTTTTTTTAAATTAAATTTTACAAATCAATAAGATAAACCAAGCCGGAATACCACCATGTTTACTCGGCGCTTCTGGGGCACAAGGGCCCCGAACAGAGTGAACGGGTCCTGCTCGCCGAATGCTATGGAGCGCACGCCCAGATCGAACGAAAGATCGAACCAGCACGAAACCGGAATATCGACACCCAGCCCGAGACCGTACGAGAGCGGGATGCTGATGTCTGCGCCAGGCGGCTCATAATCATAAGCCCGCGAACAATCCGAATCGTCGCAGTATGTCGTGATTTTGAACAAATCGAACGACAACTCGTCGATTGCAATACCAAACTGCCCGTAAACAAATGGGATCATGCACCAGGTATCCTCGAAGCTGTACTTCAGGTGCAGCAGAGCGGTCGGGCGGTAAATGCTGATCGGTTCGCCGTCGCTGTTGAATTCGATTTGGGTAATGTCCTCAAGCGAGTTATAAAGCGGCACGCCGGTCGATAGCGCCAGCCCCAGCGCCCAATGATAATTAAAACGATAGCCCATCACAAGCTCGGCAAAGTATGCGTCGCGGGCCACATTGCCAAGCCCTGCGGGCATCACATCATTGTAAATAGCATATCCGCCCTTTAGTTCGGCAAAAAAGCTATTTTCCGAGAGCGCCTCGACTCGGCAGTCGATAAACGGACACTGCAGGCCAATTCCGACATACAGCGGATCGCAGCCGCAGTCCATGGTCTCCGGAGTTTCGCCGTGTGGAACGACAATCGTATCGTGTGGCACTTCCCGAATTGCACGCGGATTGAGCGGGTCGTTGAAATGCTCGAAATAATTGCGTCCCAGCCCCGCCTTCTCGCCGATGAGATCGACATGTTCGATCGGGATTTTCTCAAATCGGGCCGTGGCCATCGAATCGAGGAAGACTACATATGTATTCATCTCGCTTGTATCCTCGGGCGATTGGCGGGTTTCGAGCCGCATCACGGTACCCTTCAGCGCGGAGCCGTTGCGCCGGACTACTTCGCCGTCAATCCGGAGCGTATCATATCTGTTTTGATATTCCGGCTTGATCCGCACTGCGTCGTATTTATATCTGACCGAATCAATAGTCGAGCACCCGGCCAGCGCGATCGCAATAGCAATCAGCGGAACAATCAGGCTTCGGAGTTTAAATTTATACATCATAAGCGGATACTCAGGGTGAGTCCAACATTCAAAGATTGGATCATATCGCGGTCTTCGGCGCGGGCGATTGCATTCGGAGCGGAATAAAGCGCGTTCAGATCGATCATCCAGCATCGGTCGAACAAAGTAAACGCATACGCAATACCGGCCCCTGCGGATGCCCCCAGCCCGAAGCGGCTCTCCTCGTCGGTGCCGCCGATCGAGCTGATATTGAGCAATGCCTGGCCGTATGGCACCCAGTTATAGCTGCGGCAGGCCGATCCAAGGAAATTATATCTGATTCCCGGAGAGATATACAAAGCGCTTTCGAAATAATCCGTCGCAGGATCGAGTTCGTCCGCCGGATCGAATGAATAATAATCCAGCCGCAGGCCGTACCACAAACGACACCAGCCGCGGTTTTCGATCTGGAGATTGACGCCTATGGGCGCCTTGTTGATGTCGGCCATATCGCCGAGAGGCTTCAGATAAACGGGGCCTGCGCCGAAATAATACTGCGAGCTTGCCGCGTTTGGAATTACAAAAAGAAAAACTGCAATTAAAAATGGCAGGAATTTTCGGATCATGTCGTCCTCAAAATATTTATTTGTCTAATCAGGGTTATCTATGGGGATGATTGCAAAGCAAAGATAAGAAAGCGGAATTTGATTTCAAAATTAATATTTATTTAAATGAATATTTTTTGTAACACACGTGTGGTATCGCAATCTTTTCATTGAAAAATAATCCGTGCACAAATCGTTCCAGCCCAAAGCGACAGGAAACCCAGAGCATAGCTTACCGCCGCATACAACGCAAACTGGAAAACCTCACCGTTGCGCAGCAATAGAAAATTCTCGTGCATAAAAGTCGAAAACGTCGTAAAACCGCCGCAAAGCCCCACCGTGAGGAAAAGCCTTACTTCGTCGTGCATATCCAGCCAGCGCAGCGATACGCCGCTAATAAAGCCAAGCAGAAAGCATCCCGCCACGTTTGCAATAAATGTGGCAATCGGGAAGGCCCCTTCGAAGTATACGCCGGCCAGCCTGTTCAGACCATAACGGCTTACCGCACCGATGAACCCGCCGGCCCCTACCCAGAATGCTATACTAATTTCTTTCATTTATCTAAGTGTTTTGTATCAGATTTCTTTGCAATTTAACGCTTTTTTGCTTAAATACATATTTTATGTGTCACTCCTCCGGAGGTCATCATGCCATTTTCTATCGAAGAATTCTTTCAGCTATTCGGCACATACAACCTCGCAATCTGGCCGATTCACATCATCATGTTCATTTTCGGCGTCAGCGTTGTCGTAGTCGCATTAGTAAAAGAAACCCGCACCACTTCGCGAATCATCGCAGCCGTTCTCGCCTTCTTCTGGCTATGGATGGGGATTTTTTACCACTTCAATTTTTTTGCGGATATCAACCCCGCGGCCATGTTCTTCGGCATTGCCTGCATAATCGAAGGCGGCCTGCTGCTGTTCGCAGGCTTTCTCGGATTGATACGCTTCCACGCCACTAAGGACATGTACGGCATAATCGGCTGGATATTCGTGCTCTACGGGCTGGTATTCTACCACCTTGTCGGAATGCTGGCTGGCCACTGCTGGCCGGAGATGTCCGTATTCGGAGTTGCGCCGTGCCCGACCACGATCTTTACGTTCGGGATATTCCTCTGGGCAAAAGGCCATATGCCCGTCTGGCTGATAATAATCCCGCTATTATGGTCGCTGATCGGCACCAGCACCGCAATCAGTCTCGGCGTGCCGCAGGATTACGGCCTGCTTATAGCCGGAGTTGCCGGATTCGTGCTTGTTCTGGTAAAAAACAAAACGCTCAAACGCGGGAAAGCAGCAACATAATAATCCGTATCACAAACGTATCATCCCCAGTATGAACATTTCGTAATGCGCACAAAAAAGCCCTCAGGTACATACTACCCGGGGGCTAATATTTGTGGGCTCTACTTGATTCGAACAAGCGACCTCTTCCGTGTCAGGGAAGCGCTCTGGACCAGCTGAGCTAAGAGCCCGATCAAATTTTCAAGGGTTACAAATATAATATATTCGTTAAAAAAATAAAAGCAATTTTGCGAAAATAATCAAAAAAGCATTTATAAATACTTGCAATATCAATTTTCAAAAAAGTGGGCTCTACTTGATTCGAACAAGCGACCTCTTCCGTGTCAGGGAAGCGCTCTGGACCAGCTGAGCTAAGAGCCCGACCGCCTCCGCAGCAATTAGCGGAGGCGTAATGGATTAATCTTCCATCAGTTCTTTTTCTTTTTTCTCGACGACTTTATCGATCTCTGCGACGTATTTGTCGGTGATCTTCTGAACTTCGTCTTCGCCTTTTTTCTTCTCGTCTTCGGATATATCTTTATCTTTTTCAGCTTTTTTGAGCTGATCCATCATATCGCGGCGGATATTGCGAACTGCGATTTTGCCATCTTCGCCGTATTTTTTGGCTAATTTGACAAATTCCTTGCGGCGCTCCTCGGTAAGCGGGGGCACCGGTATGCGGATCACATTGCCGTCGTTCTGAGGATTGAATCCGAGATCTTCCTGGCGGATAGCCTTTTCGATGACTTCTATAGTGCTCTGATCCCAGGGCTGAATCATAATGGTGCGCGCATCGGGTACCGATACGCTCGCCATCTGCGACAGCGGGGTCGGAGCGCCGTAATAATCGGCTTTGACGGTGTCCACCAGCGACGCATTGGCGCGGCCCGTGCGGATTTTATCCAGCAGGCTGGCGGTGAATTCCACCGATTTTTTCATCTGTTCCTGACCTTTTTGAACAATATCATTAACCATTGTTCACCTCGACTTTTTTATCACTAAATTATGAAATTAATGTTCCTAAATTCTCGCCTTTTACCAGCAAATCAAGATTGCCCTTTTTTGTAATGTTGAATACGACGATCGGCAGGCTGTTTTCTTTGCACAGCGTGAAGGCCGTCTGGTCCATCACCCGCAGGTTCTTCTCGATTACCTCCTGGTAAGAGATGCGATCGTAGCGATGCGCATGCAGATTTTTCTCGGGGTCCATATCGTAAACTCCGTCCACCCGGGTACCCTTTATCAGCACTTCGGCCTCGATCTCGACAGCCTTTAGCGCGGCGGCCGTATCGGTGGTGAAATACGGGGCTCCGGTGCCGGCGCCGAACAGCACCACGCGGTTTTTCTCCAGATGGCGAATTGCGCGGCGGCGTATGAACGGTTCGGCGATCTGCTCCATCTTGATGGCAGTCTGCAGCCGTGTGGGCACTCCGATCAGTTCCAGAGCGTTCTGGAAGGCGATCGAATTGATCACGGTGGCCAGCATCCCCATCTGGTCGCCGGTTACCTTGTGAATGCCGTGGGCGGCGGACTGTATGCCTCGGAAGATGTTGCCTCCGCCGATTACAATACCAGTCTGGACGCCCATTTTATATACTTCGGCGATTTCGTTAGCGTATGCCTTCAGCACTTTCGGGTCGATGCCGAAATTCAGCTCGCCCATCAGCGCTTCGCCGCTGAGCTTTACCAATATTCGTTTATATCTGGGCTCCATTCGCATCCTGTATATTTATATATTAATCAACTTCGCCGAGGAAAAATCTCTTAAAGCTCTTGACTTTGACGTCTTTGCCGACTTCTTTGCCGATTTCTTTGAGTACGTCGCTGACTGTTTTCTTGGGGTCTTTTACGAACTGCTGCTCTACGAGGCAGTTTTCCTGATAGAATTTGTCCAGGCGGCCCTGAGCTATACGATCGGCGATTTCTTCTTTTTTGCCGCTGTCGATAGCCTGCTGGCGATAGATTTCCATCTCTTTGCGAAGCGTGGTGTCGTCGACGTTCTCGCGATGGATGAACTGCGGGTTCATCGCGGCGATCTGCATTGCAATATCGCGGAGCATGGATGATGCGTCCTCGGTGATGCCCTGCTGGTCGATCTCGACTACCACTGCGAGCTTATTGCCGGCGTGGATATATTCGGCCACGTGGCCTTCGGTCTCGACAACGTCGAAGCGGCGAATCTGAATATTCTCGCTAAATTTGGCGAGAATTTCGTTGTGCATACCTTCGATTGTGTCGCCATCGACACTGGTTTTCATCAGCTCGTCGATTGTTTTGATATCATTAGCAAGCAGAGTGTCTGCTACGGTATTTACGTATTTATCGAATTCCTCATTGCGCGCCACAAAGTCGGTTTCGCAATTAACTTCGACGATAATGGCTTTTGTACCGTCATTGGAAGTCTTGGCAATAATAAGGCCTTCGTTGGCGGCGCGTTCAGCGCGTTTGGCGGCCGAAGCGGCGCCTTTTTTGCGAAGAATTTCGATGGCTTGCTGCATATCGCCTTCGGCGTCCACGAGTGCTTTTTTGCAGTCGCCCATTCCGGCGCCGGTTTTCTCGCGTAATTCCTTAACTTTTTGAGGGGTGATTTCTGCCATAATAATTATCTCTGTTTAATTTATTTTAAATATTTATTTTTCTTCTTTTTCGATATCCGCTTTTTCCTCTACCGGAGCTTCGGTTTCGGAAGTTCCCATTTCGGGTTTGGTTTTGCGTTCGCGCAGTTTGCGTCGCACTCTGGGCTCTTCGACCACTTCGCGCTCTTCTTCTTTGGTGGTGCGCTCTTCCTCGGCGGCCATATCGGCCTTGCGGATCGAGGAGATTTCCTTGCCCTCTTTGATTGCGTCAGCCATTATTTTTGTAATCAGTGATATTGTTTTCACCGAATCGTCGTTTGCGGGTATCGGATAGTCGACCTGCTCCGGATCGGTATTGGTATCAACTATGGCGATAACGGGAATGCCAAGTATTTTGGCTTCCTTTATCGCCAGATGTTCCTTTTTGATGTCCACGACAAACAGCGCGCCGGGCAGGCGGTTCATATCCTCGATGCCGCCGAATACCTTACGAAGGCGGTCGCGCTCGCGGGTGAGCAGGAGACGTTCTTTTTTGGTAATTTGTTCGAATGTACCATCAACTTCCATTTTGTCGATAGTGTTCAGTCTTTTGATACTCTTGCGAATGGTCTGGAAGTTGGTGAGCATTCCGCCGAGCCAGCGCTCGGTAACGTAGTTCATATCGCAGCGTTTGGCTTCTTCCTCGATAATGGGTTTGGCCTGCTGTTTAGTACCGATAAACAGCACAATGCGTCCGCGGCTTGCGATGTCGTGCATGGCGTCGCGGGCGATGTCTACCAGTACCTGTGTTTTTCTAAGGTCGATGATGTGAATCCCATTGCGTTCCATAAAAATGAACTGTTCCATCTTGGGATTCCAACGGCGGGTCAGGTGGCCAAAATGCGCACCCGATTCGAGCAATTGCTCGATATCAGCATAATGTTTCATTGATTCCTCTTATAAATATGTGTGTTACTTCTACTGCCCCGATCCACTTGTTCCCAAACGCCCGACCGAATAGCCGGGCGACACGCGGGTTCAATCCCGGGACATGATTAATTAATACAAATCATAAACGCCAATAAAAGATTAACGTTTGGAGAACTGGAAGCGTTTGCGGGCTTTTTTGCGTCCGTATTTTTTGCGCTCCACCATTCTCGGGTCGCGTGTCAAAAGGCCTTCTTCTCTGAGTGCGCTGCGGAATGATTCATCGTGTTCGACCAATGCACGGGCAATGCCTAGCTGGATGGCTCCCATCTGGCCGCTCTTGCCGCCGCCGCGGACTGTTACCAACAAATCAAATTTACCTTCTGTTTCGGTCACTGCAAACGGGCGCAAAGCTCTGACCCGGATCATTTCCACGGGGAAGTAATCTTCCATTTCGCGGTTGTTGATCTTGGTCTGGCCGTTGCCCGGAGTGATCCTTATCTGTGCAACTGCGGTTTTCCTTCTTCCTGTTGCCTGGATAGCCTTCATCTATAAAAAACTCCGGTGAATTTATTTAAAAAATTAATTAGCTTTATAAGGCATTTCGTACTTCTCGGGTTGCTGTGCCGCGTGCGGGTGCTCTCCGCCTGCATATACTTTCAGCTTTTTGATGATCTGCCGGCCAAGACGATTCTTGGGCAGCATACCCTTAACTGCGTGGTGCACCACAAATTCCGGTTTTTTGTCGAGCATTTCCTTAATCGGGGTAATTGTAATACCGCCGGGATAGCCCGAATAGCGCGAATATGTCTTCATTTCTGCGCGTTTGCCGGTAACTTTTATCTGGTCTGCATTCACCACGACTACAAAATCGCCGCAGTCGTTATGGGGCGTAAACCAGGGCTTGTGCTTGCCGCGGATGAGCCGTGCCACCTGAGTCGCCAGACGTCCCAGCGTCATTCCGGAAGCATCCACCAGCCACCAGTCATGCTGTGTGTCCTCTTTGCGTATCGACTTTGTTATTTTTGCTGTAGTCTCCACTGGTTGCTCCTATCCATTTATAAATTCGTAATCAATATAGTTTACAAAACTAATGCAAATTGACGAGATATTCAAATATATATGATATTTTTCTGATCGGAACTATGCAATTTGTTAAATTTTCTTGTTTTTTCCAAATCTTTTCATAGTATGCGCTTAAATTGCTTATCAAGCTGACGGATGGTGTATTCCATGAATACAGGCCTTCCGTGCGGGCATACATAGGGCATCTCGCATTTTCGAAGGTCTTTGACCAGGCCGCCCATCTCTTCCTGGCTGAGCTTTTCACCGGTTTTTATGGCGGCCTTGCAGCTATAGCTAGCCGCGAGATTATCCCGCCGGTCGGTGCTGCGTTCCTTTTCGTACTGCTCGAAAAGCTCGAGTATTTCGGCGAGCGTATTCTCCTCCTGGCCGCTTCGGATATCGCCGGGCACCGCACGCAGCTTGATCGACTGGCCATCTATTTCGAAATGAAAGCCCAGTCCATGCAAATCCTCGCGCGATTCTGTCAGCATAGCAATTTTATCTGCGCCAAATTTTATATCAAGCGGGAACAACAGCTCCTGCGCGCTGGCAAATTCGCGCTTCATCATTTTGACTGCCTTTTCGTATAAAATTCGTTCGTGGGCGGCATGCTGATCAACAATCATCATCCCTTCGTCGGTCTGCATAATTATATATTTATTATGTAATTGCCAGTATTTCAGCAATGGCGCATTTTCGTTTTCTTTATCTGAAGCGAATTCGAGCGTTTCTTTCTGTTCCGGATTTTCTGATTTTTTTCCGAATATCGCATCAAAAGCGCTTAGTTCCGCTCGTATATCACGTTTATCCGTGTCGAATTTCCTCTGAAATGAGCTGAACGATCCGCCAGGAGTCTGTCTATATCCCCCGCCACCTGACGGCGCGGGATGATGTATCGAGGGCTCGACAATTTCGCCGGTGGCTTTGTTGATTACCATCATATCATCACTGCTGTGTTCGAACGGCTGGCGGCTGTCCGATTCTGCGGAAAATATTTCCGGCGTCAGATCATGCTCGCGCAATGTGATAGAAACCGCCTTGCGAATGGTATTATATACATATCGTTCGTTATCGAACTTTACTTCCTGCTTTTGTGGGTGCACGTTGACATCTACCCGCTCGGGATCGATTTTAATATTCAGCATAAAAAATGGTTGCTGCTGTTTTTCGAGCAGGTGCTCGAATGCGGAAAATATCGCATGGCTGAGCGATCGGCTTGTTATGCTTCGGCCGCCCAAAAAGAGGTACTGGCCGGATTTGCTTTGCCGCGCGAGATGGGGCTGACCGATGAAGCCCTCGACGCGTAGCAGCTCGTTTTCGTAAACGACTCTCATCAGAGAGTTTGCGGATTTTTCGCCAAGCAATTGAGATATGCGCTCTTCTATCGGCGATTGGGCGACGTCGAATATCAGATTTTCATTATCATAAAATGTGAATCTTTTTTCCGGATGGCTTAACCCGAATTTGATCATGGTTTCTGAGATATGCCGGAATTCAGTCAGGTTTGATTTGAGAAATTTTCTGCGCGCCGGAACGTTATAGAATAAATTTTTTACGAATACCTGAGTGCCCGGATCGCAAACAGCCGGCTCGATTACGGGCGTTTTCATGGGTTCGGATATGAGTTTCCAGCCATGATCATCTCCCCTGCGGCGGGTTCGGATTTCGAGCTGAGAGACTGCTGCAATCGATGCCAGAGCCTCTCCGCGGAAGCCAAATGTCATAATTCTTTCAAGGTCTTCTGCGGTTGATACTTTGCTTGTTGCGTGACGTTTGACGGATAGTTCGAGGTCATCGCGGTTCATACCGGATCCATTGTCGACAATATGAATCAATTCTTTTCCTGCGCCGCGAACAATAACTGCTATTGAGTCTGCGCCACTGTCTATCGAATTTTCGACAAGCTCTTTAACTGCTGATTCCGGACGCTGGACCACCTCGCCTGCGGCAATCATGTTAGCGATAAAGTCCGGCAGAATATGTATGTGTGAAGTATTACTATTCATCTCAAAATCATATCTATAACATATCAAATTGTTGACGAATATATATAAGTAATCTTTAAATCGGGCTGGATGCAAAGCGTATCGGGCATAAAAAAACGGCAGGCCGTTTCCGACCTGCCGTATGATAATGCGGTCAACCCGTATTATTTGACAACTACGAACCTTCTAAGGATAAGTTCTTCATTGCCAGCCAATACGCGTACGTTATATGTACCTGCCGAAATTGTGTTGTCGAGCGGGATGTTCAGGCTGTGTGCGCCCGGGCCGTAGGTGTTGCCTGCGACCGGAACTGCCACAACTTTACCAACCATGTCGACTATTTCGACGCGGATTTCTTTCTGCTCGAAGACATTCAGAGTCAGGTTGATGTCGTATTTGGCCGGGTTCGGGCTAACTTCGCTAACCTCGATCGACTTGCCAACGACTTCGATGCCGTTTTCTGCCTGTACTTCAGTGAATCCATCGCTTGCAACGCTCACGAGTCTGTAGACATAGGCATGGCCAATCTGCAGAGCCGGGTCGCTGTCGACGAAGTTGTATTCTTTACCGAATGCGCTATTGCCGAGACCAACGAGTTCAGCGTTGTTCTGATAGCCGGCAATCTGTGTGAATTCGGTAAGGCCTTTAGCGGTCATTTCTGCGCGATAAAGGTTGAATCCAACGTTGTCGTTTTCGACTGTGGTTTCCCAACCAACGAATACCTTGTTGTCGTCGGAGCTGAGGTTGAAGTCTCTGACTTCGACGTCTGGCATTTCGGCATCTTTCTGAGAGGTCTGGATTGTGATGACGTTCTCACTGGATGTCGAGTGGTTGAAGTTTCTCTGCAGGTAGTTAGTACCTGTCTGGTTGAACTCGAGAACAACAAATGTGTAATCTGTTTCTCTCTCGAGACCAGCGAGTGTTGCTGTATTTCCGGTGCCTCTGTAGATCAGCTGAGCGCCTGCATCGTTGTAGGTGAAGTCAGCCGCATCGAGAGCGGTGTCTTCATCTTCAAGTGCAATTGCTGCGATCTCGGCGCTGGAAATGCTTGTACCCTGTTTTGCAATCACGATGCGTTCGCTGCCGCCACCCGAGTTCCATGCAATCGAGATCATGTATCTTGATCTTGTGGACATGCGGATATTGGTTGCCTGCGAAGGCTCAGCTCTCTTGACGTGGAACTGGTTGCTTGTGATATCGGTGTAACCGGTAGCACTTGCTGTAATCGTGGTTGCGTCTGTAGGTGCCGAGTATTCAAGATCAGTGAATTCAGCTTCTCCGTCAACTGTCGATACGGTTCCGCCGCCTGTGATATTGACTGCCGATGCGGTAAGATCGATCGAGAGATTGTCGATATCTGCGTCAACGTTGCCGTTAGCGTCAGTTACGGATACTATAACCGTCGGGCCTTCATCGATTGCGGGATAGCCGACTGTCGAGCTGTACTGCTGTGTGAACCTCATCTCTGTACCCTCTACAACTACTGTGTTCTCGTCGCCTGCAATTGCGGAAGTCGCTGTAAAGCTTGTTTCTTTAAGCGTGCTTGCAATTGTGCTTGTGGTGACGTCGTCCTCAGTGATCTGGAACTGGAACTGTTTGTTGTCGACCGGTACGCTGATGCTAGAAGCAAGTTCAATCCTCAGGGTGTAGGTCTTCGATTCGCCGCTGGCTGCGGAGAATTCTGCGCTGCCTGCGCCGCCGTCGAATTCAATGCTTGTGGCATTGATCGCTGAAGCATCCATAACTTTGGTTGCGCCGTCATAGATTGCTGCATTCTGGAGGACCTCGTCGAGGTCGCCCATGCTGAGTTCCTGAATTGTGATTGCATCGACATTTGCTGCAAGACCATCGTTGCCTGTGACGTCGTCGTTAAGGCTGAATGCCCAGACTTCGACTTCGCTGGTGTTGGTTGCGGCGATGTCGCCTGCTTCGCTGTCAGCTACTGCTGTGACGTTGTATTCTGCAGAAGGAGGTGTATAGGTTACCGAACCTGTTGCCATACCAACTCTTGCGCCCCAGTCAGTTGCTGTTACGTCAACTGTGTTTTCGCCGGAGCTCAGGGTGATGGCTGCGTCGGTTGCCCATGTGTCCATGCCTGCGTCGCGTGTTGCATTATAGTCTGTACCACCTACTGTAACTACGATTGTCGGATTCGGATCTGCATCCTCGATTGTACCGGTAAGTACGATTGTCGGGATGTTGGTCTCGAATTCGTCAACTGTTACTTCAGGTGCATTCACGTCTGCGTCGAAGCTGTCAGTAATCTGGTCGGTGTTTCCGGCCGGATCGACTGCATCGACTGTTACGTCGTATGTACCGTCGTCAACAAGTGCCGAACCGATTGTTACATCCCAGTCAGGCATGTTGTTGTTAGCAACGCCGGACCAGCTGTAGCCATTCGGGCCTGTGATGGAAACGGTAATTGTTGCGCTGTTGTCATTGTCATTGATCGTTCCCTGAACTGTCGGGCCTGTCAGCGTTGTGAAGCTCGGTGAGGAATATGCAAGTACCGGCACTGTTGCGTCGATTGCTACATATCCTGTTACCGAAGTTGTGCTGCCCAGACGTTCGCCTGTTGCGGTGAATGTATGGGTGCCGTCTGCCAGAGATGTTGTTACATCATAGTACCAGTCGGTTCCGTCTACTGTTGCGGCCCAGTTTTCTGCGGCGCCGTCGAACATTGTGATGCTCACGGACGATCCGGAGGTTACCGTACCTTCGAGTCTCGGAGTGTTGTC
>CAZEMR010000017.1:0-49925 GCA_964513465.1 uncultured Hyphomicrobiales bacterium
GGCAATGAATCCCTATCGGGCAGGCTGAAGCGGGAATTGAGCGGATATATACATGATATTTCGCTCGAAAAAGGCCTTTCGGAAAATACCCGCGCCAGCTATGGTCATGATCTGGCAAGGTGGGCGGAATTCCTGGGTTCGAAGAATATCAAATCATTCGCCGATGCAAAGCGCAAAGACATCACTGATTTCCTGCGAACACTGGCGGATATGGGTATCGGCCCGACTTCCCGCGCGCGCTACCTTAGCGCTGTCCGCGGCCTGCATAAATATCTGTTCGCCGAGGGCATGGCCGACCGCGACGTCGCCGAAGCCGTTGATATGCCCAAATCCCGCCGAAAGCTGCCCGATACGCTTTCAATCGAGCAGGCGCTCTCTGTGCTCGATCAGCCCGATATATCATCTCCTGCGGGCATACGCGACCGCGCAATGCTCGAAACGCTCTATGCGTGCGGACTGCGCGTATCCGAGCTATGCACGCTGCGCCAGCGTGATATTATCGACGATGCCGAGATAATCCGCGTATTCGGCAAGGGATCGAAAGAACGGATCGTTCCGATCGGGCATTCCGCATTGGAATGGATCGAAAAATACCAGCGCGAGGCACGGCCATTATTCATGAAAGCTAGTTCGGACGATATATTATTTCTGAATCAGCGGGGCAAGGGCCTTTCGCGTATGGGGATATGGAAAATCGTCGATCGAGCGGCACGCGACGCAGGACTCGACGTGCACGTCCATCCGCATATGTTCCGGCATTCCTTCGCCACGCATCTTCTCGAGGGCGGCGCCGACCTGCGCGCTGTACAGGAAATGCTCGGCCATGCCGACATCGCCACCACCCAGATTTATACTCATATCGACAGCGACTATATAAGGGAAGTCCACCGCACATTCCACCCGCGTGCTTAGTCTCCGCGCAGCTCATCGGCTTTTTCTTCGAGCTCGAGCCACCGCGTAGTCATTTCGTCGATTTTTTCCGTCAGCTCTTCCAGTTCGCTGCTGATTTTTTGTAATTCTTTATAATCGGTAATTTCTCCTGAATAGGCTTTTCGCTCGATTTCGGCTTTTTTGTCTTCGAGTGCGGGAAGTTCATTTTCGATCGAATCATACTCGCGCTGCTCTTTATATGAGAGCTTGCGATTCGTTCGAGGCGAGTTGTCGCGTTTTGGCTTGTTCTGGCGTTCGGTTGCACGCTGCTGCGCCGATAGCTTATCCTCGGCCTCTTTTTTTACAAGGTAATGCGTGTAATTGCCGGGAAATTCGCGAGTATTCCCCTTGCCATCGAAGACGATTATGGTATCGACCGTACGGTCGAGAAATGCGCGGTCGTGCGAGACAACGAGCAGAACTCCATAGAAATCATCGAGATAGTCCTCCAGCGCGTGAAGAGTCTGGATATCGAAATCATTGGTCGGCTCATCGAGGAACAATACATTTGGATTGCTCATTAATACACGCAAAAGCGCCAGGCGTCGCTTTTCTCCGCCGGAGAGGGTGCTTACCCATGCGGAATGCTGCCGCCTCGGAAACTGGAATCGGTCGAGCAGATCGCGGGCCGTAAGGTAGCGCTCGCGGCCCTCGCCGACGTCGATATATTCGGCGACCTCGCGCAATACGCTGATGACGCTCTGGTCGTCGCGCATATCGACGATCTCCTGCCGGAAGAAGCCGATATTGATAGTGCCGCCGATCTTGATTCGGCCTTCGTCGGGAGGGATATGACCGGCCAGAACCTCGAGCAGCGTTGACTTCCCGGAACCATTGGGACCGATTATGCCGATGCGGTCTTTAGGCCGTGCGACGTATGTGAATTCATGGAACAGCAGCTTGCCGCCGCGGGATTTATCTATATAGTAAGCCTCTATAATTCTTTTGCCCAGAAAGACTTTGCCCAATTCGATCTTGATCTTTTTCTCCTCGGGGCGGACGGTGTGCTTTTTGAGTTCCTCGATCCAGTCGGTGCGGCTTTTCTGTTTTTTGCGGCGGGCAGGAGCACCGCGCTCGAGCCAGATCATCTCTGTTCGCAGGCGGGATTTCAGGTGTTCGATGCGAGACTCCTGGGCCTGGAGCAATGCCTCCTTTTGCTCAAGATAATCCGCATAGCTGCCCGGATAGCTGAAGATTTTATGCTGGTCGATCTCGATTATCCGGTTGGCGACGGCATCGAGAAAGTAGCGGTCGTGTGTGACAAACATCAGCGAATTTCCGGCCATCATCATTCTGTCCTGCAGCCACTGCACTGAGTCGGCGTCGAGATGGTTAGTGGGCTCGTCGAGTATCAGGAAGTCCGGCTGCGAAACCAGGGCGCGCGCCAGTGCCACACGTTTTTTCATACCGCCGGAGAATTTGGACACATCCGCATAGAAATCCTCTATGCCCAGCGCTCCGAGAGTTTTCTTGGCCTCGGCTTCGAGAGTCCAGCCGCCGGTATGCTCGATTTTCTGAGTCAGGCTCTGCACCCTTTCCGAAAGCGCGGCGTCGAACGATTTCTCCAGCCGGCGGCAGAGCGTGCGGTATTCTTCCAGAATATCGAACACCTCGCGGCGTGATTTCATAACTGCGTCGAGCGGGGTGTCGGTTTCGCGAAAATCCGGCGCCTGCTCGAGGAATTCAAGCCGGACGCCGCTGTTGAATGTGACCTCGCCGGCGTCGGGCGTTACTATACCGGCGATTATTTTCATCAGAGTAGTCTTGCCAGTGCCGTTTTTGCCGATTATTCCGAGCCGCTCTCCGGAGTCCATCCCGAAGGAGACTCCCTCGAACAAGAGCTTGTCCTCGTAGTGTTTGCTTAGATTATGGCAGGAAAATATTGTCATAATTATATGTATAAGTCCTTTGGCTAAAATAAATTTCCAATTTAAATATTATGTTACGAAAATTCATGTAAAATTATTATAATATTTTAAAATCAAGTGCGGCGATCGAACGTCCACACTTAGGAAAACCACACACAAATTAAAACGACTCAATCGCTTACCGGACATATGACCTAAGATTTCTTTCAGTATTAAATGCGGGGTAATTATGAAAAAACAACATATTATTCTTACCAGCGATTTCGGACTCGACGGCAGCTATGTAGGCCTGATGAAGGGCGTTATCGCGCGGATAGCCCCATTCGCCGATACGCTTGACCTCACCCACGCCATCGAGCCGCAGAACATCCGCCAGGGCTCATTTATTCTTAAAAATGCTATGCGATATTTCCCCGACGGCTCGATTTACCTGACTGTTATCGACCCCGGAGTCGGCTCCCACCGCCGGTCGATTGCCGCAAAATGCTGCGACAGCTATTTTATTGCGCCGGACAACGGAGTGCTGAGCTATATCTTCGACGATCACGAACCCGAAGTCGTGGTCGAGCTTACCGAATCGGAATATCATATCGAGCCTGTGTCGGATACATTCCACGGACGGGATATTTTCGCACCCGCAGCGGCCCATATTGCGGCCGGTATAGACATCAAAAAGCTTGGGCGGGAGATAGCGCCGGACAGCCTGGAGCGGCTGCATCCGCCGGTCTGCTTTATTGACCGCGAGGGCATTCTGCATGGCGAGATTGTTTATGCGGATTCATTCGGGAATCTGATCACATCGGTATCGCGGGATTTTTTGCAGCAAAACCAGAAGAAGGGCAAAAACTGGATTTTCACGATCAAGGGTAAGAAGATTTTCGGCCTTAGCAAGACTTATTCCGATGTCGAAATCGGTAAATTCATAGCTTATTTCGGAAGCTCGAATTATCTGGAGATCGGCGTGCGCAACGGTAACGCAGCCAATGTGATCGGCACTAAGAGTAATCTGGAATTCAGCGGCGAACTTGTTTGATCCGAATTATTTACATGGCAAAACGACGGTGAATTTTGCTCCGTCGCCGGGTATGCTATCGACTGATATGGAGCCATCGAGCGTATCGATGCAGCCCTTTGCTATGCTTAAGCCCAGGCCGGTGCCCTCGATCGCTCCGATATTGCTGCCGCGTATGAATGGTTCGAATATGGATTCGGACTCGTGGGGTTCGACACCGATCCCTTCGTTTTCGATGGTTATCGAGCAGATTTTGCGTTTTTGCTTAAGGATTATATATATTGGCGATCCCGCGGCTGAATATATCACAGCATTCATGAGTATATTGCTCAGCGCTGTGCGTAATAGCTCGGGGTCTGTACTGATTATCATTTCGGGTTTTTGCTGCTTCAGGATAATTTTTCGATCAGATTTCGCTTTGGGGCTGATTTCGTCGATAATCCCGCGGCATAATTTATTCAGATCGACTTTTATATTATTAATTTCGAGCAGATCGGATTCGATACGGCCAACCATGAGCACATTCTCCAGCAAACGGGTCAACGTCGAGACCGCATTTTTGATCATCTTATTTTTCCGCCGGAATTCCTCGGAATTGCATTCCTCATAAAGGCTTTCCATCAGCTCTGAAGCGGTCATGATGACGGTGAGCGGTGTGCGGTATTCGTGGCTGATCATCGATATGAAGCGACTTTTCATTGCGTTGAGCTCTTTTTCTTTTTGCCAGGCGCGGACGATTTCGTCTTTCGACCGGCTGAGCTTTTCTTCGGCGATTGTACGGCGGGATACTTCCTCACGCAGCCCGGCCATCAATTCCTCGAGTTTTTGGGTGCGGCTGGATACTTTTTCCTCGAGCTGGGCAGTAAGCATAACTAAATTGGTCTGATTGGATTTGAGGCGTGAGATGTCAGTTATTCCGCACAAACACAGCGAAAACTCACCCATACTGTCGTGGGTGGGAAAGCTGTTGATTCGGACCTCGAGCAATTCTCCGGATCGGGTATTGAGCGCAATATCCATATCCGAATTGTTGCCGGAATTAATGACATCGCGGCAGTGCAGAAAGAATGAATGCTGATATTTGCCGTTGGTAAATATATTCAGATGCTCTCCGATTAGCTGGTTTTTCTCGTAGCCTAGCCATTGGCAGAGTGTCTGGTTTACATCGGTCAGGAAGCCGTGGGTATCGACTGTAACCAGACCCACCGGCGCGTTGTCGAACAAATTTCGGTACCGATCGCGGCTATTGCTTAGCTGCTCGTGCATTAATCGCAGCTCTTCGTTCTGGGCTTCGAGTTCGATCTGATAGACGCTTAGCTCGTGGATCAGCGATGCGGGATCGCGCCATTTGAGCATTTCCCGGATAGCCTCTTCGGATATTGCCGTATTTCCGGACATTTTCAACATTTCCAATAGCATGTTTGATAATAAGGAAGGCGGTGTATTTTTATCTACCCGAAAAGGAATTTAATAAATTTTATTATATTACCCAAGAGTAATATACATAATTTTTTCTCATAGTATTTTAATTCAAAATTCATTTATCCCTTGACTACAGCGAGCGGGGTCATCTCTCTGATTATCCGCACCAGGTCTTTCTGGTTGGCCATCACCATTGATATGTCTTTATAACACGAGGCCGCTTCGTCCAGATCCGCCGGACTGCGCAGGGAATGTATGATTCCGCGGCTTTCGAGCATTTCCGCTTCGCGCCGAAGGTCCAGCCTGCGGCGGGCTTCGCGGCGGCCCATCACCCGGCCGGCGCCGTGGGAACAGGACATAAAGCTATCCGGATTGCCCAGCCCCTCGACTATATACGACTTTGCGCCCTGCGATCCGGGGATGATGCCGGTTTCGCCGGATTTGGCGCTGGTCGCGCCCTTTCGGTGGACAAACACCTTCTCGCCGAAATGCTCTTCGAGCGCGGCATAGTTGTGGGCTATATTTATAATCGGGAAGAAATTGACATCGCCGAATACCTCGCGGACGGACTGCCGGATGCGCTCCATCATCAGGCGGCGGTTGGCCAGCGCGAAGTCGGTGCAGTAGCGCATTTCGCGGAAGTATTCGTCGGCTTCGGGGGTTTCCGCGTCGAGCCATGCGAGGTCCCATTTCGGATCGACACCGCGGCCGCCCTTCTGGTTCATCTTTTTAGCGAGTTTGTTATAATAATCGGCGACCTGTTTGCCGATATTGCGGCTGCCGGAGTGCACCATTACCCAGATGAAGCCGTCGTCGCCGCGCTGGAGTTCGATAAAGTGATTGCCGCCGCCGAGTGTGCCCAGTTGCTGGGTAGCTTTCTTGAATTCCTGCGAAGCAATGCGGGGATTGCCGTAATCGGCCAGGCGGGGCATCAGCTCCGGGTCCTGCGGCTTCTTGTGCCATTTGAATCCGAGCGGCACCTGATTGCGGATTTTGTTGATTACCTTTGTTAAATCTTCGCGCGAGGCATCGGTTAGCGTGGTTTTCATCGAGCACATTCCGCAGCCGATATCCACCCCGACGGCATTCGGGATAATCGCGCCGCGAGTGGCCAGCACCCCGCCTATCGGCATACCGAAGCCCTGGTGGGCGTCGGGCATTAGCGCCACATGGCGAAACGCAAATGGCAGATTCGAAAGATTTTCGGCCTGGCGGCGGGCGCCTTCCTCGAGGTCGGCCAGCCACAGCCGGATTGGTATTTTGCCTGTTGTAATTTCCTGAATCATAATTCTTTATAATTAATTCTACTGTTTTCTGATATATTCAATTCCCCAATCCTCGTTGTCATATTTAATGTAAATTATCGAAAACCGTCGATTGGAGTCGTTCATTGCGCTGACTACATGCATTGTGTAATTGCTGTTGCGCTGGCGGTCGGCGCCGTTCTGGATGCTGTTTTCGATTATCTTCCCCGATTTTTCGAATTCATTATCCTCAATGAATTCAATCACTTCGTCGAGGTAATCGCCATTCTGGCAGACCAGCGTATCATAGCGCGGAGTGATTTTGCCGGGCTCCGAGCAGATGTCGTCCAGCAATCCGGGGTCGCGCAGCACAGCTTCGGCATACATCAGCCGATCGGCCGGATCGCCACTTTTCATTTTTTCGAAATCGACTGTGCTGCATCCGGCAAGGATGACGGCGACAACAGCCAGCATGAGCTTTTTCATTGTCATTTCCGTATCATTCTATTAAATCAAGGAATTATTCCAAAATTAATATAATATTTCGATCCGACAAAACGCGCGACGCACCCGGCCGAATGATATTTCATCATAATTAAACTCTTATCGGGATATATATATATTTTGATATTAATTATTATATTTGTTTTGAATTCCGAAATAAATATTATGACGCAATGAATAAAGAGATCACACTAAAGGGCGGCTGGATAACGCTCGCCAAAGAAGAACTTGACGCGCTTCGCCGCAGAATCCGCGAGGTTTACGTATCCGAGGGCGGCAGCAAGAAATTCAATACCTATCTGGATAATTACGAAGAGCTGCGGACGATGATCCAGCGCAGGCTCGGGGAAATGACCCGCGACGAGGAACGCTCGATCAGCTTCCAGGAATATACCGCCGCGGAGATGGTGCCGGGCAATACATTTTTTAAAGACCTCTTTTATACCCGGCGCAAGCATCAGACCGCAAGGTTTCAGGAGGGCAATATCGAGATTTGCTACCTTTACGCATTCGGAATGATGCGCATGGAATACCTGAAGCGATCGCGGGTGACGCAGGCGCCGATCGGCCAGCGCCCGAATATCATTGTCTCGTCTACGTTGAATAATATGACCGAGGCCGAGAAAATCAAGCATCATCTTTCCGAAAAATTCGGGCTGCACGTGGAATCCGACATTCGCAATACACATGCATTCAGCAAGGGAACTCTGGAAAATTTCTACGAATCGCTGCCACCTGATAGTCTGGTATTCGCCCTAGTCAGCCGGGATTATCTGCAGAACGAATCATGCGTGCGCGATCTGATCTCTCTGACGCGGAAGGATCTCGATCTTTATCTCTCGCGGACTTTCCACATTCTGCTGCCGGATGTATACCAGGGCGATTTCAATATTTTCGATTCGCTGGGGCGCTCGGAATTGCTCAAATACTGGAAGCTGCGTATCGAAAAGCTCGAAGAAAACCACAAGCTGATTCTACGCGGCAAAAAGGACAAAGCTTTATATAAAATACTGGCTACCGAACTCGCCGAAATCAAAGAGATTATCGAGGAGCTGCACCGGCTGATCGACCTCATCCGCGAAAACCACAGCAAGACTTTGTTCGAAATATTTTTCTCTAAAATCAATTCACTCGAGGAATTAATCGAATTATTTCCCAAAAAGAAGGCGATCTCGAGCATCGATATCGAGCTGGAGACCACATATAAGCGAATCAAAATTCCTTCGACGAATAATCCGCAGAAGCCGGAATTCCCGCCAGAGCCGTTCTATACCCCGAAATTTCCGGCATCGGAGACTTATCGCGTCAAAGTGCCCGGCTTCGATAATGTATGGCTGAAGGACGAGAGCACCAATCCCACGGGCACTCATAAGGACCGACTTGCGTGGGAAGTCGTCATCAAATACCGCTCGCTGATCGAGGGGCTGAAGTATAAGGATCAGGATTCGCTGCCGCAGATGAGCATGATTTCCTCGGGCAGCGCGGCGATTGCGATCCAGCACCTGTTCAATCTCTACGAAATCCCGCGGCCGCTGAAGGTATTGGTCGATCGCCAGCTAGCCGGCCCAATCAAGGACGAGGTACTCGCAATCGGCTGTGAATTATATGAATATGATTTATCCGAGAAATTGCTTTCGCCTGAGGAAATCAAAAAGCTGACCGACAACGAAAACGGGATCGACATCACCTATCGCGAGGTACTCGACCCCACCCACGATAACTATTACGACTGGATGAGCTACGAAATTCTGCGCGAGAAGGCGGACTATTGCTTTATTCCCTTCGGTACGGGAGATTTGTTCATCAATGTGCTGAATATAGTCAAGGTGGAGTATTTCAATTCGTTCGTCCAGAAGCACGATCCGCGCTTTTTTACGTCGATGAAGGCGCTGCGGCGCTGCCATTTTATGGGGGCATCGACTAAGAATCCGGAAACCCGGCTGGACAAATTATTCTCGAATTTTCTGCCGTCGATCGATTCTTTCCATCGTTTTATACGCGAGCTGAAAAATGATTACGCCTGCGTCGGTCCGCTTACAAATATTTATTATGTGGACGAGCGCAACGTGGACGCCGCGCTTAAAATCGCCGACCAGCAGAATCTGAAATACGAGCCTTCGGGAATGGCCGGACTGGCTCTGCTGCTCCAGCTTGCGCCGCAGATCGACCCCGAGGCAAAGATACTGATCGTCAATACGGGCAGAACCCGCTCGATTGCCGAGCTGAAAAGGGAATTCGATCAGGAATCCGATTAATAACGCAATTCTTTATATATTTATGAAAGCAATCGAATAATAATTGATGAACCCTTCATAATTAGCGGCAATTTTATTATTTTGATTTTTTATGTCTGCATAAAAACGGAATTAACGAATATCGAATTATCCCAGGTGTGCCTTGTGAAATATATAATCGCGCTTTTTCTGATGTTTACCTGCAATTCATACGCCCTCGATCTGTTCGATACGGACAAATCATTCCGGATGAGCCTTATGTACAATTCGCGCCAGGGCTCGAGCTTTTATAACATGGAAGGAAATATCAAAACTTCGCTGACCGAAACCGACGACGAAGGAGTGGAGCGGGATTATACATTCGATTTCTCGAAGTATTCCATCGGCCTTAGCGCCGAGTACCGCCCGGGCAAGCATGTTTCAATCTATACAGAAATCCCATTCGCATTTTATGGGCTGACGGAAAAATTCATGATGGAATCCGATCTCAGCCGCCAGGTCCGTGCCGAGCTGAGCCTGAGCCGGTTCGACTACTTTGCACTCGGCTTCGTGCACCGGCTTTACTCCGGCAAATCGCAGATATTCTCAGTGCTGGAGCTCCGTATTCCGCCGGGATTCGACGAGAGCCTGCTGAACGACCCCGATTATGAATTCCTGAGCGACGGGGCTTTTGAAATATACGCCGGCAGCATGTTCCGGGCCGATCTGGATAAGGTGCGCCTTCAGACCAGAATATTATATAATTACCGCGCCGAAGAATTCTCCGACCGCGTGATAATTTCGACCAGCGCAGGCCTGGTTAGCGTCGAGGACACAGAGCTGAAGGTAACGGCCGACATCGTCCAGTCGCTGTCCAGCTTCGGCGATGCTCCGGCATTCGATCCGCGCGAAACCGTAACGCAATCCAATTTCGTTGCTGCGGGATTCGGATTCGACTGGCTGCTATCGGAAAAATATTTGGCAAATTTCTCCTACAAAGTCCGGCTCAGCGGCAAAAATGCCTGGAATTTCGGCACATTGTTTCTCTCGATAGGTGTGCTCGCAGATTAGAGCCAGAGCGCCCCCACTGCCCTGCTATCCCCTTGATTCATCAGAATATATCATTTTTTTTCCAATTAAACTCAATCCGGTTCGTCAATTAAATCCGGCGAGACTAAAAATCGGGTTAAGTATCGGTATTTCCATAGGTTAACCGAAATCCGCCCTGTTTGTAAGTTTCGATTTTTGTTTTGTACCATTATAGAGGAGTATTCCTCAGATGCACATATTAAGATTTAATAAAAGGAATCTGCCCAAGGCGCTGCTTATTGCGCTGGCCCCTTTTATTTTCTTAATTTCAGTTCACTTTCTGGTAAAAGCCGAAGACGCAGTATCGAATCTGTTCTTCGGCGGCGATTCGACCAACGCGGTGCGTATAGTAGAGCGCCCGCTGGATATCGCAGAGCTGAATATCGGCTCGGACATATTGTTCGAGCAATCGGGAGTGGCCTCCTACTACGGCCGCCGCTTCCACAATCGCAGAACGGCTAACGGCGAGAAATATAACATGTATGAATTCAGCGCCGCTCATAAAAAGCTGCCGTTCGGTACGATACTCCGCGTAACCAATCTGGAAACGCAGAACACAGTGCTTGTCCGGATAAACGACCGCGGTCCGTTTGTCGGCAAACGAATCATCGATCTCTCGTGGCATTCGGCCAAAGAGCTCGACAATATCGGCCTCGGCAAAGTCAGGATCGAAGGCTTTCTGCCCGGCGATAATGAAATGGAATTCGATTCCACCGAAATATATTATTTCGGCTATTCATACTCTGGCGACCTTGTATGCCTGCCCGAAACGGCGATCGAAGTGGTCGACTCCACCCGCCGCTTCCACAAGGCAGTCGTCAAATACGACTCTTATCTGGCACAAAATCCCGAGGAAATGGCCTATATATTTGTGCGCGCCGACCAGAACCCCAGGCGCGAAAGCCGCAAAACCGGCTACATTTATATGATCGGCCAGGTCCGAAAAGAAAGAGTACCAGTTGTAGAATCGGTTTTAGCTGCAAAGTAACGCTTCGAATAATAAAACCGATACACGCCGCCTCTTTTTGCCCGAAAGAGGCGGTTTTTTGTTGATTTGATTAAAATAAGTTTGTTTTCAAGCGTTTATTTTGTTATACATTGAATTAAAATTTTCAAGTCATGCCTTGCTTTATTAATTTTGTAAATTCTCACAAACTACTAATAAAATCATAATAGGAGCTTTAAGAGTGAAACGATACGTTGTATTTCTTGTATTTATGCTGTCAGGAGCGATTCTTTTCCAGGGTTTCCAGTGCGCATCCCGCGAATTCACAACCGCAAAGGTGGCCATTCAGAATAACGACTGGGAAAAAGGCGAAGAATACCTGAAAAAAGAACTCGACAAAAATCCCGGAAATACCGAAGCAAGAATTATGCTGGCCGAAGTTCAGCAAAAATTGAAAAAAGACGAGGCGGCGGTAGCTACTATCAATAAAGCGGAAGAAACAGCCGAAACCCCCGAAATGAAAGACCGCATAAGGGTATTCAAACAAAATATGTGGGTTAATATTTATAATGTTGGCCTTGGATTCTACCGTGCATATTCGTCGAGCAAGAAAGAGAAATTCCTCGATTCGGCAATTGCCAAATTCCAGCTCGGCGCCCAGCTTCGTCCGGCCATGCCGGATTTTCAGCTTCAGCAGGCTCGCCTGTATGAAATCAAAGGCGACGAAGCCTCGGCAATTAAATACTACCAGAATGCACTCAATCTGATGGAAGACGAAATCAATTTTGCCCGCGAGAACAATGTTTATCTCGAAATGCCGCGCAACGAAGTGCTCGCCAAATTCGGCGACCCGGCGATGACTCGAGGCATGAGCACCGACCAGGGCGATTCGCTGATTACCGACATGTTCCAGATCGGCGACGACGAAGTTTATATGTTTTTCGACGAAAATCCCGATACCAAAACTTTCCGCGTTATGGGCTGGCGCTACGATCCGCCGGACACATGGCTCGACGGCGAAAAGCAGAACCCCACGATAATCGACGTCTCGGTGATTGCCATAATTGCTCAGCATCATTTCGACAATAAGCAGCTCGAAAAAGCGCTCGAATATACTAAAATGCTGACCACGGTCGACCCCACGAATAATGAGGCCAACCGCTTTATGGTGCAGCTATATCAGGAGCTCGGACGCACCGAGCAAGCAGTAGAGCAAATCCGCGATCTGACGGTTAAATACCCCAAAAACAAGGTATACTTTGCTCAATACGGCGATATTCTTCTGACCATGGGCAAATACGACGAAGCAATCGTACAGTATAAAAAAGCTATCGAAATCGATCCGACATACGACCTTGCCCTGCGCAATATAGCTTCGGCTTTTAAAAACAAAGCCAGCATAATCCAGATGGCACAGCAGGAGAAAAAAGAAAAAGACGACAGCTTCAAAATGAAGCCCGACGAGTATGTACCCTATCTGGAGGAATCCGCCGAATACTTCCGCCGCGCACAGAAAACCGATACGTTCAGAAACGACATCGAGGTGCTCGCCGAACTGGCCAATATTTATTATGTACTCGACAAAAACGACGAGCTGATGGAAATCGCTAATAAGCTGGAAGCTTTGGAAGACGATATCCCGGCCAACAAAAAAGAGCGCTACTATCTGATTATGGTCAAAATATTTGACAACACCGGCCAGAGCGCAAAGCTTAAGGAAGTAAGCAATAAACTCGAAAATCTTTAATAATCAATAAAAAAGACTGAATAATGGCAGACAGCAAAGACAAAAATAATCCGAATCAGAAACAAATTAATATTCAGCTTGGCGAAAAAGAAGCCGAGGGGATTTATTCCAATCTGGCGATAATCTCGCACTCGGGCGCGGAATTTGTGATCGACTTCACCCGCATTCTGCCCGGCGTACCCCAGGCAAAAGTTCATGCGCGGATAATCATGACTCCGCAGCACGCAAAGCTGCTCCAGCGCGCGCTCAGCGAGAACATCCAGCGCTACGAACAGCAGCACGGCGAAATCAAGTCCGAAGGCAAACCCGGCGATATGCTGGGCGGATTCTCCGGCGGCAGCCCCAAAGTCAACTGATATTCATATCTACTTAAAGGCAAGGGGCGCTCGTTTGCCCCTTGCTTTTGTTTTAATATACTAAGGACTCAATATGCACTCCGGAAATTTTGTACTCATCCTCCATACGCATCTTCCCTGGGTATTGCATCACGGCGTCTCTCCGCACGGAGTGGACTGGCTCAACGAAGCCGTAGCCGAATGTTATATCCCTCTGCTCAATGTGTTCAACGACCTCAATGCCGATGGCATCCCGCCAAAGGTAACGCTGGACATCTCCCCTGTGCTCTGCGAACAGCTCGAGCACGAGGACTTCAAGGAAATTTTTGTGAAATACTGCGACGAAAAGATCGCTGCCGCACGCCGCGACGAGCAGGATTTCAAAAGCTGGGGCTACGATCCCCACCATATATATTTAACCCAGTTCTGGGCCGACTGGTACCAGCAGCGCAAAAATGATTTCATCAGGCGCTACGACCGCTCCGTGATCCGCGGACTGCGCGAGCTGCAGGACGCCGGCGCCATCGAGATTATGACCTGCGGCGCCACCCACGGCTACTTCCCTCTGCTGGGCTACGACAAGAGCGTCCGGCTGCAGGCAGGCCTCGCCGTGGAAAATTATAAAAAGCATTTCGGGCGCGAACCCCGCGGCATATGGCTGCCCGAATGCGCCTACCGGCCTTCGTACGAATGGCAGTCGCTAATACCAGTGGCGCCGTTCAACCGGAAGCATCTCCGGCGCGGAGTCGAGCAGATACTCGCCGAATTCGGCATCGAATTCTTCGTAATCGATCAATTTTTAATCGAAAACAGCTATCCGATCGGGAAATTCACCGATCAGTCTAAAGAAAATTTCGTACCGGTCAATTCCGATAAATTCGAATCCGAGCCCTGGAATTTCGACAAATCGCCGCTGAGGATTTTCGAAATCAGCTCCAGCGAAAAAACCGAATACGGCACCGCCGCCGCATTCACTCGCCATCACGATATCTCTATGCAGGTATGGAGCGGCGAAATTGGCTATCCGGGCGAACCGGATTATCTCGATTTCCATAAAAAGAATCTGGGGTCGATGATCCGCTACTGGCGGGTGACCGACAACAAAGCCGATATGATGCATAAGCAGCTCTACCACCCCGACTGGATATGGAAAAAGCTCGATATGCAGTCAAACCATTTTATCCATCACATGGAAAATGCAGTCAATCATTATCACAATATCACTGGAAAATTTGCTACTATGAGCACCCCCTTCGATACCGAGCTGTTTGGCCATTGGTGGTTCGAGGGCCCCGAATTTTTGCGCATGGTAATCCGCGGGCTGCACAATTCGCCGTATATTAATACCGCCACGGCATCGGAGCAAATGCTCACCGTCAAGCCGCGCGAGGTAATCGGCATACCCGAAGGCTCGTGGGGAGTGAACAATAATCACGATGTCTGGAGCAATTCGGAAAATGTATGGACTTGGGAGGCAATTTATAACGACGAATTGCGGCTGAATAATCTGCTAGCGAAATATCCAACGGCCGGGATGGATTCGATGATGCGCCGTATCTGCACACAGGCAATGCGCGAGATGCTGCTGATGATGGCCTCCGACTGGCAATTTTTGATTTATACGGAATCAGCCCGCGACTACGCCGAGCAGAGATTTTCGTATCATCATTCGGATTTCAATAAATTATGCACCCTCGCCGAGGAATACGCCGAATCCGGCAATATCGACGGGCATAAAACGCAGTATCTCGAAAAAACCGAACGCGCAAACCCCGTCTTCCCCGAACTGGAGCTGGAATGGTGGCACGATTAATGCGGCGGCCCGAAGTCAGATGAGCACAGCACGCAAGATAATTAAAAATATATTTTCGCTCAGCGCCGCCGAAATCGCGAAGCAGGGTCTGATGCTTGTTACCACAATGTATCTTGCGCGGGCTATCTCCGACGAGGGCTATGGCATTATCGGCTTCGCCAAGTCGTTCACAGCGTATTTCGTGCTGTTCGTTACCCTCGGATTCGATACGCTCGGCACCCGCGAAGTAGCCAAAGACCACAGCAAAATCAATAAATACGTCAATTCGATTGTAAGCATCCGAATTATTCTATCGATCATAGCCTATGCCGCCCTGGCGGTAATCGTGCTGCTAATCGATAAGCCTGATACGGAAAAATTCGCGCTGCTGATTGCCGGCATTGCGATATTTGCAAATGTATTCCTCCTCAATTGGGTATTCCAGGGCCTCGAGAAAATGGAAATCCCTGCGATCCGGCAGGTTATCACCAGCCTCTTGAATTTTCTCGGTGTGATTATTTTCGTAAATAATCCCGACCACACTCTACTGGCAATCGGCATCTGGGTCGGCTCGCTTTGCGTCAATTCCCTCTGGATGATTATTTATTATATTAAAAAATACGGCCCGATTCGCTTCGATTTCGACTGGCCGTTCTGGAAGGAGCTGACGCGGTCGGCTATTTCGATCGGGATAATTTTCACAATCGTTGTTATATATAACAATCTCAATATGGTCATGCTCGGCTTTATGGCAAGCAATGCCGAAACCGGATATTATTTTGCTGCCTTCAATATTCTGCTGGTGGCAAGCGTTCCGGCGACCATACTCCAGGGCGCATTCTTCCCGAATTTTTCCCGCCGCACAACCCATGAAGACCGCGACCGGCTGATGAAAAAATATGCAACTCTGATCTATATGTCGGGTACAATCGTAACATTCTCCCTGTTCACATTCGCCGAGCCGCTGGTAACACTTGCATTCGGCAGCGATTATGTCCAGACGCCCGGTACTTTGCGCATATTAATGGTCGGAGCAATGTTTATATATATGAGCATGATCTACTTCTCTCCGCTGATCGCATGGGGCATGGAGCGTCAGGTCATTCTTGCAAATCTGGCCGGAGGAGCAACCAATATAATTGCAAATTTCATTCTGATACCGATATGGGGTGTCTATGGCGCAGCGACTGCAGCGGCGCTTAGCGAATTCATGGTGCTCGCAGTTCTGATCGCAATTTTTTATAAAACAATGCACAAATTATATTTAGGCGAATTGATCAAATTCATCCCGATCGCAGCCGTCTCGTGCGGAGCAGGCTATTTGCTTATGCAATGGGAGATAAATGCGATTTTGTCGGGTACGATTACATTGCTTATTTTTGCATTACTCAATTTTGCATTCAAAACAATTACGATTAGTGAAATTCGGGAATATCTCAAAAAATGAAATATGATTATCTGATAGTCGGAGCGGGATTTTCGGGCAGCGTGCTTGCCGAGCGCATAGCCGCGCGGCTCGATAAAAAGGTGCTGCTTATAGACCGGCGGGATCATATCGCAGGCAATGCGTATGATTATGCGGACGAAGCGGGAGTGATGGTGCACAAATTCGGCCCGCATATTTTCCATACGAATATGAAGCATGTGTGGGATTATCTTTCGCAATTCACCGAATGGCATTTTTATTTCCATCATGTGCTGGCAGTTGTCGAGGGGCGTCAGGTGCCGGTGCCGTTCAATCTGAATTCGATATATATGCTCTTCCCGCCTGAGATGGCATCGCGGCTGGAGCGACGCCTTATCGAGAAATTCGGCTATGGACTTAAAATTCCGATTCTGAAGCTGCGCGAGACTGCGGATCCCGACCTGAAATTCCTGGCCGATTATATATATAAGCATGTTTTTTATGGCTATACCCGCAAGCAATGGGGGCACTCGCCCGAGGAGATGGACAGCTCGGTAACCGCGCGAATCCCGGTATACATAAGCCGCGACGACCGCTATTTCCAGGACGCTTATCAGGGAATCCCGGCGCGGGGATATACCGAAATGTTCCGGCGGATGACCAGCCACCCGAATATCACGCTGCGGCCTGGGACTGATTTCAGTGAATTCAGCGATTCGGAATATGATAAATTAATATACACCGGCCCGATCGACGAATATTTTGATTATATGCACGGCGAGCTGCCCTGGCGCAGCCTCGAATTCAAATTCCGGACGCTGGATATTCCGCAATTCCAGCAGGTGGCTCAGGTGAATTATCCGAATAATTATGATTTTACGCGGATTACGGAATTCCGGCATTTCCTGGCTCAGAATACTTCGCAGACCACAATCGCCGAGGAATATCCGATGGATTTCGTACCAGGGCGCAATGATCCTTACTACCCGATCCCGCGGCCGGAAACTCAGGAATTATTCCAAAAATACGCCGCCGAGGCCGAAAAACTTCGCGGCCGGGTATACTTCGCCGGACGTCTTGCTAATTACAAATATTATAATATGGACGAGGTTTGCGGGGTGGCGCTCCAGATGTTCGAAAAGCAAATCTCAGCGATCTGAAAAATTTTTATATATGGTAAAGTTTCGATAAATTGTAATTTGTTTTATTAACCTTTACTAAAATCCTGAAAATAAAGGCCAATTGACCCGGGAGACACATAACAGCCTCCGCCCGCTTTGCGTCGATCTCGACGGGACTCTGATCGCATCGGATGTCCTGTTCGAATCCGTTATCTTATTATTAAAAAAGAACTTCCTATATATATTCCTGCTTCCGTTCTGGGCGATTCGTGGCGCGGAATATCTGAAAACAAAGCTGGCCGATCGGGTACGCCCCAATCCGGAAACTCTGCCTTATCGCGAGGAAATCCTCAGCTATCTGCGCGAGGAAAAGGCTCGCGGACGCGAGCTTGTGCTTGTCACTGCCTCCATTCAGTCCGTAGCCGACAGTATTGCGGGGTATCTTGCGATATTCGACAGTGTGTATGCAACTACTCCGGGAAATAATCTGAAAGGCCAGCGCAAGAAAGAGCTGCTCGAGGAGAAATTCGGCTCGAAGAATTTCGATTATATCGGCGACAGCAATATCGACATCCCCATCTGGAAAGCCGCCGCTCGAGCGATGATCGTCAATCCCGGAGGGAACATGCTGATCGATGTGCAGAATTGCACCCAGGTCGAGAAGGTATTCCATTTCCCAAAAAATAAGCTCCTGACGATTCTGCGCGAAATGAGGATATACCAGTGGGTTAAGAATGTTCTGATATTCCTGCCCCTTTTTCTTGCCCACCAGTGGTCAGTCTATCTCGCAATCGAAATTGTCATTGCTTTTATTGCATATAGCTTATGCGCATCATCTATATATATAATCAATGACTTAATGGATCTCGAGACCGATCGGCGCCATCCCCGCAAACGGAAACGGCCGATCGCATCAGGCGAACTGACTATCCCTGTGGCTACGGCATTGGCGCCCGGTTTGCTCGCATTGGGTTTTGCCCTGTCTATATGGCTGCTGCCGCTGTATTTTACATATATTTTAATTATTTACGTAATTCTTACATCGGCCTATTCATTCTGGCTGAAAAAAATCGCAATCGCCGATCTGCTCGTTCTGGCCTCGCTCTATACCCTGAGGCTGATCGCCGGCGCGGTGGCGGTGGACGTAATGATCTCGCCCTGGCTGCTGGCGTTTTCGATGTTTATATTCTTAAGTCTCGCAATCGTAAAGCGATACACAGAATTAATGATAATGAAGCGCGAAAACAAAGCCATCGGCGCTGGCCGTGGCTACGAAATCGACGACCTGAGCCTATTGCGGAGCATCGGCCCGGCAAGCGGCTATCTGGCAGCGCTGGTGTTCGCGTTTTATGTAAACAGCACGGAAGTTACAATTTTATATAAACATCCGAAATTATTATGGCTGGTGGTGCCGCTAATGCTTTACTGGATAACCCGGATATGGCTGCTGGCCCACCGCGACCGCATGCACGACGACCCGATTGTATTTACGGTAAAGGACAAAACAAGCTATGCTATCGGAATTTTAATCGCAATTTTAGTAATCGGAGCTGCAATATGAGTGATATATATGAATCATGGGGACGCTACCCGAAGCACGAACCTGCTCAGGTGGAAAAGCTTTTCTGGCGCGGCGAAATCCCTGATCTTAATAAATTTAAACAAAGTGTGCTGCCCTACGGCTGCGGCCGCAGCTATGGCGATTCCTGCCTGAACGACGGCGGCGCGCTGCTCGACGTCCGGGGGATGAACCATTTCATCAGCTTCGACGACGAGACCGGCATCATGCGAGCCGAAGCGGGCTGCACGCTCGACCAGATTCTCCGCTTTATCGTGCCGCGCGGATGGTTCCTGTCTGTTACGCCCGGCACTAAGTATATTACGCTCGGCGGGGCAATCGCCAACGACGTGCACGGCAAGAACCACCACGTTGCGGGCACTTTCGGCCGGCATGTTATCCGGTTCGAACTCCTTCGCTCCGGCGGCGAACGTATGATTTGCTCACGCGAGGAAAACCCCGAGATGTTCGCGGCCACAATCGGAGGGCTGGGACTTACCGGACTCATCACATGGGTGGAATTCGCGAATCGCAAGGTCGATAGCCCCTATTGGGCGGTCGAAAGTCTAAAATTCGATTCGATAGATGAATTTTTTGAAATTAATGAAGAATCCGAATCCAAATTCGATTATACCGTATCGTGGGTGGATTGCACCGCCACGGGATCGAATCTCGGACGGGGTATATATAATCGCGGCAACCACGCCAAACCCCATGAATTCGCAGGACTTAATATCGAGTCAAAAGAGCCTGTGGCATTCCCGTTCGATGCGCCGTTTATAAATTCGGCATCGACCCAGGCATTCAATATATTATATTATAACAAGCAGCTCGATAAGCGCGTCCGGTCGGTCATGCACTACGACCCGTTTTTCTATCCGCTCGACGGCGTGCTCCACTGGAATCGCGCCTATGGCAAAAAAGGATTCCTGCAGTACCAGTTTGTCGTGCCATTCGGCGAGGAACGCGCCTTCCGCCACCTCTTGCGCCATGTGGCCGGAACCGGTATGACGTCGTTCCTGACCGTAATGAAAACCTTCGGAGATATCGAATCGCCGGGGATGCTTTCCTTCCCGCGGCCGGGAGTAAATATGGCCATCGACTTCCGCTTTGCGGGCCAGCGCACTCTCCGCGCAGTCAACGAACTGGACAATATCATCCGCAGCTCGGGCGGGGTGATCTATCCAGCCAAAGACGCCCGGATGTCGCCCGGAGACTTCCGCCGGGGCTATCCGCGCTACGAGGAATTTGTGGAATATATCGACCCGAAATTCAGCTCCAGCTTCTGGCGCCGCGTCATGGGAGACTATGAATAATAATTATAAATAAATATAAATGAGAGAGTTATGAAAAAGATAATGATATTCGGAGCCGCTTCGGCAATCGCCCAGGAAACCGCCCTCAGATATGCTGCCGACGGCGTCCACATGCTGCTTGTCGATCGCGAGATGAACCGCCTCGAGACCGTCCGCGACCACATAACAGCCCACCATCCGGCCAAAATCGAGCTGATGGAATTCGATGCTACGGATTTCGATCGCCACCATGAATTATTCGACAGCGCACAGAGTATCCTCGGCGGTATCGACGCGCTGCTAATTGCCCACGGCACGCTTCCCGACCAGCAGATGTGCGAGAAAGACCCCGAATACGCGCTGCGGCACTATTCGATCAACTGCACCAGCGTTATTTCGATGCTCACAATCGCCGCAAATATTTTCGAAGCGCAGAAAAAAGGCACAATCGCTGTGATCACTTCCGTCGCCGGCGACCGCGGCCGCCAGAGCAATTATCTATATGGCGCCGCAAAGGGTTCGCTCAGCGTATTCCTTAGCGGATTGCGCAACCGCCTGGCTAAATCCGGCGTCAGTGTGGTAACAATCAAGCCCGGCATGGTCGATACGCCGATGACCGCGCACATGCCCAAAAACCCGCTGTTCGCCAAGCCGAAGGACATCGGTCTGGGCATTTACCACGCGATGGAAAAGGGCAGTGATGTGGTCTATCTGCCGGGATTCTGGCGGCTTATCATGTGCGTGATCCGCTCCGTTCCCGAGGGGATATTCAAAAAGCTTAACCTCTGATTGGAATTCGGACAGAATTTTTTTTTGAAAATTAAGAGGCAGGTCTTCGGGCCTGCTTTTTTTATTGCAACGGGCTAAAGCCCGTTGTTGCGATGGGTTGTCCGAACACGAATTGCAACAGAGGGCATCAGCCCTCTGCAAATATCGACGCGGCCCGCCCGCGGTGTGTCACTGCGAGCGTAGCAAAGCAGTCTCACTCGACTATCTCGATTTCTGTGCCGATGGGGATTGCTTGATATAACTCTTCGATTTCCCAATTGGTTACGGCTATGCAGCCGGCAGTCCAGTCCACCAGCCGATGGAGCTTGCCGATAAATCCCAGGCCATTGCGCAGACCGTGGATTTTGATCTGGCCGCCCGGCAGGCGATTCATGCTCCGGGCGTATTCCGTATCCTCTTTGGTCGGATATGAAATGCCAAGATTCAGATGATATGTGCTATTCGGATTTTTGTCATTTATTATATATATACCTTCGGGCGTTTTGTTGTCACCTTCGAATTGCTTCGGGCCTATGGGCTGCCTGCCGAGAGAAATGTGATAAGCCTTTACTATTTCGCCATTTGAGAATATCTGCATCTCGCGCTTATGCTTGATAACAAGTATGCGGTCGATCTTTTTCGATGTATCAATCGGCGCTTCCGGCCAGAAATTATATGCTGCAATACCAGCCATAACAACCGCCGCAAACAATAATAATATATTCTTCATAATGATTATTATATATATTATTCAATCTATTCATGCAATTTACTTCATTTATTTAAGCAAATATTATTCCGTAAATATAAAACAGGCATCTTCCCCTCAATAGAGAAAATGCCCGTTAAGTCAATGCATTATATATATTTACAGCATCCCGATTTATCAGCCGATTTTCTCAAGCTCTTTGTCGATGTCGGCAATTCGGGTGCGGCTTTCGTCGATTTTAACGCGTTTCTCGGCGAGGCGGGCCTCTGCGGATTCGAGGCGTCCGGCTGCTTCGTCGCGTTTTTCGTCGCTGTCGGCGGTTTCGATTTCGGATTTAGTCTGCGAAATGGCTTCCTCATCGCGCTCGATAGTTTCTTCCATGCGGGCGATTTTGCGTTCCAGGTCGTCCTTGATTGACTTCAGCTTCTCGCGCTTATCAATCAGTATATGCTGGCGGTGCTGGTCGCGGCGCTGGTCGAGCACTTCGAATACGTCGCGTATGGCCTGGAATAATTCGCTGCGCTGATCGCGTTTGAGCTTGAGGATTTTGACCTCGTTCTGTACGGCGATCAGGTTGTCGCGAATGAAGCGGAAATCGTCCGATGTATTGGCGTATTCCGTTGCGCGGTCGAGCTTTTCGCGGATTGTGCGGTAATTATCTTCGCATTCCTTTAGGAATTCCTCGCGCTGCTCTTCCTGGGCGCGGTTGATGCCGTCGAACACCTCGCGAATGGCCGCGTATAGCTCGTCGCGCTGGTTTCTCTTCAGCTTTACGCCGCGTATCGATCCCTGGGCGGCGATAAGTGTTTCGCGGGACTCCTTGAATGTCTCTGATGCCTGAGCCACTTTGATCGCGTCGTCCACAATCGTCCGCAGTCGGTCGTAATTCTCGTTGCATTCCTGCTCGTAGCGCGTGCGCTCCTCGCTCTGGCGGGTATTCAGGTTCTCGAATGAGTTCTGGATTCGTGAGTATTGCTCTTCTCGCTGATCGCGCTGCAGCTTCAGTCCTTTGAATTTGCTCTGTGCGTTGATCAGAGCTTCGCGGGCCTTTTTGAAATTGGTTGCGTTGGCCGCAGCGGCTACTGCGCGGTCGACCTCGGCTTTTATATTATGATAATTTTCTATGCATTCCATTTCGTATTTTTCGCGCTCGGAAATCTGGCGTTCGTTAAGAGTCTCGAATGCCTGCTGGATGCGCGAATACTGCTCTTCGTGCTTATCGCGGCGCAATTTGATGTCTTTGAACATCATCTGCGAATCGAGCAATATCTGGCGGGCTTTTTTGAAATTCGTTTCTTTTTCGGCGGCTTCTACTGCGCGATCGACCTCGGGTACGATTTTATCGTAATTTTCCTGATAGATCGATTCGGTCATTTCCCGCTTATTTTTTTCGATTTCGCGAATATTGTTTACGGCTTCGTTCAGAATTTCCTGCAATTCGGAAATCTGCTCCTTATTTAAATAATAATTTTTGAGCAAAAGCCCTTTTTCTTTGATGCCGGATTTAACAAAATTGAGTCTTCGAATATCCGAGGACGCTTCGCGGAGCGTTGAAATATCTTCCTTCAGGTCCTCGAAAATGTGTTCGGTGGAATAATTCTGGAAATTGGCATAGGGGAAATTATAGCGTTTGAGCATTATCCCGCCGTTGGATTTTAGTTCGCTGTCGATCCCGTTGTGGCAAATTCCGCATAGCAGGATCGCATTGCCGGTAGTAGTGTCGCTGGTGGAATTGCCGACCTTATGAAAGCCGTATTCGACTCTTCCTGCGGAGTTCTCGTCGAGCTTTTTGCCGCAAAGTCCGCACATAGCCTTCTGTCGGTTCCATACCTCTTCAGTAATTTGATTTGTAAGTTCCAATTTAGCACCATTGCATTGTATGAAAAAAATCCGATAGGATACGAATCTGCAATTTAATGATTATTTGGGAATTATCATTATGAAAATTGGGAATGTCGCAAAAGGAAAACCCCCTTGTTATCGGGGGTTTTTGTTGTCGGAATTAATTTCGCTGTTTTCTTCTTCTTCGGAGTTTTGCTCCCCGGGAGCGTCTGATTGAGCGTCGGGCTTTTTCTCTTCGTTTCCGCCATTGAATTTCATACTTTTGATTGCGTTCAGGGTTTGTTTGCTTACCGGCGGCAAATCCTCGCCCTTGATTATCATGTCGAGTTCCTCGCCGTCGAGCACTTCGCGCTCGAGCAATATTTTGGCGGTTTTATGCAATAATTCGATATTTTTATTTAATAATCTTTCGGCTTCGTCGCTGGCTTCGCCTACTATGCGGCGTACTTCCTTATCGATCTGCTGGGCGGTTTTCTCGCTGTGCACGCGGTGCTGAGATATTTCGCGCCCGAGGAAGACCTCTTCGTCGTTGCTGTTGTAATTCACCGGCCCGAGCAGTTCGCTCATGCCGAAGTCGCAAACCATCTTGCGGGCAATCTTGGTGGCGCGCTCGATATCGTTCGATGCGCCTGTCGTGAGATTATCGAATACTATTTTCTCTGCGGCGCGGCCGCCCATGAGCGTAATTATGCGCGTGGCGAGATAATCCTGCGAATACGAATGGAATTCCTCCAGCGGCAGCGATGCGGTCACTCCGAGCGCACGTCCGCGCGGGATGATCGTCACTTTATGCACCGGATCGGCGTTTTTGAGCAATTTGCCCATCAGCGCGTGGCCGATTTCGTGATATGCGGTCATTTCTTTTTCTTTATCCGAAATCACGAGGCTCTTGCGCTCGATACCCATCAATACTTTATCTTTGGCATTTTCGAAGTCGTACATCGTCACTTTGTCGCTGTTGCGTCGTGCCGCGTAAAGCGCGGCCTCGTTGACGATATTGGCAATATCCGCTCCGGAAAGTCCGGGGGTGCCGCGCGCCAGCACTTCGAGATCGACATCCCCGCCCAGGGGAATCGTGCGGCAATGCACTTTGAATATGCCCTCGCGTCCTTTGACGTCGGGGCGGTCGACCACAACCTGGCGGTCGAATCTGCCCGGGCGCAGGAGTGCGGGGTCGAGCACGTCGGGGCGGTTGGTGGCCGCTATAATTATAACGCCGCTGTTTTGCTCGAATCCGTCCATTTCGACGAGTAGCTGGTTGAGCGTCTGCTCGCGCTCGTCGTGTCCTCCGCCGAGTCCGGCGCCGCGCTGGCGTCCGACTGCGTCCATCTCGTCGATGAATACGAGGCATGGCGAATTTTTCTTGGCATTTTCGAACAAATCGCGGACGCGGCTTGCGCCAACGCCGACGAACATTTCCACAAAGTCCGCGCCGGAAATCGAGAAGAATGGCACTCCGGCCTCGCCTGCCACTGCGCGGGCGAGCAGTGTCTTACCCGTGCCGGGAGGCCCCAACAGCAGGACTCCGCGAGGGATTTTGCCGCCGAGTTTCTGGAATTTTGTCGGTTCTTTGAGGAATTCTATTATTTCTTCGAGTTCGTATTTGGCTTCGTCTGCGCCGGCGACGTCATCGAATGTGATCTTGGTCTGGCCTTCGTTGAACATCCGGGCGCGGGATTTGCCGAAGGAGAATATCCCCTTCGATCCGCCGCCGCCGCCCTGCATCCGGCGAATGAATATGAAATAAAGGCCGATCAGTAGTATCCAGGGCAATATTGATAATATTGCACCCCACCAGTTATTGTCGCCTTCTTTATAAGTCCATGATATTCCTTTGGCTTCCCATGCTTCCTCGGTTTCGCTGTCGACCACTCCGAGCTTGGTAACGAAATACCGCACCGTGCGCGGGCGGCCATCGATTGTAATTGTGACGGGCTCTTTCAGCTCTCCGTGGAATTCGAAGTCGTTAAGCTGACTTTTTTCGACAACGGCGTCCTTGATCATTTCCTGCTCGAGGAACTTCTTATATTTGGTGTAGGATACCGGCCATTCGGCTTTCTGATTTGTCTGTGTAATTACATATATACTAAAAATCCCCGCGGCAATAATAAGCCAGAGCATCATATTTCGCATAAATTTATTCTGCGGTCCGCCCGGGCCTCCCATTTTATTAAAATCACCGAAAGGATTGAATTTTTTATCATTTTTATCGTTGCTCATCCATTTCCTCCAATTAAAACATTGCCGTATTGCGGCTTCTAAACCTAAGACGTAAAACTACTCAAGTAATTTTGGCATTCGGGACGGTCGGGAGGCCGAATTATCAGTAATATCAAGCTTTTGCGAAATCATCCTTTTTGGGTCGAGGTTTTTTCTACTTCTTCTTCCAGTCCATAAATCTCTGGCAGGTGCCGGCCTTTTTCTGCGAAATCGAGTCCATAGCCAACGACGAACACCGCCGGAATTTCGATACCTGTATATTCCACAGGCACTTCCACTCGGCGCAGCTCGGTTTTCGAGAGGAATGTCGCCATCGCAACAGACCGCGGCGAGAACTCCGCCAGAGCTTCGCGCATTCGCTGGGCTGTGAGGCCGCTGTCCACGATGTCTTCGACGATTATCACATCCCGTTCGCGGACTTTATCGGAAATTTCGGATAGCCGCACCCGGCCATTGCTTTTCATCGAGTCGCCATAGCTTTTGGCGGTGATTGTCTCTATTTCGCAATCGAACCTAAGGCGGCGAACCAGATCGGCGGCAAACACGAACGCGCCCTTTAATACTATAAGCATCAATGGGTTGCACCCGGAATAATCGCGATTGAGATCATCCGCCATCCGATTCACAGCGCGCGAAATTTCCTGCTCCGTGATAAACGGAACGAATTTTTTTTCGCCTATTTTGTAATAATTCTGATTGGAATTCATTAATTCTCCTGAGAATTATCCTGGTATCGTGCTTGTATTACATTTTGGGTGGATTTAGTCACTTTAAAATTGTCGCTCATGCGGAATCCGCATACCCAGATGATCTCCACGCGGTTAGTCAGTACCAGCACCTGCTGCTTTTCGAGCAGCGAAACTTTCTGGTTTGTCAGGTAGTCCGATACCTTCACATGCCCGTCGAAATTGACCGGACGGAATGTATCGCCCTGCTCCCATCTCCTTAGCTGGAGGGTCTGGGGCAATTTGTCTGCGTCGAAATATTCGATCGTGGGGTCGTCGGTGAATTTCGCATCTTTTTTCGGGATTTCCTTCAGCTCGAGCAAGCTATTGCCTATCTTATACTTACCGGTGCGGTCGATTTGCATATTGCATTCGAACGCCGGGCGTTTGCGTGAGAATATGAGCTTGTCGCGGTCGCGCAGCACTATGAAATCGCGGCTGGCTTCGAACATCGCCCCCACCGGGCTTGAGGTAAGGCCGATTATCCGGTCGATCGTATTGAGCGAAACGGGCTGCTGATTGAAATGTTTGCGCAGCGCGTTCTGGATAATTTCGCCCTGGATGAATTCATTATATGTCTGAAAAAATCCGATCTGCACCGCAAAGCGATCCGACCCTTTTTCTGAAACCACCCGCTGGACAGCCATTTTTACATAATATGCGATGAATTCGTCCGCATTGCGGAAGAGCCAGGCCGTACGGTTTATCAGATCGACAATCGCGGGATTGTATTCTTTTTCGAGTTTGGGCAAAAGGTCGTGGCGCACGCGGTTGCGCGAATATATGAGCAGCGAATTGGTATGATCCTCGTGCCATTCGAGATTGCGCGCGCGGGCGAATTCGATTATATTTTCTTTTTTGATGCGCGACATTGGCCGGATTAGGGTGCAATATTTCGAAATCTGGCGGGTTTCGGGTATGCCGCTGAGTCCGGTAAGCCCCGCCCCGCGGAACAGGTTCAGGAAAAATGTCTCGGCTGTGTCATTGGCGTTGTGGGCGGTTGCGATATAATCTGCGCGGACGTGCCGTGCGGTTTTTTCGAGAAATCGGTAGCGCAGCTTACGGGCGGCCTGCTCGATACCGAGGGAATATTTCTCGGAATAGCGGCGGACGTCGCCCTGGCCTGTGTGAACGTCGAAGCCGTATTGCTTTGCGAGACTTACGACGAATTTTTCGTCTTTGTCGGAGTCGCCCTCGCGGAGGTTATGATTAAAATGGCATACAATTATTTCGATATTCATTTTTTCGACTAACTGAGCGAGGGTATCCAGCAGAACTACGGAATCCACACCGCCGCTGACCGCCACGAGTATGCGGCTGTCGATCTGGACGAAGAATTCGTTGTTCATCATATTTTCGACCTGCTCGACTATGTTCATTATGCTGCGGTCGAGTTTTTCCTCCGGCTTAATTTGCATTGCGCGGGGAATTCTCCGAATCGTAAAATCTTTGAGGATTTTCTGAGGATCGGTTGCTTTGGGTTTGTCCTCTGTTTCGGATTTTCGTTCGGTCTGTTTCGCTTTGTCGGGTTTAGCCTGTGGGCGTTTCCGCTGTTGCTGCTTTTTCTGCTGGCCGGATTTTTGTGATTTATCCTGATCTTCTTTTTGGGGTTGTTCTTCTTTTTTATCCTGGCTCTTTTTGTTTTGTGCAGACGATCTTCTCTGTGGGCGACGGCTTTGTTGCTGCTGCTTGCCCGACTGCTGCTTATCCGCCTGGGCGGATTGTTTGGCATTATCAATTTCCGGTTCGGTTTTCTGCTGGTCTGCTTTTGGGGCAGCGCTGCTTTTGCCGCGGCCTGACGATCTTCTCTGTGGGCGACGGCTTTGTTGCTGCTGCTTGCCCGACTGCTGCTTGCCGGATTGCTGCTTATCCGCGTTTGTGTCGGCGGAGTCGCTTTTTGGGCTTTTGATACGGCGCGATTGCGAAGTTTTGCTACTGCCGGAAGAGGAATTCCTCTGGCCGGAACTCCGGGATTTGGAATTCTCCTGATTTTCGGTTTTGCCGGTATCCTGGCGGCTATCGTTCTGTTCGTTTTTATCAGATCGCTGGCGGCCGCGCGATGAACGCCGGCGGGAGCTTCTTCTGCTGTTCGGCTTATCGCTTCCGGGTGTGCTGCTGTTGTCAATATTTTTATTATTCTCAGGCATTAAGTCTTCTGATTATTAATAATTTTCCGGGATTACAAATATAACTCTAAATATATATCTTTGCTAATCTTTGACAATTTTTAAATTAAAAAAATGCCCCGATTTTCTGACGAAAACCGGGGCTGATTGGTTTTATATATATTATCTTGCGACTACAACGGGGATGGTTGTAATATAATCGCCCTCGTATGTCATTCGCGAATAATAAACGCCGGAAGTCAGATTGCCGACATTGACGCTGAAGCTGTGAACTCCGGCCTGGTAGTTGCCGCGCGCAACCGAAAGCACTTCGTGGCCGAGATTGTCATAAAGCGCGATGCTGATATTGCCTGTGCGCGGAAGGGTTGCGGTCAGTTCTGCCGATGCGCTTGCGGGATTGGGATATACCGTCATCCGGGTTTCCGAGCGGAGCATTTCCTCGTCGACTTTGACCGGTGCGTCGCTGAGCAGGACGTCGTCTATATACCAGCCGTCGTCCGAGCCGACGAAGTTGGCATGGAGTCCGAAGCGGAAAATCAGAGTATCGCCCAGGTGTTCGCTAAGCCCGAAGTTTTCGCCGATGAATTCGCTCGAGGCAAGGTCGGGACCGAATTTATCGCTGTGGCTTGCGTCATACCAGCGCAGCGCTTCCCAGGTTTTACCGAAGTCGCTCGAATAATCGAGCTTGCCGAGGTCCTGATTGCGGATAAGGGCAATGTGCTCGAATGTGAGAGTGGTGCCTCCATCCTGGATTACGACAGGCGCGAAAAGCATATAATTGAATACATTGCTTTCGTAATCTCCATCGGGAGAATCGGTAAAGCTATTGGGCGATGATTTGGACACAACGTTTGTGATACCCCAGTCGCCGGTATACATAGGAGTAAGCGCGGTGAGTTCGTCGAAAGATTCGTCGAGAATCGTCAGCGGGGTGCCTGCAAATGCGTGCACTTCTTCGGAGTAAACGCTGACGGGTTCGGTTTCGCCGCGGCTTCCAACAGCTTTTAATTTAAGATGATGATAATTTTTTGTTTCGAGGGGAATCAGCACGCTGGAACGCTGGCCTGCGGCGATTGAATGATCCACTTCGTATACTTTGGTATCGTTTTCGTAAACATCGATCCGGGCAAGATCCGTAAACTGCGAGCCGTCCACTCTATGCGATGGGTTATCCCACGAAAGCATCACTCCGCCCTCGGCCGGGAGCCACGAAAGATTAGTCGGCGGATGGGGCAGGAATTCGCCGCCGGCGCGTATCGATGCCAAGGCATTGTCGCTTTCCTGATTGTCGATCGTAACGGTTTTGAGTGTATATTGGTATACAACGCCGTCGGTAACTGTGGCGTCGAGGAATTCTCCTACGCCGCGCTCAACTTCGGTCAGTTTCTCACCTTCGCGATATATATGAATTTTAAAATCGGGAAGCGGTTCGTTGAGCATATTGGTTTCCGGATCGTCCCATGATAATAATATATTGGGCTGGCCATCCACCTGGTTGACAAGCTCCACGTTTTGCGGAGGCAGCGGTTTGTCGGACAGCGGGGCTATGAATACGTCGAGCGATTCGAAGCTTCCTCCGGGCTCGGTGGGCCACCAGAAGCAGGGATATACCACTCCGTTATGGGCCACCACAGTGGTATAATCTCCCCAGTAGAAATTGCCGGTGCCCTGGATAGATACATCCGAAATATGATCGAGATATGTGGTCTCGGGTGTAAGGCGGATCACGGAGAAGTTTTCGCCGTCGCGCGAAATCGCGGCATATGCGTCCACTCCCTGGTTGTTCGGATCGTTCTGCGAGCTGTAATACATGATGCCGACCATACCGGTTACCGGATCGACGGCAATGGCCGGGAAGAATATGTCGTTGCCAATTTCGTTATTGTCAATAATTATCGGTTCGAACCAGCTTGTACCATTGTCTGTGGATTTTGTAAGATAAAGATGCGTTTGGCCGTTGGCAGCATCTTTGCCGCACTGGGCTACATATACCCAGCCTTTGCGGGGTCCATTGGAATTATCAACCGCAATCACCGGAGCCGAGGAGACCCTCATGTTCTGTTTCGTCGGGAATGTATTTCTGTAGGATTCCGTATTAATTTCGCCGATAGTGAAAACATCCAGCGCTTTTTCGGGGCCATACCAGCTGACGCCGCCATTTGAAGACCACGATACGAGGGCCTGAGTTTTGTTTGTCTGCATTGTCCTTTTCTGGAAGCATACATAAATTCTGCCGTCGGGACCCACCGCTGGAATCGGAGACTGGGTGGCGCCGTCGCCGCCGGGAATTCTGACATGTGCGCTCCAGCTCACGCCATTATCGGTGGATTTGGAGAACAGCACGGCTGCGTCTACTTTGAATTTTTTCCATGTCAGATAAACATTATCTTTATATGGCGATTCGGGACTTATATCAGCAGCAATCGTATAGCGGTCGTGAAACGGCTGGGATATCTGGCCGCTGGTTTCGAGTGCGACCGGATAGGGCGTATCTTCCCATGTGAGGCCGCCGTCGGTGGATCGGACAACAAACACGCCGTTGTCGCTTTCGTCATCGCCGCCATGCATGGTCTGAGTAAAACCATAGGAATAATATGCGTAACCCTGGGTGTCGAAAACAATACCGGGGTCAAAATTGGTGGCGCCGCCTCCCTGGGGCAGATTTACCCAGATTCCCTGATTTTTGGGAGTGGCGGTATGCTGCCAGGTCTGTCCGCCGTCGGTTGTGACCCATGCGCTCATTCTATAACCGCGGTAGCCGTTGTTGTAGTACATATCATTGGCGGTTGCGATCATATTCTGCGGATTTGCCGGATTGATTGCCATCCATGTTTCGGACTGCGATCCGGCCATATTCGAGCAGTTAATCAGGTCGAAACCCTCGCTCTGGATGCGGGGCATGTCGTATTTTTTCTCTTTGCCCGGAGTGCCGGTGGGCACTATTTTGTTGATTTTCGGGCCATTGAATCCGGAATAATAATCCGAATAAATAAAATCGGGCTGCATGTAGTATGGGATATTCCGGCCATCTTTCTGCGCAATGGCGGAAAGCCCGGGAATTATCAGCAACGCGATCATCATAAGTAGTATACTTCTCTTCATCGTATCAATCCAATTATTTGTTATGATAATTATTATAAAGATATATCTGTTTATTAAAACGTAAGATTTTCAATATAATTGATTTATTATAAATATAAAACCAAAAAACATTTTGCCCTCCGGAATTATGTCTTACAGGAGACAGTTCCAGAGGGCAAAAAGTTACAATTGCGATTTATTCGCCTGCAGAAGCATATTTGCCGAGCACCTGAGTAAGCGCTTTATAATCCTTGGGATATTCGGCTATCGACTCGGTATGCTCGCCTGTCATCGGATGCGTAAATCCGATCGAATACGAATGGAGAGATACCCTTTTCATCAGCGGACGCTCCTCGGTACCTTTTTTCAGATTGAATCGGCGCTTGACCGACGATACATAAAATGCGTCGTTATTGCCATAGAGCGGATCGATTATCAGCGGATGACCGATCGCAGAGCAATGCACGCGTATCTGGTGCTGACGGCCGGTTTTGAGCTCGCACTCCAGAAGTGTCGCACCGCGATATCGCTCCAGCACGCGGATTATCGTCAGCGATTCCTTGCCGCGCACCGATGGCATCATTGCTCCCTTTTTGGCGGGATTGGGCATCACCGGGATGTCTACCTCCATAGTGTTTTCGGCGACTATTCCCTGCACCACCGCATGATATATCTTGCGTATCGAGTGCTCTTCGAATTGCAGGCTGAGTGCGCGATGGGCCTCGGCCGTGCGGGCAAATACTATTGCCCCGCTTGTTTCCCGATCGAGCCGGTGTACGACGAATATACGCCCGAAGCGGTCTCCGAGAATATGGTCGAGACTGGGCAGCCGTCGATTAAAACGGTCGGGTATAGACAGCAGTCCGGCGGGTTTATTGGCCACCAGAATGCTGTCGTCAATATATAATGGTTCGATATCGTATTTCTCTGGCATTATTTCTTTTCTGATTTTTCGAGAGCGGATTTAAATGTGTTTGTCATAAGCATTGCAATGGTCATCGGCCCCACGCCGCCGGGCACTGGAGTAATCGCAGAAGCCTTGCGCGATACCTCATCGAAATTTACGTCGCCGGTCAGCCGATAGCCGCGCTCGCGGGAAGCATCCTCGACCCGATTGATACCGACGTCGATCACGGCTACTCCGTCTTTGACGTCGTTGGCGCCGATTACTTCCGCTACTCCGGCTGCGACTATCAGCACATCCGCCTGGCGGGTGTATTTGCTGATGTCTTTTGCGCCGGTGTGGCAGATCGTTACCACGGCATTGGCGTATTCATTTTTTTGATAAAGCATATTTGCAATCGGCTTGCCTACGATATTGCTGCGTCCGACCACTACTACATGCTTGCCCTTCAGCTCGATTCCGCTTACTTTAATTAGCTCGAGTATGCCCGCCGGGGTGCATGGCAGAAAGCCGGGCAGCCCTATCACCAGACGTCCGATATTCTCGGGGTGGAAGCCGTCCACGTCCTTATCGGGGCGGATAGTAAGCAGCACCTTTGTTTCGTCGATATGATCAGGCAGCGGAAGCTGAACGAGTATGCCGTGGATTGTGGGATCGTTGTTCCATTTTTTGACCAGCCCGATTACTTCGTCCTCGCTGACGTTGGCCGGCAGATGCTCCATTACCGATTTGAAGCCGATTTCGTCGCAGGCCTTGATCTTGCCGCGCACGTATGATTCCGACGCCGGGTTATCGCCCGCCTGCAGCACAGCCAGTCCGGGCCTGACGCCGCGTTCTTCGAATAATTTTTGTGTCCGGACTTTTAATTCCTCGCGAAAGTCTTTCGCGATTTTTTTTCCGTCAATAATCTTTGTCATTTTTCAAAATCCTGATATAAATTTACTTAAATCATTTTCCGAATGTATATTGAATTCCGCCGCTGAAAATATTGAACTGGCTTACCGAATAGTCGGCGAATATCGCAAAGGGGCCGAATTCGCGGTAAAGCCCGATCGTCCACTTCATATTGTCGTCCTGAAGCGCGATGTGGGTCACCTGTGGCTTGGTATCGCCGGGATACCCGGGGCTTGGCTGCGGATTGGCCGGATCGGCCACCAGCCCGAGTTCGTATTGCACTTCGCCGGGCAGGTAGTATTTGAAGCTGGATGAAATGTTGATAATCTCATACGAAACGCCGGTATATATATCCAGCCAGCCCTCGATTTCTTTACTAAAATGAAGATTCATATTCCATAGATTGGCATTTGCGCGAAGCTCGGCATTGGTGGTGCCGACGAAATTCTTCAGCGATGTGCCCTGCCATACGACCTGCGCGGCGGCATCGAACCACCTTTCGGGCAGGTATTGCGAAATGCTGTGCTTCAGGCCAACGCCCCAGAATGCGAATTCGCCTATATATTTACCCAGATCGATTGGGGGCACAAGGCGTAAAAGTATTTCGGTGCCGAAAAGCGAACCTATCTCTATCTGCGGCACCGCAGCCAGCACTGTGTTGATATTCCCGCCGGGATATAGCGGATAGCGCTGCGGAAACTGACCGATAATTTTTGTAAGGCTGTCCTGTAGATTTTTCGGCAGGAACTGGTACCCCGGATGCTCGCGCACCAACGCGGCCAGGGTATCGGTCGGAAGCGTGAATACTGTGTCTTTATTGCCCAGCACAGTGGATGCGCTTTCGGGGGTCACGAAGCTGCCCTTTTCGAGGCCATCGTAGAGTACGGTTTTGAATAAGTAATTAATCAGTCCGGCAGTGTCTTTGATAAATACGTCTTCCATCCCTCTGAATTCTATGAATTTAAGGGCGGTATCGAATACGAATTCCTCGGCGGGCATCTTAGGGGCGAAAGTTTTCATATCCTCGCGGACCATGCCTGCCATGGCGTGAATGCCGAATTTGACATACACTCCGTCGGGGTCTTTCGGGATAAATGCGCTGTTGAAAAATCTTGCGTTAGATGTGGCGTTGACTGCTTCGACCATTGGGCTGAGGTATGGCACCCCATTGAGTTCGAATATCTCGCGGCCGAACATGCGGGCAAGGTCAATTGTGTAGTCCGATACCGGCTCTTGCTGGGCGCGGGCCGGAAAGCTGATCGAAACAAATGCAAAGAGAACGGCGACAAATAACTTTTTCATTTTCACCTGTCTGAATTATCAACTATTTAAATAATTTTTTCCGGACGATTAAAAAGAAAGGAATCGCAATCAGCAGCAATGGTATTAGCAAGATAATATTGAATAATGCTTCAATAGCCACTTCGAATAATGTGAACAGAAGATGCAGCGCGACTGCCGCAAATGCGAATGCGATTATCCATGATAATAATGTTTTCAAATAGTCAGGCATTGTAAATATATGAATTTGTTTAACTTGTCAGAATACCGATATTTTTGATTCCGAAGATTTTTCCGAGCTTTTTGACGCTTTCGTGCCTTAGCGGAATTCGGGCATCATATATATTATATGCCGTTTTATATCCGTTGGCGCTGTTATATATATTAAACACCATTTTGGAATTTGTATCAAAATCGCCGTTCATCGCCTTCAGCGACCGGATACTTTCTTCGGAGATATTCTCATTTGCGAGATCTATCCATATTTTATATCCTTTAGCAAAACGTTTCAGGGTGTCTTCTATTGGAACTACTTCCTCGACAACCATCTTGATCAGATCGTCGTCGGTTTCGGACTTTCCGCACAGCACAAGCACCCGCCCCTCCTGAAGATATTTGCCCCATCTGGCAAACGAATCGCTCCAGAATATGCACTCGGCTTTGCCCTTGAAGTCCTCGATCATCACAAACGCAATGGTGTTGTTGCGCCGGTCCATTCGCTTGCGAATGCTGGAGACGAGGCCGACGATGCGCGTGTTTTTGCCGATCGCGGGGCTTGTGGACTCCTCGAGCCCGAAGGACGCCAGCGACTGCACATATGGCCAGTATTCATCCAGCGGATTGCCGGATACGTAGAAGCTGAGCATCTCCTTTTCCTTGTCGAGCTTCTCGCGGTCGGACCATTCGGGGACCTCCGGCAGCGTGGGCTCGGCGATTGTGGCGTCTTCCTCGCCGCCGCCGGCGAACAGGCTGTCCATTTGCATATTCCGGCTTTGCTCGAATGCTTTGGAATAATCCAGCGCAGAATCGATTGCTTCGAACAGCGCGGCGCGTTTGCCGCCGGAGACCGAATCGAATGCTCCGGCGCAGATCAGCGCCTCGAGCGCACGCCGGTTGATTAGCCGCGTATCCACCCGCGACACGAAGTCGAAAAATGAGATGAAGGGCTTTTCGGCGCGCTCCTCGACGATTTTCTCGACAGCGCTGGCGCCCACATTGCGGATGGCCGCCATGCCGAAGAATATATTATTGCCGCTTACGCTGAATTCCGCCCGCGAGCGGTTGATGTCGGGCGGCTGTACTTCTATGCCGAATTTGCGGGCCTCGTCGATAAGCTCGACGATCTTGGCCTGGTCGTTGACTTCGGCGGTCATGTTGGCGGCCAGGAATTCGGCGGTATAATTGGCCTTAAGCCAGGCAGTCTGGTATGCGACATATGAATACGCCAGCGAATGCGATTTATTGAATCCATAATCAGCGAATTTGTATATCAAATCGAAAATCTCGAGCGCGAGCTTTTTGTCGATGCCCTTTTTGGCGGCGCCCTCGACGAATATCGGCTTTTGCTCGTCCATAATATGAGTCTTTTTCTTACCCATTGCGCGGCGGAGAACGTCCGCCTGACCGAGCGAGAACCCTGCAATATCGCGCACGAGCTGCATCACCTGCTCCTGGTAAACGATAATGCCATATGTATTTTTAAGCGCGGGCTCCATGATTTCATGAAGATATTTAATCGGTTTGCGCTCGAATTTGCGGTCGATGAATTCCGGGATATTCTCCATCGGGCCGGGCCGGTAGAGCGCATTCATAGCGGTGATTTCTTCCAGATTGCGCGGCTTGAGCTTTTTAAGATAGTCCTGCATTCCGCCGGATTCGAACTGGAACACGGCCAGCGTTTTGCCATTGCCCAAAAGGTCTAACGTTTTCTCGTCCTCGAAGTCGATCTCGTCTATATTTATATCTTTGCCATGATTATGGCGGATCATATCCAGCGTGTTTTCGATAATCGAAAGGGTGCGAAGCCCGAGGAAGTCCATCTTCAGCAGGCCGGCGGTCTCGAGCTCGTTCATGCTGTATTGGGTCAGCGAATCGACGCTCTGGCCGCGGGATTTGGCCGCACGCGAGATCGGCACATAATTCGTGATCGGGCCCGGGGCAATCACCACTCCGGCGGCGTGAACACCGGTGCCGCGGTTGATATTCTCTACCAATTGCGAGAATTTGATCAAATCCTGAATACTTTTGTCTTCCGAATTGCTGTATTCCTTCAGATCGGGCAATTTGAATGCTTCTTTTAATTTGAGCACCTTGCCGCGGACGACCGGAATTTTTTTTGTAATATCCTTAATCGTCGACAGCGGCACCCCAAGCACCCGCCCCACATCCGTCAGCGCCGCACGAGACGAGAGCTTGCCGAATGTGACGATCTGGGCGACGGATTCCTCGCCGTATTTCTCCTTTACGTATTCGATTACGCGTTCGCGCTTGTCGTCGGCGAAGTCGATGTCGATATCAGGCATGCTGACGCGCTCTGGATTGAGGAATCGCTCGAACAGAAGATCATACCGCAGCGGATCGACATTTGTGATCTCCAGCGCATATGCCACAAGGCTTCCGGCGGCCGAACCGCGGCCCGGCCCGACGCTGACCCCGAGCTTTTTGGCGGCGAGAATAAAGTCCTGAACAATAAGGAAATAGCCCGCAAACCCCATCGTATTAATTATATTAAGCTCATAATCTGCGCGCTCGCGGATTTCGGGCGTAATTTCATCGAACCGCATATCGAGGCCATTGTAGGTGGTCTCGACCAGGAAGTCCTCGAGCGTTTCCGCGGGGGATTCCTCGGGGATATCGAATTCCGGCATGAAGAGCTTTTGCTCGAATTCGAGATTGCATTTGTCGGCCACTTCGGCGGTATTTTTGACCGCATCCGGGAAATTCCGGAATAATTTATTCATATCCTGCTGGGATTTGAACCAGAATTCGGGCTGCTGGTAGCGCAGTTTTTCGATGTCGACTGTTCCGGCGGTCGCGGCCGTGACGTCGCGTATATGCAACAGCACATTATGCGCCACAGCGTGATCTTTGCTGATATAATGAATATCATTCGTGGCCACGATTTTGATGCCCAGGTCCTGAGCAATTCTTGGGGCGTCGCGCAGCACAATTTTATCCGGCTTGAGGCCGTGATCCTGCAGCTCGATATAAAAATCGTCGCCGTATAATTGCTGATAATACCGGGCTTCCTCGCGGGCTTTTTCGAAATCGCCGTTGACAAGATGGATATTGACCACCCCGCCAATGCAGGCCGAAAGCGCGACGAGGCCCTCGCGGTATTGCTCGAGTAATTCCTTATCCACCCGCGGTTTATAATAAAATCCCTCTGTATGGCCCAGCGATGTCAGTTTGACCAGATTGCAGTAGCCGGTCATATCCTTTGCCAGCAGTACGAGATGAAAATACTGCTTTTCTTTCTTGCCGGAGAGCTGCGAACGCGGGGTTTTGTCGAATCGGCTGCCGTTGGCGACGTATGCCTCCATCCCGATAAGCGGTTTCAGTCCCTTGGCCTTAGCTTTATAATAAAACTCGATTGCGCCGTGCATCACTCCGTGGTCGGTCAGCGCCAGCGCCTTCTGATTGTCCTCCAGGGCTGCGTCGATAAGCTGCGGCACTGTTGGCATCGCATCGAGCAGCGAATAATGAGTATGGTTATGCAGATGAACGAATTCGTGCATTATCTATCCGGAATATATTTTTTCAAAATCAATATATATACAAAGTTAGGCAAATCGGCGCAGGATATTCAATTTATCTATCCCCAATTTTTCAACACATGAAATTCATGATTTGCCCAAAATAATTTATCTTTGCGGAGAAATTCTTTGCCAAATTACTTAAAAGTATAAGTGACAAAAATATTTATAAGCGCAGGCGATTTATCCGGCGAACAGCACGCAGCCCGGCTCATGGCGGAGCTCCGGCGGATTGTGCCCGACGTTGAATTCCACGGCCTGGGCGGACGCGCCATGCAGCGCGAGGGCCTTCGGCCGATCGTCCCGCTGGAGGAAATCTCGGTCGTCGGATTCTGGGAGGTAATGAAAAAATACTCATATTTCCGGAAATTATTAAATCAATGCAAAGATATGCTCGCCGGCGGAGAGTTCGACGCTTTCATCCCGGTGGATTATCCGGGATTCAATATACCGCTGGCCGGACACGCCCGCAGCAAGTGCATCCCGACGATATACTTCATCGCGCCGCAGCTATGGGCATGGGGCCGCCACCGCACACGCAAGCTCACCGGCTGTGTCGACCGGCTGCTGATCGTATTCCCATTCGAGGAGGATTATTTCCGAAAATTCAATATTCCGGCGGAATATATCGGCCACCCGATACTCGACGATCCGGACTTCGACGATGTGGATTATTCGATCGAAGGCCGACCTAAGCGCATTGCGCTATTGCCCGGCAGCCGCCGCCAGGAGATCGAACGCCACAGCCCGCTTTTCGCGGAATTGATCGAATTATTGCAAAAAGAACTGCCCGGATATAAATTCGGGGTGGCGGCGTCATCGCTGCTGCCGGAATCGCTCTATGAGCCGTTGCTCGGGGCGGGCGACTGCGAATTATTCACAAATTCCCGCGAGCTGATGAAGCAATCACGCGCCGGAGTGGTCAAAACCGGCACTTCTACACTTGAAGCCGCGCTTTGCGGGATGCCGTTCACTATGATCTATCGCACTTCGCCGCTGACATTCCGGTTCGGGAAATATCTTGTCAATCTGGATCATCTCTCGCTCGTCAATATACTAAGCAAGCGCGAGATCGTCCGCGAATTCGTACAGTCCGACGCCACCGCCGCAAATATCGCCGCGGAGATCAGCCGGCTGGTCGAGGACAAATCCGCAGCAAACCGCATGAGCGACGAATTCCGGTCGATCCGCAGCCTTCTCGGAGGCAAAGGCGCATCACGCCGCGCCGCGGAAATAATTGCAGATTATTTATAAATATATATATTTAATGGAATTAATTTTTAAACATAAAATTGCTCTTTTTCTGCTGAAGCTGCTCGCCCGGACATGGCGAATATCTGCCCATGGTAACCTTCCGGCAAGGCCTGCAATCGTGGTATTCTGGCACGGCAAAATGCTGCCTGTATGGCGATATTTTGCATCGACCGACGCATGGGCGCTGGTTAGCCCTTCGCGCGATGGCGAGCTGCTATCCAGGCTGCTCGAATCGTGGGATTATAATCTATCGCGCGGTTCCTCGTCGAAAAAAGGGAAAGAGGCGCTGGAAAAAATTATAGAGAATGCTACCCGCGGATATACGCTGATAACGCCCGACGGCCCGCGAGGTCCGAAAGAGGAATTCAAGGCCGGGGCTGCGGTGGCTGCCCAAAAAACAGGCGTCGCTATCTGGCTTTGCGGTGTCGAGATTAGCCGAAAAAAGGTTTTCGACAAAAGCTGGGACGACTTCGAGCTGCCTCTGCCATTTTCCAAAATCAATTTATTTTTTAATGGGCCAATTGACATAGTGAGCAATGCTAGCCGAGAGGAAATCGACGCGTTGAGAAAACAGCTCGCCATGCAGCTTACTGAATTGAATGGTTGATGAACTATCGCAGGTGACCAATGATTAATAATTTACTCTCAATGTTTTATAAAGCCGCTGTAAATCAAAGGAATAAACGATTCGACGAGAAAAAGAAAGCTATTAAAAGATCCTCCGTGCCTGTTCTTAGCGTCGGCAATTTATCAGTCGGGGGTACCGGTAAAACCCCGTTTGTGCAGATGCTTGGCACCGCGCTTATCAATATGGGCTACAAGCCGGCGGTGGTAGGACGCGGATATAAACGCAAAACCAAAGGCGAGATCGTCGTCTCCGACGGCAACCGGATACTCGCCAATGCAGCCGAAGCCGGCGACGAGATGCTGCTATTGGCCGAAGCTCTGAAAGTACCCGTAATAGCTCACGACGAAAAGGCCGAGGGCGCAAAAATCGCCCCGGAGAAATTCAATATCGATGTTGTAAGACTCGACGACGGATACCAGCATCGCCAGCTATACCGCGATCTGGACATAGTGCTGATCGACCGGGACACAGTCGAAAATCCCCACGTAATGCCCAAAGGCCGGCTCCGCGAGCCAATCGAATCGCTGCAGCGGGCCGATGTGATATGCCTAACCAACCAGGCCGAGCTGACCGACGAATTCGTGAAAAATATTCACGAAAATGCTATATATATAAGCGTAAAACCGATACTCGGCAAGGCGTATAATCTGGTGGACGGACGGCATACCTCGCGCCGTGAATTCCGTGATATTCAGAACGGTACGATCGCCGTATCGGGCATAGCCAAACCGGAGCGATTCCGCGAGATGATCGAAAATCTGCATATCAAAATTTCGGAGAAATTGGATTTCCCGGATCATCATGATTATACCAGAGTCGATTTGAATAAAATCGTCGAAAATTGCCGCATGAATAATGCGAATTCGATCGTAACCACCGAAAAGGACGCCGCTAAACTTCGTGAATACAAGCAATTTTTTGCGGAAAATGATATTAAATGCTACGTTTTTCCCGTATCTTTGACCATTATCGAGGGGAAATCCCCGTTTTTCAGAAAATTAAAAGAAATATTAAATAACAGGTAATCCAATGAATCCGTCAAAATTGCGTTCGATTCTTTTCGTTCTTGCGATTGCTCTCGTCCTTGTTTCCTGCAGCGACGACAAGCTCCGGATCGGCCTTTCCAAGGGCAACGGCGAGCATTATCAGAATTATTCCGAATGGCTGAGCAATGCCGAAGACGACATCCAATATTTTAATTTCTACAAAATGGATATTGGCCGCGCAGTCAAAAAACTCGACCAGTGCGACGCGCTTGTGCTCACTGGCGGCCCGGACGTCCACCCCGGCCGCTATGGTCAGCCTGCCGACAGCGTCCGCAGCTCGATCGACCGCTGGCGCGATACACTCGAATTTGTGCTTATCAAAAAGGCTATGAAGCTGGGGCTGCCGATTATGGCCATCTGCCGCGGCGAGCAGATTATGAATGTCGCGATGGGCGGCTCGCTGATTGTCGATATTCCGGAAGATTATAATCCGGAAACGCTCCACCGCTGCGACGACCCGACGACCTGCTTCCACCCTGTAGAAATCGTTAACGGATCGAACCTGTGGAAAATCACCCGCTCAAACGAGGGCATGGTCAATACGAATCATCATCAGGCGGTCAATGTTCCCGCAGACGAGCTGACCATCACCGCCCGCGGCCCGGACGGAATAGTCGAGGCAATCGAATGGAAGGACGCGCTCGGCAAGCCATTCCTTATCGCTGTGCAGTGGCACCCGGAGCGCATGGACACTGAGAATCCTCTTTCGGGCAAACTGAGAGAGAGATTCCTCCGCGAGGCCTGGATTTATAAAGAAATGCGCTGCGATGACTGATGCCACACGCGCCGGTAAATAATTTTTCGATAAAAAATCTGCCCGGACACGAGCGGGCAGGAGCATTCTGGGAGAATCGCGGCGACCGACGCCACTGCGGAGTCGACATTTACGCTCCGCCCGGCGAACCCGTATTTGCTGTCAACGATGGCGTCTGCATCGAGACCGGTCTATTTACTTCGCCGGAATTAAATCCATACTGGAACCAGACTTACTTCGTAATAATCCAAACCGCCGATGGCCATTTCGTGAAATACGCCGAAATGCGCGATATATATATTTCCGCCGGAGAGCGCATCCGCTCAGGCGATCGCATAGGCGAAGTTGGCCGCGTAATCAATCCGGATGCGGTGGATAAATCGGCGCCGGAGTATATCCGCAGGCTCGCCTTTGAGGATCAGTCAAGTATGCTGCACCTCGAGGTCTATTCCGCTAATGATTATATTTTAGAAGATTACCTGGGCGGCAATTATTTCGGAATTCGGCGTCCGGCTGCGCTTGTCGATCCCATTCAGTATCTGTCGGATTTATTAAAATGATCCGTCGATCTGGATAATTATGCGCCGGTCGGTGGGACCCTCGATCCGGTCGTAGCCGCTGCCCAGCGACATCTCCCCCGGCTTATGAGTCAGCGTAAACCTGTCCGATATCGAAGCATATTCCCACAAATTCAGCTTTGCGCCAATTAGCGCGCGCATACCTTTGCCATATAGCGGCACTGTGTACATACAGCCCTGCATAGCATATTCGAACTGGTAGATCGCAGATTCGTAGCTGTCGGTCGCGAACCCCGTCATCCGGGTTTCGAGTTCGATTACATCGCCAATGCGCCACTCGGCCTCGGCAAATGCGATCAGGCCGGATTCGTCGGGTTCGTTTCCGTCGGCGAATACGAGCTTGCCCTCGGCGCGAAGGCGGTATCGAAGGAAAACGCCGATGCGCTGCTGCCACTCAATCCGGGCGGAGGATTTATCCTTTTGGTAAATAATTTTTTCGTCTGCTAAATTACGCCAGTAATCCGACTTGTTCTCCCAGCGCAGGCGCACGCTAAGCCTCGATTTTTCGATCGGATGAAATTCCGTTTCGGTAAATATATCCACCCCGCGGACAGGCTCGGGGACGTAATATGTCCGTTGCCATGATCTGAATATATCTATATAAATCCGCTGGCGAAAGCGCTCGATTCCGCGGTATTCATATCCTGCATAAAATCCGGCCTCGTTAGCCGGATACGAAAATTCTCCGAAATTCGATCCATAAGGCGAGCGAAATTCCGGCGAGTATGACCGAAAGCTTAGCGCGAGACGGTGATCCTCTGCCTTGTTCTGATAGCCTGCGCGCCAGCACATATTGCCCCGTGCGTCGCGGCCGATTTCGCCGCCCAGACTAGAACTCTCCGTCATCCAGTATCCGTAAACCGACGAAAGCATGCCCGATTTGCCCGAAAATGCCGACGAGGATGAGCTTTCGATAGGGTATTCGTAATCCAGCCAGAATGCCGTTGCGCCAATTGCGAAGTTATCCGATGCCAGCTCGGCATTGCCGCCGGTTATCAATTCGTGGAGCGCGTTTTTCTTAGCTATTTCCGTGTCTGTGCGGTAATATGATGATCGCGAAATTGAGGTCGCCACGCCGCGCTTCTCGTCGATATTCGCCGAGCGTCCCGCCGAGGACGCCCAGCCACGCAGCGTAAGCCGGAGGCTGTCGCCATATGTGTGCTCCATCGCCAGACCGCGGAACATCGAGAAATCCATCGTCGACCGGAATGGTTTGATGCCCGACCCGTATTCGAGCGCGGGATAGTATACCTCGGCGCCCTTGCGGCCGGTGAAAGCTCCCCAGAGAATTGACCCCATACCGCTTTCGATGTAGTAATCGCCTGCGATTATGCGGGTGCGGCCGAATTCGGCGGAGGCGTATCCCGAGGCGAATTCGGCGAGCGATTTTTCGCCATAATTTTTATTTAATAATAAGCCTGCCTCGAGCTTTGAACCGGTATATATAAAACGCTGATAGAAGTCGAGCGGCGAGCCGAGATACTTCCCCTCGTCGAAGCCGCGAAGCTTGTTCATGCGATCCTGCCAGCGCATTCTGACGTCGATGCCGCCGTCGGCATAACCGCCCGGATCGCCTATATATGCACAGTTTGCGAGCAATCCGGCCTGGAATTCCGATAGCCCCGCGCCGGAAATTATCGCATTCAGATTATTCGCAGATCGGGCGAGCGTGTGGACTTCGCTGGCGTCGGCCAGCCCAAATCCCGGCAGCCGCGCAATCTGATTGACGGAAGCATTTTTTAAATTAATCGGATTATTGAGGAAATATTCGAGGTCATCGAAACGGTAATCATATGTTTCCATGCCGTCTTCGGATTCGAATAAATACTCTAAGATGCCACGATCGAACTCCCCCGCCCGGGCAGGCAGGACAAACCAGATGCAAACAAATGCGATGATTATTCCTTGTGCGACGGTTTTATCCATATCCCGAAATCTTTGTATCTGTCTCTGATTGCGGATAGTTCGCGAATCCGCTTTTTGTATTCGAGCTTCATATCCCTGAGCCACAGGCGGTGCTCTTCTGCCTGGTCGCGGCTCAGGAATAATTCGTGATTATCTTTATATATATTAAAATGAATTTTATCGTTAATAATTTCATATTCGCCGAAATTGCTGCATAGAGCGCACTGCACTCGCCCGCTCTCGAGAAAGCGGAATGTATCGCCGCCACAAAGCGGACAATACCCCTCGCACTTCCCGCCGGAGAGCAGCTTCTTGGCCATCTCTTTGATTTTATTAAATTTATCGGTATTCATCACGATTTCTCCCGGAAAGGCCGCGGTAAGCGATTCGGCCGCGCGAATGTCGGAAATGATTGATTTCAAAAAGCTTTTGACAGCCAGCAGGGCAAAGCCGTCCTTGCCCTCGATCCCGCCGATTACCGCGGCAATCGACGGTTTGTTCCATATCTCCTCCGCCCGCTGGTAAAACGCGAGGCCGCGGTCGTGAAGCCGCTCCAGCTCTGCGTTAGGGCCGAGAAAATACACCGGCGAGGCAACGATAAAGGCGTCCGCCCGGGCCATTGCATCGATTATTATATTGAGGTCGTCCGATTGCTCGCAGCCGCCATCGGTTATCAGGCAGTGATAGCAAGCGCGGCAGGGCAGCAGATCGAAATCGCTTAATCGCAACATCTTAAGTTGCCAGCCATCACCGAGATTCTTGGTGATTTCTTTGGCGAATATCTCGCAGTTACCCAGGCGCCGCGGAGAAGCAATTATGGCAAGAATATTTTTCAAATTATGCCTATACTAATTTCGGATAATTAACTTTAATTATGCAAAATCAATACCGAAATCGCAGGGTAATGAAATTATTTTATTTTAATAATAAAGGTATTTTGCGCGTGCTTTTCACTGATGACAGGATAAATATAATAATGTTTTTGATTTTTAATAATTCTTTCTCATTTTTATAAAGGATTTTTGATTCAAACTAAAACATCGATATATTTGTCTAAAATCTATGAAGTTATTGTCAATTTTTTTCCGGAAACTAAAATGACTTTTTCCAGAATTATCACCCTTTGTATATTTATAACCCTTTTTGTGCCAGCAGCTTTGCGCGCGCAGGAGATCGACGCCACCGTCACTGTCAATGTCGATCAGCTTGCGATGGACCAGCGCGTTGACGTCTCGACCATGAAAAATGACGTGGAGCGCTACCTGAATTCGCAGAAATTCACCGACGACGAGTGGGAAGGCCCGCCTATCCCCGTCGACATACAGATTGTGCTGCACGGCGGCGCCAAGGATACATACCAGGGGCGGCTTTTCATTGCCAGCAAGCGCTATATCGCAGGCACCGAAGAGGGCATGTCGGTCGAGCTGAAGCTGGTCGATAACGAGTGGCAGTTCCCCTATCAGCGGGGGGCGATGTTTTCGTATAATCCCTATCGCTTCGATGATTTCGTGAGTCTGCTGGACTTTTATATGCTCGTCATAATCGGTTATGACTTGGACACTTACGCGGAGCTTGGGGGCACCAAAGCCTACGATAAAGCCAAGCAGATCGTCAATCTCGGCGTCAGCAACGGCGCACCGGGATACGACACCTACGCACAGCCTGGCGAGTACAATCGCTATAATCTGGTGCGCGAGCTGACCGACCTCAGGTTCGAGGAATTCCGGCGGCTGACGTTCGAATATTACGTCGATGGGCTCGACCAGATGGCTTACGACAAGGAAAAGGCGCTGCTTGCGCTGGATTATATCCTGACCGACATGGTCGAATTCAAAAAGCAGCTCACGCGCCCAAGCGTCGTCATGCAGCTATTTTTCGACGCCAAATACCAGGAACTCTCTCAGATATTCAAGGACTACGAAAACAAATCGGTTTATGATAAAATCATCTACCTCGACCCGACTCATGCGACCACCTACCGCGAAGCCAAAGGCGAGTGAGGGGGGAATAATTGGGAAATGATTTAACATTCCAGCCGCTCATTTCGGGCGGCTTTTTTCAGGGGTGGATATTTGGGATATAAATAACAAAGCCCTTTAAATCCAAAGACTTAAAGGGCTTAATGAGTACGCCAGACAGGATTCGAACCTGTGGCCCACAGCTTAGAAGGCTGTTGCTCTATCCAACTGAGCTACTGGCGCGCGCTGTTATAGACTACAAAATTATAAATTTATTTTTGGTTTTACAAGAAAATTTGGATTAGCGCGTCAGAATGCTTAGTTTTGTATTAAGAAAATTTGGCCAGGTCCCGTGCGACCAAGCCTTGCCCAATCCCGTCAGGTCCGGAAGGAAGCAGCGGTCAGCTTGAGTTTGGTGCGCCACGGTAAGCCTGGCTTTTTTTATTTATATGTGACTAATCCCACGAATTAGCCTTCCTTTACGTCAATATAATGATAAGTGTTTAACATTTCATTCCCGGTATTTTCAGCCTAATTGTTTATGAAAAATAAAGTGGGAGAAATATGGTAATAAGCTATGAAAAAAGAAATTTTAATTAACTCCACTATGAACGAAGTCCGGGTGGCCATCACCGAGGACGGCAAGCTCGCAGAGTTTTTTATCGAGCTGCCGGACAAGGAGCGATACATCGGAAATATTTATCTTGGCAAGGTAAACAAGGTGGTGCAGGGCCTGAATGCCGCATTTATCAATGTGGGCCTGTCGCACGATGCCTTCCTGCATTTTTCCGATGTGGATGAGTCGCTCGAGAAATCGGTCATTATGGAGGACGAGGAAGACGAAGATGCCGAATTCATTCATGATTTCAATCTCGATGCTTCCTTCGAAAAACCCGCCTCAACTCCGGCAAAGCCTGATTCCACCGCAGTCGCACTTCGTAAATCGGATTTTACCGCCGAAAACAAAGGCAAACTTGCAACTTTTCGTACCAAGCGCAGCGGTCAGATTCATATCAATCTGAAGCCTAAGCAGGACGTCATAGTCCAGGTCGTTCGCGAGGCCTACCACAACAAGGGAGTCAAGGTAACCACCAAGGTGGCGGTGCCGGGGCAGTACCTTGTGCTGCTTCCGTTCGATACGATGCTCGGGGTATCCCGCAAAATAGCATCGTTTCAGGAGCGCAGACGGCTTCGCCAGATCAAGAAAAGCATTCCGCCAAGAAATTACGGATGCATCATCCGCACTGCGGCCAAGGGTAAATCCGAGGAGGATCTGCGCCGCGACTGGGAGAATCTGGTAGTCAAATGGGAGGACATCAAGCGCAAATTAAAACGCTCGAAGCCGCCGGAGCTGCTGTATCAGGATATCGAGCTGGCCACCAGCGTGATCCGCGATCTGTTTACGCCTCAGGTACAGAAAGTGGTAATCGATTCAAAAAAATTATATAAAGAAATCATTTCCTATCTGAAGGAAAACCGTCCGAACCTTGTGGGTAAAGTCGAGCATTACAATGGCTCCAAGTCGATATTCGAGCATTTCGGCATCGAAGACAAAATGGAGGAGATGTATCACCGCAAGGTAAACCTGCCCGGCGGCGGATCGATAGTAATCGAACCCACCGAGGCAATGACGGTGATCGACGTCAACTCCGGGCGCTCGGCCGAAAAAGACCAGGAGAAAAATGCGGTGAAGACAAATATGGAGGCCGCCCGCGAGATTTCTCGCCAGCTGAGGCTGCGCGACATCGGCGGGATGATAATCGTCGATTATATAGATATGCAGCACGAGTCGAACAAGAAGAAGCTCTTCGCGGAAATGAAGAAGGCGATGTCGCCGGATCGCGCAAAATACGTCCTCTATCCCCTTTCGCAGCTGGGACTTATGCAGATAACGCGCCAGAGGATCAATCAGAATATCGAAGAAAAGCTGCGCGAGAACTGCCCGATGTGCAATGGCACCGGCAAGGTTATTTCCAAAATTTATCTGCTCAACGTAATCGAGCGCTGGCTTAAGAACTTCCGGGCCGGATCGAGGGAATTCCGCCTGAAGCTGATAGTGCATCCGCATATGGCGCAATATCTGACCGAGGGCCCGATTTCGAGAATTTCGCGATTGATGATTAAATATTTCATCAAAATAAAAATCGAACAGGACGAACACTTAAGGATAGATGATTTTCGTTTTCATTCCGTCAGGCATCGTAAAGATATTACAAACGAATATTTGTAAAAATTTCGAATTATGGACAAACAAAAGCGCACAATTTCCATACTTGGAGCAACTGGTTCGATCGGGCGGCAGACGCTCGAAGTGCTCGACGCACTGGACATCGATTTCGAAATCGGCTATCTGACGGTCAACCACAAAATCCGCGAGCTGGCCGAAATCGTAGAAAAATATAAGCCACGCGGGGTGGTAATTAATTCCGAAGAAAAATGCGAGGAATTCCGCAGTCAATATAATTTTAAGGGGCGGATTCTCTGCGGTCAGGACGGACTGATCGAGGCCGCTTCCGATCCCGCCAACGACATCGTGCTTTCGGCGCTGGTCGGGTTCTCGGGGGTGATTCCGACGCTCGCGGCCATCGAAAACGGCATAACGGTCGCGCTGGCCAACAAGGAAACCCTCGTAAGCGCAGGCAGCGTGATTATGAACGCCGCCCGCACCCGCGGGGTCGATATAATCGCAGTGGACAGCGAGCACAGCGCGATTTTGCAGTGCCTCGTCGGCGAGCGTATCGAAGAGGTCGAAAAAATTCTTCTGACCGCATCCGGCGGTCCATTCCGCACTACCCCGCGCGATGATTTTGACGGGCTGACCGTCCATCAGGCGCTCGACCACCCCAACTGGTCGATGGGCAGCAAAATTACAATCGATTCGGCGACAATGATGAACAAGGGCTTCGAGGTAATCGAGGCCTATTGGCTGTTCGGGCTTGGTGCCGGCCAGATAGATATCCTCGTCCAACCGCAGAGCATTGTGCATTCGATGGTCGAATTTGTGGAAGGCCCGGTC
>CAZEMR010000018.1:0-48948 GCA_964513465.1 uncultured Hyphomicrobiales bacterium
GTGATCTTCGGCGGTATATCGCCCTTCGAGATGCGGTCGACGTATTCGGCTGTCACATTCAGCGGATTGATCACCGCGTCGAGCGTATTATTAAATCCGCTGACCAGCTTGCCAAATTCACCCTTATACTGTCCGGCATCGGCGCGGCGGTCGAGCTGACCACTGGTTGCCGATGCGGCAAGGTCGTTAGTCTCATTTACCAGAGATTTTATATTATCCGCCATTCGCTGCATAGCCCGGAGCAGGGCACCGGTCTCGTCCTTTCGGCTGGTATCGAGCGTGATGTCCATCTTGCCCTCGGCGATTTCGTTGGCGGCATCGACTGCAGCCCCGACTGGCCGTGTAATGCTGCGGGCGATGAATATTGCTATCAGGATTCCGATAATAACCGCGGCGGCGGATAACGCAATGATCAGAGTCAACGTATTTTCGACATCGGCGTTCACCTGTTTCGCGTCGTCGGTCATGAGCTGATCCTGAAATGTTGTAATATTATCCAGAGCGGTCATATAGCCCTCCTGAGTGCGGCGAAGCTCATCGATCATAGCGGTGGCTTCTTCTTTCTGGCCGGCCATAGCGAGTTCTTCCATTCTCTTAAGCACCGGCAGGAATTCGGTGCGCGCATCTTTTAGCTTTTCGAGGTATACCTTGCCCTGTTCGGTTGTAATAGTTTCAGCCAGATAATTATTATTCTCGGTGATGCGAGCCGAGGCTACTTTGCGCTCTTCGAGCAAACCTTTGCGTTTGTCCATATGATCTTCGATTATCATCCCCCTGACGGTGATACCGGCTGCCTGCACATCCCGCAGTATCTGCGCCACACGCTTCGTCTTGGGATAGCGGTCGTTAGTTATAAGGTCGACCCCTGCTTCAATACTATTCAGATTAGTGCTGGCAACTACGCCCAGAATTACCATCAGCAGGATTATAATTCCAAATCCAAGCCCGAGTCTTAAACCAATTTTCATAATTCACTCCTGATTATATAATTATATAATTATGATTCGATCTGTTTGATGTCGGAAAGCTCTTCCTCCGAGAGAATACGATTGATGTCAAGTATAATCTTCACCTGGTCGCCGACCTTGCCGATCCCCTGCAGGTAGCGGCGGCTGCCGGTCATTCCTGAGCGGGGCGGCGGGTCAATCTCCGAGGCGGGTATATCGAGCACTTCCGAGACTGTGTCGACTATCAGTCCGAAATAGGTTTCGCCTACTTTGGCCACAATTATGCAGGTGCGGTCGCCGTACTCGATCTCCTTCATATGAAATCGGAGCCGGATGTCCATCACCGGGATTACCTTGCCGCGCAAATTGATTACCCCTTTTATAAAATCGGGCATATCCGGCAGACCGGTAATTTTCTGAATGCCGATTATCTCAATAACATACCGTATGTCGACCGCAAAATCCTCGTCGTCGACCCGGAAGGTCAGGTATTTATCCTTCTGAGAATCCTCGTCGGTTTCGATATAATCATCATTTAACTGGTCTTCCTGAAGCGTCATATGCTATCCTGTTCAGTATGATTTATAAATGCTTTAAATATGTTTTTCGGTGAAGTATTCGACCCGATCGACCGATCAAATAAAAAATTTCCAGGCTTTTATCTAATCGGATATAATACATACTATTATTATCGTAAATTTTTTCAATTATTTGAATTAATTTTTAATAATTCGGAAAAGCATTTTTTGCTTTTCGAAGTATATGATTTTGGAAGGGTTATCCTGCGGCGGGCAGGTTAATTGTAAACGAGGTGCCGATTCCCTTGTCGCTTTTTATTACGATTTTGCCGTTATTCTGCTCTACGAACTCCTTTACTAATATCAAACCAAGTCCGGTGCCGCGTTCATTTTCGGTGCCAGGCCTCGAAAAATGCGATTTATAATGGAAAAGACGGTCGATCTCTTCGGGGTTCATCCCCACCCCGGTATCGCTGATCGTCAATCGCACCATCCCGTTTTCCGTGCCGGATTCGATTGTTACCCTGCCGTTTCTCGGAGTGAATTTTATAGAATTCGAAATAATATTGCGAATCACCGTATTAACCATATTTATATCGGCATGAATGCGATGATCTTTGCCTACGTTATTGACCAGAATGATATCTTTTTCGCGGGCGTTTTCGGCAAAGGATACGACCGCTTCCTCAGTCATCGCCCGCAGATTGCCTGTGTCGAGCTTTAGCTGGAGCGTTCCCATCTGGATGCGGCTCCACGACAGCAGATTCTCGAGCAGCCCGTAGAGATTTATCGCAGAATTATTTATATCATTGCATAAATCGCGGATTTCATTCTGAGAAAAATGCCCGAAATTATTGACCAGCACATCCGACAGCCCCAGCAGCCCCTGGAATGGATTGCGGAGGTCGTGCGCCACTATCGAAAAAAATTTGTCCTTATTTATATTAAGTTCCTCAAGTTTGCGGCTGGTGGCGGCAAGCTTTTCGTTGGCTGCGGTCAGTTGGGATATGTATATTTTGTTGGCATCGCGGGAGCGTTTCAGATCGAGGTGGGTTTTGACCCGGGCGGCAAGCTCCAGCGGATTGAACGGCTTATTTATATAATCGGCCGAGCCGAGCTCGAATCCGCGCAGCACATCGTTGATCTCGTTTTTAACAGTCAGGAAAATCACCGGTATATCCAGCGTCGCAGGGTCATGCTTGAGCTGCTCGCAGACTTCGTAGCCGTCCAGGCCAGGCATCATCACATCGAGCAGTATAATATCGGGCTTAAGCTCTCGCGCCGACTCCAGAGCGCTTATGCCGTCGTATGCCACAGAAATGTCGTATCCTCGCTTTTCGAGTGTCGCGCGCAACACTTTAACGTTGTTGACCACATCGTCGGCAATTAAAATTAGCGCTTTGTCCCTGCGTGATTCGATGTTTTCCATATTACAATTTACAAAAATAATAACAAACTCGCAGCCATTACTGCCATTCCTGCGACCATACCATAGATTGATTTATGCCCCGAATCGTATTCGCGGGCAGTCGGCAATAGTTCGTCGAGCGATATAAACACCATAATCCCCGCCACCGACGCAAAAAGCAGCCCGAAAGTAAGCTCCGAGAAAAACGGCATCAACAGGTAATACCCGACCACTGCGCCGATCGGCTCGGCAAGCCCCGAGCTGAACGACATCCAGAACGCTTTCTTGCGGCTGCCTGTGGCGAAATACATGGGCACCGATACCGCTATCCCTTCGGGAACATTATGGATTGCGATTGCGATAGCTATCGAAATACCCAGCGCCGGATCGGCCAGCGCCGAGGCAAAGGTGGCCAGCCCCTCCGGGAAATTATGGATAGCAATCGCCAGCGCGGTCAGCACCCCCATGCGTTTGAGCCGCATTTGTTCGTGGTTTTTTTGATGCATCTCTTCGACTGTTCGGGGTTCGTGGGGATTCTCGTATTCGGGAATTAATTTATCGATAATCAGAATTATCATTATTCCGCCGAAAAATCCCAGCACAGTATATAAATTACCTTCGAAAGTACCGAAATAATTCACCAATTGTTCTTTGCCCTTGATGAATATCTCCACGAATGAAACATAAATCATCACACCCGCCGAGAATCCAAGCGCTACCGAAAGAAAATCCTTGTTCGTCTTCTTAGAAAAAAATGCCAGCGCGCTGCCCACCCCGGTCGCAAGCCCGGCAAATGCGGTCAGAGCAAAGGCTAACAGTAAATTTCCGCTGACGTCTATTTGCATATGATTAATTTTTCCGCTTAATACGCATTATTCATTATACTTATAACATCGTCCTTTCCGAGCTTACGAAGGCGGCCGAGCGGACCGAGCCTGATGGCATTTTCGGCGAGCGCTTCGATTTCGTTTTCCTTGATTCCAAGCTCGCGCAGAGTAACCGGAGCGCCCCAGCTTTTGAATTTCTCCTTCATAGCTTCGACTGCCTCGGCAACTGAGCTGCGGCCCCATATTTTATCCGCCCACCGCCGGAAATGGCCGGGGTTCTCGTTCTGATTATATTCTATCCATGCCGGGAATAATACTCCCAGACCCGCTCCATGGGCAATATCGGGATGAAACGCCGACAGGCTGTGCTCCATGCCATGCACCGCCCAGTCGCCGCCGCCGAGCCCGGAAGCGGTCAGACCGTTCAGCGCGAGCGAAGCGCTCCATGCCAGATTCGACCGGGCGGAATAATCCGACTGATCGCTCTGCAATTCGTCGATCGATTTGATTATCTGAAGCATCAGAGTCTCGTCGATAGCAATCGTCGGAGTCTCGCCCGCGCCCATGAAATACAATTCCATGATATGAGACATTGCATCGATGCCGCCATTGACAGTCTGGTCCCACGGCAGACTCGATTGCGCCGATGGGTCTATCACCGATGCCCTCGGGTAGAGCAGGCTGCTGCGGATTGCCCATTTCTCGCGCGATTCGTCGTTGGTAACGACCGCATTGCCATTGGCCTCGGACGAAGTGCCCGACAGCGTCAGCACCGAAAAAACCGGCAGAGCGCGTTCGATTTCGGCGCGTCCCGCGAACGCCAGCCAGATATCCTCCATAAACACACCGGCGGCAATGGCCTTGGCCTCGTCAATCACCGAGCCGCCGCCGACTCCGAGAATTGCTTCTGCGCGGTTCTCTTTCGCAAAGCGGATTGCATCGCGGGTGTGAGCAAGCGATGGATTCGGACGCACGCCCCAGACCTCTGTCCATTCGATTTCCGAGCGGCGAAGTGATTTAACGGTCTGGTCATACACTCCATTTTCGCGAATCGAGCCGCCGCCGGCAAGAAGCATTATTTTATGAATGCCATGACCGGCAATTTCTTCGCCGATTTTGGAGGTCTGCCTTTTTCCGAAAATTATTTTTGTAGGGCTGTGATATACAAAGTTTTCCATAATTCTATTTTTGAGTATTCTTATTTCTTATATTTATTAACATCAAATTTTCTTGCTTCCAGCGCCAGATCGCCAATTGCATGGTAAGATGCGCCGGGATAGTCATAAAGTATAGGCCGGATTTTGCCGATCGAGAGCTGCCCCTTATCGGTCAGGAAGCACTCCTCGCTCAAAACGTCGAGTATCTCGCCGATAAACATCACATGCGAGCCTACCTCGACCACATCCAGCAGGCCACAAATCAGATTGACCGGGCATTCCCTAACGTAAGGCGCATCGGCCAGCTCGCTGCGTACGGCGGTAAGTCCCAGAGTTTCGAATTTGTTTTCATCGCGCCCCGAGATTACCCCGCAGTAGTGGGTTTCGCCGACGTACTCCACCGATGGTATATTGACGGTGAACGCCCTCCGACGTGTGATGTTATCAAAAGTATAACGCGATTTGCGGATGGATACAGACAGCGCAGGCGGATCGCTGCAGGCAATGCCGCCCCATGCCACCGTCATAATGTTGGGCACTTCGTTTTCGTCGTAAGATCCCACCAGCAGCGCCGGATTGGGATACAAATATGTTCGGGCTCCGAGTGATTTTTTCATATTAGTTCCATATATATAAATAGAATTTTATTTTAAAAGATAAAAAATTTCTGAGAATTCTCAAATCATCGTCAGACTGCCTGTTCGGCGTCGAGTTTGGTATAGTCCAGCTCCGATCCCAGCAGACTATGCGGAATCAAAAAAACGACGATCAGCACAATCGCCGCGACTACAGCCCAGCCGGTCTTTCCAGGGTTTTTGCGTATCCTGAAAAATGCTATTGCCCAGAATATCAGCGCAACAAGCGTCTTATTGTCGGTCAGGTCCTGCCCGAATGGCCATCCGCTCCAATATACTCCGAATGCGAATTTCTGGACGATCGGTCCGAAAACGAATCCACCGAAAAACAAACCAATCAGAGTAATGATTATGAACGGCATCACACGCCGGCCACCATAGAAAGCCTCAAGACCCGTGCGGGTGGAAATCAGCATTGCTCCGAATATAAATATGATATGCGGGATCAGTGCCCACGCAGGCACGTCTCCTTTGAAGCGGATGGTGAGCGGATTCTCGGTAAGCGGGATTTTTTCTCCCTCAGGCGAGATGAGAATAATATGGTATTGCACCTTGCCCGCCGGTGGCTGGTGCGGGATGCGCGCTTTCAGCGTATCGCCGGAGCGCTCGAGCGGCTCGGTCTTCCACTGATCGTGGCTGCGGTAGCGGCGGTAGCTCATTACGCCGGAAATATCCTCGTCCGGCGCGACGATTGGTATAACCTCGTCGCCTTCGCCTCCATGCGACCGGGTAAGCCTGTATTCGATATTCTCGCCGGCGATTGTTTTTTCGCCGCTGATGGGATATGTCGGGCCGGTTGTCCGCTGGTAAACGGCGATCCCTAAGGTCAATACAAAAGCCACAATCCATAATATAATAGATTTACCTGTTGTCATCGCAAAAGCTCATTTCTGATTAATCAACAATTAAACCAACACCTGACAGCGCAGCATGTCGGCTAAGACTTGTCAAAATCCGATATTTCAATATAAAAATCTATTCGGAAAAATGTTAGCATAATCTAAACATTTACAAAATTTAATTTTATTTTTTCGGGGGGTAATATTCCGTAGGCCTCTATTCCAACCGATTTCTAAGTATTTACATCGAGAATAGAAAATAAATTTTAAAAAATAATCAAATCCATAAAAAAAGCCGCCCGAAGGCGGCCTTTATTTCATTTCACCGGATTAGTCGATGTATTTCCCGCGGGGCACATAGTGCGTATGCAGCAGTTTGTGCGACAAATGGCCTCCGGGGCCGTCCGTCAGAAATGTGCTGTATATATAATCGATATGCGGGTTCTCGTGCGATTTGCGGATGGGCAGATCGCGGTCTTCGGCGTAAATCGCCTCGGCGCGCTTCTGGCGAATTTCGGGCGATGTGGGTATCGGCTGGCCGCCGCCGCCAAGGCATCCGCCCGGGCAAGCCATGATCTCTACAAAGTGGTAGCCCTCGAGCTTGCCCGCTTTGAGCAATTCCATTACTTTTTTGGCGTTGGCTGTGCCGTGTGCGATCACGAATTTGACCTCTGCGCCCTCGAGGAAGCTGTATTCGGGCTTGAGGTTTTCGAGCAGGACAGAGGCTTCCTTGACACCGTCGAATCCGCGGCAGGGCTGGATGTCCAGATTTTCGAACGGCACTTCGCGGCCGGTAACGAGTTCATAGACAGTGCGCAGGGCGGCCTCCATCACTCCGCCGGTGGCGCCGAAAATAAGGCCTGCGCCGGATGCGTCGCCGAACGGCTCGTCGAAGTTGGTCTTGGGCAGCTCGGGCAATCTGAGGCCGGCTTCCTTGATCATCTGCGCCATTTCGCGCGTGGTCAGTCCGTAGTCGACGTCCTTGTAACCGGAGTCGGTCATTTCGGGACGATTGCACTCGAATTTCTTGGCTGCGCAGGGCATAAGTGCGACTGTAACGATGTCCGCCGGGTCGATATTATGCTCTTTGGCGTAGAATGTTTTGATCAGAGTGCCGAACATCTGCTGCGGCGATTTGCAGCTCGAAACATGATCGAGATATTCCGGATAGAAATGCTCAATATATTTAACCCAGCCCGGCGAGCAGGATGTAAACATGGGGAGCTTGACGGATTTATCTCCATCGACTGCCGATGCTTTGATTTTCTGCAGCAATTCCGTACCTTCCTCCATAATTGTCAGGTCGGCTGTGAAGTTGGTATCGAAAACGCGGTCGAATCCGATCATTTTCAGCGCAGTATTCAGTTCGCCCGTAAGCGAAATGCCGGCTTCAAGGCCGAATTCCTCGCCGATTGCCGCGCGGGGCGACGGAGCAGTCTGAATAACGACATGCTTTTTGGGGTCGTCGATTGCACGCCAGATTTCGTCCGACGGATCATTTGCCTTGAGCGCCGCTGTGGGGCAGCGATTAATGCACTGGCCGCAGTTGATGCAGATAACATCCGCGAGCGGCTTGTCGTAAAATGTGGTGATCTTTGTCTGGTCGCCGCGGTTAACCGCTTCGAGCACACCAACTTCCTGAAGATCTATACAAGTGCGAACGCAGCGTTTGCAAAGCACGCATTTGTCCATATCGCGGATGACCGCATAGCTGGAGCGGTCGATTTTATAGCTCTTTTCCTGTACATGACCGAAGCGATAGGAATCCACGCCGTATTCCTTGGCCAGTTCCTGCAGCTCGCAATTATTATTGCGGTGGCAGCTATAGCATTCGCCGTAGTGCTCGCTAAGCAGCAGGTCTAAAATATGGCGGCGGGCCTTGCGCACTTTTTCGGATGTGGTTTTGATCTTCATCCGATTGGTTATCGGATATGCGCAGGACGCCTGCAGATTGCGCATGCCCTCTACCTCGACCACGCATATGCGGCATACGCCGGCGATGCAGAGGTCTTCGTGGTAGCAAAGCGTGGGTATATGTATATTATTCATGCGGCAGGCTTCGAGAATTGTAGTGCCCAGCGGCACTTTGTATGCCTGGCCGTTGATTTCGATTTCGACGGTCGAGCCAATATCATTGGGATCGGGTTTCTCGATCACAATGCGTTGCTGGCTAACCGGAGCTCTATTCTGATACAGGTCTTTATCTTTATTTGCCATAGTAATTTACCGTTTATCTTTGTGAAAATATTTCATCTTCGAAATTAGTCATTATAGAAATGAAAGGATTCGGGCTGCTCTGGCCGAGGCCGCATTTGGAGGCCACCTGCATCGACTGCCCGAGCTCGATTAATTCCTCGAGGTAAGACATCGAGCATTCGCCGCGTTCGATTTTCTCCACGCCTTCGAGCAGCTTGATATTGCCGATACGGCAGGGTGTGCACTGGCCGCATGATTCCTCTACGAAGAATTCCATGAAATTCTTCAATACATTGAGCATATCGCGCGATTCGTTGAATATGATTATAGAGCCGCCGGTGGGCAGGTCTTCGAACGACAAAGTTCGCGTAAGCTCGTTTTTAGGCACGCAGAATCCCGATGCGCCGCCTACCTGCACCGCTTTGACGTTTTCCGCGCCGACTAATTCGAGCATCTCCTGAATCGTGGTGCCAAATGGCACTTCGTATACGCCGGGCTTTTCGCAGTCGCCGGATACGGAGATAAGCTTAGTGCCGGTCGATTTGCTGGTGCCGATCTCGGTAAACCAATCGGCGCCGCGAGTCATAATGCTGGGCACCGATGCAAATGTTTCGACGTTATTGACGATTGTCGGGTGGCCCATATAGCCGGTATTGACGGGGAAAGGCGGACGGTTGCGCGGTTCGCCGCGATGGCCTTCGAGCGATTCGATAAGCGCGGATTCCTCGCCGCAAACGTATGCGCCCGAGCCCATACGAATTTCGATATCGAAATCGAATCCGCTGCCAAGAATATTATCGCCCAGTCGGTTCTCGCTGCGCATTTTTTCCATTACATTCGTAAGATGATCCAGTAAATATGTATATTCGCCGCGCAGATAGACGAATCCCTTGACTGCGCGGATGGCATACCCGGCGATAACCATGCCCTCGAGCACGAGATCGGCGTAGTCCGAGAGTAGTACGCGGTCTTTGAATGTGCCGGGTTCGCCTTCGTCGGCGTTGCAGACGACGAATTTTTCGGTATCGCTTGCGGCAGCGGCAAAGTTCCATTTGGTGCCGGTGGGGAATCCTGCTCCTCCGCGGCCTTTAAGACCTGCCTCGCGGACTTCCATTATGATGTCCTGCGGTTTGCGGTCGAATGCGGCCCTGAGTCCGTCGCCGATTTTTTCTCTATTAAATAATATTGTTTCATTCATAAGTGGCATTGTTCTTCTCCTTATTTCCATTCTTTTAGTATATCGACAACTTTATGAGGAGTAAGATGAGTATAGACTTTGTCGTTGATCAGCATCGCCGGTCCCTGGTCGCACATACCCATGCAGTTGATGTATTCGAGCGTGAACTTCTTGTCTTCGGTGGTTTCGCCGAAATTAACCCCAAGCTCGCGTTCGATTGTGCGGGCGATAGCTTCCTTGCCGGCCAGATCGCACGAAATTGTGCGGCACAGGCGGACAATATTCCGGCCCTTGCGCGACGTTCTCATAAATGCATAAAAAGTAACCACGCCATAGACTTCCACCGGGTGGATATCCAGCATCCGGGCTACCTCCTGCTGCGCAAATTCCGATATATGGCTGTGGCTGCGCTGAATCTCCTGCAATATCGGCAGAAGCGCCTGGCGGCCGGTGCCATACTTCGCTACCAGATCTTCGATTTCGGTAGTCAGCTCATTTTTTTCGCTTACTAGCATATTTATTCTCCTTTAGATTTTTCCAGTAATGAGTTGACTGCTTTAAGAAGTTTTTCGCTGGCGACTGGTTTTTCGAGGAATTCGTCGATCGGCATCATATCGTTTTTGCCAAAGTCGAACCCCGTTACCTTTGCCACCGATGTAAGCATTATGATCGGCTGGTCTACTCCGATCTTTCTGAATTTATTCGCCAGATAAAATCCGTCGTCCGGTTCGTCCATCATTACGTCCAGTATGATCAGATCGGGCGATTCTTTTTCCACTGCTTTGAGTGCCTCCGGAACATTGCCGGCCGAAACTACCTGGTGCCCTTTGGATTCCAGCACCAGACGAGTGGCCTCTACAATATCCGGATCATCATCGATGATGATTATTTTTGCCATGCTTGCTCCAGATTTTAAATCAATTTACACTAATTTGAATTGTACGATAGCACAAAAAAACAAGTTATGAAAAATTCATGTAATCGCAAAGTGTTTTTGCCCCAAACATCTTCAATCATTCGGGTTTAGCTAAGCCAAATATATATACTGTTTTATTTCAAAAAAATTTTATATCTTTGATTATTACATTACCTTTTTTGAAATAATAACAAGGAAAAATCGCATGACACGCAATATCGTATTGGTATTAATCGGCAAAAGAAACGACGCAGCAGTTAACGTCCAGAAAATTCTGACAGGTTGGGGATGCTTTATCAAAACTCGCCTCGGCATTCACGACGGAGTGCTCGAAAATTGCTCCGACGAAGGCCTCCTGTTCCTCGAGATGGTCGGCGACACCGAAAAGCACGAAGAACTTGTCCGCAAGCTTAAATTAATCAAATCAGTCGACGCAAAACTTATTAAGCTCGAGCTTACGGACTAAAATTAGCCGATATTAATTTGTAATTTCCGGCGCATTCCATATATTATATTAAAAAATGATATTACAATATGCCGGACAACAGCACATATAGCGATCATTATGATTACAGGGACACATGTCCGAATCATTTCAAATGCGCCGAGTCCGGGGATGAGGATAAGATAAAATCATTCACAGGCAAAGATATAATTATCTGCAATATGCCTCACCCCCAGACTTGCGAATACGCTTTTGCATACGGCAAACTCTATTTGTGCGAATGCCCGATACGCCACAATTGAATTTAACTCTGAATTAATTTGCGTCTTTTAATCCCACTAAGTGTTTATTTATCAAATGAAGTTTCACACATTTGGTAAATACGATGAAATACGCAGTTCTGATTTTAGCGGCTCTTATGATCTTTTCCTGTAAGGACAACACCAGCGACCCTTCCGACAATAATGATTACTCCATTTTTTACGAAAATTCATTCGACGAGCCTTCGGATACCGCCGGCTGGCACGGATTTTTTCCGGATATATTCATTGACGACACCCCGCCCGGAGTAGAGGGCAAATCCGTACGCATCAATGGCGGATGCCTGCAGCCCGCCGCCGAGCTGATTCTGTCAGCCAATAAGAGCGGCCATTATTCAATTTCTTTATGGGCAAAAAGCGATACGTCAATTGAACACAGTATATATCTGACCAAACGCGAATATGCCGATCAACAGACCGACCCGCATATTATAATTAAAACAAAAGAATGGAAATTCTTCGAAGATCAGGCAATTATTAATCTGGACTCCGGCGAGACATTCCGGATTCAGATAATCTCAGGCGGTTTCATTCCTTCGGAGTTATTAATCGACGAATTTCAAATCAGGCATTATGATTTTCTCCCTGATTGAATCCGGGTCATTACCCCAAATGCAAGAAGGCCGGCTATCATGCCGGCCTTCGTAATTTATATATGTATCACTCGATTACACTCCGAATAGCGATGCGTAATTGCCCAGATAAATCCCGACCGAACGCTCTGCCCACTGCAAAATCGGTGTGAAATAAATTCCGAAAAGCAGTGTGGGAATCACCAGCAGCATCAGAATGATCTTTGCGGGCGATGAATAAGACAGCGCGGGGCGTTCGACGTCCACGCCGCGTACCCACATATTGCGCAGCACTTTTACGTAGTAGAACAATGATACAACGCTATTGAGCACGCCGACCACCGCCAGCCAAATCATATCGGCTTCGAGCACTGCTGTAAATACATAGAGCTTGCCAATGAATCCGGCTGTGGGCGGAAGCCCTGTGAGCGAGATCATGAATATGGTCATCGCCACTCCCAGAATCGGCGCCCGATAGCCCAGTCCGGTGTAGTCCTCGAGTTCTTCGCTGCCAATTTTGTTGGCAATCAGCATTACCACGAAGAATGCTCCGAGATTCATAAACAGATAGACGAAGAAGTATACTTCGACTGCGAGTATCCCCGTATCGGTCATTGCCGCAACAGCCATAAGCATATACCCGGCGTGGGCAATGCTGGAGTACGCTAGCATTCTTTTTACGTTGTTCTGCCAGACTGCGACCAGGTTGCCAAGCGTCATCGTGAGCACGGCAAGTATGGCAATAACAGTCATCCAGTCGATGCCGCCGAGATCGCTCCATACGGACTGCCCGGACATACTGAGATCGATAAATCCGGCCTTCATGAAGCGGATAAGCACGGCGAAGCCTGCGGCCTTGGACGCTACCGACAGATAAGCGGTAATCGTCACCGGAGCACCTTCGTAAACGTCGGGCGTCCAGAAGTGGAACGGCACAGCCGAAATTTTATAGCCGAAGCCGGCGAGAATCATCAGCACGCTGACCATAAGCGCGTAGATGCTCGGGTTGTTATTAGCAAGAAATACGTTGATCTCTGCCAGATTCAGGGTGCCGGTCAGCCCATAAAGTATCGAAATGCCATAGATCATCACGCCGGAAGACACCGCGCCATAGATGACGTACTTCAGCGAAGCCTCTCCCGCGCGACGGATTTCCTTGGTGTATCCCGCTAATATGTATGAGCTTATACTCATCATCTCGATTGCCAGATAAATCATGATAAGATTAGTGGCGCCCGAAAGCAGGAACATGCCGAAGGTCATACCGACAATAATGGTAAAATACTCCCCGAGCTTGCGGTTTTCCGCATATAATTCATCGGAGAAAAATGACATTATGACTACTATAAAGCTGGAGATCAGCACAATGAATTTGAAGAAAGTGGCGAATGAGTCCACCGCGAGCATTCGCTCGAAAACGAAGGTGCCTTCTGTTGCCTGATCGGCAAGAAATATGCCGGTAACGACAAATCCCACCAGGGCAATTATGCCGGCGATATTGCGCGAGCTGCGGAATATAAGATCGGCTACGATTGCCACAATAAATGTGGCCACCAGCGCGAACTCCGGCTTAAAGAGGCTGATGCTCTTCGTTAATTCATTCAGAAATGTTTGATCTATTGCGAACATACGCTCATTCACATTTTTAGATTAACAATTGTATTAAATTCCGGCGAACTGGCCGCCAATTTTGACAAATTCGATCAGGTGATTGACTGATTCGGTCATCATGCCAATTACCGGATTGGGGTTGATACCCAGGAATATAACGATTATTGCCAGCGGGATAAGAGCGGTAAGCTCGATACCGTTGATGTCGTCATGTTTGTATTTTTTGCCCGACGGATCCCAGGGGCCTTTCCAGCGCTCGGGAAGTTCGCCGAAGAATACTCGCTGCAATGCCCAGAGCATATATGCCGCGCCGAGGATGATACCAAGGCCCGAGATGCATGTCAGCACCGGATATGTCTGGAATGCGCCCAGGAATACGAGAGCTTCGGAAATAAAGCCGCTCAGACCCGGAAGGCCGATTGCCGCAAAAAAAGCGATTGCCATAATGCCTGTATATATAGGCATTTTGTTGGCAAGGCCGCCGAAATCTCCGAGGCCGCGAGTGTGCGAACGATCATAAACCACGCCCACAATCATAAAGAGCATAGCAGTGATTGTGCCGTGATTGAACATCTGGAAGATAGCTCCCACCATGCCTTCGGTGTTCATCGCCGCCATGCCGAGCATCACATAGCCCATATGGCTGACCGATGAATAAGCGATAAGCTTTTTGAAGTCCTGCTTGCCCACGCGGTGCTGCCCGAGTGCGCAAAGCGCTCCATAGACGATCGAGATCATACCGATCCATGCGATCATATCCTGGAAATACGCCACTGCGTCGGGGAACATCGGCCATGCGATACGAAGCATACCATACGTACCCATCTTCAGAAGCACGCCTGCCAGAATAACGCTGATCGGGGTCGGCGCCTCGACGTGTGCATCGGGAAGCCATGTATGGAACGGCACCGTCGGCACTTTGATCGCAAATCCGATAAACAGAGCAGCAAATGCGATATACCTCCACTCGGTTCCGAATCCGTAGAACAATGAATTGGGATCGTACTTAGCCGGGTCCATCATATCGAGCATATTGAACGAATGCACTCCAAAATAAAGGCCGATCATAACCAGCAGCATAAATACCGAGCCGACCAGAGTATAGATAAAGAACTTCATCGCCGCATATTCCTTGCGCGGGCCGCCCCAGATACCTATAAGGAAGTACATCGGCAGCAGCATAAGCTCCCAGAATACATAGAACAGGAAGAAGTCGAGAGATACGAACACACCCATCATACCGCAATCAAGCAGCAGATACATTGCGAAATATCCCTTGACCGCCTTGTTGATGCCGAAAGAGGCAAACGAGGCCAGGAAGCAGACGATCGCAGTCAGCAGGATCATCGGCGCGCTGATGCCGTCGATACCCACAAAATAGTCAATGCGGACATCGCCAAGGAGCGGCAGCCCGCTCACTTCTATCCAGCGTGCCCGCTCGACGAACTGCATGCCTTCCTGAGTATTGATCCCGCTCATGCTGAAACTGAAATTGAAATAAATCAATACAGCCAGCACAAGCTGCAAAAAGGTGAATATCACTGTTGTCCATCTGAACAGTGTGGTTGAAGTTGCTTTACTTCTTTCATCCTTTCCCGTCGGGATGAGAAGCAGTACTATCATCCCCAGTATCGGGAGAAAGGTAATCCAGGTTAAAGGTCCAACGCCTAATATTTCCAACATTATTATTAATCCTCCGGATCAAAATATATTTGTACTTAAAATTTTCTGTTTTATATCAGCAGATAAAGGAGTATCAGTCCCATCAGCAAAAATATCACATAGGTCTGCACATGGCCGGTCTGCACTTTGCGGAACAGCGCTCCGAACACACCGGTGATCCACGCCAGAAGATTGACCAGCCCGTCTACCACAATATTGTCGAATTTGGCGGAAAACCATCCTAAGAATCGCCCGATTGCTGCGGTCAGATTGACTAATCCATCTACCACATACAGATCGAACCAGCTCATGAGCTTGCCAAGCCCGACAGTACCGTTAATTGCGGTTGCCTGATATATTTCGTCGAAATACCATTTATTTTTGGAAATTTTGTATGCCTTGTTGAATTGAAGCGCCAGCTTGTCCGCGCTGAATATTTTGAACTGATAGAACATAAATGCAATCAATATTCCCATTCCGGCAATAAGCAGCGAAGCTATCATCGCCGGCACGTGGGCGTCGTGCATTTTGTCCTCGAATTGATTGAATCCATGGTGCGCCGAATGCTCCGCCGATTCCGGTTCGTGGCCGGCTTCGATATGCAGAGTTTCGACCGATTGGTGCTCGGTCTTCATTATTTCATGCTCTTCTACCTGCAGGTAGGGCACAATGAAGTCATACTGCAGCTCGTGCGGAACCACTGTCTCCTGCTGTTTGACCGTATTCATAAACCAGCCGGAGCTTGCATCGAGCGGATTCCATGAATAGAAGAACCACAGCGACATAAACGACAGCAGCGCAAGCGGGAATACCACCACAAATTTATTTTCTTTAGTATGCTTTGCAATATCATTCTTAGGCTTGCCATGGAATGATACGATCGCCAGGCGGAACATATAGAATGCCGTCATGCCCGCGGCGCCGAATCCGAAGATCGGGATAATCCAGTGGCCGGTAAGCTGACCGAACGCCAGAGTTCCGGCGAGAATGCCGTCCTTACTCAGGAAGCCGGAAGTCAGCGGCACTCCCGAAATCGCAAGAGTCGCCATCAGAAATGTTATATATGTAAGCGGCATTGTCTTTCGAAGTCCGCCCATATTGCGGATGTCCTGGGCGTCCATACTGTGATCGTGCGCGTGGTGCATCGATACGTGCATCGCGTGAATCACCGAACCCGAGGCAAGGAAAAGACATGCCTTGAACCATGCGTGGGTAACCAGATGGAAGAAGCCGGTCGTATAAGCGCCTACTCCGACAGCCATAATCATATAGCCGAGCTGGCTGACGGTCGAGTATGCCAGCACCCTTTTGAAATCCGTCTGTGTCAGCGCAATCGTTGCCGCCATAAACGCTGTGAATGCGCCGATATAGGCAATGAACAAAAGCGCATCGGCTGTGAACATCGGGAATACGCGCGCGGTCAGATAAACACCCGCGGCGACCATCGTCGCTGCATGAATCAGCGCACTGACCGGAGTCGGGCCCTCCATAGCGTCGGGCAGCCACACATGCAGCGGGAACTGCGCCGATTTGCCGATTGCGCCCATAAATATACCAATTCCGGCGAGCGTCAGCATTGTGCCGCTGTCCCAGGGGATCACGCCGTCTTTCATCTGGGCAAAAATATCATCGAACATGAATGTTCCATAAGTATAGAACAGAATCATGATGCCGATGAAAAACCCAAGATCGCCAATACGGTTTGTAATAAAAGCTTTTTTATTTGCATTTGCCGCCGAATCCTTTTCGTACCAGAACCCGATCAGTAGGTATGAGCTGAGTCCGACCAGCTCCCAGAATATATACATATTCAGGAAGTTGTTGGCAATCACAATACCAAGCATCGAGAAGGTGAATATCTGCAGATAAGCAAAAAATCTCGGATAGCGTTTATCGCCGTGCATGTATTCGGTCGAGAATATATGCACAAGGAAGCTGATCAGGTTGACCACAATAAGCATAGCCGCGGCGAGGTTGTCCACCCCGATTCCGATGGCTATGTTTTTGGTGCCGAGCATCACCCAGTCGAATTTATACTGGATCATGCCTGCATCAACATGAGTGGTGAACTTCGACCACGCTACCACAACAGAGAGGATAAGATCGATCCCCAAAAATGATGAAGCGATCCATCCGCTGGCAGTGCCGATCTTTTTACCGAAAAAGATCAGAATCGCAAATCCCAGCAGTGGCAAAAGCAAAATGACAGCTGAAAGATAAAGTAATGTTTCTGGTGTCATGGTTGTATCTTTACACTATTAATTGATTTATTTCCATTTCCACTAAAAACCGACACCTGCCGGTCAATCTTTTAATTTGCTGACTTCGTCAACATTCACATGTTTGTAATTCTGATAAATATTAAGCACGATCGCCAGCGCAACAGCAGCTTCGGCGGCGGCCAGGATAATCACAAAAACGGTGGCCACATGTCCCTCGAAATTCATTCCCCCGTACTTCGAAAAGGCGATAAAATTAATATTCGCCGAATTGAGAATAAGCTCGAGGCCCATCAGCACCATCACTGCGTGCTTGCGTGTGATTACTGCAAACATCCCCAGGCAGAACAATATCGCGCTAATTATCAGGTAGTGCTCTAATCCGATATTCATAGCGAAACCCGTTATGTACAAAAATTAACTTCTTCTGCGTGCAATTAATGCGGCGCCGATTATGGCTATCAATAGCAGTATCGATGCCGCCTCGAATGCAATCAGGTAATCCGTCAGCAATAAAAATCCGATCTCATTGATCGACGGATTGATTTTTTCCGGCAATTCGGCTGTGTGCCAGTCCACTGTGCAATACATTATCGCAAGCAGCACCGCAATCGCAGCCGACACAATCCCGGCTGTCCATACCTGAAGCCGGCCGAGAGTTCCTGATTTGACGTCCACCCCGGTAATCTTGGTGGTTAGCATAACACCGAATATTATCAGCACCAGAATACCCCCGATATAAATCATAATCTGGGTAATGGCGATAAAGTCGGCATTCAGCAATACATACATTCCCGCTACTCCGAAGAAGGTAAACAACAGCGAGAATGCCGCATACATAATATTTTTCGAAAATGCCACGACCGCTGCTGATACGAGTATCAGGATCGCGAACAGATAAAAAATAATGTCGAGTAATACCATAGTTACTATCAGCTCTATTGGTTGTATTTTTTATTCATTATCTTTATTGTCATCGGATTTTTTCCCTTTTTCGGGCTTATCCGCGGATTTTTTCGCAGCAGGCTTTTCTTTTCCGCCTTCGGCAGCCTTTGCTTTGGCTTCGGCGGCTTTTTTGGCGGCTGCTTCTTTTTTCTTTTCTGCCTGATGCTTTTTGAACATCTCTGTTTTTTCCTTAATCTGCTCTTCGGTCATTTTGCCGAAGTGATAGACCAGGTCTTCGCGGTCGAAGGATGAATACTCGAACTCGGGCGTCGTTTTGATCGCAAAGGTCGGGCAGGCATCCGTACATAGGCCGCAGAAACAGCATAATGCAAAATCTATATCATATTTCGTTACCCAGAGTCCGCGTTTGCCGCCGGATTTCAGCGGCGGAATGTCGTCGTCGGGCACAACTTTTACAGTGTCGACAGTGATGCAGTTAGAAGGACAAGCCCGGACGCAGCCGTTGCAACCGTTGCAGTCGTCCCAGTCAAGGTAGAGCCGGTTCCGCGAATTCTGCGGCACTATCCCCTCCTCGATTGGATGAAACTTCTCCGGATACTGGCGGGTCACTTTTTTGCCGAACATATGCTTCAGCGTAATTCGCATTCCGATGAGTACTGTCCAGACACCAAGCCATATATTTTTAAAGTAATTACCCATTTTTTCACCAAATGAATTATGACAAACAATGTGAATTCTCGGTCTCACATTTTTGTTATTTTAACATGCTCCAGAGGCTTATCGCTAAAAAGCATACGAACGAAAACGGCAGTAATACCTTCCACCCCACATACATAAGCTGATCCACACGCAGGCGGGGAAGAGTCCACCGAAGCCATATCTGCACGAATACGAAGAACATCGACTTGGCCAAAAACCAGAAAACACCCCAGATCGGGCCGCTCAGGAAATCGCCGAAGGGTGAGTTCCATCCGCCCAGGAAGAGTATGGCTATCAGCGCCGACACGACGAACATATTGGCATATTCCGCAAAGAAAAACATCGCGAATTTCATACCGCTGTATTCGGTGTGGTAGCCGGCCACGATCTCGGATTCGCCTTCGGGAATATCGAACGGCGTACGGTTGGTTTCGGCCAGCGAAGCAATTATATATATAAGGAAGAGTCCGAACGAGAATGGCCATACCAGAATCTTCGCCCAGCTTCCCTCGCCGCCGAACACATACCAGTTCCAGAACCAGCCGTGCTGGTCGAGGTTGATCTGGTATAAATCAAGCGATCCGCCAAGCGCGGCAATCGAAAGTATCGCCATTGCAGCCGGGATTTCGTAGCTGATGATCTGCGCAGCCGAACGCATGGCTCCCAAAAGGGAGTATTTGTTGTTCGACGCCCAGCCGCCCATCACGATGCCGATCACCGCAAACGAGCCCACCGCGAATATGTAGAACAGCCCAAGATTGATACCAGACGGCACAAATGCAGGGCTAAAGGGAATCACCGCGAACGAGGCGAAAGCGCCCATGAATATCAGAAACGGCGCCATATTGAACAGCGGCTTGTCCACTGCATCGGGCGTAATATCTTCTTTTTGCAATAGCTTGACTACTTCGGCCAGTGGCTGCAAAACGCCTTTCCATCCGGTACGCATCGGTCCCAGGCGGTCCTGCACCCACGAGGCTATCTTCAGCTCGCCCAGAATTGCGATCAGGGCGTAAACAATCAGAAAGCCCAGCGGTATGATTGCCACAATCAGAGCCGACCAGAGATTCTGGCCCAAAAGGTCGTATAAAAAGTTTTGCTCCATTACGAAACTATTTTATATGTTTTTAAAATTATCTGTCAACTTCACCAAGTACTATATCCACGCTGCCGAGTATCAGGATCAGGTCGGCGACCATGTATCCCTTTGATATTTCGGGCAGTACCGCGAGATTCACAAAGCTCGTGCCGCGTGATTTCAATCGCGCAGGCTGGTTTTTGCCATCGGATACGATATAGAATCCGAGCTCGCCTTTTGGATTTTCCGCGCGGCAGTATAGCTCGCCCTTAGGTACTTTTACGCGCTTGGGCACGTTTTCCTTAACGTCGCCCTCGGTGGGCATCTGCTCCAGCGCCTGTTCGATTATCCGGCAGCTCTGCTCCATTTCATTCATCCTGACGATATTGCGGTCCCAGCAGTCGCCTACGGTGCCTGCTTCGCCTTTGCCAACGGCTATTTCGAAGTCGAAGCGGTCGTAAACCGAATAGGGTTCGTCGCGGCGCAAATCGAACGGGAAGCCCGATCCGCGAAGCACAGGGCCGCTGCATGCGTAATTAATCGCCACATCCGGCGGCAGAATTCCTACATTTGCCGTGCGGACAAGGAAAATTTCGTTATTGATCAAAAGGTCTGTCACCTCGCGGTTGGTCTCGCGAACTGTGCGGATAATCTCGAGGCAGTCCTCTTTGAATGTGGGCGGGACGTCGCCAGCCAGGCCTCCGACCCAGAAATAATTATACAAGAGGCGGCCGCCCGAGACTTTTTCGAATAATTCGAGAATCATTTCGCGGTCGCGGAAGAAATAGAGAAAAGGAGTGAATGCGCCCGCGTCAAGACCGAATGTCGCCACCGCAATCTGGTGGTTGCCGATTCGGTTTAGCTCGGCCATAATCACGCGGATATACTCCACTTTTTCGGAAACCTCTATCCCCATCATCTTTTCGATGCCCATTACGTATGGCCATTCATTGTTCATGGACGAGATGTAGTCCATGCGGTCGATATAGGGGATCACCTGCGGATAGGTGCTGTTTTCGGCGTGCTTTTCGAAGCAGCGGTGCAGGTATCCCACATGCGGGATAACATTTGTGACCACTTCGCCGTCGACCTCGACCTCGAGTCGGAGCACGCCGTGAGTCGACGGGTGCTGCGGACCGAAATTAATGCGCATTTTGTCGCTTTCGATACCGCCGTACTGCATTTCGATAGTTCTTTTTTCGCCCACTATCTTATAACCTGTATATTTAATTACAATTTATACTTAATAGGGAACTTTAATTCCGTGATATTCCTCCGGCTCCTTATAGTCCTTGCGCAGCGGATAACCTTCCCAGTCGTAAGGACAAAGGATGCGGATCAGATTATGATGCCCCTCGAATATTAAGCCGAACATATCATAAGCCTCGCGCTCGTGCCAGTCGGCCGCTTTCCATATGGTCTCGACCGTTGGCAGCTTCGGATCGTCGCGTTTGACGGTGGTCTTGAGCACGATTTTATGCTTTTTGGCGATGGAATAAAGGTGATAAACCACTCCGAGGTCGTCGCCATAGTCCATGCCGCTTAGGCACATCAGATAATCGAAGTTCAGATCGTCGTCGTCGCGCATCAGAAAGCAGACATCGTCCACCTTCTCTGCGGCGATATTTATATATGGTTCGTAGTTCTCTTCCTCGACGAGTTCGGCTTTAGCGTCGGGAACTTCCTGATTCAGTTTTTCGAAAATTTCCTGAGCTGTCATGATTCTTTCATTATATTATGAAAATTCTCAGTTGCTTTTCTTTCGAGCTGCTCTTTGCTCATCTCCTCGAGCCTTTTCCGCTTGTTGAAGATAGCTTCTTTGCTGATCTTGGTCTGCAGCTTGATCATTCCCTCGAGGAATGCTTCCGGCCGCGGCGGGCATCCGGGCACATACACATCGACCGGGATAATGCGGTCGACGCCCTTCAGCACATGGTAGCCGTTCTTCCAGTAGGGGCCGCCGGCGTTGGCGCAGCTGCCCATCGAGAGCACATATTTCGGGTCGGGCATTTGTTCGTAGAGGGTAATTATCCGTTCGGCCATTTTCATGGTAACCGTGCCGGAAATAATCATGAAGTCTGCCTGGCGCGGACTTGCGCGCGGGATGCATCCGAATCGCATAAAGTCAAAGTGCGCGGCATTGGCCGCCATGAATTCGATTGCGCAGCATGCAATTCCGAAATGCATATACCAGTCGGATTTGCTTCTGCCCCAGTTAAGCAGGTCTTCGAGTGTTCCAAGAATAACTCCTCCTCCCTCGTAGGGATTGCCTAATCTATCTAAAAGTCCCATTATTGACTCCGAGTATTAATAAAAGCGGATAACTATTTCTTCCTGCTGATTGTCAGTTCTTCGAGCGTTGGTATCTGCGGGATCGGACGCTCCCAGTCGAGGTCGCCCTTTACCCATACATAGGCCAGCCCGGCGAGCAATATCACCACAAATATGATCATTTCGATAAATGCGAACCAGCCCAGATCTTTGAATACGACCGACCAGGGCAGCAGAAACACTACCTCTACATCGAACAAAAGAAATACCAGCGCGACAATATAGAACCTGAAATTAAACTTGATCCAGGGGCCGCCAATGGGCTCCTCGCCGCACTCATAGGTGGTTAGCTTCAGCGGTGTGGGATTGCTTGGCCGGACGATGGCTGCGGCTATAAGCCCCATCGCCACAAATACTATTCCGATGATGAAGAATAAGAGTATTACTCCGAAGCTCGACAGCATGATTTATTCCACAATTATTCTTAAAAAATGCTCTTTTTCCGACTTTTCGAATATTGCAAGTCAGTAATCTTCGAATTTAATTAATCGCAATGAAAAATTCGAACAAATTTTCAATCAAATATTTTTCTGTATAAGTTCGTGTTTTTATTCCGTGTAACCCAAGTGTTTCTATTGTAATTCCTTACGCGGAATTAGTCGCAGCTAACTATTTTTTGAGAAATTTACGCCAACTCATCAAATGAACAACAGCTCCACAATCACAAATATCGGAAGCAATACGATCAGCGAAAATTTGATCATGTACGAAAAGAAATCCGGCATGCGGATGCCTTCGCTCTCGGCGATTGCTTTTACCATAAAATTCGGGCCGTTGCCGATATAAGTCATCGCACCGAAAAATACCGACGCCACGCTTATTGCCTTCATATATGCCTCCGGAATTCCCGCCACTGTCTCTACTCCGGCAATCATCTCGGGATTCAGCCCCACAAGGCCCTTTACCAGCGAATAGAATGTAACCGCAGTCGGAGTGTTATCCAGGAATGAACTCAGAAATCCCGTAAAATAATAGACCTTCAGCGGCGAATCAACTCCCAGATCGCCCGCATGCATTTCCAGAAACGTAAGGCATGGAATCATCGTAAGGAATATGCCCAGGAAAAGATAGGCAACCTCCTCGATCGGCTCCCACGAGAAGTGATTATTCGCACGGGTCATCTGCGATGTGAACTTCAGCGACAGCAGCGCCATAAGCAATATCACCGCCTCCCGGATATATGCCAGATATGGATTAATATTTAGAAACGGCATAGTATTCTGATTGATAAATGCCACCGAAAGGACCACCCCGGCCAGAAATATGAAATTCTGCTTGCCCTCGAGCGAGATCGAGACCTTGACGTCGGTCGCTATCTCCCAGCCCTCCTTGCCGGAGAGATATTTATCCACAAAATAATATATAATTATAACAACAAGATTGAGCGCAAGCCACTCCGGGAATAATTGCATAAACCACTCGAAAGGCGCGCCACGAAGGTACATCATAAACAAAGGCGGATCGCCCAGCGGAGTGAGCAGACCGCCGCAATTGGCCACGGTTGCGATAAAAAACAGCACGGTATGCACCTTGTATTTGCGGTCGCGGTTTGTATTCATCAAAGGGCGGATAAGCAGCATAGCCGCGCCGGTAGTGCCCATAAACGAAGCCAGAATCGCGCCGATTGCAAGGATCGATGAATTCACGATCGGCGTTGATTTCAGATTGGTTTTTACATATATTCCGCCGGTAATGACGAAGAGTCCGCCAAGCAGAATTATGAATGGCACATAGTCGAAAATCATCGCGTGCTCGACTTCGTGCAGGAAGCCGTTTGCGAGCATCCATGCGCCGGTCGGAATGCCAAGCACAAGCGAAATAATCAGTTTGTTGCGGTTCGATTCCCAGAACCTGTGGGCTACCAGCGGCAGCACTGCGATCGCACCGAGCATAAGCACAAACGGCGCCAGCGTATAAAGCGGGATATCATTGCCATGTTCCATATTTTCCGGTTCGCTCTCCGTAATTATGACGTATTGTTTTCAAAGGCGGCAATTTAATTATTCCATATTTTTCTGCCAAAATTTGCATCGCTTTTTAATTGAATAACTGATTTATATATTCAATTTGTTTTTTGCGATCAGTCCTCTTCCATATAATGCGCGCCCTGACTGACGCGGGATTCCTGAGCGGCATTGACCACTGCGATGGCGGTCTGCACCCCATTGCGAAGCTGTATCATTCCGCGGCTCATCTTCGCCCGGCGGTAGAACTGCTCTATCTCGGTCTGCAAATGCCTCAGAGTTGTCTGCGCGCGGTAAAGCCTCTGGCGGGTGCGCATCAGCCCGACATAGTTCCACATGGTATTTTTAATCGTCAGCCAATCCTGAGCAATGTGCGCGGGGTCGACGTTTTCCTGCTCCTCCTGCCAGGGGTAAATATCCGGGAAATAATGGCAGTCCTCGCATTTTTCCGCCGAATCCTTTCCGGCGGCATATCCCCACACCAGGCTCTCGAGCAGCGATGTCGATGCCAGACGATTTGCGCCGTGTACCCCGGTGCAGGCCACTTCTCCCACCGCATAGAGCCGCTGGAGCGAGGTCCGGCCATTCAGGTTGACCCCCACCCCGCCGCAGCTATAATGCGCCGCCGGCACCACGGGTATGGGCTCGCGGGCCATGTCGATATTATGCTCCAGGCAATGCTTATATATATTCGGGAATCGGGACTTAATCAGCTCCGTATCCTTGAAAGAAATATCCAGATATACGCAGGAGCGCCCCGAATCGAGCAGGGTCTGGTGGATGCCGCGGGCAACAATGTCGCGCGGAGCCAGCGATCCCAGCTCGTGAAAATCCTTCATGAACTGGCGGCCGTTGTGGTCGATCAATACCCCGCCCTCGCCGCGAACGGCCTCGGAGATCAGAAAGCGCTCGCCATGATTATAAAAGGTTGTCGGATGAAACTGGATATAATGCAGATTGAAGCAGCGCGCTCCGGCCCTCCATGCCGTAGCGATGCCGTCACCGGTGGCGCCTGGCCGATTGGTCGTATGCAGGAATATCTGCCCCAGACCGCCGGTGGCCAGTATCGTATGAATAGAATAAATCGGGCTGATTTCGCCGCTGTCGTTATCCAGCACGAATGCCCCGAAGCATGTCGGCTTTTTATATATATCCAGTGTATTTTTAGAGTTATGCGAAAAAGTCAGCAGATCGATCAGAGTATGGCCGGTCAGTATTTCTATATTCGGGTGCTTTTCGAGTTCGTCGAGCACTGCCTTCTGTATGCTTCGCCCGGTCTGATCCTTCGAATGAATTATACGCGGCTCCGAATGCGCACCCTCGGCGATCAGGTCGAGCTGGCCGCCGCCGGTGCGGTCGAAATCCACCCCAAAGCGTTCTATCAGATATTTGCGGACGAGCCGCGGGCCGTCTTCTGTCAGCTTATCGACTGCGGGCTCCCAGCAATGGCCGTCGCCGGCGGTCATAATGTCGTACTTCATTTTTTCGGGCGTGTCTTTAAGCCCCTTATATATAATGCCGCCCTGGGCATAAGGCGTATTCCCGCTAAGCAGTTTGTCGGATTTGGTGACGATGGTAACCTTCCGCCCGAGATCGGCCGCAGTTATCGCAGCCATCGCTCCGGCAAGTCCTGTGCCCGCCACCAGTATTTCGGTTTCGTACATCTTTATCATTCAAAAATTTAATCACAGATTATATTCCTGCAAACTTAATAATTTTTTACAAATCCAAAGATTTTTGAGAATTAATTATTCATTCATTAGAAACTTTTCCGGGAATTATGTCTCCTATTTATCAGAACGACCGATCGGTTATAACGAAACAACAGCACATTTATATCAATCAAAAGGAATGGAAAAATGAAACGAATTCTCGCATTCGCAATGGCTTTTCTGTGCGCAGGCATATTCAGCGCCAGCGCACAATTCACCGAAAGCAATCCGCTCGAAATTAATTCTGCGAAAATCAAAGCTCCGCAAATGCAAAGCACCGGTGCCGACACACTGAGCCAATACCTCGACCGCACCAGCGACTTCACTTCTCTGCGATTCGCATTCGAGGGCAAAGAGCTATGCCTTACCGGCACCAATGGCTTTTTCAATTACGTCGGCGCCCGCTACCGATTTCGCGACGAAGCCGTCGTGCGCGGCTGCATAGTGATGATACCGGATAAAAAGCAAATGGGCGAGCCCGACGTCTTCGATCTGCTGCTCTATGAAATGGATTTTGCCACCGGCCTGGCCAAAGGCACGCCAATCGCCTCGGGAAGCATCAATTCTACGGAAATCGACACAGCCTCGCGCAGGAGTTATATCGCATTCGACGAGCCCGCCGCGGTCGACAATGACTTTGTGGTATATTTCCGGATCGACAGCGGCGAGGAAGCGGCCGATACTATCTGGGTGGCCACCAATAACGTCGGCGACGCCTGCGGTGAGCGTACCGCCACAGTGATGCAGGCCAGCGCGCCGGATAATTATATATGCTATTATCTGGATAATATTCCCTGTATGCAAATGACCGTCGAACCGGACATCGACATCCTGATTATGCCGGTGGTCGAATACCCCACCGGGATCGAGGCTGAAACCGGGGCGCTGGCCGCATGGCCCAACCCCGCATCGGATATACTGAATATCCCGCTCGTCGGAGCCGCGCCGCGAGAGGAAATGCTGATTGTCAACTCCGCGGGCAAAGTCGCCAAGAGCCATTCGATTACTCCTGAAGAAGCGGGCAATGCTCTGGCGCAGATCGATATTTCCACACTGCCCGCCGGAAGCTATTATTATATAAATAAGAGCGGGAATCATTATTCCGCAAAATCATTTTTAATAATGAGATAATTATATTGGAATAATTTATTATATTTATGGGAATCAATTTTCTAAACAAATTTCCGGGAAGTGCAATGCGTAATCCACTCAATTTTTTGATTTGTTTTGCCATGCTGGCATTTGCTGCGGCATGTTCGGAAAACTCCACCGATCCGCAGTCCGAAAAGTCGTATATCGTCTATAATACTTTCAATTTTGAATTGCAAGAACCCGATATGGTAAAGGTCAATCGCGTAGATATCAACGGCAGCAATGCAACGCTAAGCGCACTGCTGCCGCAAAAAAATATGCTGCTCAGCGAAGTTCGCAACGGGAAAATTGTGACTTGTGAATTTATCGATGAGGACGAAGGCACAATTTATTTGAACAATCTGCAAGACGATTCACGGATCGAAGTTGCCCAAATAGAAGCGTCTCGTTACTTGACAGCATATATTCCAATCTCGCCGGATGGCAGCAAAGTTTATTACGTCAACGACGATTCGGATTACGGTGAAATAGTGGAGTTCGACGCTTCATCAGGAGAAAAAACTATTGTTATAGAGGGTATCACCTCGCCGTGGCTTGCGCTTTCGCCCGACGGCGAGTGGCTGGCTTTTTATACTTATTCGGAAGACGACCCAAAGACTTATTTATATAAATGCAGAATCGACGGCAGCGAATTAGAAAAGCTTTCTCTTACGGAAATTAATGACTTCGACGACGGACCATCGCAAATAAGCTGGTCGCCCGACGGCGAAGAAATCCTTGTTGATATGCGCGAGGGCGGATACCTGATCGTAAAATCAGACGGCAGCGCGGAAACGGAAATACCCGGGAATAAAAGTCTTCGGATGACATTTTCGCCAATCAGTAATCAGATTGTTTTTGACAATTATAATGAAGGTAATATCTATCTGAAAGAAAGTCCCTCGGCTGCTCCGGAGTTGCTTATTTCATCCGGATCGGACACCCTGAAGTATCTTTATCCTATTTGGTCGAAAGATGGTAATGGAGTTGTGTTCATGAAAGTCAATCTGGTGGAAAGAGCATTCACTATTGCAACTTATGATCTCGATACCAAAAAAATTATGGATATTGACGAAACCAAAACCATCTATGCGGGGGATAACTTCGATGATGTACAATTCATCCTGCCCATGCTCAGCAAGCCTTACTGGGTCAGATAATAATTTATTTAATTTAAAATCATACTTTAAAATAATACTCAAGGAAAGCTGATGCTCAATTATTTTAAAATTTTCATCGTAATTATCTTACTGGGGTTTCTCGCGGTTTCGTGCAAAGAAAACGGCAATGAGCCCCAGTCCGAAAAGTCATATATTCTATACAACAGCTTTTCGACCGAAATTAAAGGAATGGACGGCGTTAAGATTAATCAGCTCAGTATCGACGGAAATAAATCATCTATTACCGAATCTTCTCCGGCCGGCGTGATGCTCTGCGGCAGAATCCGAAGCGGAAATATGCTCACCGCAAGCTGGGTTGAGCCGGGCAATTTCGAAATCGAATTAAAACAAGCGCTTGACGGCATGGGACTTGGCAGCAAGGTTATCGACAAGCCCAATGCGGTGCTCGCGCCCGACGGATTTCGCATGTTTTACGTCACAATCGAGGACGACGCCCCGCGCGATCTGGCAATGTATAACTTCGACACAGCCGAGGAAGCGATTCTCGCAGAAGGAGTTACAAACGAAACAATCGACATCTCGCCCGACGGCGAATGGCTGGCATTCATCAAATATGAAGAAGAAAACGAGAGATCATATTTATATAAATGCCGCACCGATGGCAGCGAGCTGACCAAACTGAACAATGATTCATTGCGTAAAAAACCCGGTTATCAGACCATCATCGACTGGACACACGACGGCGCAAATGTTCTCGTTATGGATTATCATATCGGCCCGGGACTGGTTTCCGCGGACGCCTCCTATGACACTCAGTATTTCAATGAAAATTGCGATTGGATTGCTGCCTCGCCCACCGAAGACAAATTCGTTTATGTCAGTCTGAATAATATCTTAATTAAGTATGGATTCGACGGCACTTCAACTAATATCGCAAACGCGCAATCCGATTCGATTGCCTATTGGGCGCCGACCTGGTCGCACAGCGGACGCGGCTTAGCAATCTGGAAAATCAACAGGCAGGCCTATACTATCGAATTAGTCACTTACGATCTGAATTCATCGGAAATTATGGAGCATCCGGAAACCCGCAAAACATTCGACCCCGAGGATATGGAGGAAATATTTATCTCGGCATACAACACCAGCGTTAACTGGGTTAAATAGAATAATTTAACAGGAAAACCAAAAGGAGGGCCGCGCCGATTCGCAGTCCTCCTTTTTTTCGTGCATTAATTAATTCAATTATCTGACAGCCATCTTAATTATCTGATAATCATCAACTTGCGGGCGAATGTATCATCGCCGCTCTTGATGCGCAGATAATACGCTCCGGCTGGCAGCCAGCCGAAGTCGTAATTACGCTCGATAGCGCCTCCGCCCCAGTCGAATGCGTCCGCCATGGCCAGCGTCCGGCCAAGTTCGTCGCAAATTGATATTTCATAGCGGCCCGGCGCTGCATCCATCGAAAGCGTGAATGCGCCCCGCGACGGATTGGGGTATATATTTAAATCGCGGGCAGTCTCCTCGGCGACTCCGACCTCGGTGCTCCCGATAAAGGGCAGGCGGATCATCGGTATCCATGTGCCCTGGGCGTAGGTCTTAACGCCGTTGATATTGCCCCCGGCATCCAGATGCGGATAGGCCGGCAGCCCTGTTTCGGGCATAAACGAATGCCACTCGCCGCCCTCGTTGCGATATACGTAATAATTGTGGAAATCGCCGCGAACGCCTGTGCGCCGACCCGCAATTCCCCGGAATGAATTATAGTCGGTCGCAATCGGCGCGCAGACTATCTTAGCCGGGTCGTCCGAGATCGAGGTGGTCACCATCCCCGTACCGATCGAGGCCGCGCCAAGCCCGAACGAAGCGGCGCCGCGCTGTCCGAGCGCGACCCAGATGTCCTCGTTTTCATCCTCGGTTATAACCAGCGGCGGATCAATCGGATAGCTGACATAAGCGCCAAATTTATATTCGCCGTTGTCATCGCCCCGGCGGATTGTCATCTCACGCATGAGATAGTCGTCATCCGTGCCGGGCATACCTGTCGAATCCGTAACATAGAACCGGACATCGACTTCGTCGGGCGCATCGGGAAGCTCTGAGAAATATATATCTATAGCGCGGATCGTATCATTCGGCTGGCAAATGAATCGAACGGCAATCTCTCCCGCCGCGGAGGCGCCGAATTTGTCGGCGCAGAGATTGCGGTTATACACCAGGCGCTGGCTGCGGATATTGAAAAATTGCACGCGGAATGCTGCGTTTTCGATCTCGGCGCCGGACACATTGGTAAAATAAAACACCGGCCGGATGCTGCCGTCGCCGGCGAGCAGCTCGAATCCGTCGGGATTGTCGATTGTTTTTTCGATAGTGCCATGGCTCCATACAAGCTTCATCGAGTCCATTCTGATTAATTGCTGGGCGCTGGCCGTAGCGCCAGCAAAAATGACCAATAAAATTGCGTAAAAAAATCTCATCGCTTTGCCTCCGAATGATAAATTTTATGTTCGCCCCGGGGATATATATTAATGACACACAAATCCAAAAAAGTCTCACTTTTTTCTGAATTTTTTTAAATTTGTTTAAATCATCTTAATTCCATTAATTGAAATAAGAAGGCGCTGATTTTCTCAATTTGATTAAATATATATACTTCTTACTCGTTTTTTTTCCTGAAGGATACATTTTATTAAAGTTGATATATGAATTCCCTGAGCTCATTCGCCCCTCTTATAAATGCCATCGAACGGCCAGCCGCTGTTATACGCCGCCAGCCGAACGAGTCTGGCGCATCCATCCATTGGTCTATTGCGCTGACCAACCAGCGATTAGCCGCGCTTATCGAATCGGGGCGCTTCCCCGAAGCCGAATTTATCTCCGGACTGCCTGATAATCCCGACGAAATCAGTTCGCAGGAATACAGGTTCGCCGGATCCGGCGATATCTATCAGATCAGCATCGAGCATATCTCCGGCGAACATTTCATGGCTGTATTAAGTACTAACTTCGGGCTCGCACTGGAAACCGATCAGCAGCTTCGTCTCTTCAGCAAGGGGCCTGTGGTAATGTTCCGCTGGCGCAATGCTCCGGGCTGGCCCGTAGAATTCGTGTCCGAAAATGTGCGCGACCTGTTCGGCTGGACCCGCGAAGACTTCCTCGAAAGGAGGATAGATTATTCGGAAATTATTCTTCCGGAAGATTTATCACTAATAAATTCCGAAATGAAAAAAGCGATTGACAGCAAAAAATCGTTTCTGCAGCATTCTCCATACCGAGTACGCCATAAAAACGGCCACGCGCTCTGGGTGAATGATTTTACAGCAATCATGAATTATGACAATGGCAATCCGGAATATTTCCTCGGATATGTATTTGATATTAGCAAAATCAAGGAATCCGAAGCGCAATCCCGACTTGACCGCGCAGAGCTCGAGCAAAAAAATGTGCAGCTCGAAATTGCCAACAACCAGTTGCAGGAAGAAATCCGCGGCCGCAAATTATACGAAAATAAGCTGATAGAAAGCGAAAACCGCTGGAAATTCGCTCTCGAAGGCAGCGGCGACGGAGTCTGGGACTGGAATATTCAGACCAGCGAGGTGTTTTTTTCCCGGCAATGGAAAAACATGCTCGGATTTCGGGAAAATGAAATCGAAAACTCACTCGACGAATGGGAAAAGCGAGTCCATCCGGATGATCTCAGCAGGGTTATGGCCGACATAACCGCACATATGGAGGGCCGCAATGATTATTATGTAAATGAACACCGCGTGCTCTGCAAGGACGGCAGCTATAAATGGATACTCGACCGCGGCCGCGTATTCGAGCGCGACGAAGCAGGCAACCCGCTGCGCATGATCGGCACACATTCGGACATTACTGATCGCATTCAAATGGAAGACGAGCTCCGGTCCAGCAAAGAAAGGCTCGATTTGTTCTTCGCCCAGTCGATGGATGGCTTCTTTTTTATGATGATGGACCAACCTGTCGAATGGAATGACGAAACCGACCGCGACATCGCGCTGGAGCACATATTCGACCACCAGCGAATAACACGAATCAACCAGGCCATGCTCGATCAGTACCAGCTTAAGGAAGAAGATTTTCTGGGAATGACTCCGCGCGATTTCTTTGCTCACGATATAGAAACCGGAAAAACCATCTGGAAAAAAATGCTCGACGAACGCAGGCTGCATATAGAAACCGACGAAAGACGCGCCGACGGCACCCAGATGTGGATAGAGGGCGATTATATATGTATGTACGACTCCGAAGGCAGATTCGCAGGCCACTTCGGCATTCAGCGCGACGTCAGCGAAAATGTTCGGATGCTGAACGAATTGCGCGAGCGCGAAGAATTTCTGGCTACTATTCAGGAGACCGCCCAGGTCGGGATTCTGCTGATCGAGCGAACCACTAAGATGGTAAATTATGTCAATTCCAAAGCGCTGAACATGCTGGACATTACCCGGGAAGAGCTTATCGGACATAGATGCACCGATACAATATGTCGGGACGTAGGATATTGCGGCGCCTGCGAAATGAACATCTCCGCCGAGCCTGCCGAGCGCGAAATGCTGCGCCGCGACGGCACGCCCATATATCTGCTAAAATCCAGCGTCGGAATTAACCTCGGCGGAATTGAGTACATACTCGAAACTTTCGTGGATATTTCCACTCAAAAAATCGCCGAGGGAATAATAGCCCGCAGCGAAGAAAAGCTCAAAAAATTCACTATGGCAGCCCACGACGCAATTATATATATAAATCACAAAGGCAGAATCGAATTATGGAATCGTGCCGCCGAAAAGATTTTCGGCTACTCCGAAAAAGAAGCTATCGGCAAAGACCTCCACAAACTTATTGCGCCGGCAAAATATTACGAACCCTTCCGAAAGGGATTCGAAAAATTCAGTAAAACCGGCGAGGGCAACGCAGTCGGTCAGTCACTCGAGCTGACCGCTATCCGCAAGGGCGGCGAGGAATTCCCTGTCGAAATCGCTCTCAGCTCCCTGAAAATCGACGACAAGTGGCATGCCATAGGTATTATCAAAGACATTTCCGAAAGGAAAATATATGAAGAAAAAATCCGCGAATCCGAACGCCAGTATAACGGACTTTTCAATAATTCATCCGATGCTATCTTCCTGATCGCAGTCGAGGGGCCCGGCCAGTTCAGATATGTGGCAATCAATCCCACCCATCAGCAGCTAACCGGATTCACAAACGACATAATCGCCGGCAAAACTCCCGAGGAATTGCTCGGCCAGGAAATGGCGGCAAAAGTTATCCTGAATTATTCCTTCTGCCACGAAAACGCAAGGCCTTATAATTACGAGGAAGAGCTTGCGCTGCCCGGGGGTCGGCGGACATGGATGACCAATCTGGTACCCATCAACGACGACAAAGGCAATATATATATGATTGCCGGAATATCGCGCGACATTACCGAGCGCAAGATTTTCGAAAAAGAATTGCTCCAGGCAAAAAACGAGGCCGAACACGCCAACAGCGCCAAATCCATATTTCTGGCAAATATGAGCCACGAAATCCGCACGCCAATGAACTCAATTCTCGGATTCAGCGAAATCCTGCTTAACACGACAAAAGACAACCAGAAACGAAGCTATCTGAAGACCATACTCGCCAGCGGCAAGACACTGCTCTCGCTTATCAACGACATACTCGACCTTTCGAAAATCGAATCCGGCAAGCTCGAACTCGAAAACGAACCAATCAATCCGAGGGTTACGCTACAGGAATTAGTCGATATATTCTCTCAGAAGGCCCGCGAGAAAAATCTCGATCTGCGGCTGATTATCGAAGAGGACTTCCCCGAAGGCGTATTTTTAGACGAAATCCGACTGCGACAGATATTACTCAATCTGCTTGGCAATGCTATCAAATTTACCGACAGCGGCTTCGTAAGACTCCACGCCGCCGCCCGCAGCGCTACCGACGAAACAATCGACCTGCGAATTGCCGTAGCCGACTCAGGCATCGGCATCGAACCAGCCGAGCAGGAAAATGTATTCGCATCATTCAGCCAGCAGACCGGCCAGAGCACCCGCAAATACGGCGGCACCGGACTCGGGCTGGCTATCAGCAAACGTCTGGCCCTGATGATGCATGGCAGAATCGAACTGGAAAGCCGTCCCGGCGAGGGCAGTACATTTACTCTTGCGCTCGATTCGGTGCCGCTCGCAGCGCCGACGAATTCTAACCGTAATATTTTCAAATGGGACTCCGAAAGGATAATTTTCGAAAGCGCCACAGTTATGGTGGTCGACGACATCGCACAGAATCGTATGCTGGTAAAGTCATATCTCAATCAGACAGAGCTATCCATCGTCGAGGCCGAATCAGGCCGCGAGGCTATCCGGCTGCTGGATACAATTCGACCAAATTTAATACTGATGGATCTGCGGATGCCAGAAATCGATGGCTACGAAACCACCCGCATAATCCGCGAAATCCCCGAAATAAAGGATATCCCGATCGTGGCGTTCACCGCATCGGCAATGCAGCCAGAAAATGACCGCATCAAAGCCAGCTTCGACGGATACCTTCGCAAGCCCGTTCAGAAAAACGATCTTATTAATGAGCTGATCCAGCACCTTACGCATTCGATTATCGACCCTCCCCTGGAAGACCACATCGAAATCGACGAAATTTCGGAAACATTTTTCGAGGAATTTTCACCCGGGATTATTAAAATATTTAAAGAAAAATTTCATGCCGACGCCGCGCGACTGCTGGATATTATGGACATCTCGCAGCTCGATAAGTTTGCCCGTGACTTAAAAGAATTTGCCGAAGAGAATAAAATTTCTTTAATTTCAGAAATCTCGAATCAACTATTATTAAGCTCGGAAAGTTTTGAATTCGAAAGAATTGAAAAATATCTGAATAAATTAATACTGATATTTAATAATATGGAAAACCAGGAATAACCATGGAAAACAATGAACACATTATAGAAAAAAGCTCGATACTGATTGTCGACGACCAGCCGCGCAATCTTCAGGTCATAGCCTCGGTGCTGAATAAAAACTACAGCCTTCTGATCGCCAAAAACGGCCCGAAGGCGCTCGAAATAGCCCGAGAAAAAAAGCCCGACCTGATATTACTCGATATTATGATGCCCGAAATGAGCGGATTCGAGGTCTGCGAAAAACTCAAGGCCGACCCCGAAACCCGCGAAATTCCAGTTATTTTTCTGACTGCAAAGAACGAGACCGACGACATAGTCCACGGATTCCAGCTCGGAGCGGTGGATTACGTTACCAAGCCCTTCAATCACGCGGAAATTGCCGTGCGCATCAAAAATCATATCAATCTGCAGGAGGCATTTAAAACAATCCGGCGACAGAATTCAACGCTCGAAAAGCGTAATCGCGATCTACGGCTGGCCCACAATTCCCTCGAGCGGCATAACTCACGCCTGAATCATATGTATCAGCACATACTCGGATCCGAGCAGGAACTTCGCGAGGCCAATTCCAAACTGGAGGGCATTAACCAGGAAAAAGATAAATTCTTCTCGATTATCGCCCACGACCTGCGCGGACCGATAGGCAGCTTTATGGGGCTATCCGAAGTAATGAAAAACGATCTGGATTCGATGGATAAAAAGGAAATTTCCGACTTTGCGCAGACGATGTATGCTGCTGCCCAGGGATCTTTCCGGCTTCTGGAAAGCCTGCTGGAGTGGTCGCGCGCCAAGCGGAATATCATCCCTTACGAGCCGCACAAAACCGATTTCCATATGATCGCCCGCCGCGCTATCGATCTGCTGGCTCCGGGCGCCGATCAGAAAGGCATCCGGCTGGTCAACGAAATCCCCAATGATACAGTGGTTTACGCAGACGACAATATGATGTATACAATCGTTCGCAATTTATTCTCGAATGCGATCAAATTTTCGTACAAAGATTCGAAAATTACAATATTCAAAGCCGGCGAGGAAGGCGATTTCGTGAAAATCGGTATTCAGGATCAGGGTGCAGGCATACCGGAGGAAATACAAGCAAAATTATTTACCGCCGGAGAAAAAATATCCACCCCGGGCACTCAGAACGAACCCGGCACAGGGCTGGGCCTTATGCTGGTCAAAGAATTCGTAAACAAAAACGGCGGCGAGATTTACGTCGAAAGCGAAGTAGGCAAAGGCAGCACTTTCTACTTTACAATTCCCCTAAAGGAAATCGCCGCTTAGTCGAATTCCATATGAATATCCGCGGCGCGGACGCTGTGCGTCAGCGCTCCTACCGATACGGCATTGACTCCCGCGGCGGCGTAATCAGCGATTGTAATCAGATTAATCCCGCCCGAGGCCTCTATAAATATATCCCCGCCATCTGGCGAATCGCGGATGATTTCGACTGCCCGGCGGCATTCGTCCGGAGTCATATTATCCAGCAGAAAGCCATCCACACGCGCAGCAAGCCCCTCGGCAATCTGATCAAACGTATCGACCTCGAGCTCTATCGGCAACCCCGCGCCTGCGCGCCGGATTTTATCGACCGCCCGTCCGATGCTGCCCGCTGCAGTGATATGATTGTCCTTAACCAATATTCCAGAAGATAAATCCAGCCGGTGGTTGAATCCCCCGCCCACTGCGACTGCGTATTTTTCGAACAGCCGCAATCCGGGAGTAGTCTTTCGCGTATCCAGCACTTTTACTCCGTATGGCGATGCAAGCCGCGCGTATTCAAGCGTTTGCGTTGCAATTCCGCACAGCCTCTGGAGCAAATTCAGCAATACCCGCTCGGTGCGCAGGATCTGCGCCGCCGGACCGTCGATCCGGGCGATGATGTCGCCGTCCCGGAGCTTATCTCCATCGCGGGCAAGGACTTCCACCAAACAGCTCTCGTCAAAAAAATTGCGGATCAATGGTTCGCCGGCGAATACCAGATCGCTCTGGGCCTCGATAATCGCCCGGGCCGCTGCGCCGCGGTCGAATATCGGATCGGTGGTGGCATCCCCCCGCGGGGCATCCTCGGCCATGAATTCAATTGCTTTGGCGCGGATATATTCATCCGGCAATTTGTTATATATCGTGTATTCGATCATTTGCTCAGCTCCAGCATTCTTTCGAGCGGCTTCAACGCGCGCAGCCGAACTTCTTCGTCCATTTCGATGCGGGGCCCGAGCCGTTCGAGCGCGGCGATCATTTTGTCGATCGTATTCAACCGCATAAACGGACATTCGTTGCAGGCGCAGCCCTCCATGTTCGGTACCGCGAGAAATTCCTTATCGGGCATTTCTTTTTTCATCTGATGAATTATTCCCGGCTCGGTGGCAACGATGAATTTGCTGCGGTCGCTGTCCTTTGCGCGGGTGATTATCTTGCTGGTCGATCCGATGAAGTCGGCGTAGTCGAGCACATTCGGCGGGCACTCCGGATGCGCGAGCACTTCCGCGTCGGGGTGTTCTGCCTGCATTCCGATTATCGCCTGCTCGGAGAAAATCTCGTGCACCTGGCATGTGCCATTCCAGAGCGTCATATCGCGGCCGGTGATTTTTTCGACGTATCGCCCGAGATATTTGTCCGGCGCGAAAAGAATTTTCTCGCCTTCGGGCACGCTCAGGACGATTTTGTCGGCATTGGATGATGTACAGATAATGTCCGACATCGCCTTGACCGCTGCGGTGCAATTTATATAAGAGATCACTGTGCAGGGCTGGTTGTCGTCGATCCATTTTTTGAATGCTCCTGGCTCGGCGCTTTCTGCGAGCGAACATCCGGCTTCAGGGTCGGGAATAAGGACAATTTTGTCCGGGTTGAGAATCTTTGCGGTCTCGGCCATAAAATGCACGCCGCAGAAGAGTATGACGTCGGCGTCGGTCTTTTTGGCGGCCTGAGCCAGCGCGAGGCTGTCGCCGAGGAAGTCGGCGGCATCCTGAATTTCGGGTTCCTGGTAGTAATGCGCGAGTATGACTGCGTTGCGTTCTTTGCGTAGCCTGTTTAGTTTTTCTATCTTGCTTTCCATTGCTTTTTCTGAGTATTAAAAATTGGTAAATCGTTCACCAAAATGAACGAACAAAACCGGATAGAATTGCCCGAATTTGGCGCTTATTCGCGGATGATCTCTATCAATACCGTGCGCGAAAGGAAGCGCTCCGGCGGGGTGTCGTAAGAATCGATTCCCGGCGGAAACTCCTCGAATACAAGCCCTTTTGCATAAATAATATTCGCATCCGGCTTGATTTCTTTGATGAATCCGGCGGTATTGCGCGCGCGTTCGGCGGCAAGCTCTATATTTATTTCGGGGTTGCCGAGGTTATCCGTGTAACCGGTTATTCGGATTTTGTCGTCCGATTCGACATATCCCATCAGATTTCGCAGCGCAAATATATGATTGTCGCGAATATCCGACTTCCGCACCTCGAACAGAACAAAAGCAATCCGGCGAATCTCGTTTGAGACCGTATCCTTGACCACTTCGATTGACTGATATGCGGCCGCGCTTTTGCCGGCGGTGTCGGCAATTTGATAATAAATATCTATCGGCTGATGGGAATTCAGCTCCATCGCATCGGTTTGACTAATCGAGTGCTCGATCATTTTCGGGGCTCCCTCGCCGCGGACGTCGAGCAGCGTATCAACGCCCTGGAGAGCCAACGCGCGCCACTGGCCTACGCCGGAAACAGTCGAGCCATGCGGGTCTATATAAATTGCCGGGGGTTCCACGGTGGCAATATCGACTGGATGAGTTCTTACAATCGGCCGCAGCAGAGCCGGGTCGTTGGCAACAATTGTGACGCGGCGGTTCTCGGAATATCCGATTTCGTTGCGGGTGACCGTTGGATTTTCGGGATAGCATTTGCTTTCGGGCACATTGATTGCAATCCGGGAAGTATCTATATCCCATATATTTACAAAGTAATCTCTTATGTAATGCACACGCCTAAGTGCAAGCTGGCAGTCGGAACGCTCGGTCACAGAATCCGCGCCCCCGATCAGAGTAATGCGATAGTCAGGATTTTCGAACATCCTCTGGCCGATTATATTCAGAAGTTTGCGATGAAATTCCAGCGGTTTTGGCTGGGTTTCATTAAGCGAAAATTCATTTTTATTATTAATTAAATCATATAAATCCAATGGCTTATCGGAATTTTTCTTGAAAAACACGAGCGGCATCAGCGGAAAGGATTCCGCCGTGTATTTTTTCGCAATCGTGATCGTTTCCGTATTCACAGCGATATTGACCTCGAGCGGCACGATCTCCTTGATCATCACAGGTGTATAAATCGTATCGGTGCGCGTCAGTATCTGATTGCGAATTATTAGCTTGCCCGCCTTTTCCTCGATCTCGTCCATCGGTATTTCACGGCCGCGGACGTATTCGGCAACGCGAATATCCTTCGATTCGATTTCGAGCGTATCGATGCGAAGCTCTTCGCGGTATTCGACTTTAGGCGCAGGTTCGGGTGCGTATTTGATCGCCAGCCCCGCGCGCAAAAAATCGCCCTTCCATTTGGTCTGGCGAACGAAATCCGTAAGCCCCAGCGCAAAATGAACTTCCGGAGCCAGCCGCATGGTATTATCGGCGTTCAGCGGCAGCTCATAGCTGATCCCCGCGGTGAGCGCGGCGTAAATCGATGACGACTCGGGGATATCCCCGGAGCTCTGGTTGCGGGTGCGTGTGCCGGTGTCGTAAAAGACGCCGCGGTCGGATGGCTGACGAATGACCTCGCTCTGTTCGTAGGTCTTCGTCAGCAGGAAATTCGCATGACCTCCCGCGTGCAAACGCAGACCATATATGACGTTATAGCTGATATACGGTTCGACGGCCACCCCCGCCAGCGACGCATCGATTATGTGCTCGAACTCGCCGCGGACGGCCTCGTCGCCCACGCGAATGAATTCATCCTCGATCCGGCTAAGCTTCGCACCGAGCGAGCTATAGCCAGCGCGCAGCCCTACTTCGAATCCGAAGGGAATCGGTAATTCGTACAAAAATCCGACCGAGAAACCGCTGCCGTCGCCCTTTTCGAACAGCGGGCAGCAATTGGGCACTCCCGGCAGAGCGGTGAACGAGGGCCTATGAATATTGTATTGCCAGCCTGCGTATATGCCGTATTTGGCGTCGTCTATCGGGCTGGCGCTTTCCTGTCCGGCCGCAAAAAATGGTATAAACATCAAAAGCAGAAATGCGGAAATTTTCATATCAATTCAAAAAGGTAATATTTGAATTTCCAGAGATTTGACATTTAAATTAAGCAATATATTTTATTATTAATAATTTTTTGAAAAATTCCGGCGAATTCCTCTCTCATTGCGCTCTTCAAAATTTTAGGCTCATCAAATTTATTTGAGCTTTTTTCGTGTTTGCTTATGAAAATTTGACAGTTTCCGACAAGTATTTTCAGATATATATAATGCAAAAAATACAGAAAATAAGCGATCAGTTTATCGACGAAGCGGCTATCCATCACCTGATCGAAAAATCCAACAGCCCCGGAGATGAAGAAATCGCAATTATCCTTGACAAAGCTCTCGAAATGAAGGGGCTTCCGCCGGAGGATGTCGCCACCCTGCTCAATATCGAAGACCCGGAGCATCTCGGAAAATTATTCGCAACGGCGCTGAGGGTTAAGCAGGAAATTTATGGCAACCGGCTGGTCCTTTTTGCACCGCTTTATGTATCAAATTATTGCGCAAATAATTGCCTTTACTGCGGGTTCCGGGCGGACAACCGCGAGATCGAACGCCGCGCCCTTTCTATCGACGAGATCAAAGCCGAAACCCGCGCAATTCTCGAGCAGGGCCACAAGCGCATCCTGCTGCTCATGGGCGAAAATCATCAGAAAAGCAATCTGGATTATTTCATAGAAGCAATTAATGCAATTTATTCCGTGCGCGACAGCAAGGGCAATTCGATCCGGCGCATAAATATCGAAATCGCACCGCTCGACGAAAACGAATTCGCAAAAATTAGGGAAGTCCCCATTGGCACTTACACCGTTTTTCAGGAGACTTACCATCGCGAGACATATAAATATATGCACCCCTCCGGCAAAAAGGCCGACTACAACTGGCGGGTGACCACGATGGACCGCGCGCTGGCAAACGGAATGCACGACGTAGGCATCGGCGCCCTTTTCGGGCTGTATGATTACCGATTCGAAGTGCTGGCGCTGATGATGCACGCGCGCCATCTGGACGAAAAATTCGGCGTCGGGCCGCATACGATCTCGATTCCGCGAATAAAGCCCGCACGCAATGCTCCGGCGGCAGAACACATACCCCACGCTGTATCGGATACCGATTTCAAAAAACTTGTCGCTGTAATCCGGCTCGCTGTGCCTTATACCGGTATGATTCTCTCCACCCGCGAAACCGCCGCATTACGTTCGGAGCTGTTCGACCTTGGCGTATCGCAGATCAGCGCCGGCTCGAAGACCAATCCCGGCGGCTACAAACAGGCATTCTCGAACAAGGGCGACGACGGCGGCCAGTTCAATCTGAACGACTGCCGCAGCTCGGGCGAGGTCATCGCCGATGTGATCGACCGCGGATTTGTGCCCTCGTTCTGCACGGCCTGTTATCGGCTCGGCCGCGTTGGCAAGGACTTTATGGATCAGGCTAAGCCAGGATTAATCAAGCTGTTCTGCCAGCCGAACGGTCTGACCACGCTGAAGGAATACCTGATGGACTACGCAGACGAAGAAACCCGCCGCGCTGGCGAAAAGCTGATCGAACGAGAGCTTGAATCAATTCCAAACGAAAAAGTAAAGGAGAAAACCCGCGAATTTCTGCGCCGCATCGAACTCGGCGAGCGGGATTTATATATATAATGAAAACGATTAAAGATATATTAACACAGAATGAATTCGGCTATGACGACATCGTCACGATGCTCTCGGCCGAGCGCCCCGACGACATCGAATTGCTGCGCGGGGCGGCGGACTCTTCGCTTCGACGGAATATCGGCAATAAATTATACCTGCGCGGATTAGTCGAATTTTCGAATATTTGCACCTGCAACTGCCTTTACTGCGGCATCCGGCGCGACAATCACGGCGTCAAGCGATACACGCTCGACGAGGAAGAAATACTCGAAGCCGCGCGATGGACTGCCGGGCATGGATATGGCTCATTCGTCCTTCAGTCCGGCCAGAGAAACGTCGCGCAATTCATAATATTTCTCGAAAAATTAATTTATCGCATCAAAGAAGAGACCGCTTCGGACGAACTGCCCGAGGGCCTGGGCATAACGCTCAGCGTGGGCGAGCTTTCGGATGCCCATTACCGCCGGCTCTACGAAGCCGGGGCGCACCGCTACCTGCTACGTATCGAGACATCCAATCCCGCAATTTTCGAAAAAATCCATCCCCCCGAGCAGACATTCGAACAGCGAATCAGAGCCCTTAATTCATTAAAAAATATTGGCTACCAGACCGGCACCGGCGTAATGATCGGCATCCCCGGCCAGACCATCGAAGACCTGGCGCGCGATATTGTCTTTTTCCGCGCGATGGATATCGACATGATCGGCATGGGGCCGTATCTGGTGCACCGCCAAACCCCGCTGGGGGGCTATTTCGAGCGCTGGGCCGCGCTTACCGACGAGATTTACCAGCTCTCGCTGAAAATGATCGCCGTTGCGCGGATCGTTTTGGGCGACGTCAATATTGCTTCGACCACCGCGCTGGAAACCATACGGCCCGAGGGCAAATTCGAGGGAATCCGCTTCGGCGCGAATGTGCTTATGCCTGTGCTGACGCCACACGAGCACCGATCGAATTATCTGCTATACGATGGCAAGGCGATGACCGATGTGCTCGAAGGCAAAAAAGGCGAGGAATTTATCAAAAAATTAAAATCAATAGATAGGGAAATCGCCCTCGGCGAATGGGGCGACCCAAAACATTATTTTAACAGGACTTATGCAATCAAGAGTTGAAAAAGACCTGCTCGGCAAGATGGAGATTCCGGCGGACAGCTATACCGGCATCCACACGGCGCGCGCGCGTGCGAATTTCCCGATTTCGGATAAATTCATCCGACCGGAGATTATCCGCGCAATCGGAACCGTCAAAAAAGCCGCCGCCGAAGCCAATCTCGAGCTGGGCTATCTCGATGCGGACAAAGCGGATGCGATTATCCTCGCCGCCGGAGAAGCAGCCGGGGGCCGCTTCCGCGAGCTGTTCGATCTGGACGCGCTCCAGGGCGGGGCGGGCACTTCGGCAAATATGGCGGTCAACGAGGTAATAGCCAACCGCGCGCTGGAGCTGCTCGGGCGCCGCAAGGGCGATTATTCGGCGATTAATCCGATCGGTCATGTCAATCTGCATCAGTCCACCAACGACGTCTTCCCCACCGCGCTGAAAATTGCCGCAATCGAGGGCATACGCCTTCTGGCGGGCGCCGCAGAGGAATTGCAAGGCGAGCTTCAGCGAAAGGAAAGCGAATTCGCAGGCATCCCGTTCATCGGCCGTACCGAAATGCAGAACGCAGTGCCGGTCACATTGGGCGCCGTATTCGCATCGCTGGCCGAGGCCGTTTCGCGCGACCGCTGGCGCACATTCAAATGCGAGGAGCGGCTGCGGGTGGTCAATATCGGCGGAACCGCCGTCGGGAGCGGCCTTACCGCACCGCGTCGCTATATATTTCTCGTAATCGAAAAGCTTCGCCTCGAAACCGGCTATGGGCTCAGCCGCGCAGAGCAGATCATGGGCGAAACCGCCAACGCCGACGCATTCGTCGAGGTATCGGGCATTCTCGACGCCGCCGCCGCGAATATCATCAAAATCGCGGGCGACCTGCGGATGCTGCATTTCACCGGCGAAATCACGCTGCCGGCCATGCAGGCGGGCTCGTCGATCATGCCTGGCAAGGTCAATCCCGTCATCTGCGAATCGGCTATTCAGTCGGGTATGCGCGCTCAGGCCAATCATGGTCTGCTGGCGAGGTGTGCCGCCTCAGGATCGCTCCAAATCAATGAATTTATGCCGCTTATCGCCGATTGCCTGATTGACTCTATATATATATTGAAAAATATTTTCTCGATTTTCGCAAAACATGTTTCGGGAATTTCCGCAAACCGGGAAGTTTGCGAACGCATTTTCCGCGAAAGCGAATCGATCATCACTGCATTCGTGCCACATATCGGATATGAGCGCTGCGAGGCTCTGGCCGCGGAATTCCGCAATTCGCCCGAAGATGATTTTAAAGAATTTTTATCTGATAAACTTGGTGCCGAGCTGGTACAGCGCACCCTTGCGCCCGAAAATCTGATGTCGCTCGGCTTTCGTTAATTATTTGAATTATATAAATTTATGGAAAAGACTCCAAAATCACTAAGGCTCCAGCTCGGAGTATTCGGCCGCACAAATGTCGGCAAATCCAGCTTCCTGAATATGATCGCCGGCCAGGACGTCGCGATGACCTCCGAAATCCCCGGCACCACCACCGACGTGGTCGAAAAGGCCATAGAGCTTTTGCCGATCGGCCCGGTGACGATACTCGACACCGCCGGAATAGACGACACTTCCGCTCTTGCGGAGCAGCGAATCGAACGCGCCCGCAGGATATTCGACCGCGCCGACATCGCAATCCTCGTTGTCGAGCCGGACAAATGGACGCCATTCGAAGACGAATTAATCGAGGTCAGCAAACGCTATAAGATCCCGTTTTTAATAGTAATTAACAAAACCGATCTCGGCGAGCCCAGCCGGAAATTTCTCGATATGCTCGCGCTCAAATCCGGGCGGGTGGTCGCTGTTTCGAGCATTTTGGCGGATGGCCGCGATGAATATATAAAACAGGTAAAATCCGCGCTGGCCGGATTGCTGCCGAAGGAATTCACAACCCCGATGCCGCTGGTGGGCGATCTCGTGCGGCCGGGCGGAATTGCGGTCTTCATCGTCCCGATCGATCTTCAGGCGCCGAAGGGCCGGCTGATACTGCCGCAGGTGCAGTCCATCCGCGACATTCTCGACAGCGACGCAATCTCGATGGTCGTCAAAGAGCGCGAATACCCGCATTTGCTGCGAATGATCAATCAAAAGCCCGACGTTGTGGTGTGCGATTCGCAAGTGGTTATGAAAATGGTGGCCGATACCCCGCCGGATGTGCGCTGCACCACATTCTCGATATTATTCTCGCGATTCAAAGGGGATTTGCAGGAGGAGGCCCGCGGAGCTGCGATGATAGACCATATCCGCCCCGGCGACCGCATACTTATTTTCGAGGCATGCAGCCACCACGCAATGGAAGACGACATCGGCCGCGTCAAAATTCCCCGCTGGCTGAGGCAATACCTCGGCGCGGACACCGAGATCGACGTCGTCGCCGGACGCGATTATCCGAAAAATCTGAAGGATTACAAATTAATAATTCACTGTGGCGGATGTATGCTCACCCGCCACGAGAAGCTATTACGTATCCAAAAGGCCCGCGCCGCCGGAGTGCCCATAACCAATTACGGGATAACGATTTCCAAGCTGCAGGGCGTGATCGGGCGCGTGCTTTCGCCATTCCCCGCAGCCCTGGAGGCCTATCGCGAAGCAGCCGCACCGGAATAATCATTCCGTGAATTTTTTATAAATTTCCTTAATCTGGCTCTCGCTGAGCGCCATTTTATGGATAAATACTTCGTCCATTTTTCCGGAAAAGTGGATTTCGGACTGATTATCTTTCCAATATTTGCCGAGCGCGCCGTGCGTATCCGGAGTGTAGGAGACCTGCTGGTCCATCTCGCCCTTGAGCCGGCCGTTTATATAGGCCTTGATCTGGCCGCGATCATAGGTCATGCAATAGAATACCCAGTTATTGGCATATGCGTGCTCGTAATGCACAATCAGCGGATTCAGCGAATCGGCCGTGCCCTTTGCGCCGACCGAAAACGCAAGATCGCATTCCTCGTCGGTCAGATTAGGATATTTCGTAATTCCCAGCCAGCCGTAATCTTCATCGCCATAGAAGAAATACGGGCTTTCGTTCGGGGCAACCCCATTCTGATCATATACCCAAACGCCGATTGTGAATTCCTGCGCGGCATTCAGATTAATCTGCGGTAGCGCGACAAAAGAGTAATTATATATTCCATAATCCACGTAGCCGTCGGAAATGCCGTAGCTGCTTCGGATGGTTGTACCCTCGAGTGACGCATGATTCATATTCCCGCTTTTGTCCCGCGCATCCGAATCGAAGTCCCAGTATGCTATATAATTAGCCATATCGAACACATCGTAGTCGGGCAGCACGGTAAATGTATTGACCACGCTCGAGGTCTCGACTCCGTATTTGTCGCGCGCAATAATCTTCCAGTAATAGCGGCCCGAAGTCAGGTCATCAAAGCGATATTGCTTCGGATTAATACTTTCGTCAACCAGCATGGGCGGATTGCCCCTGGATATATAAACATCATACTCCAGCGGATCGCCGTCCGGATCGGAGCAGTCCCAGCGCAGCAGCACCTGGCCGCCGGTGATTTCCGATTCGTCCGGGGGATAGATTAATTCCGGTATTTCCGGCGGATTATCCTCGACGGATAGCGGAATCATCACAATTTGGGTGGATACCCTCTGGCCCGCGCGCACATTGACCATTGCGGTCTGCGGGTAATAACCGTATTTGCTCGCCTTCAGCGTGATTGTGCCCGAAGCGAGATTTTCATAAAGCGCCGAGCCGTAATTATCCGTAAGCGTGCTGACGGTCGGCGGCTCGGTCTCGATCAGCACGTTCGCCAGCGGCTGGAAAGTCACGCCGTCGGATACTTTGACAAACACGCTGCCGGCTTCTTCGGTTTTCGTCGGGTTGGAATCATCCCCGCAGGCAACCAGCACAAAGGCAAGCAAGGCAAAAATAAATGGTCGCGAAATTTTCATATCTCACCACATTTTAATGGATGATAAATAGAATTAAAATTATAATTTTTTGGTTAATTCATATAAATTATAGGGAATTATATATATAAAGAAAATCCCGGCAAAAACCGTTCCATTTCGCCGGGATATTGTGATAAATCAATTTCTTACGATTTTTTTTTACTTAATTATCATAACTTTTTTGGTTAATGTGAATTCCGCGCTGCGAATAATTATGAAATAAATGCCGCTGCCGGCGTCGCCGGTGTCGATGGTTTCATTCGCCGCAATATTATTTTTCTCGATAATCCGCTCACCGTATTGATTGACCAGTTCGAGCTGCATCGCCATACCGGCGGGCACATTCGATATGTCGATATCAAAACTGCCGCCCGATGGATTGGGCGCTACCCCGATCCGCGGATAGACTTCGCTGTCGAATACCGTGCCGATGAGGTCCATTCCGCAGCGCGAGCGCATGAACTCGTCGCCCAGAACGCCCCATCCCGTAAGCTCCAGCTCCTCGCCGCAGCCGCCGTCGTCGAACAGGCTCAGCACATCCGTAAACCGCCGCACCGAATCAGGCGAGAAACATATCCGAATCTGCGCTGTTCCGCCCGCGCGCACCAATCTCGGCAATTGGCCCGGAGGTATCGTGAAATAATAATTTTCGCGCAGATAAAGATTGCTGTTCGTAAGCGTCACATCCTCCTGCGATGTATTCCGGAATTCCAGCAGATGGCAGATCATCCCCAGTGGCGTTGTCTTATACGCCGAATCCGGCATGGCCGACACAAGCTCGACAGGCGCGCCCGACATGAATTCCACGCGTTTGACCTCCGATACACCCCGGCAGCCACTGGCATCGACAACCTCGACCCAGTATTCGCCGCTCTGGCCGACGCTTATCTGGCGCGTACTCTCGCCGGTTGACCAGTGGTATTCGGCGTATCCCTCAGGCGCCGAGAGGGTTACCGTCTCGCCCGAGCAGGGATTCTCCGTGCTGGCGCTGATTTGTGGCGCCGGTAAATTTTTGGTGTGGACTACTATCTCTGCGCTGCCCCGACAGCCGTTTTTGTCAACGACTTCGACGACATAAGTCCCCGGCTGGGTTACGGTTATATTATTCGTCGTCTCGCCGGTTGACCATTCGTAGCTCTCGTAATCGCCCTCCACGCGCAGCATCACCGACTGCCCCTCGCAAATGGCGGTGTCGGAGGCTGTGATTTCCGGCTGAGCGGATTTATTCACAACAATCGTCTCGCGGGATTCGCAGCCGTATTTATTGGTTACGAAGCAGGTATATTCGCCCGACTCGCGCGCCTCGATGCAGCGCGAGGTCTCGCCCGTTGACCAGACGACGGAATATTCCGGATCGCTGAAATTCGCGCAAAGCGTAATCGATTCGTCGCGGCAGGGGTCGCCCGAACTTGTCAACGAAAAAGTCGGCGCGGGAAGCTGCACCACATGATAAAAATTGGACGAATAAAGCGAATCGTGCGGGTTGTAGGCCGTGCAGTGGTAGGTGCCGGGCTGGTCGATTACTATCCTGTCGGTAGTTTCGCCGGTGTCCCATTTGTAGTCATTGAACCCCGGGGTGGCAAAAAGCGTCAGCGTATCGCCCGGGCATATGCCATCGGTGCGCGCTGTGATCGTAAGCACATCGTCGAAAATATCGCCGATCTCCTCCTCCGTCAGCGCCTTATTATAAATACGCACATCGTCGATCATACCA
>CAZEMR010000019.1:0-47908 GCA_964513465.1 uncultured Hyphomicrobiales bacterium
TCGATCTCCCAAGCGGCACATATCTCGTAACCATCCGTAATGATGCCAGCATCTCGACTAAATTATTTATTAATACTGATTGAGACTGCTTCGTCGCTGGCGCTTCTTGCAGTGACATAGTAAATGAATGACAAATATAAGCGCAACTGGCTTTAGCCCGTTGTTAAGCACAACGCGGCAAAAATAGAGACCGCTTTTATATACCTGCTTTCCGCAATTCCTCTCCCGCCCTATATATATATAAATTAAACATTTAAAAAAAATTGAAAAAATCTTTCGAAAGCGTGAAATTAATTTGCTGAGGAATGCGTTTTTTCATATTTTTCACGTTAATTTTTAGTAAAATTCTTTAACTATTCCAGGAATATTTTTATGGAAGCAGAGGCAGTAACCGCCGATAGTATAATGATCCCGCTGGATAATTATCCGCACATACCTTATTGGTTCACCATTCGCCAGGCGATAGCCGAGATTCAGCATTCCGTGCTCGAAATCAATGGCCGCAAATCGCTTGCGCGGGCAGTGCTTGTATTCGATGAGGAATACAAATTGCTCGGGATGGTCCGCCGGCGGGATATTCTGTGCGGACTCGAACCGGAATCGTTCTTTGCTAAACATGCTCATCACTCGAAGCAGCTCTTCAATGTTGAGTTCGATCCCAATCTGCTCGAGGTGGCTCGCGACCACCTGAGCGAACAGGTGGTAACACAGGCCAACAAATCGGTCAGCGAAATTATGGTGCCGATCGGCCATACTGTGGACTACAGCGACCATCTGGTTAAAATTATTTATGAAATGAATATTAATAAATACAGCATGATGCCCGTTATGAAAGACGGCGTCGTGGTTGGGGTCATCCGCACAGTCGAGGTGATGAATGAGATTGCCAAGATGTTAGATATTTCTTAAAAGTTTTCAACAAATAACGGAAGAGTTAATGGCAGAAATCAGCAGACCCGAACCCGGCGGATTACCTGTACGCCCGGACAAAGTCCGACTAGCAGAAAAACAGAAGCCGCCGATTGATTGGAAACGGATCACTTTTATTGTCTTAGGAATTGCACTATTTTTAGTTGTTTATTTTTTGCCGCCTCTGCCCGATGCGGTCGATCCTTCTGGAGAGCATTTTGCACTTACCCGCGAGGGCAAAGCCGCACTGGCGCTGTTCCTGATTACCGCCACATGGTGGGTTACCGAAGTAATCCCCATCGGCGTAACCAGCATTATGGTCGGCGTGATCCAGGCGCTGTTCCTTATCCGCGACCCAAGGGTCGTTTTCACTGATTTTATGTCGCCAAGCGTATGGTTTATCTTCGCCTCGATTGTCATAGGCCTGGCGTTCAGCCGAACGGGACTGACCCAGCGGCTGGCCTATAATATGCTATCTTTCGTCGGCGAAAAAACGAGCATGATCTACCTGGGCAGCTTCGTCATGGTGGCGGCGCTGACCCTTATCATGGCGCATACCGCCGTGGCTGCGGCTATGTATCCGCTTCTGATGACTATCTACAGCCTGTACGAGGAAGACCAGAAGCCAACCAAATTCGGCAAGGGACTTTTCATCGGAATGGCCTTTGTGGCCGGCGCGGGCAGTATTATTACCCTGCTCGGAGCGGCCCGCGGCGCAATCGCTATTGGATTCTTCAAGGAGATGACCGGCGTGGGCGGCGCTCCCGGCCGCGAGGTCGGATTCTTCGAATTGTCGTATTATATGTTCCCGATCGGCGTGGTCATGGTCATAATTCTCTGGGGATTTTTCATGGTGTTTTTCAAACCCGAAAAATCACGAATACCTGGCCTTCACGAGCGGGTTCAGACTCTGAAAACACGGCTTGGGGGAATTAAACGCAGCGAGATCATGACAGTTATTATCACATTTACAGCAATCTTTGTTCTTAGCATGCGTTCACTTATTCCAGGGTTTTCGTTCCTGGACAAAAGCGCTGTGCTGCTCGTTACCACCATCGCGTTTTTCCTGTTTAAAATACTTACCGTCAAAGATCTCGAAGAAGTACCGTGGAATATCATACTGCTGTTCGGCGGGGCAATGTGTATCGGCTACTGCCTCTGGCAGACGGGCGCGGCTACCTGGCTCGCGGTGCACTGGCTCACTCTTTTTCAGGATGCCCATTGGTTCATATTCGTTATGGGAATCGCGTTCTTCGTGCTGATCATGACCAACCTGATAATGAACGTGGCGGCAATCTCGATCGTTCTGCCTGTGGCCCTGGTAATCGCGCAGTATCTCGGAGTGGCTCCGGAAGTTATCCTCTTTGCGTCGCTCGTATGCGCGGGCATGCCATTCCTGCTGCTTGTTGGCGCGGCGCCGAACGCCATCGCCTACGAAAGCGGCCAGTTCAGCTCGGGCGAATTCTTCAAATACGGCATTCCGATGAGCGCTGTGCTGCTCGTGGTGCTGGGCTTTTTCGTATGGTTCATCTGGCCGATGATGGGAATGCCAATCCTTACGAATTAAGTTTTTCGAAATATTAAAAAAACAAAGGCAGGTCATTCGCGGCCTGCCTTTTTTTTTATGCAAAAAGATAAGAATTGACGCTGTGAGCGCAGCGAAGCTGTCTCTCTTTATCAAAAAATAATTCCAAATCTCACAAATACGATTTAATCCCTGATCAGCTCGATCTGGTAATCGACCGTATCGATAAATATGCGCCCGAGCATCCTCAGCGTGTCGCCCTCAATAACGCGGCCGTCGAATCCGACCACGGGAACGGAGTCCACATGCTCGATCGTGAAATTGACAAGCGTATCTGATAGCAGGCCATGGATCGGGCCCTGGTACTCGACGCGGTGCTCTTCGTGGGTGGTGCGGGTAACGACTTTGGCTGTGCCCTGGCCGCCGAGCTTCAGTCCGGTCTGAGACATCTGCAGCTCGAGCGAATACTCTGTCGAGCCGACTGTGCGCTCGCCCTTCCAGTAGCCGCGCAGATCAATACCCGAGGGGCCTGCGGGGTTGTCGTCGTCATCGCTGCATGAATAAATAGCCAGTCCGAATATGACCGCCGCAATTAAAAGTGTGATTTTTTTGAACATAACTTCTCCTTAAATTATATATAATAGATACTTACTTAATCAATTCCAAAAATTCTTCTTCGCTCAAAATATTTACTCCAAGCTTCTGAGCCTTGCCGAGCTTACTGCCGGCGGCCTCGCCCGCCACGACGTATGAGGTCTTTTTGCTGACGGATTTGGTCTCGCGTCCGCCGAGCGCCTCGACTTTTTGAGCGGCCTCGCGGCGGGTCATCGACTCCAGCTCGCCGGTGAATACGAATGTCGAACCCGCGAGCTTATCTCCTTTTGGCTCTATCACTTGCTCCGACTCGAATTTTAGCCCCGCTCGTCGCAGACGTTCGATTATTTCGCGCTGAACCGGATCGCTGAAGAATTCTGTGACAGATTCCGCCATTTTTGTGCCAATCTCGTGGACTGCCTCGAGCTCTTCGCGGGTTGCGGCAGCGAGCGCATCCATCGATCGGAAATTCCGCGCTAGCAATTTTGCGCCTCCCTCGCCGATGAATCTTATTCCGATTGCATATAACACCCGTTCGAATGGCCGGGATTTGCTGGCCTCGATCGCTGCAATAAGATTGTCGGCGCTTTTTTCGGCCCAGCGCTCAAGCCCGATTATCCGTTCGCGATGCTGACCGAGTTCGTATATATCCGCGATATTTTTTAATAATCTCAATTCCGTGAATTGCGCGACGACTTTTTCGCCAAGTCCCTCGATGTCCATAGCGTTGCGCGATGCAAAATGCTCTATCCGGCGGCGCAATTGCCAGGGGCACTGCGGATCGTTGCAGTAATGGTTGGCCTCGCCCTCGGGCCGCACAATCGGGTGGCGACGCACGCAGGGGCAGACGTCCGGGAATTCGAACTGCCGGGCGTCGGCGGGGCGCTTTTCGACGGCAACGCCGGTGACTTTCGGGATTACCTCGCCGCCCTTTTCGATGGTTACAGTGTCGCCGATGCGGATGTCTAGCCCGGCGATATAATCCTCGTTGTGCAGCGTCGCATGGCTGATGGTCGATCCCGCAAGGAAAACCGGCTCGAGCTCCGCGACCGGGGTGACCGCGCCGGTGCGGCCCACCTGCAATTCGATATTTTTCAGAACCGTTTCGGCGGTTTCGGCCTCGTATTTATATGCTATTGCCCAGCGCGGCGAACGCGCCACAAATCCCAGCGCATCCTGCTGCGCAAGTGAATCGGCCTTTACCACTATCCCATCGATCTGGTACGGCAATTCGCGGCGGCCCGCGCGCCATTTTTCGATAAATTCGAATACCTCCTCGATCGATCGGCAGAGCCGAGTCTCGCCGGTCGGAAAGCCCGCGCTATTCAGTATTTCAATATTTTCATAATGCGATTGCAACCGTCCCTGATCTGTATATAAATAATAGCAGACAATACGCAAAGGGCGTTCGGCGACCATCCGCGGATCGAGCAGCTTCAGGCTGCCTGCGGTCAGATTGCGCGGATTGGCATAAGGCTTTTCGCCGCGCTCGACCCGCCCTCGGTTAAGCGCGAGGAAATCCTCTTCATTCATATATACTTCGCCGCGAACTTCGAAATCCCGCACCAGAGCGCCATCAACCTCCAGCGGCTGCGCCCTGAGCGGTACCCCGCGGATGGTCTTCGCATTCGACGTGATATCATCCCCTCGGTAGCCGTCGCCCCGGGTCACCGCCCGCACCAGCCGGCAATCCTCATAGACAAGGCTCAGCGCGACCCCATCGTATTTCAGCTCGACGGAATAATCTATGTTTTCAGAGTCGAGGCCATCGATCGCCCGACGGTGAAAATCGCGCAACTCGCCCTCGCTGTAAGTATTCGCAAGCGAGAGCATGGGCCGTGCGTGGGCTACCGTTTCAAACCGGTCGAGCGGCTCGCCACCGACTCGCTGAGTCGGCGAATCGGGAGTTACGAGGTCCGGATACTGCCGCTCGAGGTCTTCGAGCTCGCGGAATAATTTATCGTACTCACGATCGCTGACGAGGGGCCGGGCATCGATATAATACGCGCGGTCGAGCTCGCGAATGCGGCGCCGGAGATCTTCAATGCGGCGTGCGGCTTCGGTCGAAGGCCCTGATTTATCAAAATATTCTGACATATTTATATATTAATTAGAAATAATAATAAATAAGATAAAGGAATTTGGCAATTTATGAAAAAATATTTCGTCACACATAATCCGGAGTAAAATTTTTACAAAATAATCGACATTTATTTTGAAATTAATAAATTGTATTGTAAATTAGTAGTTCCGGGAATTTAACAACTATAAATTTGAGAAGATATGGCAAAGCAACAAACATTCGGCGATAAGCTCAAGAAAAAGAGCGACGAAATGATTAGCGTTAAAGTGATCAAAGGCATCCCTTCCGATAAGGGCAACCTTCGGTTTATCGAAAGCATCGTCAAAGTCAAAGATATCAACGAAGTAACGAATATTGATCTTACATAATCGGGTATTTTGATATGAAAAAAGGTATTCATCCTGCTTATCACACGGTCGAAGTTGTGATGACGGACGGCACCACCTTCGAAACCCGCTCCTGCTATAAAAAGGATAAGATGATCCTCGAGATCGATTCTAAATCGCATCCCTTTTTCACTGGCAAGCAGGTGCTGGTCGATACCGCCGGACGAGTTGACCGTTTCAATAAGCGTTTCGAAAAAGCTAAGCAAATCATGGAATCAAGGAGGAAGAAATAATGGCAGCTATTCATCCGATGCAGACCGGCTCTACTTTTAAGCCCAATAAACGCGGCCCCAGAAAAAAGAAGCCGAATCCGCTGAAAGGCCAGAAAACTATCGATTACCTCGATCCTAAGTTTTTGCAGCGCTTTACCAACGATCAGGGCAAAATCCTTCCGCGCAGAATCACAGGCGTTTCCGCCTATCAGCAGCGGCAGATTGCCCGCGCAGTTAAATTTGCGCGCCACCTTGCACTGGTTCCCTTCGTGGCCCAGGACATCACCTGATCCGAATTATATAAAATAATTAAATCCCGCCGGCGGTTTCGCAGACGGGATTTTTTTATGTAAATCCTTTTTAAAAAAAACAAGAATCTCATTCCAGCGGCGGAGATGTCCGGATTATAAGGCATTCGATCGGCCTTTCCGAACCCGAAGATACATCGCCGCGCAGCACCAGCGTATAAAGCCGTCCGGCCTGTATTTTCTGCGCGGGCAATTCGATGATAAGCTCTTTTGTGGTCGCGTTATATATCCGAACCGGATAATTCCCCGGCCAGATTGCCTGAAACTCGGACTTATTCCGGAACGTCAGATTCTGATACTCCGCCGGGGTATCGCCGCCGACCTCGAATTTGACCTCGCCAGTGCCGCCCGCCACATGCGCATAGCGGATATAGGCCCACTCAGGCGCAATGCCGTCGACCTGGTCTTTCATCACCAGAGTGCGAAGCTTGCTTCCGCCGCCGTACATCACCAGAGTATAATCCATACCTTTGCTAAAATCCACCACCCCATTGAACATTGTCGAACCATTAGGAGAAATCAGCCGGATATTATTCGCACCCGCCCCGATCTGGTAATAGTCAAATGTGTCGTCGTCGTAAGCGAATTCCGAGGTAACGGTATAGCCAGAGGATTCGATCTCCATGCGCGGCTGGTCGGGCATTGCATGAACAAACAGCACATCGGCCGATTCGCCGGGAGTGACCTGCTTCGGGCCGGCAATCTCGGGCACGCATTCGCACGCGCCCAGCATTGCCAGCGCGATTAGAGAGAACAATATCGAAAGCTTATTAAGCATTTATTTTATCAGAAATTGTAGCTGAGCGAATAATTTAATCCCATTTTGTCCGAGAAATATATCTCGTTCTGCACATTATATATAAGGCGGCCGTATTTGTAAGCTATCGAAAAATCGATATGCGGCGTAACCCGCCAGTTGATTCCGGCCTCGCCCTTGAAATATGGCCCTGCCACCGTGCCCCCGGCGAAAATATCGGCATAGGGATAAATCGCATATGGCACAATCATTTCCGGCATAGCCAGGCGATATGCCACTCCGTAGTACCATAGCTCGGGCGACTGGCGATACGATTCGGGCATCCCGGCATTCATATAATCGAACGCCTGATTGAAACGGTCGATTCCGATTTCGACGCCGATCCAATGATTGACCGATAGCTTATAAAGCCCGGTGATCTCTGCATTTGCAGCCATTTCTCCCGCAGCCGATGGAATCGTAAAATCCGGAAATGAGCTGAGCGATGCGTAATTAATCGCTATCGAAAAATTCCTGTCGGCATAGCCGTTTGAATAATCCATAATATCATTATTATAAATAAATGGATCGTACTGCGAAAGCCCCGAGCGCAGGTTTGTCGCGAATCCAGGATTAGCGACTCCGAACCGCTCGCCCGGCGCAGAATTGGCCGAAGCGAATATAGATGAGGCCGAAATTTCTCCGGATGCGGAATTGAACATATCATTCATGCCGCTGACTGTCTCACTATTTGCGGCGGAATTGCCACGGCTCAGCGTTGCCAATGCGCCATTACCCGCAGCCCGGCTTTTATTCTGGGATTTATTCGATTTTGAATTAATTGCTGTTGATTTTTCATTATTCCCGGATTTCTCATCATCAGGGCTACCCCATGTTGTACCGTTTTTGGCCAGAGCCAGATCGTCACCATACTGCACTTCAGGCGAAGTCGATTCGCTTAACGGCGCAGAGCTGCCCTTTGCGATTGATGCGCTCTGCGCAGCGGACCGCTCATCCGCACCGCCAATCATATCGAGCGCAAAATAGCCTGGAATGCTGATGAGCAGCAGCAAAGCCAGAATCGGCACGAGCCGCTTACGAAGCCTGGTCCATACAGTGCTGCCGGAGCTTCTGCCCGCGGCGAGCGAATGCTGATAATCCGCAGAGGGCATCGCGAACCCGAGCGAGGAGAATATATAATTAGTGCTGTCGGTCGGCGGGGCGATCGATTTCATATCGCTCTGGGCAATCAAATGGAGCTTTAGCTGCTGGTTGAAATCATGCCGCAGCTCCTGGTCTTTACCCAACTCGGCGAAGAGCAGCTCCTCCTGCGCTCCGGAAAGCCCTCCGTCGAGGTATTCATGAATTAATCTGGAATAGCTCATTTCGATAACTCATTTATTTAATTATGACATATCTTGCATATATGGCTGAAGTATTTCTTTAATTTTTTCTTTCGCACGCCATACCCGATTCTTTATCGCCGACAGCGAATCGCCGGTTATCTGGCAGATTTCCTTATAGCTCAGGCCATGATACTGCCTGAGTATAAATGCTTCGCGATATTCGAATTCGAGGGTTTCGAGCGCGCGGGCTATCAAATCGAGCATTTCTTTTTGCTCATAGCCGGTGTCGTGAACGTAATACCGATAGTCCTCGAATGTCAGATTTATTTTGGAATTTCTTTTATAATTAATGCACAAATTCCGCGCAATCGCAAGCAAATATGCAGGCAGATTCTCCATCGATTTCCGCTCCTGCGCCGCCGAATAGAATTTCAGGAAAGTCTCCTGAAAAATATCGCGAGCCTCCTCGGGGTGGCCGGTCACCCGCAGGCAATAAGCATAAATCCTCTGGGAATATCGGGCATAGATCTCCGCAAAGGCGGCTTCGGCCTTCGATTTGTCGCCCTTAAGCTCCAGGAAAAGTTCCTGGTCCTCATATTTCCCGTAATCTGTGCGCATATTTATATATTCTAATTAATTTTTCCGGAAATATCCACGGTAGGCATTATTGCTGAGCACCGAGATTTTCCGGGTCGAGGGCTCGATAATAAATAAAGTGTTGTAGCTGTGTTCCGGATCGTCTGCGTAAGATTTATTAAACAGCGCGTATTTCCCATCGTCCGACCATGTCGGATAGAGATTGATCTCGCCGGCTGCGGATCCGGTAAGGTCACGAAACTTAGGCGATTCGCCCGAAAGGTCGGCCAGCCAGAGGCTGCCGTTATCCGGCGCGGTGAAGATCACCTTTTCGCCCGTGGCCGAAATATCCGGCATAAACACACCCGGATAATCAATCCGGATACGCGACAATTCGTTCAGATCGCCATCGACGAGCACGAGATAATCCGCCTCGCCGGATGTCAGCGAAAATGCGATTCGCGATCCACCCTGCGCCCAGCTTATGCGGGATTCGCCGCGGTAATCGATCAGCGTCAGGTCGTAGTCGAGCGTCAGCTTGTTCTGATTGCCGAATGTATTCACCATCGCCAGCCTGACGCCGCCCTCGACGTTCTCGAAAAACACCAGCCTGCCTCCGTCCGGAGAAAATGCGGGCAGCGTTCCGTCAGCGAAATTCGAGGTAATGCGGTTGACCGTGGCGTCCGACACATTCACCAGCCATAGCTCTTTGCGGCCGCCATAGAAGGCAATACGCGCTCCGTCGGGCGATAAAATCGGGAATGAAATATCCCACAACGCGTTCTCGCGGACGATTACCTCCGGGTTGCTCCCGTCGATACCGGCGATCACTATCTGGTTTTCGCCGCTGGCCAGATCGGTCTGCATAAAAGCAATGCGGCCGTTAGCGGCCGGAGGCGAATAAAGTATGCCGTTGTTGATTATCTCGTGCAGCCCGGTGCCATCCTCCGATACAGTAAATATCCCGGGGATGTCGCTGTTGAGCGGAACCGCAGTGAAGTAAACGGAATACTCGCCATTGCCGTCGCCCTCGCCAAGGTCGCAGACGTCGCATCCGAACATCAATAATGCCATTGCAATTGCCAAAGAACACCTGCCGATCGTCCTGATAAATTTCGGCAGCGGAATTTCCGGTTCCGTAATATTCGATCTATTTCCCGAGAGAATATTCATTTTGATCTCTATAGTCAACTACAATGACACATTAACCTCAAAAAGGTCTCAGAATTTTTATAAAAAATCTGCTTTTTTTTGAAAAATATATATTTATCCCAAAAAAAACGGGGACGATCGCGCCCCCGAAAATTTATCATTTGCTGCCGATCACCGTGATTTCGAGCCGGTTGTTAAGCTTCCGGCCGCCCTCATATCGGTTGTCCGCGACCGGATTGCTGTCGCCCACCCCGGTGCTTTCTATCCGCTCCATATTTATCCCCTTGCTGTTAAGATACGTTACTGCGGCGGCGGCCCTCATGCTGGCGCGCTGCTCGATGTCCTCCGGAGTGCCGGTATTATCCGTATGCCCCACAATTTTAATCTTCGATTCGGGGAAGCGATTCAGATACTGAGCCGAGCGGTCGAGAAAATCGCGGGCATCTTCGGGCAGAATCAGCGATTGCGGCGACTGGGCGGTATAAACCATCGTTTTCCCCGGAGAAATTCCGAAGTAGAGCGAATCCTCCTTGTGCAGCTTCATTGTGTCGGGCGGCGGATTCATTGCCATTCCCAGCGAATCGTCCTTGCCCTCGTATTCGATTACTTCGGGATGCTTCGATATAAAATCCGACCACGACGCCCGCTGCGGCTGCGAGCAGGTGGACATCAGCAAAAGATTGGCAAATACAAAACCTAACAGCAAATATCTCATTTTTTCAAGCGCAATTTGTTATTATCTTTCGGCTATGATTCAATTACTAAAAGAAACCTCAGACCCCGAATTATTTTAAATATAGCGTAATTCTTCAAAATTTCCGCCTAATTGCGGATTATTATTACCTCCACCCGATTCGGCGAAAGCTCCGGGTCAGACTCATCATAGCGGCCTGCCAGAAAAAACATCCGGCCGGTCGGAATGCCCCGGTTCCGCAGGTAATGCATCACCATGTTCGCCGCGTCGAGCGCATTCTCGCGGGTTGCTTCGGGCGTGGCCATATCCTCCGAGTAGCCCACTATCCGCGCGGCTGTCGAGCCATGGCGCGCCATATACGATACAATCGTATCGAGTCGCTCCTTTTGGTCGCCATCCAGGCGGTTCATATCGGACGATGGAAATTCGAGCACCTGCGGCGCCCCCGGGCTGACCATAATCCCTACGCCGTGATCGCCCGAGCGGTCCGATATCGGAAATCCGCCGCACGAAGCCGCAATCAAAACCATAATTATGAGTAAATACCCTATTTTCATTGTTATATATAATATTTTCAAAAAAATTAGTTATATTATTTCCTTAATTGAAAAGAGCGCGCCGGAGTCAAATTATTGCCGATCATTTCCATATATATTATATTATTTCATATTAATTATGGAAAAATCATTGTCAAATCTCTTTAAAATCTTAAATTTGCAGTTTAGGTTTGTATAAAATATTAATGACAGGTGCATAATGAACGAATCCGCTCTCGATAAGTTCTTACGCTACGCTATGGTGGATACACAGTCTCAGGAAGGCTCCGATACATACCCCAGCACCAAAAAGCAGTTCAATCTGGCCAATATGCTGGTCGACGAACTCAAAAAGCTGGGATTAAAGGACGCTAAAGTAGACGAAAATTGCTACACCACGGCCACTCTGCCGTCGAATATCCCGGCAGATCATCCGGCCCACGGCAAAGTGCCCCCGATAGCATTCATCGCCCATGTGGATACATCGCCCGACGTAAGCGGCGCGAACGTAAATCCGCAGATCATCGAAAAATACCAGGGCGGCGATATTCCCCTCCCCGGCGATAAAGACGTCGTTATCAAAGTTTCCGAAAACGCCCCGCTAAATAATTGCATCGGCCATACCATCGTCACCAGCGACGGCACAACGCTGCTCGGCGCCGACGACAAGGCCGGAGTTGCAGCCATCATGACCGCAGTCCAGCGCTTTACGCTCGACCCCGATCTGCTGCACGGCGACGTTATCGTATGCTTCACCCCCGACGAGGAAATCGGCCAGGGAACAAAGAAATTCGACATAAAAAGCTTCCCGGCAAAATTCGCCTACACGCTCGACGGCGAACTCCCCGGCGAACTCAACAAAGAAACATTCAGCGCCGACGGCGCAACTCTTACAGTGCTCGGACGCGACATCCATCCCGGCAATGCCAAAGACATCATGGTCAATTCCGTCCGCGCAATCTCCGACGTAATCGTCCGGCTGCCGCGCGACATGGCCCCCGAGACCACCGAGGGATACGAGCCGTACATCCATCCGCACAGCCTCGAGGCGACGGTTTCCAAATCCACTCTGCGATTCCTCTTCCGCGACTTCAAGACCGAAGGCCTGAAAAAGCAGAAGAAAATCGTCGAGGATATAATCGAAGAAGTCAAACCGCTCCACCCCAAAGCGGAATTCAAGCTCGAAATAACCGAGATGTATCGCAATATGATCGAATACCTCGAGGACGCCCCCGAGGTGCTCGACAATCTCTGGGAAGCCGCCAAACGCGCCGGAGTCGAACCCTACTGGAAGCCCATACGCGGCGGCACAGACGGCTCGCGCCTTTCGGAAATGGGGCTGCCCACGCCGAACATCTACGCCGGCGGCCAGAATTTCCACAGCAAGACCGAATGGCTATCGGTCAACGCTATGCAACAGGCAGTCGAAACAGTGGTTCATCTGGCTCAGATATGGGTGGAAAAAAGCAAATAATGAATTTGCGTAATAAATAAAAATAAGTGGAAGCGCGCGCGGGCGGGCTTTCACTTTTTTATGGCTAATTTATTCAAAAATTGACTTATTAATATATATGACAAATCGGCAGGGTTACAGAATTAAAAAATAAATCAGCGCAAATTGCCAATTTGTCTATATTTGCTTAATATTGATTTTTCGCATAATATTTAAATAACAAATACGCAAACAGGAGAGTTCAATGGAGCAACCACAGACCAAAACAGGGCTGCCATCGAATGCCTATCGCGAGCTTGCCCCCGGGGAAGTCTATAAGCCGGTGATGCCGGCCGATAAGATTATACCCGAGGTGACGCCGTGGTCGGTGATGTGGGGCCTGGTGATGGCCGTTATCTTTTCTGCTGCCGCAGCATATTCCGGTCTGAAGATCGGGCAGGTGCTCGAGGCAGCTATCCCGATTTCGATCATAGCCGTCGGCGCATCGACCGCCTTCAAGCGCAAAAATTCTCTCGGCCAGAACGTCATTATCCAGTCGATCGGCGCCAGCAGCGGCGTGATCGTAGCCGGCGCAATATTCACTATCCCGGCATTATATATATTAAATCTGGATGTCAATTTCTGGCAAATATTCTTCGCCTCGCTGCTGGGCGGATTCCTTGGCATATTATTCTTAATCCCCTTCCGGCGGTATTTTGTGAAAGATATGCACGGCAAATTCCCATTCCCCGAGGCAACCGCCACCACCGAAATTCTGATCACCGGCGAAAAGGGCGGCGCCCAGGCCGGCACTCTGATTCTGGCGGGACTCATCGGCGGCGTTTATGACTTTATGTTTTCTGCGCTCAAATTGTGGGACGAGGTCTTCACCTCCCGCGTTATACCATTCGGCGCAGAACTGGCCGACAAAGCCAAGATGGTATTCCAGCTCAATGTCAGCTCGATGATATTCGGCTTCGGATACCTCGTGGGACTGAAGTTCTCGACCATTATCGCAGTGGGATCGCTGCTGTCGTGGTTCGTATTCGTGCCTCTTATTAATTCAATCGGCGAAGTCGTTGCCGGCGGAATGGGCGCGATAAATCCATTTGCCGCACTGCCCCCCGAAGCGATATTCACCGAATACGTCCGGCCGATCGGCATCGGCGCCATCGCAATGGCCGGCATTATTGGCATCCTGAAGTCCTCGAGAGTAATCGGCACCGCATTCAAGCTCGCTTTTGGCGGACTTTTCGGCGGATCGCAGATGGACACCAGCGCACACGAAGAGCGCACCGATAAGGACATCAAAATGACCTTTATCCTTATCTTCAGCCTGCTGACTATGGTCATGATTTTCGTGTTCCTGCTCTCAGGCGTGGATGTCACCCCCTGGCAGGCAGTCGTGGCATTCCTGACCGTTACGATTATCGCATTCCTGTTCACCACAGTCGCCGCCAACGCAATCGCTATAGTCGGTACCAACCCCGTATCCGGTATGACGCTCATGACTCTGATCCTGTCGTCATTCGTACTGGTGCAGGCCGGACTCAAAGGCGAGACCGGTATGATCAGCGCCCTTATAATCGGCGGCATCGTCTGTACCGCGCTCTCCATGGCGGGCGGATTCATCACCGACCTTAAGATTGGCTACTGGCTGGGATCGACTCCAAAGAAGCAGGAATCATGGAAATTCCTCGGCACACTCGTATCGGCCGCCACAGTCGGCGCAGTGATTTTCATTCTCAATGAAGCATATGGATTTACATATACGGAAGCAACCCCCGACCCTCTGGTGGCACCCCAGGCCAACGCAATGGCCGCAGTCATCCAGCCGCTCATGTCGGAGGCGGAAATCAACTGGATGCTCTATATCGTCGGCGCAGTAATTGCCCTCTTGCTGAATTTCATCGGCATCTCGCCGCTGGCATTCGCACTGGGCATGTACCTGCCGCTGCATCTGAACACCCCGCTGCTGGTCGGCGGATTGCTCTCGCACTTCATCAAGAAAAGCTCGAAAGACGAGAAACTCGTTCAGGCGCGCAACCAGAAAGGAACGCTCATAGCCTCCGGATTTATCGCAGGAGCCGCAATATTCGGCGTCATCGGAGCGCTGCTTAAGTTCTTCAACTTCGATCTGGACATCAACCCCTGGAGCGAAGGCTCGCACGGGCCCGAAATACTTGCAATGATTATGTTCGCCGCAATCATTATATTCTTTGCACGTTTTGCAATGAGCGCAAAGCCCGAGGAATAATTTAAACCGTTTATCCGTCCGGGGCAATTGCTCCGGGCGGAAATATATATATATAACAATTCTCAGCATAGGTAATGAGCAAGAATATTAAAAAAACCATACGATTTGCGATCGCATTGCTGATAATGATCGCAACAATTTACTACGTCACTCGCGATATAGATTTCCAGAAATTGTGGAAATATATTTCCAATGCGAATTACTGGTGGGTGCTGCTTTCGGTACCGGCGATGATACTATCGCATATCGTCCGGGCATACCGCTGGAAGACCCTGCTCAAACCCGTGCACAAAGCCAAATCCATAATGAACCTCTTCTCGGCTGTGATGATCGGCTACGCGGTAAATTCTATAATACCCCGCGGAGGCGAGCTCGTCCGGCCATATGTTTACAGCCGGCGCGAAAATATATCCAAATCGGCATCGTTCGCAACCATACTCGTCGAACGATTCATCGATGTGCTGACATTGCTCCTGTTTTTCGCAGTCGCATTTTTTATGTTCCGCCAGGAAATCGCCCGGGCATTCCCGTTCATAACCGCCGAATCGCTGACTTACTACGTAATTGCCCCGGTGCTGGCTCTGCTCGCATTCATCCTGATGAGCCTTTATACGAATATCGGGGAATTTCTGCTTCGCAAAATCGTAAAGCCATTCTCCACACCGCTTTACGAACGGTTAAGCGGAATTCTGGTCTCGTTCCTCAAAGGACTCGAAATTATCAAAACCCCATCGCAGTATCTGCGGCTGGCCTTCGAGTCCGTTCTGATATGGATATTCTATACATTGCCGATGTACCTCATTTTCTTCTCGTTCGATTTTCAGACCAAACTCAATCTCACATTTGCGGATGCATTTCTACTGATAATCGTCGTAGGAATCGGAGTGACGCTTGCCACAACCCCCGGAGCCCTCGGCATTTATCACACACTGCTCCGCGACGCAATGGTTGCCCTTTATTTAATCAACAAAGAAGAAGCGCTGGCCTATGCCACAATCACCCATGCGGCCAACTATCTGCTCCAATTTTTGTTGGGCGGATTCTTCTTTTTAAGGGAAAACATTAAGAAAATACCGACCGAAAAGGACATCCCCGAAGGGGTTATGAAAGAGAAACCATTCGACGGCCAATCCGGCGCAAATCAGACTTGATTTTATATAAATATTTTATAAATTAAAGACTTTCCGAACCACGGAGAGAAAGGATTTTTATGCATCAACTAAGACTTAAAAAATTCGCCGACCGCCGACTAAGGGCCGGCCATCTGTGGATATTCAGCAATGAACTGCTCGAAATCCCCCGCCTCGAAGCAGGCGAAGTCGTCGAAGTAATCGACTACCCCGGCCAAAACCACGGCGTGGCGTTTTATAATCCGAATACCCTTGTGGCCGCGCGCCTTTTGAAACACAGCGCAGCGCCCGACCTCGAATTCTTCCGCCAACGTCTGCGCATGGCAGAGGACTATCGCCGACGCGCACTCGACGAGCATGGCGCCTATCGCCTCAGCTTCGCCGAATCCGACTATCTGCCAGGCCTTTTGATCGACCGCTTCGGGGATTACTTCTCCTTCGAAATCCTTTCCGTCGGAATGGAAAATCATAAATCAATAATACTCGAGGCAATCGCAATGGAATTCCCCGACGCCAAAGGCATATTTGAAAAAAATAAATCGCGCTGGCGCGAAATCGAAGGACTTCCGCTGCGAGAGGAAGTCGTCTTTGGCGAAATCCCCGACGAATTCGAAATCAGCGAAAACGGCGTTCGCCTCCTCGTATCCCTGCGCGAAGGCCAAAAGACAGGCTACTACCTCGATCAGAAATACAACCGCCGCGCCGCTGCCGAAGTCTCTAATGGCGCCGACGTGCTCGACCTATTCTGCAACCAGGGCGGATTCGCGCTGACCGCCGCGATTTATGGCGCAAGCAGCGTCACAGGCGTGGACAGCTCGGCTCCGGCAATCGAGCGAGCCCGCCGCAACGCAGAGATCAACGGATTCGACTCCGCCGAGTTCATCGAAGCGGACGTGTTCGACTATATCGACCAGCAAATCTCCGCCGGCAAAAAATGGGATGTCGTTATAAGCGATCCCCCCGCATTCGCAAAATCCAAAAAGCACCGTCCCAAAGCCGAGGCTGCCTACGCCAAGCTCAACCGCCAGGCAATGAAGCTCGTCAAACCGGGCGGCTGGCTGGCCACCTCGAGCTGCTCGCAACACCTGGCCGAGGACAAATTCTATGATATAATCATGAAAGAGGCCGCAAAGCTTGGCTATGGCCTGCGCATGGCATTCCGCGGCGGACAATCCCCCGACCATCCCGCGCTCGTGGGAATGCCCGAAACCAGCTACCTGAAATTCATGATCTTCCAGATTATTAAGAAATAATTCCATTATACTGGGCTGATTTTGATTGAAATTCGTCGATTTCAGCCCGTTTTATATAAATATTCACCGATTTTTCCTCAAAAAATTCTCTAATAATTCCAAATCATACATCCTTCTCAATTTTCTCACATCTCATTCATAATTTTATCCAAAAAAATTCGTTATAGATATAGTTATATTTTTCGCCGGATTTTTCGTATATAATTAATCCCGGCGAACACTTTTGCTGATTTTTCGATAATTAAATATATACCGAATTATTCCGGAGCTATGATGACTGATATTCAGCAACTCAACGAACGTATCGAAAAGGAAAGCTCTTTTGTCGATATCCTAATGATGGAAATCGGCAAAGTTATCGTCGGCCAGAAATCCATGGTCGAACGAATGCTGATCGGCCTATTAACCAAGGGCCATATCCTGCTGGAGGGCGTGCCGGGTCTGGCGAAAACCCTCGCCATACGCACCCTCTCGGACGCAATCGACGCCCGGTTCAGCCGCATCCAGTTTACACCCGACCTATTACCCGCCGACGTAATCGGCACCATGATTTATAACCAGAAGCGCGAGGAATTCACCGTCCGCAGAGGGCCCGTCTTCGCGAATTTCGTGCTCGCCGACGAGATCAACCGCGCCCCCGCCAAGGTGCAGAGCGCGCTGCTCGAGGCAATGCAGGAGCGCCAGGTAACAATCGGCGACAGCACTTTCCGGCTCGAGGAGCCATTCCTTGTGATGGCAACCCAGAACCCGCTCGAGCAGGAGGGCACATATCCACTGCCCGAAGCACAGGTCGACCGCTTTATGATGAAGCTTATCGTGCGCTATCCCGAACGCGAGGAGGAAAAGCTCATACTCCGCGAGAATCTCGCCCGGACATTCCCCCGCGCGAATAAAGCGATCTCGCCCGAGGCAATCATCAAGGCCCGAGACGTCGTGCTCGAAGTCTATATGGACGAAAAAATCGAGCAATATATCCTGGATATAATTTTCGCTACGCGCCGCCCGGCCGACTTCCGGCTGGATAAACTCGGCGGCCTTATCTCCTACGGCGCATCACCCCGCGGCACGATCAATATCGCGCTGGCGGCCAAAGCTTATGCGTTCATCAAGCGCCGCGGCTATGTGGTGCCCGAGGACGTCCGCGCAGTCGTCCAGGACGTATTGCGCCACCGTATCGGCATCACTTACGAAGCCGAAGCGGAAAACATCACTAGCGAAGACATAATAAACGAAATTCTTAACACAGTCGAAGTGCCTTAATTATATATAGTTATTATGGAAACTTCAGAAATATTAAAAAAAGTAAGACAGATCGAAATCCGCACCCGCGGACTATCGCGCGATCTGTTTTCCGGCGAATACCACAGCGCCTTCAAGGGGCGCGGCATGGCGTTCAGCGAGGTGCGCGATTATACCCACGGCGACGACATCCGGACGATCGACTGGAACGTCACCGCGCGATTCAACCACCCCTTCGTCAAAGTATTCGAAGAAGAGCGCGAGATGAATCTGATGCTGCTGGTGGATGTCAGCGGATCGGAAGACTACGGCGCCCGGCGGCAGTTCAAGCGCGATCTTATAACCGAGCTCAGCGCTGTGCTGGCGTTTTCGGCTGTTCAGAATAATGACAAAATCGGCGTGATATTCTTCTCGGATAAAGTCGAGAAATTCATTCCGCCGAAAAAGGGCCGATCGCATACCCTGCGCATCATCCGCGAGCTGCTTGATTTCCAACCCGAGAATAAAAAGACCGACATCGCCGAGGCTCTGCGATTTTTGAGCAATGTTGCCCACAAGCGCAACATCGTTTTCGTGCTCTCGGACTTCATAAGCCGGGATTTCGACGAAGCCCTGCGAATCGTCAGCCGCCGCCACGATACGGTCGCCCTCCGGATATGCGACCGCAGCGAGGAAGAGCTGCCCGATCTGGGGCTTATCAAAGCATACGACGCCGAATCGGGCGAAATACGCTGGGTGGATACATCCAGCCGCAAAGTCCGCGAAAGCTACCGCGAGTGGTGGCTCGGCAAAGAATCGCGATTGCGGGAAATATTCCTGCATTCTAATGTGGATGAAGTTAAAATCCGAACGGATGAATCATATATTGCGCCGCTGATGGCATTTTTCCGGCAGCGGGGAAACCGGCGCTGAATTTTTATTATTCGAGGAGTACATCATGAATTTATTTGTTAAAATTTTGGCAACTTTATTTACTCTGGCGGTTATCGGCGCACTGCTCTTCGCCACGCTCAAGGAGGACGATCAATCTACGGTATCCACCTCAGGCGACGCCATTACCAAAGAAAGCATCAAATGGGAGCTGATGCGTCACCGCGATCCCCGCACCGGCGAAATCCCCGAAAACATCCGCTCACTCGAGCTCGAATTCGCGCGCACTCTGCCGGGTTCGCCCTCGAGAATGAAATATAAACACGACTCGCCGCTCTCCCAAACATGGGTGCAGCGCGGGCCATACTACACCGGCGGACGCAGCCGCGCAGCAGCACTCGACGTCACCGACCCGACCGAAAACACCATAATCGCAGGTGGGGTTTCCGGCGGCATGTGGCGCTCGACCGACGGCGGCGAAAGCTGGGTCAAGACCACGCTCCCCGACCAGCTTCATTCGGTATCGTGCCTGACGCAGGACACCCGCCCCGGCAAGGAGCATATCTGGTACCACGGCACCGGCGAATTCATCGGCAATTCCGCCGATCTGAACGGCGACGGCATCTATCGCTCGACCGATGGCGGCCGGAGCTGGCATCCGCTCGTATCGACCACCACGGATGTACCGAATTCGTGGGATAATAAATTCGAATTCATATGGCGGGTGGTGGTCAATCCCGCAGCTCCGACCGATGTCGACGAAATATATGCGGCAACCACACTCGGCGCTATATTCCGCAGTTCCGACGGCGGCGAATCATGGACGAATGTGCTGGGGCGCTTCGGCAATGGCAACAGCTATTTCACCGAAATTGCGGTAACCAGCGACGGAGTTTTCTATGCCACACTCAGCGAGGCAAGCAATCGCGAAAGCGGCTCGCCCACGCGCGGTATCTTCCGCTCGACCAATGGAATCGACTGGACTGATATTACACCAAATGATTTCCCGGAAAATTACAGAAGAATCGTAATCGGGATTGCCCCATCGGACGAAAATCAGGTATATTTCCTCGCCGAAACCCCCGGATTCGGTCAGCATACGACCAACTCCCGCGGCGACGACATATGGGACAGCTTCTGGAAATACACATATAAATCGGGCGATGGCTCGGGCAGCGGCGGCCAGTGGGAAGACCGCTCGCTCAATCTTCCTGACCCCGAACTGGTGCGTCACCAGTTCAATCCGCAGTATTCGTATAATCTCGTCTGCCAGGTCAAGCCGGACGACCCGAATGTCGTATTCATAGGCGGCGTCAATCTCTATCGCTGCAACGACGGCCTTGCCACGCCCGGCGAGTGGACAGTGGTTGGCGGCACCTGCCCGGACGACAACTGCGATTATCACTATCGCTATCCGAATCACCATGCGGATTTGCACGAAATATTTTTCTCGAAAAATAATCCGGATATAATGTACACCGGCAGCGACGGCGGCATCCACAAAACGCTCGATTGCATGGCCGAAAGAGTAGAATGGATCAATCTGAATAACGGATTTTATACCACTCAATTCTATACCTGCGCAATCGACCACGGCGCAAACGAAAGCCTCGAAATAATCGGCGGACTGCAGGACAACGGCACCTTATTCCAGAAAACTCCCGATCTGAAGCAGCCATGGCGCGAACCCGGGCGCGGCGATGGCTTCAACTGCGCAATCGCCGACAGCGGGAAGTTTTATATCACTTCGCAGAATTCCTCGCAGCAGCCAAAAATAAAAATTTACAAACAAATATTCGACGAAAACGGCCAGTTTGTCGACAAACGCAGAATCGATCCTATAGGCGGGGCGGACTTCATATGGAATACGCCGCTGGCGCTCGATCCGAACGACAACCGCATCCTCTACGTTGCGGGCGGACAGCAGATATGGCGCAACCGCAATATCGACGACATCCCCTTCGACGGCGGCACCGACTCGGTCTCGATCAACTGGGACAGCTTGTCGCACTCCCGCATTGACGCAGGATCGGTCACCGCGCTTGGAGTATCGACCCTGCCTGCAAATATATTATACTACGGCACTTCGATGGGCAAAATCTATCGCATCGACGACGCTAACACCGGCGATCCGGAGGTATTCGACATATCATCGCCGCAGTTCCTGACCGGATCGTATGTATCATCTATCGCGGTCGATCCGACCGATGGACGCAAGGTGCTGATGTCGTTTTCGAATTATAATCTAATAAGCATTTATTATACCGAAGACGCGGGCGAATCGTGGACCCCCGTTGCGGGCAATCTGGAGGCCTATCCCTCGGGGGCTGGCTCCGGGCCTGCTGTGCACTGGGTGGAAGCGGTCAGCGTTACGGGAAAGATGATGTACTTCGCCGGCACTTCGACGGGGCTTTATTCTACCGCCTCGCTCGATGGGCTGTTCACAGTCTGGCAGCAGGAGGGCGCTATCACAATTGGCAATAATGTTATAAATATGATCGACGCGCGAAGCTCCGATGGCTTTATCGCAGTGGGCACTCACGGCGTGGGCGTGTTCTCGGCATTTATCGACAACATCCCCCAGCCGCCGATGGCTCCCGATCTGGTATCCCCGTCCAACGACGTACGCGGCATCCTCGAATCCACGGAACTGGAATGGACAGAGGTCGATGGCGCCGGATATTATCATCTGCAAATTGCGCTCGATCCCGCTTTCGAAAGTATTATTTATGAAAATAATGGAATTTCTGAAACTAAATTCGAGGCTCACAATCTGCCGCAGGGCCTTCAGAATTTCTACTGGAGGGTGCGCGCAAAAAATTCCGGCGGCCCGGGCGATTATTCGCAGGCATGGAGCTTCCGCACTGCTGTTGCCCCGCCTGCGCTTAGCTATCCCGAATCAGGCGCGGATTCCGTCGAGGTCAGCCCCACTCTGATGTGGGAGCCGTCCGAAGGCGCAAATGCATACCATGTGCTGGTATCGAATAATCTTTTCTTCAGCGGAATTGTGATCGATACCGTAGTCGATTCGCAAACCAATCTGACGCTTAATAATCTGGACGCCGACCGCAAATACTTCTGGAAAGTAAACGCAATCAACGAAGACGGCGAAGGCATCTACTCGGAAGCCCGCAATTTCCGGACGCAGAAGGCAGTATCGGTATTCGAATCACTGATTTCAGAGAATACTATAAATATATATCCCAACCCGGCTTCAGTAAGCGCCAGCGTAAGAATCATATCCGGCGAATCCGCAGCCGCGCGCCTGTGCATATACGATTCGCGTGGCATGATGGTGTCAACTGCTTTCGAAGGGTATGTCCCCGGCGGCAGGCAGACTGTCGATCTCGATCTGGCGGGGCTTCCGGCGGGCAGCTATACGTTAGTATATGAAGCGGGAAAAACCAGGGCAATCAGGAAACTAATAGTAATAAAATAATGACGACAGAAATATGAAATCAGCGAAGTTTGGCTTTATAATTCTGATAATTACAATCTGGACGATTGCGGGCCGGGCGCAGGAAGTGGATGTCAAAGTCCGGCCCGACACCACAGCCGCCCTTATCGGCGAACGGATCGGGCTATCGGTTGAAGTCGGCCATCCGGCGGATTACGATCTGATATGGCCTGCAATCGGCGATACTCTCGGCGCGCTCGAAGTAATCGATCGCTCGACGGTGGATACACTGCGGGCGGACTCGATTGTCCGGCTGCGGCAGCGGATCGAGGTAACCAGCTTCGATACCGGCCGGGCGGCCATGCCGCAATTAACATTTATGTACGAAAAGACCGGCATTACCGCGATGACCGCAGCCCACAGCGCGAGCTTCGGGCTCAGGTTCGCCGGAGTCGAGGCCGACACCAGCCAGCCGATCAAAGATATCAAGCCGCCGCTCGAAGAACCGCTCACTCTGATGGAGCTTCTTCCGTATATTTTCGGTGGAATTGCTCTGATCGCGCTTGCGGCAGCCATATATATTTATTTCAAAAAGCGCCGCCGCCGCGAACGTCCGGCCCACGAAGAAGCCGAACCATCGATTCCGGCGCATATCCTCGCGCTCGAGGCGCTGCGCAATCTCGACAAAGAAAAGCTCTGGCAAAACGACGAAGTCAAGAAATATCATATCGAACTGACCCATATCGTCCGCCTGTATATACAGCGCCGCTTCGATATTCCCGCACTCGAGATGACAACCAGCGATATTATCGAACGCATGAGGCTGGCCGGCGTCGCCGAAGACCTTGTCGGACGCCTTCGCCAGTTGCTCACACTGGGCGATCTTGCCAAATTCGCGAAATTCAGGCCGCTGCCGGACGAAAACACTTCAAGCATGAAGAACTCCGTCGCATTTGTCGAATCCACAAAACCAGAACAATCCTCCGGAGGTGAGAATGAATAATATCACTTTTGCCAATCCGGAATATTTTTATCTGTTAATATTAATTCCAGTAATTCTGACCTGGTACCTGCTGCGCCAGAAAAAGCGTATCGCCACACTGCGGGTGCCATCGTCAGAGGGATTCGCCGGCGCCCGGCCATCCATCAGGCAGCGGCTGCGCCATCTTCCGCTAGTGCTGCGCCTGTTGGCAATCGCCCTGCTCGTGGTTGCGCTTGCGCGGCCGCAATCCTCGGCCACCGAAAAATCAGTCGAAACCGAAGGCATCGATATTGCCCTTTCGCTCGATATATCCGGATCCATGCTGGCCGAAGACTTCAAACCCAATCGGCTTGGCGCAGCCAAAGAAACCGCCACCGAATTCATCAAAGGACGGCCTAACGACCGCATCGGCCTGGTCGTATTCGCTGGCGAGAGCTTTACTCAGTGCCCCTTGACTACCGACCACGACGTGCTAATCAATCTGCTTGAATCAATTAAAACGGGGATGATCGAAGACGGCACAGCCATCGGCATGGGACTCGCCACCGGAGTAAACCGACTCCAAGATAGCAAAGCCAAAAGTAAAGTGATAATATTGCTGACCGACGGAGTCAACAATACCGGCACCATAGCACCCCAGACCGCCGCGGAAATCGCCGAAACATTCGGCATCAGGGTTTATACTATCGGAGTGGGCAGCCGAGGCACCGCGCCTTACCCCTTCCGCACCCCCTATGGCATTAAATATAAGAATGTAGAAGTCAAAATCGACGAGGATATGCTGAAGAAGATCGCATCGAAAACCGGCGGCCAGTATTTCCGCGCAACAAACAATCAGGCGCTCAAAGAGATTTATCAGGAAATCGACAAACTCGAAAAAACCAAAATCGATGTGTCGTACTTCACGCGCCATTCGGAGGAATTCCTCCCATTTGCTCTGGCGGCGGCGATTCTGATATTCCTTGAATTATTATTCCGCTATACTTGGCTGAGAAATCTCCCCTGATTACTCGAAATTAATCAAAAAAAAGGCGCTGCCGGGAAAAAGCAGCGCCTTTGCTATATCGAATCTCAGAATCAATAATAAACATACTCATATTCGAAGCGGCGAAGCATCATGCCCTGGGGATTGGTCATCGTTTCAATGTGTATCAATCCCGATGCATTATATATATATGCATAAATCACATCAACATTGCCGGAGGCATCAAATGTGATTTTCTCTATCCGATTAAGTTCATGCTGATAAACCAGGCTGTCGCGGCGGCAGTTCACATTAGTATTCGAAGTAATAATTCTCTCGATCAGCCGCCCTTCGTGATTGTATGAATAGGAATAATCGATATTTTCGTCCATATTGCCCGTGGGGCCATATTCGGTTTTGCGGGAAAGATTACCTTTAATATCGTAATCGAAAACTACTTTATTGAGTAATTTTCCGTCCGAATTTGTGACGATTTTCTCAGTGATATTCCCCAAAGAATTGAGCCGATAAACAAAATTCACGGTTTTAATGACTTCGCCGGATTCATCGAAGATAATCTGCTGCTCGATGCGTTTGGAATTTGAATGTTCGAATGTGGACTGTGAAACTTTTACCCCGGAATCATCGTATTCTAATTGCATAATGAGTCGGCCGCTGGGATCGAATTCTTTTCGGCTGACAATATTCAGCCGATCGCCGGATTCGTTATCGCAAAGCCACTTGGTCTCGAAATGCACATCGGGATTCGATACAAGGCTGTCAGTCGGGCCGTTGACCTGTCCGCAGCCCGCCGCCAAAGCAGCAATTATTGCCAGAATATATAGTTTTGCAAAATTCATATACTTCATCTTCTGTTTGCAATTCTCCTCTATATGTTATAATATAGGAAAAATACAATTAATATCAAGGAAATATTTTCCTGAAATCTTAGTTTCTATAAATTAAACACTTCTTATCCGTATTAGTTACACGAAATCATTCATAATATTATGATAAAAACCGATGCAGAACGCAAAGACCTTATAGAGCGAGCTAAAGAGCTTAACTGCCTTTATCACGTCGACGAAGCGCTCAAGGACCTGAATGTGAGCTACCAGACAGCATTCTCGAAAATTCTTGCCGCTATTCCGCCCGGCTGGCAATTTCCGGAAATCACCTCCGCAAAGATCGTTGTGGACGGCCGGGAATACGTCCCGGATGGATTCCGCGAAACCCTCATACGCCAGTATTCCGACATCGTCGTCGACCACAAAATCGCAGGCAGAATCACGGTGTATTATACCAAAATGCCCGATGCGGTCGACCCCGCGCGCCCCTTTTTGCCAGAAGAAAAAAAGCTGCTGAACGCAATTTCCGACAAAATCGGCAAGTTCGTATTCCACAAAAAACTAAAGGATACCTTCGGCGCATGGGACAGCGCCCGCCGCACACTCGACGAACTGCGCAAAGACCATGGCCGACTCTTCAAGCTGATAGCCAATACCGATCTCGACCAACTGAAGCATTACCTGGAGTCGCCACCCCAGGACCTCAAATCCGCCGAAGAACTCGAGGCCCGGCTCGAGGCCAATTCCCGCGACCACTGGCAGTGGCGAATGGAAATGGCCTCCGAGATCGCTGCACGCCTTGCCGAGGACAGCTTCGGACGCCGAGAGTTCGGAATAGCAGCAATATATATAACCGGCTCGGTCAAAAACGCGGAATCCGGCCCCGGCAGCGACATCGACCTGATTGTCCACCACCGCGGCAGCCCCGATCAGCTTCGGCGTTTCGAAGTATGGATCGACGGCTGGAGCCTCTGTCTGGCAGGGATCAACCGACGCAAAACCGGCTATCCCACGCACCGGCTGATCGACTTGCATATCGTAACCGACGAGGATATCGAAAATAAAACATGCTGGGCCGCAAAGCTCACCAGCACCGAAGACCGCGCCGAGCCACTCGCAATTCTCGATTCGGGCAGCCGCATATGAGCCATTTTTTATTTGTCAGCGATCTGCATGGCCGCAAGTCCCGATACGAAAAGCTGTTCGCCGAAATCGCCGCGCGGCGCCCCGGGGCAGTGCTCATAGCCGGCGATATCACACCCTTCGGCAATGGAGACGACATCCCCGATGTCCCGTTTCTGAGCGAATATTTATATAATAATCTGATCGAATTGAGAAATAAGATGGGCGAGGATTATCCTAAAATTCTCATAATTCCAGGCAATGACGACCCGGCGGAGGATTTCAGGAATTTAAAAAAATCGGAAGCTGAGGGATTGCTCAACAATATTCATATGAAAATGACGAACATCCGCGGATTCGATATTTACGGATATGCAATGATCCCGCCATCGCCATTCCGGCTGAAGGACTGGGAGCGATACGACGTCTCGCGATATGCCGATCCCGAATCGATTCACCCAACCGACGGCATACGCACAATCGAAGCCGACAGAAACGAAATATTATATTCGACAATTGCTGACGATCTGGAGCGCTTAGCACGGGATATTCGGCCGGAGCGCTCGATATTTCTATTCCATGCGCCGCCCTACGACACCTCGCTCGACCGCGCCGCAAACGACGACAAATCCATCGACCACGTCCCCCTGGATAACCACATAGGCAGCATCGCAATAAGACGCTTTATCGAGTCGCGGAAGCCGCTCATTACACTGCACGGCCACGTCCACGAAGCAGCCCGAATTACTGGCCAATATTCGGAAAGGCTGGGCGATACACTGATGCTTCAGGGCGCGCACGACGGCCCCGAACTGGCGCTGATCGCATTCGATCCGGGCAATCCGGAGGATAATTCACGGGAATTGATCTTATAAATAATTACGGGGATTTTGTCCATATCCAGTTAGTGCGCCGTTTGTCGGGAACAAATCCAAGCTTCTCCCAGAATCCGATTGCGGTCTGGCGCACACGGTCGGCGACTATTTTCGAAAAATTCTCTTTGGCCTCCTCGACGAACTGCCGCCCGAAGCCCCGTCCCTCGAAGTCCTGATATACATTTATCGAATAAATTATCAAAGTATCATCTTTAATCTTGCAGCGAGCTTTGCCCGCGCGTTCGGAGCCTGTGATTATATTCGCCCAGTCGTAGCTGGAGTTCTGCTGCTCGCGCGGTATAAATTCAATTCTGACATCCTCTTCCATCGCTATTCCATTCCCTGACAAAATGATATGACGTTTTTCCCCAGATCGGGCAGATAATATCCACCCTCGAGCACTGCAAAACGGCGGTTGTGGCCCAGCTTTTTCGCAAAATTTTTGATCATATTCCCGATCTGATAAAAATCGAAGGTCTCCAGCTTGCGGCCCACGTCCTTGACATACGAATCGAAACCGGCGCAGACCCCGATAATATCAGGCTGTCCGGCATCGCTTCTAATATAATCTTCAATTAATTTCAAATAATCTTTATTATTCTCGGCCATGGGATTCAGAATTTTGCATTCCTTCCATTCGCGCAGAACATCCCGCGTACCGTCGCCCGTATGGGCATCGAAATCGAGCACAAATGCCGATTTGATCTTCCGCTCGCGTCGCAGTCTGAGCAGCGCAATCGCCATATTCGAAAAATAGCAGTACCCCCAGCTCATCTCTTTATACGCATGGTGGCCGGGCGGGCGAATCGCCGCAAAAGACGGCTCGCCGTAATACGCAGCACTCGATGCCGCAATAGCGCCGCCCGCCGAGAGGCGCGCCAGATCGAACAAATCTCCCCTCTCGCGAATGCTTTCGATATAAGCGTGGGGATGAGCCAGCTCCAGATCGCTCTCGGCTGCGTAGGCGGGCGCCACTTCCTGCCAGACTGTTTCCTTGCGGATAGGAGTCATAATCGCCTCCATACGTCCCGGGGCCGCAGCGCCCTCCTTCGAGTAGCTGGTATTGAATTTTTCGTGAAAAATTATTTTCATCAAGCTCCATGTTTGTGGTGGCATCCGCGCCCGGGATTATCGTCGAGCCGGTTCTCCAGCATCAACCGGGCGGCGGAGTCGACATCCGTCTCGTTTGTAATATACGGCCGGATATTGTTCTGAGTCAGATCAATATACAAACGCTGGCCCATGCCATGGGATACGACTGCGTCGCAACCCGAAAGCGCCGAGATAATCGGCCCGTGGGATTGATGCTGGGCGTGCTCATGACTGTGGCCCTGTTCGTGGTTGTGGTCATGTCCGCCCTGGGCATGGCCGGTGAATGTGTTATCCACATATTGCCGATCGACGATTTCGCCGTCCTTTGATTCGAAAATAACAAATCCGCGCGTTCTGCCAAAGTGCGCAGCAATTTTCTTTCCGTCGTCCGATGCGATTGCAAATTTCATAATCATTTTTCTCCTTGTTTTCGATTCTTTTTTTCTTCAATTAATTCGTGATGATAGCTGCCCTCGCGCACCATTTTTGCACCGCACTTTTCGCAGCGCTCCTCGCGGCAGGGCTTACCGCGTTCGTGAGGGATTTTATGGCCGCATTTGGGGCATATGCAATTGCCGCCGGCGCCCATATTTTCTGAATTCTTCATATTTGCCTCCTCGTTATTTATATTATTGGTTCCATTGAACTTATGACATTCGTCGCACTGACTGCGATGCCTTCTGCGGCCCGAATGCGGATGGCACCAGTCGCCGCCGCCGATCACAAGCGCATAGCCGCCGACTATCGCTCTGGCAATTTTGCCGCGGGCGGATTCGACAATACGGCCGAATGTTGGCCGCGATACGTTCATTATCTCCGCTGCCCCAGCCTGGCTCAGCGAATCCATATCGGCCAGCCGGACCGCCTCGAGCTCCTCGAAGCCGAGATCGATCGTCAACAGCTCGTCCATAGGTTTTCCTGCGGGCTTATAAACCACTGCGCTCGGCAGCTCGGCGATAATTCGGCATTTTTTGGGTCTTGGCATAATCTATTTTGAACATATGCTCATAATTATTTATGGCAATATATAATATCGCTTCCGGTTTTCCAAATGATATTATTTTTAAATAATTAGGAGGTCAGGAGCGGAACTATGCCGATCATTCCGCTGCGCACACGGCTGCCGGGCATCAAATGCTGTACTTTTTTTGGAGTGGATTCATCCAGCGATTTATTAATTTCTTCATTGAATTTGTGCAACTTAATGCTCATTAGCAAGCTATCCATCACCAGCGCGTGAAGATGGTGACTGCGGTCGCGCGAAAACACGGCTCTCACCTCTTCGCTCAGATCCGCGCCGGGGCGGGCGGCAACCCCGCAGGCGATAATTGCAGCGCTGTTGTCAGTCGGCGCCGTGGAAAACTCCATCCAGCGGTCAATTTCGTCTTCAGCAAAAATATCGTCCACACGTGGAATACGGTTCCGGGCTAATGGCGCGCGCTTTAAATGCATTGTCGATAGCCCCGCGCTTTTGGCAAGCATCACAATGCCGAACAGATCCTCGCCGGTAAATTCAGTCAGCGCCGCAATCAGATTGCCAAGCCTGATATGCTCGCGATCTTTATGCCGAAAGCTGAGAATTTTTGAAAACATGCCGCTGAACGCCAGACCATAGAGAAAATTATAATGCCCGTCGCTGCCGTCTCTTTGTTCGATATCGGGTATCTTTGCTGCGGGCGAGTAATACAATTTGCGGTTTATCACAAGCGCTTCGCCAAAATTTTGCCAATATTGCTTAAAATTCTCGCCGACGCAGGCCACACCAAGCCCGTAGCCAATGTCAGAGGGGTTGATTTTCGTGACGTCATCCTCTCCAAACGAGCTGGCGCGGAGCATTTCGAGGCTGCCGACCGGACGCAGCTTACCCGGCGATGACTGTTTATTTATATATGAAAATTCAAGACCATCAAAGCTTTCAATAATAGGGGTTGCCTTGCTGCTGTCGCGATAAATGCTAATTATATCGCTCGAGCGATCGACTATTCGAAAGATTTTATCGAATCCGTGTTCGGCAAATTGCTGCCGGATTTCGTCGGGCAATTTATAGAGTATAAGCTCGCCACGGCGCTCGAGCAAATCCCTCTGCAATTCGAGCAGCTCCTTCAATGCGGCATGACTCAGATCGCGCACCAGCGCAAAATTCAGCGCGATCACCCGCTCGGCGTCGTTAATCTGGCGGCCGACTATCTCGCGGATTCTGGGTGCAGATTTTTCGTCGATTTTGCCCGAAAGGTGCAAAGTCTTGATTCCATTTTCGAATGATAAATATATATCGAACATTTGAAATTATAAATTTTCTTAAAATTATATTAAATCGGAATTTTTCAAATAAATTATTTGAATATCCAATATAATCACTCCGGGGGAATTTCTCAAATTCATTGACTATTCGATTTTGCGCCCATTGGTCATTTATTATTTGCCGGATTCGAATTTGTTCATATTTTTGGAATGACTTCATTTGCAATACTCACATTCACAAATTTAACGGTATGAATCGATGAAAAAATTATTTTTATTATTTTTTGTAATATTATGCACACATCCGGCGATCGGCCAGGAAATCAAATGGGATTTCCTCGATATTAAAACCATTGGCGCGGAGAAATTCATTCGCAATAATCCCACGGCCGACGGCCGCGGCACCATTATATATATTCTCGACTGCGGTGTCGATCCGGCAATCCCGGGGCTGACCTCCACCACCGAAGGCAAAACCAAGATCGTCGAAATTCAGGATTTCTCCGGCCAGGTCGAGCTGACCCTGATTGAGGCAAAACCCGACACGGTCGGCGAGAGCATTTACCTCACCGGCGGCGGCGCCCGGATCGAGGGCTGGAAATCACTCGCCCTGGCTCCGATCGAAGGCAGATATTACATTGCTCAGCTTCGCGAGGATATCCATTTTAAAAACTCCGAAGTAGAGGATATAAATTCCAATGGCAAAAAGAACGACGCTTTCGCAATTCTCGCATTTCCGATCGACGGCGGCCACGAACTGCTCCGCGATGCGGCCGGGCTTGTCAAACCCGACGCAGGCGAAGAGATATGGGTCTACTATGCCGACGAAGACGCCGACGGCAATATCGACGACGAAGAGCCCCGATTCGACTATCGCTACCGCTATGACATATTTGATTTTTATGAGAATGAAAAAGACCGCCTGCCGCTTCTGACGCTTTCGGCAAATATCAATGGACAGTCGCGCCAGATGACTATAAACGTCTGCGATGGCAGCCACGGCACCCATTGCGCCGGAATCGCCGCAGGCAATGATATTTACGGTGCGGCCGGCAACGACGGCATCGCTCCGGGAGCTTATGTGGCCTCGTTCAAAATCGGCGACAACCTGCTCTCGGGCGGCGCAACCACTCTGGAATCAATGAAAAAAGCTTACGAATACGGTATCGAATTCATGAAGCAGGCCGGATTCGAACACGCGATCTTCTCGATGAGTTACGGAATCGGCTCGGAGACCCCCGGCCGCAGCGACATTGAAAAATATCTCGACCGGTTCACGCTCGAGCATCCCGAAGTCGTCATCGTCACCTCGAACGGCAACGCAGGCCCGGGCATTAATTCGACGGGTAATCCCTCGGCGTCGGACGGCCTTCTTGCGGTCGGCGCTATGATTTCACCCGCCACCCTGGATAATTTATACGGCTCCCCTCGGGATAAAAACTGGATAACCCACTTCAGCTCGCGCGGCGGCGAATCCGCCAAGCCGGACGTCATCGCACCCGGAGCGGCTATGTCCACCGTGCCGCGATTCACTCACGGCGAGGCATACTGGGGCACATCGATGGCCTGCCCGGAGGTAGCCGGAGCCTGCGCAATACTACTAAGCGCCGCCAAACGCGACGGCCTCGACTTCGACGGATACATGGTGATGAAAGCGATCAAATACACCGCTCGGCCTGTGCCCGGCTATTCGCCTGTCGATTATGGCAATGGACTTGTCGACATCGAAAAAGCCTACGAATATCTGAAAATTCTCGCAAAGCGCGATAAATCCAAAGAAGCCGCATATTATGTTGTCCGCACCGAGAACACTTTCTACCCCGATCTCAGCGGCCCGGCGGCATTCTGGAAGGCCGGCGGATACTTCCCGCAGCAGGGCAACAAGCAGGCCGTGATGGTATCGCCCCGCTTCGGCGACGAGGTTAGCAAAAGCAACCGAACCGATTTTTATCGCCCATTCCGCCTTGAAACGACCGCGGACTGGCTCAGAACAGATAAATCGAAATTCTATATCCATGGCGAAACACCCGCCGCAATCTCGCTTATATATAATGAATCCAAATTGCGCAAGCCCGGCGTATATTCCGCAAAGGTTTATGCCTACGCCGAGGACGCCCCCAACCGGGGCTATCCCGAATTCGACATCGAGGCCACCGTCGTTATTCCTTACAAATTCGACGCATCGAATAATTTCTCGCAGCAGTTCCGCTCGCAGAAACTCAGCGCTGGCGACATCGAGCGCATATTCGTGGCAGTACCGCCCGCAGCCACCGCAATGAACGTACGCATGAAGGCAATCAACAGCGATTATTATCACGCGGGGCTTTATGCATTTGCGCCCGACGGCAACCGCCTTTATCACAATGAGATAACGCAGGAATCCGACGACGAAATCTTCCTCCGCTACGACGAAGACCACCTGCGCCCGGGCATCTGGGAGATCATCCCCTATTGCGCATTCACCGCGGAAAATGCCGCGCGCTACGACATGGATATATCTTTCTATTCGATCGCGACCGAGCCCGCGGCAATCGAATCGCTCGAAATGCCCGCGGGTGAAAATCCCAGCGGCAGCTTCAAATTAATTAATCAGTACAACCGCCCCGTAACCGCGGCTATCAGCGGTTCGATCGACGGATACGCAAAATCCGAATCCGAATCAATTCAGGGCAATCCGAAATACACGCGCTCCTTCACCGCCGCCGACGACGAATCGATGATTATTTTCGAAATCGAAATGTCCGACGAGGATTATAATAAATTCACCGATATTCCTGTGACTATATATAATTCCGCTGGCGACGCAGTGCTCCAGACCGGAATGTCGCGCAAATACACCACAGTCGCGTTCCGTCCGCCCTCGGCCGGTGATTACCGTCTGGAGATCGTTTCGGCGTTTACTCATATGTCGACCCTTGCCCGCGAGCTGACTTATTCGATCACCGAAAAGCATTATTTTTCGAACAAAATTAAAATCAAACCCCGGACATCGCGCCTGGATCTATACCCGGCCGTTGAGCGCGAGCTTTCGTTCGAAGTCGATGGCCGCATACCGATGGCGCCCGATGGCTGCTACATATTCGGCGAAATTAATCTGAAAAATATTGAAAACGACGAAACAGTTAAAACTCAGAAAATATTTATTCAATAAAGGGAATTATGACCAGACTTGCTATTCTTACCTGCGAAAGGATGCGCGGACTGCTTGATTACGACCGCGCGAATATGCTGGCGCTGCGCGAATCCGGCGTCGATGCCGAAGCCGTTGTGTGGGACGATCCGGCGGCTGATTTCACGAAATACGACGCGCTGCTGTTCCGCACCACTTGGGATTATTATCAGAAATATGATAAATTCACGGAATTTCTGGATAAAATTGAGAGCATGGGAATTCCGACCCTGAATCCGCTTCACATTATCCGCGGGAATATGCACAAATATTATCTGCGGAAAATGGCCGACGAAGGCGTGCCGCTGATACCGACGGAATTCATTGCCGCGGGCAGCCCCGCCGACCCGGACGAAATTATCGCCCGGCGCGGCTGGGAGCGATTTATTATCAAGCCGGCAGTCTCGGCAAGCTCATATAAAACAGCAATTTATAGCGCCGACGAAATCGAATCCGCACGCGCGCATCTGGCCGGACTCACCGCACGCCGGGACGCTCTGGTGCAGCGATTCATGCCCGAAATCCGCACCGACGGCGAGCTTTCGACATTCTTCTATTCCGACGGATATACATATTCCGTGCGCAAGCGCCCAAAGGCCGGCGACTTCCGCGTTCAGGTCGATCACGGCGGGGTATATACCCGCGAAACGCCCGATCCCGCGATTCTGCGGACCGCCCGCGAAATTGCTGAGCGCTTCCTGCCCGAAGCATTATATATAAGAGTGGATGGAGTTATCTCCGGCGCTGAGTTCCGTTTGATGGAAGTCGAAATGCTCGAGCCGGATTTGTATCACAATATCGTCCCCGAGGCAAAGCAGCCCTGGCGCGATAATTTACTGCGAAAATTGGAAGAGATTACTTAATTAAAAGTATTAATTAATAAAATTCAAGCCGCTTCGGGATAGTCCGGAGCGGCTTTTTGATTGAGGCGATAGCATTGGATCATGAACTATTTATTTACGAGCTTCATCGCTTCTTCGATGTTGCCCTTTACGAATTCGGCCGATTTTTTGAACATCGCCATTTCTTCGTCGTTGAGCTTGAGTTCGAGCACTTCCTCGACGCAGTTTTTGCCCAGCTTGACCGGGACTCCGACGACGATATCGCTATAGCCGTATTCGCCCTCGAGCATGACCGAGCATGGCAGTACTCGTTTCTGATCGCGGACGATCGATTCGACCATCTGCACCACAGCCGATGCCGGAGCATAGTATGCACTGCCGGTCTTCAGGTAGCTGACGATCTCGCCGCCGCCCTTGGCAGTGCGCTCAACGATTTCGTCGAGACGGTTTTTAGGTACCAGATCGGTTATGGGCATACCGGCGACTGTGGTATAACGAGTCAGCGGCACCATCGTATCGCCATGGCCGCCAAGCACGAGGGCCTGGATGTCCTGCATGGAAATATCAAGCTCCATCGAAAGGAAGGAACGATAGCGCGCGGTATCGAGTATACCGGCCATACCGACGACTTTATTGCGGGGAAGGCCTGTGATCTTATTCGCAAGATACGTCATCACATCCAGCGGATTGGAAACGATGATGAAATACGCATCGGGCGAATATTTGAAGGACTGTTTTGCGCAATTTTCCATGATCTCGGCATTTTTGACCAGCAGATCCTCGCGGCTCATGCCGGGTTTGCGTGCCAGACCCGCGGTAATGACCACGATGTCGGAATCTTTGGTGGGCTCGTAGTCATTTGTGCCGAATACTTTCGAATCGGATTCCTGAACAGGCATTGATTCATACATATCGAGCGCTTTGCCCTGAGGAATACCTTCCAGAATATCAACCAGATAAACTTCATTGGCCAGCTCGTTGTTCGCCAGAAGCTGCGCAGTGGTAGCGCCAACGTGACCGGCTCCGATAACTGTAATTTTCATAAGACTTTATCTCCTTGGTTCATAATTACAAAATCAGAGGGATAAGGGAATGGTTTCCCCCATCCCATATAAATATAATTATTTCGCGCCGACTAATTTTTTGTATTTGTCCGTAGGCAGCGATTTCGGACGTGTGATAGGATAGCCCATTGCGCGGGCGACAACTGCCTGCGAGCAGATACCCAGCGCACGTGAAATACTGAACAGCACCGTGTAGTAGCTGAATTCGGTCATGCCGAAATGATACAGTAACGCGCCCGAGCCGGCGTCGACGTTAGGCCACGGATCGCTGATCTTCTTGATCTGGCGAAGCACGCCCGGCACTACGTTGAATACGCGTTCGACGGTCTGGAATACCGGGTCGTCCGGGAAGTTTTTCTTGCCGAATTCGAGGAAAGCATCGAATCTCGGGTCGGTGATGCGGAGCACAGCGTGGCCGTATCCGGGGATAACTTTTCCTGATTCGAGAGTATCCCATGCAAATTTTTCAAGCTGCTCTTCGGTGGGGGCGCCGCCGAATTTATCCATTGTCTGGAGCACCCAGCCCAGGCATTCCTGGTTGGCAAGGCCATGGAGCGGGCCAGCAAGGCCATTGAGTCCGGCCGAGAGCGAATAATAAAGATCCGAAAGCGCGGAGTTGACAGTAGCGGCGCTGTATGCCGAAACGTTGCCGCCTTCGTGATCGCAGTGCAGCGTGAGATAGAGTCGCATCAGATTGGCGAAATCGCCTTTGGGATCTTCGATGCCGAGCATATGTGCAAAGTTTTTGCCCCAGTCTGCGTTCTTATCCGGCTCGATCCTCGGACCTTTATTGAAGCGTTTGCGATATACATATGCGCCAAGCGCTGGCAGCTTGGCCAGCAGATTGATCATATCTTCGTATGTGGCATCCCAGTATTCGTCTTTTTTCATGCCTTCGGCATAGCGTTTGGCGAATACGGATTCTTTCTGCATTACGAGGATACCTGTGTTGAACATTGCCATCGGGTGCGAATCCGCAGGCATTACGTCGAGTACGTCCCAGACGTACTGAGGGACTTCTTCGCGCGAGTGAAGTTCATTCTGCAGATCTTTGAGTTCGTTGTCTTTGGGCAGATCGCCTGCGAGCAACAGCCAGAGGATTTCTTCGGGCAATTTGTCAGTCAGATGTTTGAGCTCGATTCCGCGGATGATAAGTCCTTTGTCCGGCGGCACTTCGGAAGTATCGCAAACAAGACCTTTAACACCGCGTAAGCCGCCGTAGGCCTGCTTGAGTTTTACTTCGGAAACCTGAGAGTCGGCATATTCCTTTACGAATGCGCCGATATCGGCTTTTTCTTTTGGAAAGATTTGGGCGAGTTTTTCTTTGAGCATTGACATAGACAGCCTTCCTTTTTGTGTGGTTTGAAAATGAACGAATTGACGGATATTTGTGTTTGAAGCTATCGTGAGGTATTTTCGCTGCTCCGGACTTCATGCGAAGCGGCGAATATTATCTAAAAAAGATGAGTTTATCGCGCAGCCAATAGTGTGAATCTATTTTATTAAAGGCTTTCATAATACTAATCTCGGAGGTGGTGTATTTATATAATCGTGATAATCGTGGCTTATCTGCACAGTGCTCCGAAAGCGCTAAAAGATATAAAAAAACCACCAAAAAACAAAACAAAACTGTTAATTTCTATGGGCATTGTTTACTTTTGTATTCGATGTGTTTTATTAATCCGCTCTATTGTAATATATCCATGAACTTGACCAAATGAAGCACAACCTGCGCGTTTGCCCCGGGGTTTTATTTTTTAGCAATTTTATTATTCAAATTTAATCTTACTACGGGCGCATTTTTTACTTTTTTTGATTAAATTGCAGTTTCTGTTGTTGAATTATTCTGAAATCCGTAATATTATGACAAGAGTACTGATTACAGGTGGAGCGGGATTCCTCGGTTCACATCTTTGCGACAAATTCATCGCCGAAGGATATGATGTGATTTGCATGGACAACTTCATTACCGGTTCGCCGGATAATATTGCCCATCTGATAGGCCATCCCCGATTCGAATTCATCCAGCACGACGTCACCAATTATATATATGTGGCTGGGCAGCTCGATCTGATTCTGCATTTCGCCTCGCCGGCATCACCGATCGACTACCTGAAGCTGCCGATCCAGACCCTCAAGGTCGGTTCGCTCGGCACTCATAAAACACTCGGACTTGCCAAAGCCAAAAATGCCCGCTTTCTGCTGGCAAGCACCAGCGAGACATACGGCGACCCGCTGATTCATCCACAGCCCGAAACTTACTGGGGCAATGTCAATCCGGTCGGCCAGCGCGGAGTCTACGACGAAGCCAAGCGCTTCGCCGAGGCTATGACCATGGCCTACCACCGGTTTCACGAAGTGGACACCCGAATCGTGCGCATTTTCAATACCTACGGCCCTCGCATGAGAATCGACGACGGCCGCGCCATCCCCACATTCATAGCACAGGCGCTGAACAACGAGCCGGTCACAGTATTCGGATCCGGTAATCAGACGCGTTCGGTATGCTACGTCGACGACCTGGTCGAGGGCATCTATCGTCTGGCGCTCTCATCAGAGATCGATCCGGTCAATATCGGAAATCCCGACGAATTGTCGATGCGCGAACTCGCGGAAAATATTATCGAAATCACTAATTCAAAAAGCGAAATCATTCACAAAGAGTTGCCCGAAGACGACCCCAAAGTCCGCCAGCCGGACATCACCAGGGCGCGGACCCTGCTCGGCTGGGAGCCGAAAGTATCGCGCATGGACGGGCTGCGCATTACTGTAGATGATTTCGTCAAAAGGCTGAAATTATAAATATAAGGCATCATTTGGACTGAGCGGGCAGCTTCTCGCATTCGTAGCCAAGATCGGCCACGGTTTTGCAAATCTTCTCGTCGGTCACTTTGCCATTATGATAGGTCACGCTAAGCACTTTGGTGTCCATATCGAGGAATGCGTTATCGACGCCCTCGATGTCATTGACGGCGCTTTCAATCTGGTTCTTGCACATAAAGCTATAGGCCGAAGTTTTGAATTTTGATTCCATCATATCCGGATTGCCCTGGCCGATAGCCGCAACTGCGAAAGTAAGCATTCCGATCATAGCGATCGCAACAATTCTGGTCAGCATTTTTTTCATGATTCTTTCCTTCTAAATATATTTAAAATCAATTTATTACAAAAAAGGGGAGCCATAATGCTCCCCCTTTTCTTACCATTCCATTCGAATCGTCTCTGCCTTAGCTGTTTTTCTTATCCTTATCGCAACACTTCTTGTCCACAGTTTTTGTGCAGTCATCCTTCACCGGTTCGGATTCGTATCCGAGGCCTTCGATCGTATTTTCTAACTGTTCAGTCCTTACATCTGTCGGGTTGTAGGTCACTGTCACGATCTTGGTTTCAAGGTCGAGATATGCTTCCTCGACTCCGCTCTGCTTGCGGAGTTCGTTTTCGATCTGGTCTTTGCACATAAAGCTGTAGGCAGAAGTTTTGAATTTAACTTCGCTTTTATTCATCTTGGCATTGTCTTTTGCAATTGCGGCTCCGCTGAGGGCGATTGCAGTAATGATCATTGCTGCGAATATGCGGAAAAAGTTTGTCTTTTTCATCTAAGTAAATCCTTAATTTATAGAATATTAAATTTGAACCGTGTTACATGGGATATTACGTCCTAACCCGCCGAATGTTTCAAATATTTTTACGGATTTTTTAAGATTTTTTCAATCAAAAAAGCCCGCATGACAAAACCCGCTACAGTGGCCGATTTCCAGTCATATCCCACAAAAAATATTTTTTACACAGTTTTAAAACTATTTCCAAGCCATATATAATACCTTTATAATCCATTGACTTGTGGTTCCTTGCGCAAAGGCTAAATTGCAGGCGTAAAAATCGGACGGCTTCCAGGCCGGCGAATTTACCACGAAAAGCAGCGCTGCAATTTTTTGAATTAATCAAACAGAAGGAACTACAATGTGGATTGAAATTTTCAGAACCGGCAGGCATACCGACTCCGCGGGAAATTCCGAATACTACACCCCCGAAATGCTCGACGAAATCGCCGCGATATATAACAAGCGGGTCTCCGATTCCGATAACTCCGCAGCTCCGGTGGTAATCGGTCACCCGGCAGACGACTCTCCCGCACGCGGCTGGATCGAACGCCTCGCTCGACGCGGCGACCGCCTGATGGCCAGCCTCACCGATCTCGATGCGGAACTTCTCGACCGAATCAAATCTGGCGAATTCCGGAATGTATCCATGGCAATCTCGGCTGATAAATCGCTGCGACATATCGGATTTCTCGGCGGCGCGGCCCCTGCGGTCGAAGGCCTCCGCAGCGGTGAATTCAACGCCTCCGGCGATTACGAACGCTTTGTGGTCGGCAACGATAATGACGAGCCGGACGAGGACGAAAGACATGCCGCGCTCGAAGCCGACAACCGCCGCCTCCGCGAAACAATCGACGCGATGCAGCGCGAATCCCGCACCCGCGAATTCCGGGACTATGTGAATAATCTTATCGAAGCCCCCGGCGGATCGGTCATACTCCCCGCCCAGGCAGAGGCCATAGTCGAATTGATGGAGATCATCCATCGCGCTGATTCTGCCAACGATGAAGGCAATCTGGACAAATTCAGATCATTGCTCGATTCGCTGACTCCGCGCGTGCCGGCAGGGGAATTCGCACTCAATCCCGGGCAAATGGAGTTATTCCCCGATTATGGATTCGACAGCAAAAACGTGCGGCCCGAGCGGCTCGATCTTCACTCCCGCGCAATGAAACTCACTCGCGAAACCCCGGGCCTGACCTACGAAGAAGCCGTACTCATCGCCCGCGCGGAAGCATAATTATTTATTAAAATTTTTCTGGAGAAAAAATGGCTTTAACTCATTTAGACGAGCTCAGAATGGTCGATCCGGTGCTCACCACAGTAGCCCAGGGATATTCCAACCCCTCGATGGTCGCCGATAAGCTCTTCCCATTTGTGCCCGTTTCGAAAATGAAGGGCAAAATCCCCGTATTCGGCCGCGAGGCATTCGTTGTGCGCGATACCGACCGCGCAATCCGCGCAGCATCGAACCGCATCCCACCCTCGGATATACAGCTCGTGGAATTCGAAACCGTCGAGAAAGACGTCGAGGTCGCAATCGATTATCTCGAGGAAGAGGAAACCCCTGACTTTTTCAAATACGAACAGCGCGTGGCGCGCGAGCTGCAGGACATCCTTTTGCTCGGCATCGAAAAGGAAGCCGCAGACTATGTGCAGAATACAGCAAACTACGACGCCTCGCTCAAGCTCGAGGTCGATGCCCTTACGGCGTGGGATGATTATACCAACGATACCGACCCGATCCAGGTTATCCGCCAGGCGATGTCGGCCGTGCGCACAAAGATTGCCCGCCACCCGAATACGATGGTCATCGGCGATTCGGCATGGCAGACCCTGATCCAGCACCCCGACATAACAGGCCGCGTCAAATACGCAGGCGTATCGAATGTGACCACCGCGGTCATTTCCGAGCTGACCGGCATCCCGAATATATATATAGGTTCGGCGGTCTATTCGGCGGACGGCTCATCGTTCTCGGATGTCTGGTCGGACAACGTCGTCCTCGCCTATGTCGATCAGAATGAAGGCGCCCGGCGCTCTGAATTCAACCCCAGCTATGGCTATATCTTCCGCCGCGAAGGCAAGCCGGAAATCGACACTTACTACGAAAACGGCGGCAAAATCAAGGTGGTGCGCAATACCGACAATTACTGCGTCAAAGTCACCGCCGGCGACGCCGCATTCCTGATCTCGAACGTAAACCACAGCTAATGTATAATTCAATAAACAGGTGAATAATTATGGCACTTCATAATAAAACATATCAGCCCGTGCAGTCGCTCACAGTCGCCGCCGCCGAAGACCTTCCGGCATACCGCTTCGTGGCGATCGGCGGCTCGCTCTGCACAGCGGGCGAACTCGCGCTCGGAGTGACCGATCTGGCATGGCTCAGCGGCGAAAACGCATCGGTAGTATCGCTCGGCACAATCGTGGTCGAAACCTCCGGCGCAGTCACCGCCGGAGACGACGTGGCTGCCGATGCCAGCGGCAAAGCCAAAACCGCCGAGGCCGGCAATGCGATCAATGGCCGCGCACTCGACGGCACTACAGGCGCCGGATTCGTGAAAATCAAATTAGTACCTTAATCAAATAAAAGGGTCAGGGCAATTTCCGGGGAAGACGGCTCGCTTCAGCAATGCTTCAAACAATCTTCTGTCAGCCCGCCCCTTATCCCGCCGGACATCCCCTTTGGGTCGTCTTCCCCGATTTTTTTTTATCATTATTTGTATATGGAAAATCAATGAGTTACTCGACAATAGAAGACCTGCTCGAAGAATTCTCCGATGCCGAACTCGCGCGCATTTCGGGCGATCCGGACGGCGCAGTGATCGACACCATCCGCGTCAAGCATGCCATCGAGGCCGCCGATGCGGTTATCGATTCATACCTCTCGGGCAGCTATGATGTCCCGTTTTCGGGCGAAATCAATCCGATCATACGCAAAATCTCGCTCGACCTCACCGTTGGCAATTTATATGATTATCACCACAAAAACAGCATGGTGCCCAGCACCATCATCTACCGCAAGCTCAATGCGTTCAAGCTGTTGAAAGAAATGCAAAAGGGCAATCTCCGGCTCGCCGGCACAGCGCCAGGCACCGATGCCCCGCCGCTGATCCTTTCGAACAAAGAGACTACAGAGCGCATATTTACCAATGATTTACTCGATCAATTCTCAAAATAAGGAGGCAGAATGCTTGACAAAATTATTGATTTTATTTCGAGGAATTTCCTCTGGATTGCGCTGGGAATCGGCGCGATACTGCTGCTGCGGCCGGGCATGGCCGAGCTTAACACCATGCTGATTGTCGCCGCTACCGAAAGCCTCGCGCTGGCGCTCTCCGGCCTGGCGGCTTATGTATATACCCGGATCGATTTCCGCCAGAACCTGTTCAATTCCAATCTCGGCTATATCTTCCTCGGCGTGCATATCTGCGTGGGGCTGGTGGTGCTGGGAGTTTACATCGCTCAGATTCCTTATTAATTATTTAAAAAAATATGAAAAAATTAATTCTGATAATTCTTATCGCGATTGCGCTGCCCGCCCCGGCTCAGAGGAAATACTCCCTCGAATGCGATTCGCAATTGCTCGAAGCATCCCTCGATACGGCGATCGCCCAGGTCGGAACGCGCGAACCCACAGGGCGCAACGACGGCCCGGTCGGGAAATATCTCGCAGCGGTTGGTCTTGGCCAAGGCTATCCATATTGCGCAGCGGGGCAGTATTATTGCTTTCGGGCGGCCTGCGAGGGATTGAATATGCCGCTTTCAGCAATACCGATCAAACGCTCCGCCACAGCCAATTATATATATAACGACGCGGCAAAGCGGGGCGTGGCGAAGCCCTATATCCCCGCACGGCATGACCTTATCGTCTGGCTGCGGCCCCGTTCGTGGAGCGGCCATATCGAGCGCATCATCAGCGTCGGCCGAGGCGGCTGGGTTCGCACCGTAGGCTTCAATACCGGCGGCAGGGATCCACGCGAGGGCGAAGGCGTATTCATCAAAAAGCGTAATGTATTCCACGCGCTCGGACGGCTGCGCATCCGCGGACTAATCGGATTCACACCAAAATGAACGGACTATTATGATTTCTGAAATTATCAAACAGGCCCCGATGGCGGCCGATTTCGAGACAGACTGGACGGTAATCGCGCTGCAGGGCGTTTCCTCTTACCAAGAGGCAGTCGCAACTTCGGTGCAGCTATCCTGGAGCGGCGCGGCGGGCGATCTCGACGGTACGGTCGAAATTTTCGCAACCAACGACCTTGCGCTTCCGCCCATCAGCGAAGTCTATGATGTGGCTCGCTCGGACGCCGACGGCACACTCATCGTATTTTTATATCCATTATTTAAATATCTGAAAATCAAATATCATCACAACGGAAACAGCGGCGGATACATCTCCGCGGTTCTATTTTATGAAAAAATCAATTGAGTAATTATGTCTATTACATATTTCCCACCGATTCCGGTGAATATCAAATGGGGAGGCATATCCGGCACCCTCACCGATCAGGCTGATTTGCAAACAGAGCTTGACGGTAAGTCTGATGTTGGACACAAGCATGGCGCGGACGACCTTGCTGTTGAAATACCTGAAGAAAAGTACCTGAAAGATGACGGTTCATGGGATATTCCGGCAGTTCTTCCTAGTGGAACAAATAATCAGACTCTCAGGTTTGACAGCACGGCAAACGACTGGGTCTCGAATGGTATAGTAACAATCCCTGATGGCAGTGATCCTAATGATTACGTAACAGTAAACAGTTACTTCAAAGTCAAGGATACCGAAGGCAATTCAGTCCTGCAAATGGGGAATCAGCTTATAATATCTCCACGAAGCACAGGCGATGCCGTAAGGGTTAACGGAAGAGTAGATTCTACCGGTGAAACATTGCGCGTCAATGCTTACGGAACAAATGCGGCTGTTTATGGCTCTGCTTATGAGAATGGAAAGGGCGGATATTTCCTTTCGCAAACTGGTGTTGCAATACAAGGATCATCCTACGGCTCTGGTGCATTATTGAAATTACTGCAAGGCTCAACAATGAAAGTGCAGGTCAGCAACGGAGGTGACATGACTATTGCAAACCTTGCAGGCGCAGGCACACGGTCAGTCTCTGCGGATCCGAACGGTAAGCTTGTCATTGGCGGTAGCAGTCTTGATACTACACTTTGGATTGACCTTTCAGGCACACGATCTGGCGGGGGATTCACATTCCCCGGCAGTGAAAAAGATGCGGCAAGCATTGTAGGCAGTCTGTTTACTTGTCTTGACAGCGCAGGCACAACCCGCCGGTATGGTTATATAGAATCAGCTACTTATGTCGGTAGCGATACGGTCAATGTTGATGTCGTAACAAGCACCGATTTGGCAAGCGGTGATCAGGCATTCAAGGTAACGCCGCATATAAAGGCCGAACAATTCGAAAAGCTGGTCACTATTTCCGGAGAAGCCGTTGGTGACATGACAAATCCACAGGGCTTATGGTTTAATACAAAATTCGCATGTAAGTTATTGCCTGTTGACTTTTATGCTCTGACAGCCGCGGCTGGAACAGGCGCAAGCTGTAAATTCAATGTATATGATGACGGAACAGCAGTGTTTTCGACTAGTCAGGATTTAACTACCAACACAAGTCTTTTGAACAGAAGACCAGAAACCAACAAAATCAATATCGCCGCTGGTTCTGTCGTAACCGTACGAGTACTTTATAGCGCAGGAGATACCAACAAGGCATCTGACCTTCAGGTTCGTTTGCTAATGATACCAGATAGCATTTTCTTAGGTGCTGCATAGAGCAAGTGACATGCGCGCATAGTCACTTGCAATAGAAATATAAGTTAAGGTTTTCGGCATAAAACTTAAATAAGGGGTCAGATAGTTAAAGGAATTATTCAAAAACTTAAATAGGGTGCAAGAAGAATTGAATAACAGAAAAGCAAGCAAAGACATTTGGGATTTTGTAGAATGAGTGACATGCATACATGGGTAGCTATATTGATAAGTGTTATGGCGATTATTGTTGCCAATAATGCAATGAGTCCCGCCGAATTCAAAAACGAACATGCAAAATGGAAGGAAATCATCTTATGACTCTCGAATATATCAATTTCCTGCTGGCGTTATCGACCTCGATAATCACTTCGCTCGGAGTCTTCTTCGCAGTTCGAAGCCAGATCAGAAGAAATATGATAAGAATCCTCGATTCGCGGATAGAGGACGAACGCCGCCATGCCAGCCACGAAACCGGCATACTGCTTATTAATCAGAAGCTTGATGCGATGGAAAAAAATATTAATTCCGAATTCTCCGACGTAAAGGAAAAATTTTCCGGATTATTCGCACTAATCCATAAGACGAGGAGAGCCGGCTGATGAACTCGAATTCTCTGATATCATTGCTTTTTGCGCTGATAGCCGGTATTGCCATCGGGTGGCTCATAAATTCGCGCAATGCTGCCCCGCCGCCCCCGGCGGAAATCGAAATCATCCGCGACACAGTCGTCAAAGTCCGCCGTCCCGAACCAATATATATTGAAAAAATCCGGACAAAAGTAATCGAAAAACGCGACACACTGCTGCTTACCCCACCCTTCACCGCGCTGATCGATACTGTCTGGCAGCGGGATACCATATTCGCCAGCTATGACTTCCCGGAGAATCTGATGTCGCTGCGGGTCATCCCGGCGCCGGACTCGCTGGCTTATGTGCGCGAGAATATTATCCGCACCGTGCAGCGGGACCGCCCCTGGTGGGAGGCCACTGCAATGGTCGGCGGCGGCGCGGCTATCGGCGCATTGCTTGTATTTATATTAAATAATTAACGGAAATTATCATGAAAAATTCACGTATACTGACCAGCGAACTGGTCACCCGCGATTCGCAGTACTCCTTTTTTAAACATATCGGAGTGCTGCCCAATCCCGACAAAATTCTCAGCCGCAATGGCCGCACAATCGAGGCATACCGCGAACTTAAAAACGATCCGCACGTATGGAGCTGCGTCCAGTCGCGCAAAAGCGGACTGCTCTCGCTCGATCATTCAATCACAGCTAATGGGGCATCAGGCGATGCGGTAAGCCTGATTGAATCCGCGCTGGACTCAATAAATCTATCCGGATTTATCCGCAATATACTCGAGGCGCCGCTGTTCGGATTTCAGCCATTCGAGATATTGTGGGAAGCCTCCGGATCGCATATACTTCCCGTGGAAATTTCCCCCAAGCCGCAGGACTGGTTTGTTTACGCCCCCGACGGCTCGCTCCGATACCGGACGCCCGATAATCCACAGGGCCGCAAATTACCCGAATTCAAATTTATAAATGTCCAGTTCGAAGCGGATTATCTGAACCCTTACGGCCACGCGCTGCTGGGCAAATGCTACTGGCCGGTCACATTCAAAAACGGTGGCCTGAGGTTCTGGGTAAATTATATGGAGCGCTACGGAATGCCCGTGATGACCGGCCAGTACAAGCGCGGCGCATCCGGCGATGAAGTCGAGCGGCTTGCCTCGCTGCTGGCGAATATGACCGAAGATTCGGTGATCGTTACCCCTTCGGATGTCGATATCGAGCTGCACGACGCCTCGCGAAATTCATCCGTCCGGCTTTATAAGGAAATGGTCGACCACTGCAATCGCGAGATTTCCAAAGTGCTGCTCTCTCAGACCATGACCACCCAGCTCGACGGCGGATCATACGCTGCGGCGCTTATCCACTACCGCATCCGCGCCGATGTGATCAAATCCGATGCCCGGCTGGTGGAATTCGCCGTAAACAAATTAATTGATTATATAATCGAGCTGAATTTCAGAAATACGCCGCGGCCGCGATTCAAAATGATTATCGACGACAGCGACAATCCCGGCCGGCTCGAACGCGACATCAGGCTTGCGCGCGAGGCAGGCCTTCGGTTCAATAAGGACTACTGGGCGCGCAACTACGGTCTGCGCGAGGAAGACTTCGAAATGCAATAATCAGAATTATTATTCAAAATCACGCCGCTTCGGAATGCTTCCGTGGCGGCATTTTTTATAATAAAATGCATTCAAAAATCTTAATTTTGGCGGAATGAATGCTTTGCGTTTTTTGCAATTTTCATTAAATTTTTTATCTTAACTTTCACCTATTGTTAATTTCCCGGAATATCAGATATGAAACACAAGAAAAGCATAACGTTGCTGGCGCTGATTATTGTCATTTTGTCCGTTTCGGCGGCCACCGTAGGCATCGTCAGCCAAAGCGGCCCCGGCCCATTCGAATACGAAACCGTCCGCGGCGAAACCGTAACCATCTATGGCTATGGAGTTTACCGCCATATGTCCGCCGACGTGGCAATCCAGGGCATCGCGCAGGACTACATAACACTATTCGCCGCAGTGCCGGTATTGCTTATCGCGCTGGCGTACTCGCGCAGGGGATCGCTCCGCGGAAAGTTAGTGCTGGCGGGCACTCTGGGCTATTTTTT
>CAZEMR010000020.1:0-47884 GCA_964513465.1 uncultured Hyphomicrobiales bacterium
GCTTGAAAAAAAAAAAATCATATTGCAGTAATTTTTTTGTGCCCCCTCCTATTAATAAGAGGGGGCATAATATTTACTAATGGGAGTTAGTATTATGAAGTGTATTTTAGTAATATTATTATCACTATTCATATATTCTGTTTCTTATGCTCAGCAAAGGGAAGATTGGAAAGTTCTATTCAATGGAATGAAAAAAAAGGATAGTATAATAATTGAAATTTTTGATTTCAAGTTAGCAGACGAGAATAACTTCGGTTTTAAAAATATAAAGGCATCAACGATTTTGGAAGGGTTATACTTAACAAACAACGGCGGGAACTCTTTTTTTAAATCTCTTGAAAGCAATCCAAGTGATTCCTTCCATATAAATATCGAGGATTGGCAATATGTAGATAACAGTATTTTATTCCTTTTGGTTGATTCTGTTAAATTTAACAAATGGCAAGGGCTTACCAAAATATATGATTATCAGACATATGTATATAAATCAACCGATGGGGGGGATAGCTGGGAGAAAATTCAGATCAGCGAAGACTGGAGAAGCCGCAAATCGCAGGCTATATGTATGACTGATGAACAAAATGGCATATTGGTTCAATACCCATCGGAATATCACACAAATGAAGATACCGACCAAATTCTTATAACTAATGATGGATGGAATACATGGACAAAAATCAATGTTCACCCTGATCTTCTCGGTACTTCTCATATACGTCTATTTCCTCCCTCGACCATCGTCGCACGCAATTGGGCGACAAATATATTTGTAACCGGGAATTCCGGAAAAAACTGGACCAAGAAAGAATTGCCTTCGGAAATTAAACTTACACCCGTTAACTCTGATTTTTATATTTATGACGACAAAACATTTTTTATTGATGGCTCCGAAAAGCTGTCGTCCCAGTCCGGATATTATTCGTTGGCTGCCAGATCGACAGATGCAGGAGATAGCTGGGACATTCTGATTGATACCACAGGCCTGGGGCGTACAATCACTTCATTAAGTATTATTAATGAAAAGACAATATATATTCATGGTGGAACCAATCTGTTAACTTCGAATGGCGGAGACACTTGGGAGAAATATTACGATGCATATATTGAAAATTTCAAAGCAGAAATCCACAATATCTTTCATTTTTCCGAAAACCGAAAATTGGCTATTGCAAGCAGAAGGTATATCTTAGGTTTTTTTGGTGATCATACTTTGAAAGCACCCGACTTCGTAGAGCCGGCCAGCAATTATGAACTGCCGCTGGACTTCACATTAGAATGGACACCGATTGAAGGCGCTACTCACTACGAAATCGAGATCGTCCAGCGCCCGGGTGTACCATTGGATGAACCCCGGGCACCAACTCGCTATGATACGGTGCTTTTTGTAGACGAATCTTCCATTTATCAGCCGTATTTTAAACTTTCCGGAACAGATTATTTTAAGGAATACTCTTGTAGAATTCGTGCGGCAAACGAATCGCAGACTTCTCAGTGGAATTCAGAGCATTTTACAACAGCAAAGTCTACCAAAGTAAATACTATTGTGACGAATGCAGGATACAAATGCTACCCCAATCCTGCAAGTGATTATATAAAAATCGACCCTGTTCCGATTGGAAAACACATCGAGATAATCTCAGTTTACGGCGAAAAAGTTAAAGAAGAGTCGTATAACGAAGTCATTGATATTTCAAAACTTCCACCCGGAATATACGGAATACGTTTGTGCAACAATAAACTAATGTTCATAAAAAATTGATTACAACCAAAAAAGGGATGCCAAATTAATGACATCCCTTTTTCGGTGCGGGGCCGACGAGACTCGAACTCGCGACCTCCAGTGTGACAGACTGGCGCTCTAACCATGCTGAGCTACGACCCCAAAATATTTCAAAGTGCGTGGACCCAAGGAGAATCGAACTCCTGACCTCTTGAATGCCATTCAAGCGCTCTCCCATCTGAGCTATGGGCCCATAACCCGTGTTTGAGTCCTGCATTTAAACAGAGATCAAAATTACGAGATTTTTTCTTAAATGCAAAACAATTTTTTCAAATATTTTAAAAAAATGTCTTCAAAGAACCTTGCGCTCCGGCGCCAATGTGTTAACGTAATAGCGCCGGTCTTGTTTTACGCATTTTCAAATTTTTTAAATAATTATATATTAAGAATAAAAAGTGGCAATTTTGCCAAATTTTTTTAACTTATAGTACTGTTCTTATTTTAAATTATTCCAGAAAAATCATATGCCAAATGTGTTCATAACCGGCAGCGGACGCCGCATCGGCAAAGCCCTGGCAATGAAATTTGCAGACAAAGGCTACGACGTCGCCGTTCATTATAATAATTCCCGCGAGGGCGCCGAGGACGCTGCTTCTCAAATCAGAGCAATGGGCCGTTCGGCTTCGGTCGTCACTGGCGATGTTCGCTCGGAAGACCAGATGCGATCAGCACTTACGCGCGCTGCGACTGAGCTTGGCGGCATTGATGTGCTTGTCAATAACGCTGGTGTATTCCCGCCGCCAACACCAATTTCCGAATTATCAGTAGAGGAGTGGGATCGCGTGCTGAACATTAACCTTCGCGGCGAGATGATCTGCTCGAAGATTTTCGCAGGAATGGCTGTCGACGGCGCCAGGATAATAAATTTCGCCTCGCTCGGAGCGCTGGAAATCTGGAAACACCGCATCCAGTACAATGTATCCAAGGCCGGGGTGGTGCAGCTAACCCGCGCTCTCGCCCGAGAGTTGGCTCCGCGAATCAGCGTCAATTGCGTGGCGCCGGGAGCTATACTCGTGCCCGACGAACCCAACATTCACGAAAGCGAGATGGCACCGGCCAGGAAAATCCCCATGAATCGCTACGGCACGCCCGATGATATATTCGATGCGGTATATTTTTTTGCGACTTGTTCGTCATACATAACAGGACAGACGATCGCCGTTGACGGTGGATATCATTATGCTCATTAATCAAGGACCAGAGATGACCAAACCCAAAAAGGAAGAAGACCTCGGCAATTTAATTCTGCCAAGAGCCCATAAAGCCTACGATAACAGAGAATTCCTGCATAGTACGGATGGCCGCACCATACGCATACTTGCGGAATATCTTTATCCGGAGCAGCATTTTCGTAAGCGAGAAATCGACAAATTTATCGTATTCTATGGCTCGGCGCGCACCCTCTCGCGCAAGGAATACGAAGCAAAAACCAGATTGCTCGAGCATAATATCTCCAAAAAATCCGGAGAAGAAAATGTAAAAATTAAGCGCGAACTCGAAATCCACCGCAGCCAGAGCGACATGACAGAGTATTACGAAGGCTGTGTATCGCTCGCCCGAATGCTTGCAGAATGGAGCGGCACACTCCCCACGAGCGAGCAGTTCCACATCTGCACCGGCGGAGGCCCGGGGATGATGGAGGCCGCCAACAAGGGCGCCGGAATGGCCGGGATGCCATCGGTAGGGCTCAACATCAGCCTGCCATTCGAGCAGCGCCCGAATCCATATATCACGCCCGATCTCAATTTTGAATTTCACTATTTCTTTATGCGAAAATTTTGGTTTGCATATTTCTCAAAGGCCGTTATTGCAATGCCCGGCGGGTTCGGTACGCTCGACGAAGTCATGGAATTGCTTACACTTAAGCAGACTCTTAAGATTACCAAACCAATGCCTATATTGTTCTATGGCGAGGAATTCTGGCGCACTCTGATCAATTTCGAATTTCTTGCGGAAAAGGGGGTAATCAGCCCCGTCGATCTTGAATTATTCAAATTCAAAAGTACTCCGGAAGAAGCCTTCGATTATCTTAAAGGCCAGTTATCCGAACTATATAATCTATAAATCTATAATATTTGTTAAGTAAATTCGATAATCATATGAAAAATTTATTAGTTATACTGATTGCCGCTTTGTTGTGGAATTCCGCTGAAGCGGGCGAACTCCGCATCATTCCTGAGGATCCGGGCCATGGCGCCAAAATGACATTCAGCTATATACCCTCTGATAATTTTGCGGAAGATTTCGACCAATTATATCGCGATAACGATACCGCAAAATACTACTTATTTTTATATGAATTCACCGACGATGACCAGCTTCCGGTAGCGCGGAAGATCGAGCTAACTCCCGGCGATACAGGCAGATACTACGTAATGACGGACCTTGGCGCCAACACTGTATTTGCGCTGGCCAAAGTCGGCCGCAATTATCGCAGGAATATAGTTTATGATGATAATCACGGAAAGTATTGGGATTTCAAGGTTTATCGCAACGGCCAGCCCGTCGCAGAGGCCTGCCTGAAATCGGGATTAAGCTATCTGGGAAATATGCCCGAAAACTGCAGCCGCTCAGTGGATTACGGCAACGCATTAGCCGAACTGGAGCGCGAAACACGCTTATATCCACAGAATACGGCCGCAAAAATCGGCCTTACACAGCTGCAATACGACCTTAAAAAAATCACACAGGATGAATTCATCGATCGGCTAAATACCTATACTGACAACTACTTCGATCGTAATAACGAAAGCGCTGTCCGTGCCATCAGCCGTGCGCTTCGCACGCTCAACCGCGCCGCCGAAGCACGAAATATTGAGCAGCAATACGTCGATGCTCATCCCCGCAGCGCACTTGCCCGCGAGCATCACGTCAGCCGGATGTCATCCGCCGAAACCCTTAATGAATTCAGTCAGTTAGTGGTCGACTACGTCAATGTGTTTCCCAATGCCGAAAACCTCTATCGCATTTATTCTGCGCTGGTTACGGGCTATCTCCAGGTCGGTCGCGTGCAGGACTTGCTCGGGCTGCTGCGGCGGCTTCAGGGCGTACCCCCGACGGTATATACTCAGATAGCCGAGGAAATCGCCGAGAGGCAAGACCTGATGCGGGATATGAGCGATTCCGAACAGCTCGAATACGCAAAGGATGTCTATGCGCTCGGACTGAATATGATTATCGATAATACATATGATCATATGCAGCACCGGCCACAGTATTTCACTGATATTGCATGGACTTACGAAGGCATGATGCTCGAGGGCGCCGTCTACGAAGCCGGCGGCGATATTTATTATCTCGCAGGTGAATTCGCGCAAGCCAATGATTTTTATATAAATGCGATAATTATCCAATCCGAAAACGCAACGGATGTACTGTATCAGAATTGTATAAATTCATACCTTAAAACGGGTAGCCCCGATACCGCCTATACGATTGCCAGCAGAGCCATAAGGTATTCAAAAACCAATGACTTCGTGTATGCAGTGCATGACTCTTTGTACCATTTTCAACCCGATACCTCGAGGGCGTATTCCGCTGTAATTTCCGAGCTGAAAAACGAGGCCCGCGACCGCCGCACGACACATCTGAAATATGCCCTGATACGAGAGCCAGCGCCGGTTTTCACGGTTTCCGATCCCTCCGGGCGAGTCTATGAAATCGGCGATTTTCGCGGCCGGATTATGATATCCGCGTTCTGGGCGAGCTGGTGCGGGCCCTGCCGGATTATGCTCAGCGATCTCAACGAATTTTATGTCGGGAAAAAGGATAATCCCGACCTTGTTATAGCAGGGATAAATGTATGGGAACAAACGACTTCCGCCGATGAAGATGTTGATGAATTCCTCAACGAAAACGACTTCGATTTTCCGATATATATAGATAAGACCGGCATTCTGCCACAAAAATTCAATCTAAGCGGACTCCCGGTCGCCGCAATCATAGACCAGCAGGGCTTTCTGAGGTATAAAACCCAGGGCTATCCCGGCCCCGAAAAATTCCGCCAAAGGCTCGAAGATGTCATATTTTTACTGGAGTCGGACAAATGACGCGTTGCGAGTGGGCACTTACGTCGGAGGCGTTGCTTGACTACCACGACACAGAGTGGGGAGTGCCTGTTTATGACGACCGTAAGCTGTTTGAATTTCTTGTACTTGACGGGTTTCAGGCGGGCCTTAGCTGGGCAATAATATTGAATAAACGTGAGGCATTTCGCAATGCTTTCGACGATTTTAATCCTGAAATAATTGCCTCATATTCAGAAAAGAAAATATCTGAGTTGCTCGTAAATCCCGCAATCGTGCGCAATAAAATGAAAATAAATGCTGCGGTGCGCAATGCGCAAGCCTATCTCGATCTGATGGAAAGGGTTAGCTCGTTCTCCGAATATTTGTGGCAATTTGTGGACGGCAAGCCGCTTGTGCACTCGTATTCGGGCTGGTCGGAGATACCTGCGAAATCCGCCGAAAGTGAAAAGATGAGCAAATCACTACAAAAAGATGCATTTATGTTCACTGGTCCCACTATTTGTTACGCGTTCATGCAGGCTGCCGGGATGATTAATGACCATGTCATTGATTGTTTCAGACGCGATGAGATAATATCCGAATATTGAGATAAATTTCTGCATTTATTACATAATTTTCTTATATTTATAGTATTCTAAATTATTATTAACCGAATACCGAAAATTCCCACATGAAATTCAGACTCATCCTCATATTAATCTTGCTCTTTGCTTTCTTTTTCGTAGCAATCTCTTATTATTCTGAAATCCAAAGCAACAAGCCGGGGGTCAAATCCGTTGAAAAAATGGATACGGTTAAAAAAGAGCGCAAGTTGTTATATGGCCTTAATCCGGATGATTTTGAAATCGAAATCGACACTATTCGCAATGGTGAATTCCTTTCCAACGCGCTGATGAAGCACGGCGTCGATTATGCTTTGATAGACCGCCTTGCGCGACAGTCCAGACCTGTATTCGACGTGCGTTCGATCCGCCCCGACAGAAAATATTCTATCTTCAAAACACGCGACAGCCTCAGAACTCCACGCTTTTTCGTTTATGAGCTCAATCCCGCCGATTATGTGATGTTCGAACTTGGCGACAGCGTTATCTGCAGTTTTGGCAGAAACCCCGTCGATACCGTAATCCGCGAAACCAGCGGTGTGATCAGCTCCTCGCTCTGGAACGCTATGATGGCCTCCGATGATGACCCCGAGCTTGCGATTGCGCTTTCGGAGGTATATGCCTGGACGATAGATTTCATGGGCATTCAGACAGGCGACAGCTATAAATGTATATATGAGGATTTGTATGTCGATGGGCAACGTATAGGTATCGGCAAGATCGAATCGGCGATGTTCCGTCATGCCGATAAGGATTACTACGCATTCTGGTTCGTGCAGGACTCGATTCCCGAATATTTCGATCAGGACGGGAAGAATATGAAGCGCCAATTCCTCAAGGCGCCGCTGAAGTTCAGCCGGATCAGCTCGGGATTTTCGCATAGCCGGCTGCACCCGATACTTAAGCGCCGGCGCCCGCATCACGGCGTCGATTATGCCGCTCCGTCGGGTACGCCTGTGCATACAATCGGCAACGGCACTGTCATCTACGCCGGATACAGCGGGGGAGCGGGCCGAATGGTTAAAATCCGGCATAATCATATGTATACAACCGCTTATCTGCATCTTTCGCGATTCGGCAAGGGTATCAGTCCGGGCGCAAAGGTCAGTCAGGGCCAGACTATAGGCTATGTGGGCAGTTCGGGGCTATCGACCGGTCCGCATCTTGATTTCAGGTTTTATAAATTCGGCACTGCTTTGAATCCTCTGAAGATTGACGCGCCGCCGCTCAAACCGGTCAGGCAGGAGAATATGGGGGAATTCCTGAAATATGCCGGTAAAATGCAAAAGCGGCTCGACAGTATGACCATCCAGCCGCCCGAAATTGTTTCGTCCGAAAAAGATTCGGAAATGCAGTAAATATTGCTTGAGAGATTTCCGAACAATTCCAAAATACTATTCCACCGTTACGCTTTTAGCCAGATTGCGCGGCTGGTCCACATCGCAGCCAAGATCGACAGCCATGTAGTATGCCAGTAGCTGTAGCGGTATCACCGCCAGAATCGGATTAAGCATCGGCAGAGTATTGGGAATATAAATAATATGATCGGCCACATTCCGGATATTCTGGTCGCCATTGTTAGTGATCGCGATTACTTTGCCCTTACGAGCGCGCACTTCCTCGATATTCAAAAGAATTTTGTCTTAAATATCGTCATGCGTGGCGATGAACACCCCGGGCATTTTCTCGTCGATCAGTGCGATCGGGCCGTGCTTCATTTCTGCTGCCGGATAGCCTTCTGCATGGATATACGAAATTTCCTTCATTTTTAATGCGCCCTCGGCTGCAACGGGATAATTGAATCCGCGTCCGAGATATAAGAAATTCCTTGCATATGAGTATTTATGAGCAATCTCGCGGATTTCGTCAGCACTTTTGAATATCTGTTGCACCTTGTCCGGTATTTTACTTAATTCTTTGGCTATGCGTATGCCCTCGACCGGTGAAAGATTCCTCATGCGCCCCAGCAACAGGGTAATCAGAGCGAATACGGTCAATTGCGAAGTAAATGCCTTGGTCGAAGCCACCCCGATCTCCGGGCCGGCATGTATATAAATACCTGCGTCGGTTTCGCGTGCGATGCTGCTGCCCACCACGTTGACGATGCCAAGCACAGTCGCTCCGCGCTGGCGGGCCTCCTTGACTGCTGCAAGAGTATCGGCGGTTTCGCCGCTCTGGCTGATAGCGAATACCACGTCGTCGGGGCCGATAACAGGATTGCGATAGCGGAATTCCGAAGCGTATTCGACTTCGACGGGTATCTGGGCGATCTGCTCGATCATATATTCGGCTATAAGCCCCGCGTGCCACGAGGTGCCGCAGGCGGTAATTATAATCCGCCGGGCGGTGCGAAGCTTATCGAGTACATTGCGTAACCCTCCGAGCCTGGCGTTGCCTTCGTCCACCAAAAGACGGCCTCGCATTGCGTCAAGAATCGTAATCGGCTGCTCGTAAATTTCCTTAAGCATGAAATGCTCAAAGCCGCCTTTTTCAATTTGCTCGATGTCGAAATCCAGCTCGTGGATTTTGCTGATAGTGGTTTCGTTGTCGATCGTCTTTGTTTTGAATCCATCTCGCCGGACGATCGCCATTTCGTTCTCGGTCAGGTAAATAACATGCTTGGTGTATTGGATAATCGAAGCGGCGTCCGAGGCGACGATGTATTCGTCCTCGCCGATACCCATAACCATCGGCGAACCGCGGCGTGCGGCAATTATCGTATCCGGCTCGTAGGTCGATAGCGCCAGCAGGCCGAATGTGCCATCGATTTCGCCCAGGGCAAGTCGGACAGCTTCGGCGAGGTTGCCGATCTTGTCATAGATCGAGCCGATGAAAACGGCCAGCACCTCGGTATCTGTCTCGGATTTGAATGTATATCCGCTCTGCAGCAGTTTTTGCTTAAGCGGGATATAATTTTCGATAATACCGTTGTGTACAATCGTAATATTGCCGGAATTATCGCTGTGGGGGTGGGCGTTGACGTCATTCGGATAGCCATGAGTTGCCCAGCGGGTGTGGGCAATACCGATTGTGGCTTCGAATTTTTCGTGGTCGATTAATCTGTTTAATTCGCTGACTTTACCTTTTTTCTTGATTGTGACGATTTTGTCATTTTCGAGAAGGGATAGTCCCGCCGAATCGTATCCGCGATATTCCATACGCGTAAGTCCGTTGATCAGAATCTCAGAGGCGTGTTGAGTGCCTACATATCCGACTATTCCGCACATATTTACTCCGCTATATTTACTCTTTTTTAATATCTGATTTTTAATGATTGACAAAGATATTAAAGTTTCCGGCTTATATCAATCTTTAACTAAGACTAAAAAAAAATAAAATAATTTTACCGAAACAAAATTGTTCTTTATATTTTCGGCCAGCAATTCGCCAAAAACGGGAACAGATGCAGTATAAATATACGAAATACCCTGCGCTCAGGATACTGATTATCGTGGTAGCTATCGCGATAATATCGGATATTGCAGGGCTTTCGTCAATCCAACTCATTCTTTCCGCTGCGATTGCCATACTGATTGCTTTCATTTCGTTTATTATGAAAAACCGGGTTATCGCATTCTATATGTTTGCATCGGCCGCCGGACTGGCAATCAGCTCATCGGCTGCCGGGCTTGCGCACAATATGCCCGACAAAGTAATCCCCGAAATGCCGGCCATTGTCCGTGGCGAGGTCGCCGAGGTGCTCCGCCGCGAAGATAAATATATACGGATCATCGTCGACGGCTCAGTCGACGCCCGTGCCCTGCCAAAGCTCGAGGGCGAGCGCATTATGCTGATTATCACATCGCTCAATAAACGAAATCTGAATATAGAACCGGGCGCAGTAATCACCGCAGGCGCCAAAGTCAGACCGCCATCACCAAAGCAATTGCCCACGGATTTCCCCGAGCGGGACTACTTTCGCGCGCTCGATATTCAGTGGTTCGCACGCTCAACAGCAGCCCGGACAGCACTGATAGGGCGGCCATCAGGATTTGAGCAATTAGTTAATAGTATTAACAGGGGAATACAATCTCTTAATAATAAGCTGTATCCCGCAGAAATTGCGGGCATTGTCAATGCGCTGACCACCGGCGACCGCACGGGAATTGCCCAAGTCACCCGTGACGCATTTTCTAAGGCGGGCACAGCCCATCTGCTCGCGGTCAGCGGTCTGCATACGGGGATTATCGCAGTGTTTGCCTTTCTGATAATCCGCCCGCTGAGACGCTCGTGGCTTCGCTTTTTGATATTTTCGATAATTCTCGGAATATTTATATTTATAACCGGGATGCAGCCCTCGGCTTTGCGCGCGGGAGTGATGGCAATGGCATTTTTCATCGCGCGGGAATGGCAGCGACGTCCCGAGCCTGTCAATGTGCTTGCGTTTTCGATACTGATATTGATCGCATTCGATCCTGCGCTGCTCTATTCGACGGGATTCCGGATGTCCGCAGGCGCAATACTCGGCATCAGCATTCTGTTCCGGCCATTCTATGATTTTTGGAAAAAGATTTTCCGCGCGAATAATAAATTGACGAACTACATCGCCGGCTCGCTGGCTGCAACATTCTCGGCTTCAGCGATTGTGACCCCGCTGGTGGCGCATTATTTCGGAGTATTTTCAATTATCTCGCCGCTAGCGAATCTCGTGGTCGTACCCTTGATGAGCGCCGGGCTTATATTCTCGCTGGTGGCGCTGCTGCTGGCGCCGGTGATTATGCCTATAGCCGGGCTTTATGCATCGGCGGCCGGGGCATGCATCAGCATATCGCTATCTATCAATGATCTTGCGGCGTCGCTGCCGGGGGCTTATCTCGAAGGCCACGGGCTGACCGCTCTGGCGGCATTGATATCGCTGGGGATTATATATATAATGACATCGCAAAAATTCCGCCAGATGGCCTTCCGCTGCGCCGCTGCTGCGATTTTGATTTCGCTTGCGCTTCCATTTTTCGGAAGCGATTCGCGGGAAGTCGAAATCCGGCCACGTCAGAATTATGTCGCGGTTATTCTGAATAATGTGGATACAACATATGCCGCGCTGTTCGATCGCCGGCCCCATGCCTATCCCGCGCGTGATCCCGGGATGGAGGAATACCTCGCCAATACAGACGGCCCGCTGCTTATCGCGACATCCGGGAATGCCTCAATCGCGGTTGCTGACCAGATAAAATATCGCAGAGATGTTATCTCAGCCGAGCTTTCTATCGAAGATTTTTATTATTTTAAAAATATATTAAAAATGAATAAACATATTCCACAAATAATCGAATATAACTATGGCAGATTTCCAGATTATTAAACCGAATATTTTTCCGCAAGATGAAGTAGCCGCCGGAATGACTCTAAAAAATGCAGATGTTTTCCCGCCTGCAGGATTTTCTATTTCTCCTGCGGAAATCATGGCCCCAATCGAAGCAAACCAGCACAGGCGCTATCTGGCAGAATATCTAGGAGCCGGACACAATTTCATGAAATTCCAAAAGCAGGTGCACGAGGATGATATCCGCGTGGTGGACGAATCCTCCGGCGAAGCTGAATCCGACGGACTTGCCACCTTCAGGCGAGGGATATTTCTCAATCTGACTCTGGCGGATTGCTGTGGAATTTTGATTTATGATCCGAAGGCTCCGGCGGTGGCTGCGCTGCATTCGGGATGGCGCGGCGCCCATCTGAATATCGCGGCAAAGGGTATCCGGAAAATGGGCGAGTGGTTCGCATCTAGCCCCGAAGATTTGCTGGTGTGGCTAACTCCATGCGCATCGGGCGAAAATTACGAGGTCGGCCCCGAGGTAGCAGAGTATTTCCCTGATTTCGCAAAATCAACAGATAATGAAAAATTCCTGCTCGATCTTCCCGGCGCTGTTCGCGCGCAGCTTATGGAAATAGGCGTGCCGAACGAAAATATCGAATCCGCCGGGATGTGCACAATAGCCGATGATCGCTTCCACTCATTCCGGCGCGAGAGAGGACTCAGCGGCCGAATGGCAGCATTTATCTCTCTTAAGTAAACCGTATAATTGATTGCAATATATAGAGATTACTTCGGAAGCAAAAGGCTTTGAAGACGGAATTCTCCCGTTGGCCGGGGATGAGTCGGCATAGATATATATCCTCCATTCAGCCACAGCTGCACCTGATCGCCATAATTCGGACTCAGCGCATCGCCCGATGCGCCGCCCGGCAGAACGGTATACACCAGTGTGTCCTCCATATCCGCTATAAATCTCATTGTAGCGCCAAGCACGACTTTATATGGCTCATATGCCCGCCATTCGGCGTTGTTGATAGTGGTCAGGCTGCCACCCATGGCGAAGGGGCCGAGTGTAACCGATGGCTTAATGAACTCCTGCCCGCTGAAGGCATGTTCGAGAGTAAGCTGGTGAATGAGTCCGTATTTCCATTCCTCGATGAGATTGGTGTTGAATACTGCTTTTAATTCGGTGACGGCATCCTTGAAGCTGCGAAGGATTATATAATCGCGGCGCTCTACATCGGGGGTTTCCCCGATGTTGTACCATTCGGAATAATAATCCGTAATAATCTCATGCATTTTCCGATGCGGAATAGACGAGATCATCGAATACTCTCTAAAAAGCCGATCGCCCAGATCATCTCGAAATGTATTGATCAGAAGCCGGCGGTAAAACTCACTGAAAATTGCCGCCGCCGGAGAGGATTCGCTCATTATAAAGTCCCATGTCTCCAATTGCTTGTATGCCCGGCGTTCGGTGAAATCAAGCTGGAGATAAAATTCCCCGATTATCCCGTTTGTCACATCGAGAATATTTCGCGCATAGGGCGACAGCACATCCATCTGCATAAGCTGAGCGTCGCGGACGTAATATTTGTCGTATTCATAGAGAAGCTCTTCTATGCGGCGCGCTCGTGAAGGCGGCTCCCAATAGTCGGAAACAAAAAATGGCAGGTTGCGCGCGGTTTTGTTGTTTGCGCTCGCAACGAATCTGCTCCGGGGATTATATATATAAGGCAAATCTACGTTTCGGTGATAGCCGTCCCATCCGTAATCCTTCATCCAGGCGGGGTTGGGGATTGATGGCTGGCAGAGCGGCTGGCGTTTGGGAACAATACCCGATGGAATTATCCCGATATTCCCCTCTTTGTCCGCATAAGTGAAATTGACGCCAGGCGATCCCCATTTATCGGCTCCCTTGCGGAATTGCTCCCAGTTCCGAGCGGTATTAATCTCATAAAGCGCCGAAAGCTCATCGGTTGGCAGTTGGGCAGTCCAGCGGAAAGTGAGCGAATATTTATCAAAAAAAACTTCGCCGCTGCCTGGAAGTTCGAGCACCGGGCTGGAGCCTCGGAAAAGATGGAAGTCCGATATAATTGCGGATTTATCAGTATATCTGATATAATAAACCGTATCCAGTTCGTTGCGGATTTTAATCGTATCAGCTTTGAATCCGAGTTTATGTTTATTATCTTTTTCGTCGAAATAAAAATTGCCTGAGGAATCGATTTTCTCTATAAAAAAGTCGCAATCGTCTATCATCAGATTGGTTATGCCCCAGCCGATGTAATCGTTTCGCGCCGATAGAAACAGCGGAACCCCCGGCAGGGTCAGCCCGGTTACGTTGAACCCCGGCGAAGTCGCATGAAGCTGATACCACGGCGCCGGCAGAGAAAAGGGGAGATGCGCGTCGTTTGCAAGTATTACCGAAGCCGTATCAGAAGTGGATTTGCGCATTGCCCAGGAATTGCTTCCAATCGACGAGCCCCGGATGCCAAGCTGATCGCGGATGCGCGAGAATTCCCCGGAAAGCTCGCTGATTGCGGCAATTGCCCGATGCCATTCCGAATTCCGCGAGATCGATGAGTCCGCTGGCTTATATATATTTTGGTCTGGGGTCAGATCGGTTACAAATGGCCCTTCGTCCGGATAATCGGCAATCAGATCGAGCGCTTTTTCGATGCCAACGTGGTCTGCGATTTCCCCGATAGCAATATCGATCCAGAAGCTGATTCCAAGCTCGAGAGCCATCATCCGGCCTATGGCAAGGCAGTCGTGGGGCGACCATTTTTCGGGCTGATATTCCAGAGCGCCAAATTCGAAAGTAAGCTCATTGCGGTGGGATACTATATATGCATTAATTCCATTGCAATAGCTTTCGTAAATTGATTTTGTTTTTTTGCTTAACTTCGGATAAATATTATCCACAATACGGCCAATTCCCACTGCCCGCATGAACATATCCGCCTTAAGCGTCTGCCGGCCGAGAATCTCCGATAAACGCCCCATAGCGGTTCGCCGCCGTATTTCCATCTGCCAGAGCCGATCCTTCGCGTGGGCATAGCCAATGCCGAAGAACATATCGGATTCGTTGGCGGCGATCACATGCGATATGCCGTACGGATTTTCATATATCTTTATTGAGTCTGCGATTCCTGCAAATTCCGCATGAAACAGCTCCTCTTCTACCGATACTCTGGAGATATTCAGAGCAAATATCACAAAAGCCACAAGAATAATTGCGAGGCTGATAGCAATAGCGGGCAATTTATTAATAAGGCGCATTATTTCATCCAGCCCTGTTCTTTATACCATCCGACGGTGTCGTGAATGCCTTCCTCGGCAGAGATTTTCTGCTGCCAGCCGAAGTCGCGGCGAGCCTTACCGACGGAGCATGTCCAGAAACTCTGGATAAAATCGATGCCCTTTTCGTAATTGAACACAGGCGGCTTTTTCTGGAATCGGCCGAAAAATTCGCTCATTCCCGCCGCGGCCAGCACGAGGAAATGCGGCAGCTTCAGCTTGACGACGACCTTAGCGCCGGCGGCCTGTTGCATCCAGCCGATAAGCTGCGGCCAGGTATAGAATTGCTCCGATGAAATATAATACATTTCGCCGACGGTTTTGTCCGACTCGAGGCAATCGATTGTTCCGCGGGCAAGATCAGCGCCATGAATCAGGCTGACGTATTTCGGCTTCATTCCGATCAATGTGCCAACGCCACGGTTGACCGCCTGGAATACCGGATAGATTGCCGTATCGCGCGGCCCGTATACCGCGGGCGGCCGTACAATCGTGATCGGTATCCGGCCGGATGCTTTGCGTACTTCCTCTTCGGCGGCCAGCTTGCTTTTGGCGTATGCCGTCAGCGGCCGCGCGGGCTGATCTTCGGTAACCGGCCGGTCGAACGCAGGCGAAGGCCCGGCAACAGTCTGGCTGCTCATAAAAAGGAAGCGCTTAAGGCCGGGTGCTGCCTCGGTGGCGGCTTCGACGAGATTGCGTGTGCAGTCGCGATTGCCCAGCAGGAATTCCTCGTAATTGCGGGCGGCGGTAAGCCCTGCGATATGAACGATATAATCCACGCCCTCGACTGCTTTGATCAGCGATGCCTTGTCCGAGAGCGATGCTTCGACGAGTTCGATTGGTTTATCTTTCAGCCAGCGAAGGCTGCTGGTTTTGCGTATTGTGCAGCGGACTTCATAGCCGCGGCCGAGAAGCTGGTCTGCAACATGGCTGCCGATGAATCCGGTTGCTCCTGTGACTAATGCTTTCAATCCTGCCTCTGTATAATTATTCAAAAAATTAAATTAATGCAAAATCAAACTTACTAATATCCTGAAAATATATAAACAATTTTAATCAAATACCGCAAAGAAGCGCATCAATTCCCGAAAAATATTTGATTTCGCCGCCTAAATTTTATAAATTGTCTCGTACTCAATTGAATCCACATCTTTCAGTATATATATTTCCAGCGAGGTCGCTATGAACAAAGCCGTTATTATGGCAGGCGGATTCGGTACACGCCTTCGCCCGCTAACTATGACTATTCCGAAGCCAATGGTGCCGATTGCCAACAGCCCGATGATGGAGCATATTGTTAATTTATTGAAAAAATATGATATTAAGGATATTGTTTCAGTACTATATTTCCACCCCGATAGGATTACATCATACTTCGAGGACGGAGCAAAATTCGGCATAAATATGAATTATGTGCTTGCCGAGGCCGACTATGGCACCGCCGGCGCAGTGCGCAATGCCGCCGAGCACCTCAACGAACGCTTCATAATCACCAGCGCGGATGTGCTCACAGATTTCGACATTTCGAAAGCGATAGAATTCCACGAACAAAAGCAGTCCAAAGCGACCATATTGCTCACCCGCGTACCAAAGCCGCTGCAGTTCGGTATCGTAATCACCGACGACGACGGCCGGATCGTTCGATTCCTCGAAAAACCATCATGGGGACAGGTGTTTTCGGACACAATCAATACCGGTATATATATACTCGAACCCGAAGTGCTCGATCTGATCCCATATCGCGAGGAATTCGACTTCAGCAAGGATTTATTCCCGATGATGCTCCGCGAAAAAATGCCCATCTACGGATATATTTCCGAAGGATACTGGCGCGATGTGGGTAATCTGAACGAATACCAGAAAGGCCAGAACGACACGCTCAAAGGCAAGGTCTCGATGCAGTTCAAAGGCGTCACAAAAGACCAACTGACTATGGGCAATAATTGCAAAATTTCGCCAAAAGCACAATTCACCGATGTGGTTATTCTCGGTGATAATGTCGAAATAGGCGATCACGCCGAAATCCGTAATTCTGTAATCGGCGACAACACCCGGATCGGAATGGGTGCAAAGATTCGCGGCACCACAATATGGCATAACACTATAATCGGCGATTTTGTGGAAATTACCGACGCTGTGATATGCAACGAATGCGAGATTGGCGACTCTGCACTTATTCTCGAAAATGTTTTTATCTCGGAAAAATGCTCCATCGGCAAAGACGCCCAGCTTAATTCCAATATCAAGCTATGGCCTGAAAAACGAGTCGAGGACGGCGCCACTCTATCCCGATCGCTCGTTCAGGAAGAGAAATGGACCCGCGAATTATTCACCGATGCCCGCATCACTGGACTCTCGAATATCGAGATACACCCCGAGTTCGGCGCCAAACTCGGCGCGGCGATCGGTATGACATTCGGCAAAAAGATCAATTTTCTGGCCAGCCGCGATCCCGACAACGTCTCACGAATAATGAAGCGCTCCATAGTGGCCGGATTGTCGTCGGTAGGGGTAAACGTCAACGATCTGCAGACTACCTCGATACCCCAGACCCGCCAGGAGCTTCGTACCCGCCGCTACGAGGGCGGACTCCACGTACGGCGATCGCCCAGGATGCCGAATTTCACGGATATAATTATATTTAATAAAGAGGGGCGCGATATTGCAATCTCGCGAACGAAATCAATCGAGCGCTATTTCTTCGGGGAGGACATCAAGCGGGTTGCACCGGACAAAGTCGGCGCAATCAATTATCCAGAGCGCACGAATGAAATATATATAAACCGCTTCCTCGAATCGCTGAATGGGGACGTAATCCGCGATCGTAAATTCCGCCTCTTGATGGATTATTCATTCGGCCTGACTTCGCCGATATTCCCGTCAATACTCGGCAAACTGAATTGCGAAGCGCTCTCGCTGCATAATTACGTCGATTTCACCCGCTTTTCTCCCGAGCCAATATTCGGAGAAGAAGGCCCGCCCGACGAAACCGGCATGATCATGCGATCGCTGGGCTACGAGCTCGGATTCCGCATGGAGGCCGGCGGAGAGAAGATCGCCCTCATCGACGAGCGCGGAGCATGGTATTCCGGAATGCGCCTGCTCTCGATCGTGCTCAAATTATTTCTCGAAACCAATCGCCATCGCGAACCGTACAAAATCGGCATATCAATCGTCGCCACCGACGAAGTCGAACAAATCGCAAAAGATTATAACGTCGAGATATTCCGCATCAAAAATTCGCATTCGGCAATGATGGAGGCCACCCGCGAGGAGAACGTCCTGTTCGTCGGCGGAATTTATGGCGGATATATATTCAGCGACTTCCTGTTCGCATCGGACGGAATGTATACTGTCGGCAAAATACTGGAAATGCTCGCTACAACGGAATACCGCATATCGAAACTGGACGAAGAGCTTCCGCGCCGCTATCAGCACATCGTCCATGTTCCGTGCCCCTGGGAAATGAAAGGCCGCGTAATGAGGCGCGCGCTGGCGCATTCCGAAGGCCAGAAGCGCCAGTTAGTCGAAGGCGTCAAGATTTTCCTGGATACCGGAGATGTTTTAATGCTACCGACAAAAGAAAAAGAATCGTTTTCCGTCTTTGGCGAAAGCAGACAGTACGAAACCGCGCAGTCTTTAGCCAAAAAATATGCGAATCTGATTACGCAGTGGCAGGAAGAAGCGTGACCCGGCATTAATTTAGGTTTATTATGAAAATTACAGACATACTCGAAAAACAATCAATTGATACATCTTTAGTAGCGGGCTCCAAGCAGGATTTGCTGGACAAAATGCTGGAGCTCGCTTCTAAAACCGGCAAAGTAAACAATGCCAAAGAAGCCCGCAATGAAATTCTCGAACGCGAGAAAATTATGTCCACCGGCGTAGGCAGGGGGATAGCTCTGCCGCACGCCAAAACCAATTCGGTCGAGGACTCCGTCGGCGCAATGGCGCTTCTGGAGCGACCAATCGAATACGAAGCGCTCGACGGCGAACCGGTCGACGTCGTATTTCTTTTGCTTGGCCGCGAGAATAATGTGGGCAACCATCTGCGGCTGCTCAGCAAAATATCACGCCTGATGAACCACGATACTTTCCAGTCGCGCCTGAAGCAATCCACCACCCCTGAGCAGGTAATGGCTCTGCTCTACGAATTCGAACGGTCCGAGAGCGAATAATCATCTGTTAATATATATTAATATATTTATTGACCTTCATTTGCTCCATTTTAATAAAATACTTGCATAAATCCGCTCTCTAAGCTAAATTACAATCAAGGTATGATTTATACGTTTGAATTTTTCAATAATAGGGTAATTGTACCTTTTCAGTCCGATTAATTCATTTTGTTCAATTCTGCCAGCATATTTATATGATCAATCCTAACGCTGCCTTCGAAGATGAATTATACAGCAAATATCTCAGAGACCCCAATTCGGTTAGCCCGGCATGGCGAGATTATTTCAACAAAAAATATCCCGGCCGCGCCGAATTAACCGAACAAACGCAGCCTCCTCCAAAAAAGCAAACCACGCGCCAGAGCGAGGAAACAATCCGGCTCTCCGAAAACGAGACTTTCGAGCCCCTCTCCAGCGTGCAGTCACGGCTGGCGGAAAATATGGAGGAAAGCATAGAAGTACCCACAGCAACCTCCATACGCGAAATGCCCGTCAAAGCGCTCGACGAAAACCGCAGGATTATAAATAAATACCTCATCCGGATGAAGCGCAACAAGGTCTCGTTCACCCATGTGCTCGCGTGGGCGATTGTCCGCGCGCTTGTCAAATACCCGCATATGAACGACGCTTTCGCCCGCAAAGAGGGTCAGGCGGGTAAAATCCGGCGCAGAGCTGTAAACATCGGACTGGCGGTCGATATTACCAAAAAAGACGGAACCCGCCTTCTGCTGGTGCCGAATGTCAAAAACGCAGAGACATTCAACTTCAGCCAGTTTATCGAAAAATTCGATGAATTAATATATAAAACGCGAAATAACAAAATTGATCTGAACGATCTCGATAACACAACGATTACTCTGACCAATCCCGGCATGATCGGCACAACCGCCTCGAATCCCCGGCTGATGAAGGGGCAGGGCCTCATTATTGCCACCGGATCGATCGATTACCCAACGGAATTCAAGGCAGTGCGGCCGGATTTTCTGACCCAGATGGCGCTATCGAAAGTCGTTACAATCACAAGCACTTACGATCACCGCATAATCCAGGGCGCCGAATCCGCGGAATTTCTGCAGTATATAAATGAATTGCTTATTGGCAAGGACTACTTCTACGATCAGATATTCGCCGCGCTTCGCATACCCTTCGAACCCGTGCGCTGGGAGCTCGACCGCCCGGTCGGCTCGTTCCGGCCGAACGATCCGCAGGAGGCAGTCGAGAAAAACGCCCACGTAATGCTGATGATCAATGCCTATCGCGTACGCGGCCATCTTCTGGCATCGGTCAATCCTCTCGGATTCGAATCATATTATTATCCCGAACTCGATCCGGCATATTACGGATTCACGATTTGGGATCTCGACCGCATATTCCACGCCGACGATAGCTGGCGCAGCAACAATCTGCCGCTTCGCGAAATAATCGAGCTAATGCGCGACACATATTGCGGAGCCAAAGGCTTTGAATTCATGCACATCCAGGACCCCGAAAAGAAAGACTGGATCAAAAAACGCCTCGAAACGGAAAATGGCAAAGAAGAATTATCAAAATCCGAAAAAATTAAAATATATAATAAACTCGTCGAAGCCGAGACCTTCGAAAATTTCCTGCATACCAAATTCGTAGGGCATAAGCGTTTCTCGCTTGAGGGCAGCGAATCGCTCATCGTAATGATCGACGAGGTGCTCTCGACCGCCGCCGACGTCAAACTCAATTCCGCTGTGATCGGCATGGCGCACCGCGGCCGGCTGAATGTGCTGGTCAACAATATAGGCAAATCGCCGGCTCAGATATTCCGGGAATTCGATGATGATATCGACACCACTTCGTACCTCGGCTCAGGCGATGTGAAATACCACCTCGGCGACCGCGGCCATTATAATTCCGAAAAAGGAAATACGATTAAAATAATTCTTTCGCCCAATCCGAGCCACCTCGAGCTGGTCAATCCCGTAATCGAGGGGATGGCCCGCGCAATCGACAATGAAATTGGGGACAGATCGCATTCCAAATCGCTGCCGATCCTCGTGCACGGCGATTCGGCATTCGCCGGTCAGGGCATTGTCGCCGAAACCCTGAATTTATCTAAATTGCAGGGCTATCGCACCGGAGGCACCATACATTTAATTATTAATAATCAAATCGGATTTACTACTACTTCCGAATCCTACCGCTCGACGGTTTATGCGACAGATATTGCCAAAATGATTCAGTGTCCGATTATCCACGTCAATGGCCACAAGCCAGAAGCCGTACGCAAAGCTGCGCGCTTTGCATTTGAGTATAGGCAAAAATTCGGCAGCGATGTAATCATCGATATGCTGTGCTATCGCAAATACGGCCATAACGAAGCAGACGAGCCATCATATACGCAGCCATTATTATATAAAAAAATCAAATCGATGGACACTGTCCGCAAGGCCTATGCGGATCAATTAATCAAAGACGGCGTTTTCTCCGAATCAGAAGCCGAACACACAATCGACGAAGTCAAACGCAAGCTCGAAGACCACTTCGAAAATCGCAAGCTTAAGGTAACCCGCAACAGCCGCCCCGAGCAGCCCGACAAATTCCACGATATGTTCAAACCCGTCGATACTGCTGTCGACGAAGACACCCTGCGGCATATTAATGAGCGCATCCACGCAATTCCCGAATCTCTGCATCCCCACCCAAAGGTCGACGCCATGCTTTCCAAACGCGCCGAATCGTTCGACAGCGACGATAAGCCTTTCGACTGGGCCTATGCCGAAGCGCTTGCATTCGGATCGCTGCTATACGAGGGCCGCGAGATCCGCTTTTCCGGCGAGGACTCCCGCCGCGGCACATTCAGCCAGCGCCATTCCGTAATCGTCGATATCGAAACCGAACAGGAATACATCCCGCTCAATCACCTGCGCGACGGCCAGGCCGAGCTACGAATATACGACAGCCCACTTTCAGAGATGGCCGTCCTCGGATTCGAATACGGCTATAGCGTCATCCAGGACAAAGGCCTCACGCTATGGGAAGCTCAGTTCGGCGACTTCACAAATATGGCTCAGGCAATCGTCGATCAGTTCATAGTCTGCGCCGAGGCAAAATGGGGGCAGACCTCTAACCTGACGCTATTGCTGCCACACAGCTACGACGGCCAGGGGCCCGAGCACTCCAGCGCCCGCCCCGAGCGATTTCTGCAGCAATGCGCCGAATATAACATAATCGTCGGCAATCTCTCCACGCCGGCCCAGTATTTCCACATCCTCAGGCGCCAGGTGCACAATGGATTCCGCATCCCGCTCGTGCTGATGACGCCCAAGAGTATGCTCCGCCACCCTCAGGCAGTCTCATCGATCGATGACCTCTCGAAAGGCCGCTTCCGGGAAATCATCGACGACGAAATCGAAAAATCCGGAATTCGCAGAATCATATTCTGCGCCGGCAAATACTATTACGAATTGCTCAATCAGCGCGAAAAATCCGGCGCCGACGACACCGCCATCGTCCGCATCGAGCAGCTCTATCCCGTCCACGAAGAAAAGCTCAGCGAAATAATCGAATCATACGAAAACCGCGAGCAAATCATCTGGGCACAGGAGGAACCCCAAAACATGGGCGCATGGACGCATATTTCGCCATATTTATATAAGGCCGCAGGGGATACGCCGGTGCGATATTCCGGACGCGAACCCAGCGCCAGCACCGCCACCGGCTCCTACAAAAAGCACGTCCGGCGCCAGAAAGAAATATTGGAGGACGCATATAAATAAAATTGCGCTATAAACGTATTAACATCAGGATTTTGAATATCAGAAAAATTTCTTATATTTGAATTCTCTGAAACGGCGCATTCGTCTAGCGGTTAGGACATAGCCCTCTCAAGGCTAAAACAGGGGTTCGATTCCCCTATGCGCTACCCGAAACCCTCTTTAAGTCATTGATTTAAAGAGGGTTAATTTTTTGGAGTAACGTAAAAACAACCCCTGGCCAACCTGCAGTTCTCTTCGTCAGGGAAATATATATTAAATATTTTGCTGCATTTGATTTAAGTGTGTATAGCTCTCAGATATTACTAATAATACTGATATTTTCAGAATTTGTACTGGATTATGGAATTAGTTTTTTCGGAGTTACAATTTTTTCTGAATATTTGCTTTTGGGAGTATACTTATCATCTTTGATAACTTGGTATATTATTTTTAGAATACGATATCAAAAATATATTGCATACGAACAGAAAATCAAATATAATATTAAAAATAATAAATATTATTCATATAGGTGTATTTTTCTTTCTGATATTTATAATATTTGCCATATTTATGTATAAAGCCCATTTGAATTCATTGAATTAGTACTGTAAATAGTTATGGCGCCGCCAACCCCCTAAACTTCGCCACGGAGTCCGTTAAGCGCTAATCGCTGTTTCCGTTGCCGGCGTTTTCTTCCTGCTTGTTCATCAGTACTCGGGTCTGGGGTAGGTAGTCGGGGTAGTTCTCGCTGATGAATCCGAGTAGCTGCTCGCGAACGGAGCAGCGCAGATCCCACGCCCGAGGCGATGTTGACGCCGACATCAGCGCCCGCACGGTCATCGTCTCCTGGCTGACGTCAATTACCTGCATCGACCAGACGTTTTTGTCCCATTTTTCCTCGGTTTCGAGTATCTCGCGGAGTTTTTCGCGTAATTTTTCGACGGGCAGTCGGTAGTCCGCATATATATATACGGAGCCGATTATTGCGGCTTCGTTGCGAGTCCAGTTCTGGAATGGCTTTTCGATGAAATAGGTGATTGGCAGCACCAGGCGCCGCCAGTCCCATATGCGGACGACAACGTAGGTGAGGTTGATTTCCTCGATCCAGCCCCACTCGTTCTCGACGAGTACGGCGTCGTCGATTTTGATCGGCTGGGTGAATGCTATCTGGAATCCGGCTATCAAATTGCCGAGTGTTTTCTGCGAGGCAAAGCCGAGTATAAGGCTGAGCAGTCCTGCGCTGGTGATGAGCGCGGTGCCGAATTTGCGGCCGCTTTCGAAGCTGAGCAGGAGAAGCGAGACCGCCACTATGATTATGCCGACGATGACGATTTTCTTTAGGTAGCGGAGCTGTGTTACGATGCGGCGCTCGCGGACGTTGTCGTATTTTTCGATGTCGAATTTGCGAAGAATTAGATATTCGACAACGTTGGCGGATTTGATCAGAAACCACGAGCCTGTGAAAATGAGCACTACCTGGGATATTTTCAGGCAGATCGGGCATTCTGCGCCGCCCTCCATGCTGAAGAATATAAATATCACAAGATTGGGGAACAGGAATAGCGACACCAGCCGAAGCTGCTTTTTGAGCACGCTGAATAGCTGTGGGGCGCGTTTGCGGTAGCTGAATCGTACGATGAGTTGGGAAACGAATCGCAGAATAAGCCCAAGCAGCAATCCGCCTGCCAGCTCGATAATATATTGTGGCATATCGAACATAGAAGAGTCATTGATTAATTAATTTGGAAAAACGATTTTAGATGAGATGATTGATATTATAAGGAAATTTTTTATTAATCCAAAAAAAATAAAGGCTGCCCGGATTGCCGGACAGCCCCTGGAAGGTAATGAAAATATCGATTATTTGACAATAACCAGCGGAACCACGTCTTCATAAGCGCCCTGACGCAGGCGGATATAATATGTTCCGGAGGCGATTTCGAGTCTGGAAATATCGAGATCGACTTCGTACATTCCGGGCGTCTGATAGGTGTTTATGATGTCGGTGATTTTCTCGCCGAAGCTGTTGTAAAGGGTGATAGTCGTGTTGGCTTTGATACCGACCGAATATTTGAGCGTAGTGACGTCATTCACCGGATTCGGCACAGGCTCATGCAATGAGTACTGAGTTGCCGTGGTAACGATAAGGCGGAGGTCCTGCACGCAGACCGGATCGATTTCTATGTCGCCGGGCTCGGTGGTGATGACCACGTATTCGAGGCTGTCGCCGTTGGCGTCGAGCGCAGCGAATTCGCAGGGCAGAGGCACTTTGCTGTCGGCGCTAAGATATGTAAGCATATCGAATTCAAAGAGCGTACCGAATGCATTCATCGCCTGTTCGTTGCCGAATTCTACTTCGAGATATTCATTGTCTACTATGGTCGGATAATCGCCAAGGATATCCCAATCGCTCATGATGGTGCCGGCGGTATAAATGTCGCCCGGAACTTCGGCTTTGGGATAAACGACCATTAGATCGTTGGGAATATCGGCCTGCTTGAAGTGCACTTTTGCGCGCACACGCTGGATATTCGCATCGGTTACGTCCTTGTTCTCATCGCCATGGCGGCGAAGCATGAATTCAATTCTCTGCTGTCCGCCGGGGAATGTGCGATATTTATCCTTCGGAATGCTGGCAATAATCTTGTATTCCTTGCCAGTACCCTCGAGATTGGAGACTGCCTCGCCGACGTCGGTCGTGTAAACGATTTCCGCATTGAACGCTCCGAGAGCATCCGGTGTAAAGCGAACGTCGACTGTAACCACTCCATTTGACGGCAGATCGAATGGCACATCGGGGTTATTCTGACCATCGCTGGTGGAATATCCGAGCACCTGGAAATTATCCATATTTGCACCGCTGATTTCGATGGCTTCGGTAATCTGAACTGTTTCGGATCCCGTATTGGTAAGCGTCACCTGGCCATCGCCGGAGAGCGTGCGATAAATAGCGCCGAAGTCATGATCGGTGGTTGCAAGTCCCTCGGTGAATCCGAAGCCGACAAGCTCGGCCTGTGGATCTTCGAGCGAAGCATCGTCGTCGGGCACGAGGAATGCGCTGTGGCGGCCAACTCGCTGAGCGGTAAATATAATCGGGATATCGACTAATTCTTCGGGAGTTACTGTCCAGTTATATGGCTTGGCTGCGAGCCAGTCAGGATCGATCCTGAAAGCATTCGCGTCAGCACCGGTTATCTCGACATCGAATACCGTAAGGTCCATCGGATATTCCGTGGTTTTCACGCCTTCGAGCGATCCCTGGCCGGTTTCCGAAGCGCCTACGAGATTATTGCCAAAAGTATAGCCGGTTACTGCCACATGGGGGAGAGTGCCAATACCGCGGAGCTTAGCAGTAGCGGATTTGGATTCCCCGTTGAATATAGCGTTAATAACAATATCTCTTTCGTAAAGGATTTCTTCTTTTGGCTTGAAGTATGCGTCGATTTCGATCATATCATCGCCGGTGATGACGTCAGGAATCTGATTGACGCGCGCGATTTCGAATACTCCGTCGTCGTTGTTCAGTATCTGGACGCTGCTGATCTGAAGATCGGCATTTCCGACGCGGCCGATCTTAATAGTCGCAGGATAGCCTTCGTTCGGATCGACAGTAGCGAACTGGTCGAGTACTCGTCTTACCTGCCAGTCGTAGCCTTCGATCACTGGACCTGCGAGAATACCGGTGCCACGCCAATCGGAATAGAGCTTCTCGACTTCGGTGTTGCCGGTGAATACTGCGCGGGTGTAGTCCTGAGTGCCTTCTTCGGTCGGTTTATAATATACGGTGAATACATGCGGCTGACCGGATTTCACCGTAAGCGGGAAGTTCAGATTTTCGACGCGGGTGAAGTGGACTTTGTCGTCCCAGTCAATCGAACTAAGCTCTACGTCAACACTGCCGCGGCTTTCGATTGTTACCTGTTTCGGACGTTCTGCGCCCACGGGTATCGAGCCCCAATCGGCATCTGTGATGTAGCATATAATATCGCCGGTAACGAACCGGAGGTCGGCAACTTCAACATCGAAGCAGCTAAGCTCGGCTACCACTATATCGGTCACTGCCTGCTGAGTTACTTCGGTGGCGGTTGCGCAGATTTCGAAAGTAATTGATTCGTCCTGCTGCAAAGTAATGGGGAAGAGGCCTGCCGTATCGAGCGTGAATTCCGGCCGGTCGTCCACAAGATGGACTCCCTTGATGGTGACAGGCTGCTCTATAGGATTGCTCAGTGTCAGATCCTTACAATTGCTTTCGCCGGCCTGCAGCAATCCGAAGTCCACAAGTTCCGGATCGGCTGCGACCTGTTCGGGAATGTATTCATAAACTTTGCGTACTACTTTTCCGGATTTAGTCATAAATGTAATCATTGCCCGTGCGGTATCCAGCGGGTCATCAATCGTAAGGGTATAATCGCATTCGGTATCCACTCCGCGTTCGAATTCCTCGATCTGCCAGATATAATTTTCCGTGCGGCTCTGAACGACTCCGACATCAAAGAGGCTTGCGCAATCGCCGGTGTCGGTGGTCTGCTCGACAAATGCGGTGCCGGTCACGTTGCCGCAATCGACATTATCGAGTACATACAGAGTGTCATCGCAACTGGCCGCATAGTTGATACCAATCGGATAACCGTATGCAAAGCCGTCTTTAGTGCGGTCCCAATTGCCATATGCATAAGCCGCGAATGTGGCGCCTTCTTTACCCTCCAGGTAGTGGTCGCCTGCGGGAATAGTTTCCGTCAGATAGGCAAATTCGGTACCATGGATCGGGCGTACTGATGATCCCCATTTGGTGGTCAATTTTTTGCCATCGTAATATATATTATCCAGATCATCCATTCTGAAGGTAACATATATAAAGTTGTCGATCAGTGTCGGAGCTTTGAAGTTCGCATAGCTGCACCAATGATCGAGCGGTGCGAGAGTAAGCATCATGCCCTGGCCATTGCGTTGCGGGTTCTGGGGCTGATCTTTCTTGTTGGTGCGCTCGCGACCCGGAACGTCCTCGCTCCACCATGTTTTACCATACTGGCAGATCAGCACCGGCTTGGTTGCTTTGTAGTAAGCCGGGTCTTCCTGGTTGGTAATATTCCACCACTCACCACGGTCGAGCGTATATCCAATGCGCAACAGCCCGGAGCCATCCTGACGCATCTGATAAAGCTCGGTATCGTTGAAAGCAGCCACAATACGGATCAGGTCGCCGGCGTCGTCCTGGACGCTGGTCTGATTGCGGGGACGATCAAAATATTTGATCGGCGCCGAAATATACTCAGTGCCCAGTAGCTCGACTGGCCACAGCATTTCGGTAAGCATATTCCTCAGAAAGTTTGCCCAGTGCAACTGATAGTTATCCGGCATTCCGGAATTATAGCGTGGGAATGCGCCCTTGGTATGGCCTGATACCACAGCGATCGGCTTGGTCGATTCGATATAAGTACCGGTAATATCCGTAAGCCAGTCCTGATTGAGGCCCGGATTAATGCGGCCGTGGATCAGAAATGTCTGGCCCTTGCGCAGCACCGCTGTGCCCGCCGATCCGCGGTCGACCTTCTCGGTCGGCTGAGTCGGGTAATAGCGGACAACAGTGTTATTCTCGGTAGCAATAATCAAAATCTGCGGTGGCTTGTATTCATCGGTCTTATCCTGATACATATTGCAGGATACGTATTTTTTGCCGAGCCATTCCGTCGGAATGCAGCGGAATGCCTCTCCTGACCATTTGTATGACAGATACATAATGAGCGAAATCGGGTCCTCCGAAGTAACGTGGATTCCGTAATCTTTAACTTCTTCGGATTCTGTGTTCATCAGGTCGTCGCCGAGTTCAAAAACAGTAAATTTGTTCGCTTCGATGTTCACCGTCTGCTCAAGTCCGATCGCCGCGGCACTGATTGTTGCGCGGGTATCGACCTTGGAGGATATCCACAAAGCGATAGGTACATCGCCGCGGATTGGTTCTTCTTCGAGCATCTTGCAATGCGGGATTCCCACCCAGTAATCCCGGCCTTCGGTGATTTCGTCTTCCTGAGCATTGGACGCGATTGGCGTGATCAGAAATGCAAAAAGAAGTATAAATGAGAATAAAGTAGAGTATTTTTTCATAAAGGTTCCCCCTTCAAGGTTGGAAATGTAACACTATATAATAAACTTTTTCGAAATTTATATCTCGGATAATCTTTAGCTACATGCTATATATATATTTAACAAATTAATGAGCAAATTGCAAAGAAAAATTAACAATTCAGCTAAATAAGAATGATACTATATCAACCCAAATCACCTATTTATAATAATCAACACTTCACTGTACTCTTTGTCACAAAAAAAAACCGGCGGAATCCGTGAATTCTGCCGGTTTCTGAAAAACTTTTGAAATAAATTTATTTCTGGTTCATGCTGATCGTTTCGCCGTCGGCAAATGTTATCGTGGTCGGCTGCCATACTGCGGCCATCTTAGACTGACGGAATATCAGATCGCGCTGATCATTCGGATTATGTACAAATGCATTCTGCAGCCGGACCGTATCGCCGGGAGCGATTTTTTGATCTTGGTTAGTCAGCTGGAATTGCTTGATAAGCTGGCGGTTCTTCTGGTTATAGAACGAAAGCTGCCCGTTGATGTCGGTGATTTCTTTGTCGGATTTGTTAAAAATCTCGAATACCAGCACATTCAGCTGCGTGGTGTCGCGCTCTGAGGTTGTATAGCCAACATAATTAAACGCGTGCTGCATAAACATTTCCAAGCGCTTTGCCGAATTCAGCATATTCTCGGCTGTTGCTTCGCGCAGAGTCTGGCGCTGAATTTCGATTACCTCGGCGACTGTCTTGCCGATAAGCGAATCGGGAGTATTGCTCATGCGGGCGATACCACTGGTGAATAGGTCCATTTCCTCGCGGGTGAACATCTTGTCTTCCTTTAGTTTTTGGGTAAGCTCCACGAGATTGCCCTTTTCGATTTTGTCATTGAGAAATCCGGATTTCTCTTTCGGATCGCAGCCCCAGCTTGCAGCAATTACTCCGAGAATTACTACTGATATTAAAATTCTGGTGAATGTTGTCATCAACAACTCCTGATTTTGTGAAAAATATTAATCTAAGGAATGATATTCTGCAAAAATATAGTTTTTCTCTATATTTAACAATTTTTAATTATTTCTGGCGATTATTTGATCATGCTTTTCAGGATTCCGTAGCGAAGACCTTTGGCGCTGACTATAAGCCGGCTTTTACCGCTCAGCTTCATTATTTCATGCAGCAAAAGGGCGCCACAGGTAATCAGGTCCGCCCGGCGGGGATGTACCCCGTGCTTTTCGACGATATCATCAACGGATGAATTCAGCAATATCTGAATCACGCGGATCAGTTCGCGCTCTTCGAGCACATATCCCTCGATCTTGTCATCGTCATATTCAAGAAGTCCGAGCGAAATTTGCGCCATAGTCGTCGGAGTCCCCGCCACCGCTATCATATAACCGTCGAAATTACCAAAATCGAATCCATCGAATTCATTATATATATATTCCCGGATTGATTCCACCTTGTCAAAATTCGGCGGATGGTGGGGGATAAAGCGTTCAGTCAGCTTCACCGCGCCGATGGGGAAGCTTCTGCGGTCGATATAGCGTCCGCTGTGGCCATAGATGATCTCTGTGCTTCCGCCGCCGATGTCCACAACGATTGCGGACTCTTTAGTATCGACCGCTCCGAGAAAACTGAGTTCGGCTTCGCGTTCGCCGGAGATCAGCCCGATTTCGCAGCCGATTGATTTTTCGAGGCGGGATTTTACCTCCGGACCGTTTTGTGCTTCGCGGAGCGCGCTTGTGGCGCAGACCTTAATTTCATCCACGCCTAGTTCATCGCAGCGTCTGAGGTAGCGATCGAGTATAGCGGCGGCTCGCTCTTCGGCTAAGTCGCTGATTTTGCATGTCTGCCCGAGATTCTCGCCCAGGCGGGCAATCTCGTGGAAATCGTCGATCACGCGAATACTTCCATCGGCGGAAACCTCCGCGACAAGCATTAATAATGTATTAGTTCCGATATCTATAGCTGCAAGTTTTCTGCTCATAAAATTATTCCGGTTTGAAGTAACATCCAACCCATTCGTCCTCGTCAATGCATTTGACCATGCGGAAGCCGCGTTCGCGGGCCACATCGAGCAATTCCTCCCTGTCGTAGGCCAAAACGCCGGAAACTATGAGATCGCCGCCCTTTTCTTTCAGCGCATCGTGGAATTTCGGCAGCGCTTTGATGATAATATTAGTATTAATATTGGCTGCAATTCCATCCGCCTCGGGAAGCGTCATCTCGTCGATATCCAGCTCCTCGAGCTTTATTTTTTCATCCACCTGGTTGATCTCGAAATTTTCCTTTGCATTGCGGATCGACCATATATTATTATCGAATGCAAAGCATTTCCGCGCGCCGAGCTTTATGGCCAGTATCGCCAGCGCTCCGGTGCCGGTGCCCGCGTCGATCCAGTATGATCCGGGGCGGACGATTTTTTCCATAAGCCGCGCCATCAGTCGGGTGGTGGCGTGGTGGCCGGTGCCGAAAGACATTTTCGGATTAATAATAATTTTAATATCCTGATCGACCTCGTCGATCCTCCAGTCGGGAGTGATTGCAATACGTTCGTTGACCTCGATCGGGGTAACGTGGCGCTCCCATTCCTCGTTCCAGTTCTTTTCGGCGATATTCTCTTCGCTGAGTATCTTTGCCTCGGGCGCAAACTGCCGGATAGCGTAAATCATTGATTCGCGAAACCCGGGAGTCCAGTCTGCGGCATTCAGTGTAATCACAATCTCGTCGAAGCGCTCCTCGATTCCGGTAAAGGAAAAGTCAGACAAAGCAGCAAACACCAAGTCGTAATTCTCTTCCATTACTTTTATGCGAATGGCTATGTATTCGTTGTCCAATTTAATTTTCCCATATAATTAATGTGGAATTTTTCTTAATTTAAGCAATTATTCTTGCTTATTTATCTAAAAATTATTATTTATTCTACAATTACAAAACTACTTAAACTTCTATGAATAGAAAAGAGCTCGATTCGAAACTCCAAAAAATCGTAATATTGATAATGGATGTCGACGGAACACTGACCGATTCGGCAATGTATTACTCCGATAAAGGAGAAGAGCTGAAGCGATTTTCCACACGCGACGGCATGGGAATCACCTTATTGCACAAGAGCGGCATCGAAACCGCTATCATAACCAGCGAAAACTCGGGCATAGTTCGCGCCCGCGCCGATAAATTAAAAATAAAGCATGTAGTGCTCGGATGTTGCAACAAAACCGGGGCGCTTAAAATAATCCTCGACGAAATGGGAGTTGGCCCGGAAAATGCTGCTTACATCGGCGACGATGTGAATGACTACCACGTTATGAAAATATGCGGAGTCAGCGCTTGCCCGGCCGATGCTGTCGAAACCATCAGAAATACCGCCGATTATATATGCGAGGCGGGTGGAGGAAATGGCGCTGTTCGAGAGTTTGCAGAAAAAATATTAATTTCTCAGAATAAATCAGTTACTTTGACTGAAAATTGGTAATAACCTTAATTCAAGGAGGGAATTATGGATACCCGTAACCAGGGCGAAAACACAACAAAAGGATTTCTTTTCGGCGCGATAATCGGAGGAGCCGTCGGCGCCGTGGCAGCACTGTTGCTTGCACCCAAAAGCGGCCGCGAGCTTCGCAAAGAGCTGTACGACAAATCCAACGAATTCTATGATTCGGCCGGACGCTACGTAACAGAAATGGAAGGCAACGTAGAGCGTGCCGTATCCACTACAGTCAACGAAGGCCGCAGCCGCGCGCAGAATATAATCAATTCCGCACGCCACCAGGCCGAGGATATCCTCGAAAAAGCCGAACAGGTGCTCAACGACGCCCGCACAAAAGCCGGCGACGCCAAGGAACAGGTGCAGGAACGCATCGAACACATCCGCGACGCAGCCAAAGCCAGCGCATCGGCATTTAAAACAGAACTTGAGGAATCCAAACAAGAAGGATACCTGAAATCGACTAAGGAAGACATTTTTGGTAAATAATTAAATCAAGCAGGTGACAATATGGATATAGCTCTTCGCATAGCGGGACTCGTAGCGCTGGGAGCTTTCACCGTTCTGGCGGTCATTATGATGGTCGTGTTCATTGCCGCAAAGGATTATCTTAAGCGATGCACCGATTCGATCAAACAAGCATCGGATAATATCGCTAAGATGCGGGAGAAACTTTCCGATAGTCTCGACGACTTCAGGGAGGTAAAAGACCGGTCTCTGATTACGCTCGACAACGTGCGCGAATCCTCGGAGCAATTCCGCATTTCAGCACGCAAATTCGACGAAAAAACCGAAATGGTAGCAAAAATGATCCGCCCATACGAAGACCTGTCCGAGAAAGTTTATAATAAAATCGAACGCCCGGTCAAAGAAGTCGCAACTGTGGTTTCCGCCACTTCGAAAGCGATATCTACATTCGTGTCGTTTTTCGGACAAAAATAATTTTTTTAATCAATCAGAATTAAAAAAGGGATGCAAATAACTGCATCCCTTTAATATTTCGATTACTTACGTCGATCATCCGACAATCCTTAAACATTTTCCATATCTTGTTGGAATATATGTATATTACGCTGCAATGGCCTTCGTGCGCATCGCCGGAACGTATCGACTAAGCAGCTCGAATCCGCCGAAAAGGACTCCTGAATATACCAGAGTCGACGCCAGAGTATATTTAAAGAACGGGATTGCAGCCGTATAACATGCGCCCAGACCCGCAAAATTCAGCGGATACATACCGAATCCCAGCCATACACCAAAGTTGCTCACCACAAAGAATATTACCGAAGCAAGCACAGAAATTCCGGCCACGCTCAGAATGCTTTTGCGGCTGCCCACAAACCGGCCCAGCAATACCGCCGCACCGAAGCTCAGATACACAGCCCATATCGCGCCATGGAAGCCGAGAAAAATATCGCCGATAACCATTGCAGCCAGCGGCACGGCAAATGCCATCGCGCGGTTAGAGAAATATGCGCCGCCAAACAAAGCAATCGCCAGAATGGGAGCAAAGTTCGGAGGGTGCGGTATAAATCGCATAGCTGCCGCAGCGAATATCATAATCGCCAGGGCTGCCAGCCGTGTCAGATTTTTTGTGTCATTCATAATTACCTCTGAAAATTTATATTATACTTAATAAAACAAAGTTGAATATACCGGCCGCAGCCGGGGGATAATCAGGAATAATATTAGTTTACATAATACAGATTATATTACCCGGCTAAATATTATTCCTGCTCACGATTGCGATCGTTATTTTCGTCCAGATAGATCTTAAGAGTTTTCATTACGTCGCTGTCTTTGTTTTCGATACGGGATTTAATCTTCTCGAGAATTTCTCGTTTCATTAATTCGCTGTATAATTTGTCCTGCTTTGCTTTAAGCGGATCTTTAGGATTATCTTTAGCCATTGTTAATCTCCGGAAAGTGGATAATTATCCGGTAATAATATATATAATTTAAACAAATATATGCAAATTCAAAATGCTAAAGTTCGCACTCTGTCATCTGATTTTTATTTATCGTGAATTTCGGTTTGCCCTTCAGCTTCATGCCGTCGAAGCAAGTATTGGTCGCTTTGGATTTGAACATCTTGCTGTCGACTATCCATTCCTCGTTAGGATCGAATATGGAGATATTCGCCCAGGTGCCCTCGGTGATCTCGATTGCCGTCATATTGAGCAGCTTACGCGGATTGATCGCCATTAATTCTATCAGACGATCCAGCCCGATAATATTTCGGTGCACCAACTGAGTAAGCGCAACTCCGAGCGTGGTTTCGAGTCCGATAACTCCATTGGGAGCGCTTTCGAACTCCACGTCCTTTTCGTTGAGCGCGTGCGGAGCATGATCGCTTGCTATGCAGTCGATCGTTCCGTTCGCAATTGCGTCGAGAATTGCATCAACGTCTTTTTGCGTCCTCAGAGGCGGATTCATTTTATAATTAGAGCTGTATGTGGCAATCAATTCGTCGTTCAGGGTGAAATGATGCGGTGCTACTTCGCAGCTTACGCGCATACTGCGTTTTTTGGCATCGGCGACCAGGCGGACGGCGCCGCGGGTGCTGATATGCTGCACATGATAGCGCGGATTACCGCAGAATTCGGCCAGCATCAGATCGCGCATCAGCAATATCTCCTCAGCAATAGCCGGATAACCGCTCAAACCGAGTCTTTCTGAGACTACGCTTTCATTCATCGAAAAATTCTGCGATAGAGTGCGTTCCTCGCAGTGCTGGGCAAGCAGCAAATCCTTTGTCATTGCATAATCGAATGCCCGACGCATGATGTTGGCGTTGTTAACGGCGGCGCCGTCGTCGGTGAACATCACCGCGCCGTTGTCATGCAGCTCGAACATCGGCGAAAGCAGCTCGCTCTCCTGCTTCTGGGTAATTGTTGCCGAAACAAATACATCGGTCAGGCACGGCGCAGCCTTGCGGCGGATATAGTCCACCACCTGGGCGTTGTCGATTATTGGATTTGTATTAGGCATGCAGACCACTCCGGTAAATCCGCCGTTAGCGGCAGAGCGGCAACCCGAAAATATATCCTCTTTATACTCATAGCCCGGATCGCGGAAATGCACATGCATATCGAACAGACCCGGCGAGCATACCCAGCCAGCGGCCTCGACCACACGGGTATCAGGATCGATCGATGGCTGCGATTCGCCGCAGAATGCGATCAACCCGTTTTTTATCCACAAATTTGCTTTTTCAATATCCAGCCCCTGTGCGGGATTCAGCACACGGATATCCTTGAAATAAATATTCACATTGCCTCCGTTCTCAAACGAAATGTTTTCTTATGGAAAATATATCCTCGCAAATTTATAAATTTTCGTGTTAAATAGAAATTTTCATTTGCGTTTGTATGAATTTTCCCAAAAAAAAATGCCACCCCGGCAGGGGTCGGATCATCCCCCGCCGGTGATGGCGCTTGCTTATGGACTCAATAAGCAAATTTTAATCGAGAATTACTTTTTTCGAGGCGATTTGTCCACTGCCTCTGAGAACCAGCATATATAATCCGCGCGCATAATCGCTGATTTGGATTTTGCATACATTCTCCCCCGCCGAAGCGCGCAGTGGCTCGGATTTGAGTTCACGGCCCCACACATCGAACAGCGATATCTCCATATCCGAATACTCGGGCGAATTGAATCGCGCAATCAGGTGGCCGTTTGTAACATAAGAATTATATATTTGCAGCCCATTTTCTAAGGAGCCGAATTCATCGACGCCGGTCGTCTCGTCTTTAATGCAGCGCAGGCAAAGCCCGAGCGATTTGGAGAACGATATCGTGCTGACCTTGCTCTCGCCTGTGTTCAGCTCTATAAATGTAACATTTTCCGCATCGGTCTGGGTCGATGGCCAGAAATAAGTGCTGTGGGTTTTGAATGCGCTTTTGCGGAATCCGCCGTTCATTGTGCAGCGATATCCAGTCAGAATAGCATCGAATCCGGACTCACCTCCTGCCAGCAATTTGCTGCCGGCCGAATTCATCCCGCCCTGGGAATCTATCAATGCCATCAGCTCTTCCCACGATGGCACATGCCAGCCGTCGGGGCATATCCCCTGTGCCGGCTCTGCGGGCTGGCCGCCCGGATAGCCGAAAATTTCCTTCCATTCATAAAATGCGCCGTATTTGGGTTTGCCGTCCGTACCGTTGCAATAATTTTCGTCGTCGTCCCAGCAGTATTTTTCGATCACATCGTCGTTTTTCATCAGATAGCCCGGCCCTGTGCTTTCTATCATTGTGCCATAATTCAGATTCTCTGCCATCCAGCATTCGCCGTCGATTTCGACAGTGGCATAGGTCTGGCCGTCGCGCGGATCGACCAGCGGATCGCCGCATTGCCACTGCGCTTTAGCGGAATTAACCAATATTGCCATTAAGCAAATAAGTAAAAAAGCCCTCATATACTCACACCTTTTTTGAAATAAAAAATAATGAACATAATTCAGTGACACTAAACAAGGGGTAAAAGTTACAAGGGAATATTATTTTTTTGAAAAACTAATGAAAATTGTGGATTTATTCGAAGAGTTCGTATTGCCGGGCGATGAATTTACGCAGGAATGTATTCCGATGAAGCGCGCATAGTCCATTCTTTTCGATTGCATCGTAATGCGCTCGGGTGCCGTAGCCCTTGTGCCGGTCGAATCCGTATTCGGGATATTGAGCATGAGCCGTTTCGATCATCCAGCGGTCGCGTACGACCTTTGCGATTATTGATGCAGCGGCAATGGATATCGACAGCGCGTCACCGCCGATTATTGTGGTGAAAGGGATCGAATTATCCTCATAGCGGTTGCCGTCGATCAGGAGGTGTCCGGGACGTTCGGATAGTCCCCCGGCGGCCTCTTTCATAGCCAGCATAGCGGCGCGGAGGATATTTATTTCGTCGATTTTGTGGTTATCGATCGCAGCATAATTATATATTATGCCGCTTTTGCATAATTTTTCGAATAATTCCGATCTTTTCACTGCCGGGATTTTTTTCGAATCGTCTATCCCCTCGCAGTCAAAATCGGCACCGGAGATTATGACCGCAGCCGCCACCACCGGTCCGGCGATAGCTCCGCGGCCGGCCTCGTCAATACCGGCAACCACAATCCGCTTTTCCCAGAGTGGCGTTTCGTATGCGAAATCCGGCATATTATTTTTGTATCAATTTCAGAAATTCATTGCGCAGATTGAATTCCTCGAGCAGCAAGCCCCGCATGACTGATGTGACCATCTCGGATTTTTCCTCCGAACCTTTGACTCCGCGGGCAATCATGCAATAATGCCGTGCGCGGATGACCACTCCGAGCGCTTTGGGTTTGAGCAGATTTTCGAGATAATCCGCGATTTGCTCGCCAAGCTCCTCCTGTATCTGGCCGCGGCGGGCGAACCACTCTACGATTCGGCTCAGCTTGGATAGCCCGATCACGAATTTGTCGGGGATATATCCCACCGAGCAATCCCCCGAAATCGGCTGCCAGTGGTGCGAGCAAAGCGACATCACCTCTATCCCCTTGCTGATTATCAGCTCGTCGACCTTCTTGCGGTTTGGGAATACCGTCAGCTTGGGCGGCTCGATATATCGCCCGATCAGCAATTCATTAACATACATCCGGGCAATCCGAAGCGGGGTCAGAGTGCTGTTCGGGTCGCGGCGCGATATCCGGAGTATGTCCATCACTTCGCCGAATTTTTTTTCGAGTTGGCGGACCATTTCGCGGCGCTCTTCCTCGCTAAGGTTCTGATTCCCGTTGGCGTCGAACAGATCATAGCCGGCGGAGCTGAGGCGGGGAAATGATTCGGTCTCGAGTTCGTGGTAATAATCCTCGAGCTCTTCGCCGGTCAGATCATGCATTTCGTTGAGTGTGGCGGGCACCGAAAGCGGCGCCGGGATTATTTCTTTTTTGCTCATATATATATCCGGTATTATTTCTTAAATACTTTTATTTCAACAGGTTCACCGAAGTATTCCACATAGCTGGTCTCGGATTCGAATAATTTGATTTTATAAAGCTTTCCTTCGGTAATCTGCGGCTCGAGCATACGCCAGAACACAACGGCAAGGTTCTCGACTGTCGGAATGACGCCATCGAGGAAATCAACGTCTTCGTTCAGGTGCTTATGGTCAACTTTGCTAATGACCTGATCCGAAATAATCCTCTTAAGCTTTTTAAGGTCAATCACATAGCCGGTGTCCGGATTGGGCTCGCCTGCAACGGTAACCTCGAGCAGATAATTATGCCCATGGCCGTGAAAATTGTTGCATTTATCGAAAATGCGCTCGTTCTCCTCATCCGAAAATTCCGGATTGAACAGCCTGTGCGCCGCAGAAAACCGCAACTGACGCGTAACGTATAGCATACATTTGTCCTGTTTTTATTATAAATTTAAAAATAATTCCGGGTAAGATCAAATTTTTGGTCTGGAATGCGCAAAATATAAATGAGGGACGTTGTTTTCATAGAGATATTTCTTAATTTGGATAAACTGGATGACTTTATTCACACTCAGGTGTTTTATATAATGAGATTAGCGCTTAAATTATTAATTTTAATGATGATAGTACTCGCAGGCTGCAAAACCGCCGAAACCGAAAAGAAAATCAGCAAATCGGCGGCGCTGCCAGGCCCTAAATATGATCTGGAATATCTTGAGCTCGATGCGACAATCCACAGCACGATGGAGGGCGAAAGCAACACGATCCGCGCTTCGATACATGCCGCCGGACGCGATTCGCTGAGGATGGTCGTTTACGGGCCGCTCGGAGTGATAATCGGACGCCTTTATGCCGATCCGGAAGAATTTATATTCTACAGCCCTTTCGAGAATCGTGTATACAAAGGCTCCCCCACAGCAGAAAATTTTCGAAAAATATTGAATATCGACTTCGGATTTGCGGATTTCGTAAGCATATTGCGCAACGAATTGCCCGGCGATCCGACGGCCTACGAACCGGTCGAGCAGGAAGGATTCGGCGAAGGGATACTCTTCAGAAGCGGCGCGGACGAAGAATATATACAATATGCCGTTATATCATTAAATGAACAGGAGCTGGTCAGGTATCAGCGAAAGGACCGACGGAATGAACTCGACATGAATGTATTCTTTAATAAATTCGATCAAATCGAGGGATTCAGACTCGCCCGAAAAATTCATATGGATTTTGCGAAAGCTGCCAGTGCATTCACATTAGAGTCGCCGGCGATTACTGTAAACAAAGCGCCAAAATCCGTATTCCGGTTTGCGATACCTGAATCGGCAAACGTCATCAACTATGATTAATTGCAATCTATTATATGGATCGTTTGACATATTGTGTTAGTTCGTCCCTCTAAATAATTGATACTTATATTACATACAAACAACACAGGATTTTAAATCATTTACGTAATTGATTAGAATATATAGAGCTTGAGAAAGATTTTCAGATATATAGTTTTGCTGATAGTTATTCTCGCCTCTTTTGAAAGTGCGGCGCAGCAAAAAAGACGTGCCCCCAGCACAAGCGAAGCTCCACGTCCCGTCCAAAATATTGATTCGGGACTGGTAATTACGCCCGATACTCTTATCAAATCACAGACCAGCGCGACAGTTACTGCATCCCAAAAACGAACGGGGCTCGACTCTGTTGTTACTTATTACGCCAAAGATTCCGTGATCTATAACTTCGCTTCCCGCTCGATGCGGCTTCGCGGCAATGCCTCGCTTAAATATAAAGCCCAGGGCCTCGACGCGGAAATCATCGAACTCAACTTCGATACTTCAATTCTGAGAGCCGAACCGGCTACCGATTCCGCCGGCAAAATGACCGGATTTCCGAAATTCGCAGATCGCGGAGAGGACTTCGCAGGCGAGAAAATCGTTTATAATTTCCGCACTAATCGGGGTACGATCTCCCTCGGCGAGACCGAAATGGCCGAGGGATATTATTTCGGCAAAAAAATCAAACGCGTTTCCGAAAGCGAGATGTTCGTCAGCGATGGATATTATACCACATGCGATAAACCCGATCCCCACTTCTATTTCGGATCGCCTCAGATGAAGGTCGTCGCGCAGGACCGCGTTTTTCTCGATCCGATTATTATGTATGTAGAGGATTTGCCAGTCTTCATCTTCCCATTTGGGCTTTTTTTTCCGAACCAGAGCGGACGTCAGTCGGGCATTATGATACCCAGCTTCTTTTTCTCTCGCGATCGCGGCGTTGCATTCGAAGACCTGGGGGTTTACCTCGCCCTCAGCGATTATTACGATACGAAATTCTCGACCAAATTATATTCAAAGGGCGGCTATCTGATCGAAAATCAAACGCGATGGAAGCTCCGCGATGTTTTCAATGGAAGTATTGATGTGTCCTACGGGCACACGCGCCTTAATCCGGACGATAATTTCAATACGAACTGGAGCCTTAGACTGAACCATAGTCACGAAATTAATCCTCAGGAGAGATTCAATGCGCGATTATCGTATGCTTCTCAGGATTTTAATCGGCAGACTTCGAATAATATGAATCAGCGTATCGAGCGAAGCATGACATCCAATGCCGGATATACCAAGAGCTTCGATAATGGCGCTTCGGTTTCGATTGGCTATTCGCGCGATCAGGATATTATTACGGATGATTATACCCAGACTTTGCCCAATCTCTCATTTTCGATGCCGAATTTATATCCGCTGAAAGATGTGGCGCCATCGGGAAACTGGCTCGGCGATATTTCATTCAGCTATGACGGATCTTATAATCGCACCGACCGGCGAAGTACTTTCCACGAAACGCAAAAAATCGAGACCTCCGATTCGACTTATTATGATACAACCCGGACGGTCGATTATTCGCATACTCAGAAGATTGAGCACAATCCCAGGATTTCAATCACACCAAAGCTGGGGCATTTCAATTTATCGCCTTTTGTATCATTCAATGTTAATAATTATTTCCGGCGGCTCGACAGGTATTACGATCCGGCGGATTCGGCTGTCGTGGATTCATATGAGCATGGCTTTTTCTCGGAATATGATTATAGTCTCGGTGTGAATGTCAATACTACACTCTACGGAGTCGGCCAGGCACGTATGTTCGGGGTTGAAGACATCAGCGGCATTACGGCCTGGCGACATATGTGGAAGCCGACGATCGGATATTCATTCAAACCTGATCTGACTGGGCCGTCGACGGATTTCTATGATACATATATGGATACAACCGGGCGCGAAATACAATATTCGCGATTTGCGAGCGACGGCGGCGGCATTGCCTCAAAAATGCTTCAAAGCAATCTGTCTTACAGCGATATGCACTCCTTCGAAGTCAAAGTAAAGCAGGGAGATACGCTGGACGATAAAAATCTGAAGCTGCTTACTCTGAAGTTTGGCATGTCTTATAATTTCGCAGCGGATTCGCTCCGGTTGAGCGATCTCAATCTCAACTACAGCTCATCGGCTGTGCCGGGGCTTACGTTCAACGGCCGTGCGGGATTTACATTCTATGACGAAACCAGGCGCTGGGACTCCGCCCAAAACAGTTATTCAAATAATTTCAGCAAGATCGATCGATTCCTTCTCAGCGAGGGCAAAGGCCTTGCGCGGATGACCAGTTTCTCGCTTAATCTTCAGACATCATTTTCCGAGGACGGCTTCGCATCGGCCGAGGATCAGCAGCCGGCGCGGGAAACCAAGGACACAGTCTCGCTTGGCCAGCGATTTATGCACCGCCACGAAGATGAGGACGATTTCGATCTCTATGGCGCGCATTCGCCGGGATACCGGCCGATTTCCGTGCCATGGACCGCCACGATTAACCTGAACTATTCATACAATCATTATACATTGCATAATGTCTCGCGGCGGCTGACGCTTTCGACTCAGATTTCTATGGAGTTGACAAAATCATGGAGCATGGACGTCACCGGCGAATACGATTTTATTAATAATGAGCTTTTAAGGCCGAATATTAATATCCGCAAAAGGCTGCACTGCTGGGAGCTTAATTTCCAGTGGTACCCGGTCGGCCCCAACCGCGGATTCTATCTGCGATTTGGCATACTCGCCACCCAGCTTCGCGATCTTAAGCTCGAAAAACGCAGCAGCCCGATTTATTAATCGAATAGATTTCCGCGCCCAAGAAGATTTTTCGGGTCAATTATTTTTTTAATATCGCGCATTTCTCTGATCCCGCGCTCTCCGAACATTTGCCGGAGGTATTTCTTTTTTATTTTACCGATCCCGTGCTCGGCCGAAACCGTCCCGCCGAAGTCGAGAGCTTTGGTGATGCACTGATCGTAAAATTCGTATCCGCGGCTGAGTTCATCCTGTCCGGCGAAAACATTCGCGTGGATGTGGCTGTTGCCGATATGCCCCCATATCGCGAAGTCCAGTCCCGACCCGCTAATTTTATTTTGTATAAATTTATACAAATCATATATATATTTATCCGGGACTGCGATATCGGTACCGATTTTGCGCTGATTCTTGCGCGAGTTTATTTCATTCGCCGTCGAAGGGATTGCGTGACGAAATTCCCGGAATTCCGCATGTTCGCTTTGGCTCATCGCCACCCAGGTCAACTCCGCCAGCGGAGTAAACCGCCCGATCATATCAACCCATGCGCCGAGAATGGCGTCCTCGTTTGGTTTAATATATTCCTGCTCAAACCAGATAGCGGCCATCGCCCCGGCGGGCAATTGCGGATATTTATCCCCGACGAGCCGTAGCGCAGACTGATCATAAAGCTCGATCAGTCGGGCGGCGATGCCTTTGCATTCCTTATAATTAATCAGATTATTTTCGATACTTATCCAGCGCAATTCATCGACAAATGCAAAAAGATTGTCATAGGATTCGAAAAATGCGATGCCGCCCAGCACTTCCTCCGGAGCTTCGACAAGCGCAAGTTCGAGTTCGGCGAACACGCCAAGCGTACCCTCGCTGCCGATAAAGAGATCGAGTGCATCCATTTCCGGTGCGATGTAATACCCCGCGGCATGTTTTATATGCGGCATTTTTATTTCGGGCAGATCGATCGAATATTCCCGGCCGCTTTCTGTTGTGAATTCGAGCAAATTGCCATTCGCGCGGCGCTCCCCCCTTTTCAGATGAACAAGATCGCCGTCCGGCAGGATTATTTTGGCAGCATTAATATATTTACGCGTGGGGCCGTATTTGAATGTCTTTGCGCCCGATGCATTTGTGGCTGCATTGCCCCCGATCATGCTCGAAGTCTCGGTCGGATCGGGCGGATAGAGCAGCCCGGCATCGCCCGACGCGTCGATTATATCTGCTACCACAGCGCCCGCGCCAGATTTGATCGACTTCGAGGGTCTGTCCGGTTTTTCGATATAATCGAGCTTTTCGACCGAAATGACCGCGCCGCCTTCGGGTACGCGGCCTCCGGCGAGTCCGGTTCCGGCTGCGGAAATCGTCATAGGTTTATCATTATCATAGCATTGCCTGATTGCTTCGCGAAGCTCGTCGATGGATTCGGGGATAAGGATTTCGTCGGCGCGGCCGCGATGATTCGAGGCATCTATGAGATATGGCTCTATAGTATCGGGGTCTTTTTTTATAAGCATTGCATAAATTCTTAATATTCTGAAAAATGTTTATTATTTTAATGCATAATCGGATGAATAAAATATAAAACCTGCGTTATATGAAAAAAATCTGTTTTGCTCTGATTCTTTCGATACTGCTTTCAGGAAATATTCCGGCCGCAGAACCATTTGATTTCGAACACGAAACCCTTGCCATCAAGGCCGGATTCACCGGAATGCTGACCCGCCACATGCCGGATTTCTCGATATTTTCCGGTGGTGTGGACTGCGGAAAATACCAATCGGGCGAAAATTTCAATTGGGGGATCGCCGCCGGATTTGAAAAATATATCTCAAAAAACTTATGTCTGGGCATTAATTTAGGATATTTTTCCAAAAATTCCACACTTATCTCGGCATACAATATGCCGGCGCGGGATATTTCCGGCGAAGTCGTCACCGTCGATGGCGAGAACCGCCTCGAAGCCGATCTGTCCTCGATCGCGATAAGTCCGTATATCGCATGGGATATAAGCCCCGAATTCATTTCGCGCCCGCTCAGAATATATATATCCACAGATATTTATGAATTATTTCCAAAAAAAGATTTCTCGCAGACCGAGGAGATTATTTCGCCGGCGAATGCTTATTTTATTCAGGATGGACGGCGCACTCAGTCACGTGAAATCACCAGCGGCGAGCTGGCCTCGCTCAATTCATTCCCGGCATTGCTGCGCGCGGGGCTCGAGCTCTATTCCCCCGCCGGCAACGACTGGGCGATAACGAATCACCTTTCGGTGGGATACCATTTAAATAATTACCTGAACGATGCCGACTGGAAATCATTCTCGATCAGCCTCGGAATCGGCCTGCGCTTTGGATTCGTTTCGAGGCCCGAGCCTCCCGCTGCCGCACCGCTTCCGGCGTTGCCGCCTGCTCCGGATGTGCCGCCGCCACCGCTCAAAGAGGAAATTTATGTAAGAATCCTCAAAACGGATTTTCGAATACTGACCGGCGAAGAGCTGATCGCCACCCAGCCTGTGGTCAACGCCATATTTTTTAATGCGAATTCTGCGGAAATTCCGGATATATATATAAATGATACAAATGCGATAATCGATTTCTCGGGCGATCCGATGGAGCTGCACCGGAAAGTTCTGCCGGTCGTTGCTTCGATTATGAAGGATAATCCGGAATCGCATATTAAATTAATGGGATACACCGCGGGACTCGGATTCGAACCCGCCGGAATTGCCCTTGCTGAAAACCGTACGGCCGCCGTTGCCGATGCCTTGATTTCTCTTGGAATCGATAAATCAAGAATTCGAAAATCCGCTGCGTTGCTGCCGGAATATCCGAGCAATACGGAGTTCGCCGAGGGGATTGAGGACAACCGCCGCGTCGATCTCGATCTGGTCAATGCTCCGTTGCAGCGATTCGTTGCCCGACGCGATTTCGAGAGGCTCGAGGGAAATATCGAAACCCTCGTCAGCTATAAAAATATTCCGAATAAAATTCCGGTGATTATCTCAGCCAGCCACACAGATTCGATAATTATTGCCCAATCACCGAATATATTTGATATTCATATTTCCAAACGGATCGACGCGAATTTTAACAATCGCCTTATCGTCCGCGCAAACGCCGGAAGCCTTTTCGCACGCGATACCGCAATAATCGACACCACCCGCATGCCGGTCGAGCGCAATCAATTCGATCTTGGGAATTTCGAAGCCTTCCTGCGTTTTGATTATAATCAGACCTCGCTCAGCGGCGAAAACAAGCGCCTGCTGAAGCAGCTCGCAGAGATGGTCCCCGATGGCACATCGATCCGGATACTCGGCGGCGCGGATGTAATCGGCTCCCGGGAAAGCAATCTCGAGCTTGCGCTTCGACGCGCAGAAACCACCAGGCAATACATCGAAAGCGTTACGGATAAACCCCTGAATATCGAAATCGGGATTAATGAAAAAAAATTCCCCGAGGATAGCCCCCAGGGAAGATTTCTGAATCGATCTGTACGGATTATTCTCGGCGATTAATTTTCGAGCATATCTTCATCAACGTCGTCGAGAGCGCGCAGCCCGCCCGCCATTTCGACGATGACGTCGTCGTAATGATCGGCGATTACCGCGACCGAATTCAGCGCTGTAGTGAATTCATTATCGTCCATATTAGTTCCCGCAATCGAATGCGAAAACACGATGGTGTCGTCGAACAACAGCCCGAATGCTCCGAAATGAAGCTCTGCATTCTTGCGAAGCAAAAAGCGCATAAGCTCATTATTTATATCAGCTTTGCTGGCGACATGCGAGAAGAATTCCACGCAGGTTTCGTCTCTGGTAAATGGCCGCACTACGATCATCACCTGAGTCGAGCCGCGGGTAATCGTATAATTGCCTTCGTCGAATTTCAGATGATCCGGAAAATGTTTCTCGAGCATTTTCTCCACTTTGGCGATCGAATTGGTAATCAATTCCGGCGGAGTTGAAGCTTCCTCTTCGTGTCCCTTGAAATTTTCTTTCATAATCAGTCTCCTGAATATATATTTTTAGTTAATTATCATTTGAAGATTTCGGGAGCATTCCCATTTTGGCTTTGAGCTGCGCAAGATCGTCATCTACTTTCGATCCGGATTCGAGCTGTTTGAATTCATCGTCCAGACTGGTGCTTTCGCCTGCGAGCTCGCCGAATGCCTCGGCTTCGGCTTCCATTTTCTCGACCTTGCCCTCGAATTTATCGAATTTTCCGAAGGCATCCGATCCCACGCCCGAGAATGACTGCGAGAGCTGTTTCTGGGCTTTGGCAGCCTGCGAGCGAGCGATTAGTGTGCTCTGGCGGCTGCGGGCCTCTTCGAGCTTTGCTTTGATAGCGTCGAGCTGCTGGCGAAGCTTCTGCGATGTTGACTTCGCCTGTTCGTAGATTGGCTTCAGATCGTTTGCGTTTCGCTCGGCCTGGGATTTTTTCTCGAGAGCGGCTTTTGCCAGATCCTCACGTCCGGCCTGGAGCGCCTGCATAGCCTTTTGTTCCCAGTCGTTCTGGTCGCGGCTGGCTTTTTCGATTTTGCGTTCGAGCGATTTTTCGTTTGCGATAGCATTGGCCACGGCAAGGGTTGCTTTATTGACGGATTCCTCCATTTCGATGACCATTTGCTTGATCATTTTTTCCGGGTCTTCTGCCTTATCGAGTGCGTCGTTTACGTTTGCTTTGAAAATATCGGACAGTCGGCTAAATATGCTCATGACTACCTCGTTATAATTAAAAATACATTGTGATTTTATGGCAAGATTATGATTGCTCCTTTGCTCTATGGCAAAGATAAAATAACTTTTCAAAATAGAGAAAGATTTTCTTAACTTTGATTATATTCATTAGAAGTAATACTTTATTAAATATTTATACATTTTTCAAATTCGGAGAAAGTAATGAAATTTAACATGCAAAGCATGCTGCAGCAGGCACAGAAAGTCCAGGAAGAAATGGAACGCGTTAAAAAAGAAATCAAAAACAAAACAGTAACCGAAGGAGCCGGCGGAGGCATGGTAACGGTCACAATGAACGGGGCCACCGAGATCATTAAAATCAAAATCAGCAAGGAGATAGTCGACCCATCGGACATCGAGATGCTCGAAGACCTGATCGTCGCCGCAGTGAACAAAGCCAGCCAGTCCGCCCAGCAGATGGCCGAAGAGGAAATGGGCAAGGTAACCGGAATGCTGCCGAATATTCCCGGTCTGAATTTATAATTTACTGAGAGAAAGAACTTAATAATCCGGAAAAATGATATATACATCAGATTCGATTGAAAAAGTGGTCGAGATGTTTTCGTCTCTGCCAACGATTGGCAGAAAGACCGCACAGTGACTGACCTATTATATGCTAAAGCAGTCCGGGGAATTCAGCGAAA
>CAZEMR010000021.1:0-47515 GCA_964513465.1 uncultured Hyphomicrobiales bacterium
ACATGGGGCTTCTTTCTCTCAGTGTGATGAATTTTATTGAAAAAAGCGTCCACAGCTTCGAGCCGTCCGAGGATTGGCCCCAGCCGTCTGAGCGGTCGGGTGATCCATTTCCGGAATAATCGCCCGCCCATGGGGGTGAGCGTGCGGTCGAGAATCGCGATCAGCGAGCCCTCTGCGCCGCCCTCTATCATAGAATACGAAATCTCCAGATTGCGCCGCGTTGCGAAGTCCAGCGCCATAAATTCCGCCGGATTGAATATTCCGATGCGGGTGATATGGGGGAGTTCGCCGGCCTGTGTTTCGGATATATAATGAAGCGCAGCTCCGGCTGCGGCGATTCCTGCCGAGAAATCCTCAATTCCGAAGCCCTTCAGATTTTTCGTGCGGAAATGGCGCAGCAATGCCTCGCGGCCAAAGCTTTCCTCGAATATCCAGTCCTCCAGCCGTGTGATAGCCGGCTCGGCGGAGAGCCTCGAGATAATCGTATTCATCTCGTTGCGCTGCTCCTTGCTGATGATTATTTCGTTCGGGGCGATTGATTCGAGCGTTTCGGCGATTGCCGAGGCGGGCACCTCGCTGGTGTGGAATTCGCCGGTCGAGACGTCGCAGTATGCAATGCCAGCTATCACCGGCCCTTTTTTCAGCGGTTTGATAATTACCGCCGCTATATAATTATTCTTCGATGTGTCGAGCAGCTTGTCATATAGCGCGACCCCGGGGGTGACGACCTCGACCACGCCACGCTTGACGATGCCTTTGGCCTGCCTGGGGTCTTCGAGCTGTTCGCAGACCGCCACGCGGTGGCCTGCGCGCACAAGCCGCGGCAGATAGGTCTCGAGCTGGTGATGCGGGAATCCGGCCAGCGGGGTTTCGCCCGCGCCGCCATTATTGCGTTTGGTGAGCGTGATTCCGCAGGCCTTGGCGGTCAGCAGTGCGTCATTGCCGAAAGTCTCGAAAAAATCACCCAGCCGGAACAGCAGAATTGTTTCGGGATATTTTGCCTTGATCTGGTTATATTGCCGCGTCAGCGGCGTCTGTTTTTCTTTCATAATTTATATAAATATTAATCTTTATATTTATATCTCAATCTCTTTTTGGAATCGGAACCTGGTTCATTCGTGCCATAATTGTTGACGCCCGCCGGTTGATATAATTGGTCGGACGCGCCGGATTCCACCGCCTGGGATTTGGCAGCACAGCAGCGAGCAATGCAGCCTGGCGCCTCGAAAGCTTAGCCGCGCTGGTGCCGAAAAATTTCTGTGAAGCGGCCTCGACGCCATAGATGCCCTCGCCGAATTCGATTACATTGGCGTATACTTCGATTATGCGCTTTTTGCCCCAGACCGCTTCTATAAGGTAAGTGAAGTATACCTCGAGCGCTTTGCGGGCGTAATTGCGGCAGTGGCAGAGGAATGTATTGCGGGCCGTTTGCATCGTGATTGTGCTGGCGCCGCGGCGTTTTTTACCTTTGTGCCGTTCGTTGTATTTTTTGGCCTGCTCGACAGCGCGCCAGTCCACTCCGCCGTGAGACATAAAGCGTGCATCCTCGGCGGCGACCACTGCGCGGAAGAAATTCGGCGAAATCTCTTCGTAATCCGTCCAGTCCTTATCGATACCCACGGGCTCGCCGGCGATCAGACCTTCTACGGATCTGATCAGCATCGGGGGGGTGACCGGCGGATCGAATACAGCGAATAACGCCACTCCGAGTGCCGACGCAACCACAAAGGCAGCAATCAGTTTGATTATCCATTTGAATATTTTTTTAATCATCGGAATCCGGACAGAAAAAAAATTGATTATTGAATTAATTTTTAATCCCAAAAATAAGGAGATTTCGTCGAAATTCGTATACTGATTTGCATATTAAAAATTTATGGATATTAAAATAAAAAATCACAAGCAAACCGTGGTGAATCAATCCGCATCATTTGAATTGAATTCACTGAATTTTTTATCAATTCCACGGATTTTAAGTTTTAAAATTATAAAATTATTCATTATAATTATAATCTTGAAAAATTGATGAGACAAAATAACCGTAATGCTGAAAGTAATTCTCACCGACGACGAACAGCTTAGCCGCGAAGTGATGGCCATTTCGCTCGAGGGCCTGATCGGAATCGACGTAGTGCAGTGCTCCGGCGGCGAGGAAGCGTTGCGCAGACTTGCCGAAGAGGACATTTCGCTTGTGCTGTCGGATATAAAGATGCCCGGCATGAACGGCCTCGAGCTGCTTCGGCGAATTAAAAGTATGCCCAATGGCGATGGTGTTAAGGTGGTGCTGTTCACCGGATATGCCGAGCTTGAAAGCGCAATTGCGGCGCTGCGCGAGGGCGCCCACGACTATTTGCTGAAGCCGGTCGATCTGAATTCTCTTGCCAAAATTATTTATGAGCATATCAAAGAGCTGAAGCACGAAGACACAGATTCGGTATCAGGAGGGCCGGAACCGGACGCGGCCAGTATAGTGCTCGAAAAAGGCGCATATTTCAATTTGTGCAATGAGCAGAAGATCGGGGTGTTTTCGCCGGCTATGAAAAATGTGGTGTCGATAACCCTGAAGCTCCACCGCGACCGCAGCGTACCGGCTCTGATCGAAGGCGAAAGCGGCACCGGCAAAGAGCTGGTCGCGCAGATGATCCACCACGGCCAGGAATGCTCGGATCAGCCTCTGGTATCGATTAATTGCTCTGCGATCTCGCCAACATTGTTCGAAAGCGAGCTGTTCGGATACGCAGGCGGCACCTTCACCGGCGCCAAAGAGAAAGGCATGCCGGGCAAACTGGAGATAGCCCACGGCGGGACAATTTTTCTGGACGAAGTGGGCGAAATGCCTCTCGAAATGCAGCCAAAATTTTTACGATTTCTGCAGGAGCGCAGCTTCTACCGCGTCGGAGGAGTGGATAAAATCGACCTCGACGTACGTATTATCGCTGCCACCAACCGCAACCTGGAAGACCTTGTCGAAAAGGGCGATTTCCGAAACGATCTTTACCATCGATTAAACCCCGGCTGGATACATTTGCCGCCGCTTCGCGATCAGACAGAAGCAATACTGCCGCTGGCCCAAATGTTCCTGGACGAATTCGCACGCCGTCGCGAACGCAATTTCCGGACGATATCGCCTCAGGCCGCGCGTTTGCTCGAGAGCTTCGACTGGCCCGGGAATATTCGCCAGCTTCGGAACACGATCGATCGGATCACTCTGCTATATAATGAAATAGAGCTTCGCGAAAGTCATCTGGCTTTCCTGGCCAAAAACACCGGGAAAAGAATGAATCTCGATACAGTAAATTACGGCGAGGTATCCTTCACTTTGCCCGAGGATAAGCTGGACATCAAAGAACTCGAACTCGAAATCGTCGATAGTGCGCTTCGCAAATTCGGCGGAAACAAAACGCGGGCAGCCAGCTATCTTGGTTTGACTCTGAGCGCGCTTCGCAGCCGGATGAAATAATATCCTGATTATCTCACATGAATAGCCGTTCATAAACTTTGCAAAATTGCTAATTCCTGCAATTCGGATTAGCAATTTTGCTACTATTTTCAATTCCGCACGAAGGTTTTATTCTGCGCTGATTTGATAAGTCTATATATATAAACAAGATGCAATTTCACGTCCGAATGTGGTATGATGTTTGGAAGTAACTCATCATATTTTCATCGATAATTATTCGGAAAAAATGAAATGCATATTCTGTTGATCGAGAAGGACAGTATCTCGCTGGCGGTTACCAGCCATGCCCTCCGGCTTAATGGCTATAGCTGCCGTCAGTGCGACAACTCCTTCGAGGCCCTCCGGCTCTTCCGGCAGGATAAATTCGATGTGGTTCTTATCGAATGCGATATGCCTGTGCTCTCGGGGCTTGAGCTGCTTGAGCTGATGAAAAAACAAAACCCCATACCGAAGATTATTCTGCTAAGTTCAAACCGGGCTGCTGATTCCGAAAGCCGGGCCAGAGCTGGCGGAGCTTCCGGCTTTTTTTATAAACCCATCGAATGGAATCAACTTGTCGGTGCGCTGGATAGTTGATATTGTTACACAAGGAGTGATTTTTGATGAACAAAATTCTGGTAATTGAGGACGATCTGAACGTTCTCGAAAATATTGTCGAAATTCTGGAAATGAATGATTACGAAGTAGTTCAGGCCAAAAACGGACATGACGGTATCGCTGCGGCATATTCGCAATCCCCCGAACTGATAATCTGCGATGTGATGATGCCCGGCGCCGACGGATATGAAGTACTTGGCGCTGTTCGCAAAAATCCGGCTACTTTTTATATACCATTTCTGTTTTTAACAGCCAAATCGGCCAAAATAGATCAGAGGCGCGGAATGGAGCTCGGCGCGGACGATTATATAACCAAACCCTACCGCAATGCTGAAATACTCAATGCTGTGCGTATCCGGATCGAAAAAGCCCGCGAGATAAAAAAGGCATCCGAAGCTAATATAGAAGAGCTGAGGCAGAATATCTCGACTGCGCTGCCGCATGAATTCCGTACGCCGCTGAATGGAATTTATGGATTTGTGCAATTATTGAAATACGACTTCGAATCGCTCAACGACGAGGAAAAGAAATTCATGATCGATAATATCTTCGAATCGACTGAGCGGCTCAATAAGCTTATTCAGAACTTTATATATTTCAACGAACTGCTTGTGCTCAAGTCGCGTAACAAATCCGTCGGCCAGACCGAGATCTCCCCAAAATCGACGATAATCGAGCAATCGCAGATCATTGCCGAAAAGTACGAGCGCTACGACGATCTCCAATACGATCTGGTGGATAATCCGATAGAAATAAGCGATGTGCATTTCACCCGCGCGGTTCAGAACCTGATAGACAATGCCTTCAAGTTTTCGCAGGCGGGCACCAGAGTGGCGCTGGCTTCACGAATCGAGAGCGGCAAATATATATTCGACGTAACCAACTTCGGCGAAGGACTCGAGCAAAACAGGATAGACATGATTGGCGCTTTCGGCCAGTTCGGCCGCTCGATACACGAGCAGCAGGGTATGGGACTCGGGCTGGCGATAGTCAAGCTGATATGCGAAATTTATAACGGTCGATTCGAAATCATCAGCCAGCCCGGCGAGGATTTCACCGGACGAATGATAGTGCCTTTGAACAATTCATAATATTAATATTACAAGATGACTGATATTGCAAAATATAATGAGCTCCGGCGCAAGGCTTTGGAAATTATAAAATCCTCTGGCCAGAAAAAACGCGGGATTTCGGATATGAACAAACTGCTCGACGAGCTTCACGCCCACGAAGTGGAACTCGAGCTGCAGAATCATGAATTAACCATTGCCCAGCATAGTCTGGCCAGCACCCGCGATAAGTATTACGAGCTATTCGAATTTGCGCCGGTGGGATATATCACGCTGGACGACAAACTCAGAATTACCGAATGCAATATTGCGGCCACAAATCTCTTCGGCCTGAACAAAAAGCAGCTAACCGGCAAATCAATCACAAAGCTGATCGATCCCGAATCGCAGGATGCGTTTTTCTTTGCATCTCGTCAGGCTGGTATAAAACCCGCCAAAGTAGTCTGCGAAATTGTATTCATGAAAAAGCCAGAGGGGGAATTTACCGCCAGAGTGGACATTTTGCGCTGCAAATATCACGACGACGAGGATGAATATTATTACCGGGCATCATTGACGGATATAAGTGCCGAAAAAGAAAGCAGGAAAAAACTGCACGATAGCGAAGCGAATTACCGCCAGCTATTCGAAAATTCACCTGCGGGCATGTACAAGATCGATCGCGATGGCGTATTCCGGATGGCCAATCCGGCGCTCCTCAGAATGCTCGGATTCGATTCGGTACAGGAAATGCGCCGTGAGGATTATCGGCATCATTCTTCGAAATCTGATTTTTATACAGATCATGGATTCGATTCGTCCGAATTTTACATCAACTCAGTGCTTTCAGTATGGCGGCAAAAAAACGGCGAGAAATTTGAAGCATATGAAAAAGCCCGGCCGATAAACGATCCCGACGGAAGCTTTGCAGGATATGAAGGTATAGTCGAGCCCGCTCAGAAGCTGAAAGAATCCGAACGAAATATTCATAGGAAAAACGAATACCTCGACCGCATACTCAATGGCATTAGCGCATCGGTCATAGTGATGGATATTGACGAAAGCGGAAAGCTGAAGTACAGCGCTGCCAATAGCGTATTCCTCCGTTCAAAAAAACTCAAGTGGGAGCAAATCCGGGGTAAATCGCCCGAAGAGCTGAAGGGGCTGATACCCGACGAATTCTTAAATACATTAATTCATAACTACAGAGAGTGCATCGCAGGCAGGAAAGCTCTTCAGTTCGAGGAAAAGCTGATAATCGACGATCGGGAGACCTATTGGCTCGCAAAGCTGGTTCCGGTAATCACACATGGGCGAGTCACATCGCTGGTGAAGACATCGATCGAAATCACCGAAAGCATTAAAACCCGCAAGGAGCTCAGCCGCAGCGAATACCAGAAAAAGCTGATATTCGACTCGATGAACGAACTGGTAATATTCCTTGACCGTGAGAAAAAAATCCGCTGGTCGAACCGCTCGGCCAAGGAAAATTTCCAGCTCGACCTCAGAGACGGCGGATTCATGCCCTGCGATCAGCTATGTCCGAAATCACCCGAAAAGTGCGAAATCTGCAATGCCGACAAAATATTCCTCACAGGCCGGCCCCAGGATTGGCAGATAGTCGCGCCGGACGGCAGCATCTACGAAATGCAGGGATATCCGGCATACGAAAGCAGCGAAATTACCGGTGTGGTACTAGTCGGTCAGGACGTTACCGAAGAACGGGTAGCGCTAAAGACGCTTCAGAAAAGCGAGGAAAGACTCAATCTGGCGCTCAAAGCCACCAACGACGCAATCTGGGACTGGGATATCAAAAATGATATTATTTATTACAGTCCGCGATATTACGAAATGCTCGGCTACAAGCAGGACGAATTCCCTCCTGAATTCGATTTATGGACAGAGATGCTCCATCCGGACGACCGCGACCGAGCCATGAAATATACATCTGATTTTCTGGAAAACAGCGAAAAGAAATTCGAACTCGAATTCCGGCTACGCAAGAAATCCGGAGAATACCGCTGGATGTATTGCCGCGGCAAAACCGTGGAGTTCGACAAGGCAAAAAAACCCCTCAGGATAATCGGTACTAATTCGGATATAAACGACCGTAAAGCAGCCGAGGAAAAACTTATGGTCAGCGAGCGCCGCTACCGTATGTTGTTCAACAGTGGCAACGATGCCATATTTGTCAGCAAAGTCAGCCGCGAGGGAAGCAGCTCTCATTTCATCGAGGTGAACGACCTCGCCTGCGAGCGGCTCGGTTACAGCCGAGAGGAACTGCTCGGAATGACTCCGATGGAAATCTCCTCTTCCGCAAATGAAAAAAAAGTCAGAGGAGTACTTTCGAAATTATTCGAAGATAAGAAAATAATATTCGAGCACGAGCACGTCGCCCGCGACGGCAGAATCATCCCTGTCGAAATCAGCGCCCACCAGTTCGAGCTGAACGGCCAGCTGACGATTATGTCCATAGCGCGCGACATTACCGAGCGCCGCGAGACCGAGAGCGAGCTGCTGCGCAGCCGCGAGAGACTTCTGCTCGCTCAGAAAATCGCACGTATGGGCGACTGGGAATACGATCTTACAAATGGAATGATCGACTGGACAGATCAGGTATTCGAAATCTTCGGCGTGGATAATACCGAAGAAGAGCCTACCCTGGAGGAGGTAATGGCATTCTACGAGCCTGCAGACCAGGAGCGCATACACAGCTATCTGGCGCTGGCAGTCGAAAAAGGCGAGTCGTTCGAGGACGATTTCAGAATTATTTCGCGCACTGGCCGCAGAGTATCGGTGCACCTGCTTATACGTCCTGTGCTCGATGAATCCGGCCAGGTAATCAGGCTGCACGGCACTGTGCAGGACATCACCGAGCGCAAGCGGATAGAAGATAAGCTGAAGGAATCCGAACGGCGTATGCGAGCAATGCTCAGCGATGTGAAATTTATTGCCATGATGATAGACAATGATGGCAGGCTGATATTCTGCAATAAATTCCTGCTCGAGGTGACCGGCTGGACACAGGAGGAAGTTCTGCTCCGCGACTGGTATGATGTATTTATTCCCGAAGAGAAACGCAGCACATATAAGCTGCTCACACGTCGCATGATCGACCGCGAGGCAGGCTCGCAATATATAGTAAACGAAATAATCACACGCTCCGGAGACCTACGGCTGGTAAGCTGGAGCCATACCGTATTGCTCGACCCCGAGGGCCGCGTAATCGGCATAGCCGGGCTGGGCGAAGACATTACCGAGCGCAAAAAAGCCGAGGAAGAGATCAAATCGCTGAATAAGCAGCTTGGTCAGCGCGTCAGACAGCGGACATCAGAGCTGCAGAGAACCATGAAAGAGCTCGAGCTCGAGATTGCCATTCGCAAAAAAATCGAAGAAAAGCTGATCGACGCCAAAAATAAAATCCAGAATGCATACGAAAAAGAAAAAGAGCTGAACGAACTCAAAACCCGATTTATATCGCTTGTATCGCATGAATACAGAACACCGCTGACCGTGATATATTCCTCGGCGGAGTTTCTCGAGATGTTCAGCGAAAAAGCATCGTCCGAAAAATTCCGCAAGCATGTATCCAAAATTAAACGCTCGGTGGATTCTATGATCGGGCTGCTCAACGATGTTCTAATTGTCGGTCGGCTCGAATCCGGGCATATGGATATAGAGCTTCAGGAACTCGATTTACCAATGTTGGCTTCCGAGATAGCCGAGGAAATCGATCTTACAAGCAACAGCGACACAAAAATTGAAATCATAAATAATCTTGGTCGGCAAAAGATTATTACCGACGAAAAATTGCTGCGCCATTTATTGGGTAATCTGCTTTCCAACGCGGTTAAATACAGTCCCGATGGCTCTCCCGTTCATCTGGAGCTGGAAAATAAGTCCGACACATACATATTCAGAATAATTGATCGCGGAATAGGCATACGCCAGGAAGACCTCCGCAATCTGTTCGAGCCGTTCCATCGCGGCAAAAACGTAGGCAGCATATCCGGCAGCGGATTCGGCTTGTCAATAGCCAAGGGCTGCGCAGATAAGCTCGGAGGCGAAATACAAGTTGAAAGCAGGCTGCGGGAAGGCAGCATTTTCACAGTCGAGCTGCCGCTACTTAGCGAAAATAGAAGGGGTGAAAACCATGAAAAATGAAAAAACAATAGAAGAAATTCGTCAGCAAGTGCAATCATTGATTTCGCGAAATAAGAATCTTTCCTCGGAATTAACCGAAACCGAAAAAAATGCTCTGATCGAGGATTTGCAGACCAGCTATATCGAACTGGAGATGCAGAATATCGAGCTGCGCGAAATCCAGAATAAACTGGCCGAATCCAATATGAAATATTATAAATATTTCGAAAAATCGCCTCTGGGATATATGATAATCGACAGCCGGATGAATATCAAAGAAATAAATACGGCTGCCGCCAGAATGCTCAAGTCTTCGCGCAGAAAGCTCGAAAATATGTCTTTCTCGCAATTTGTCGCCCCCTTCTTTCAGGATGAGTTTTATAAACTGGTGCGTCGGTTATCCGTCGGGATGTACGAAGGCGCAGTGCTGAATATCAAAGATGCAGACGGCCATGAAAAGCCTATGTATATAGTTGCCTACGCTGCCGAACAAACAAACAGTAAAGAGGTTGTATGCATAATCAAACCGCGCACTCACCCACTATCGAGCGATGTTGATGTGATACGCAAAATCACCAGCCAATATAAAACACTTGCTGCAAATATACCCAACGCGGATCTTTATTTATTCGACAAGGAAAAGAGAATAATTCTGGCCGAAGGCCGTAACATGCGCATACACGGTTTGAATCCCAAGGATTTTACCGGCAAAAAAATCGAAGAGATATTCTCCGGCGAATTAGCTGACAGGCTCGAAGCGCTTTACGAAGAATGCCTCGCAGGCAATAAAGGAAGCATCGAGATAGAGCACGAGGATAACTTCTATTTCTTGCAATCCGTGCCCATCACCGACGAAGGAGGCAATATCACCTCGGGAATGGTGCTATCGCTGAATATAAGCAAATTAAAGCTCGCCCAGCTATCGGCCAGCCATGCCGATCGCAAATATCAGGAATTATTCGAATCCATAATCGACGGTATAATATATACTGATCCGGATGGTAATATACTCGACGCTAATCCGGCATTCTGCCGTATGACCGGCCACACCAGGGAAATAATCAAAGGTATGAAAACATCAGATTTTTTCGAATCCGGCAACGGCGACGAAAACCCCGACTGGCTCAGGGAGGAATTGCAGTCCGGGGGCAGCTTGTCTGCTGTGAACGCAAGCCTTATCGATTCAGCAGGAATAGCTCTGCCGGTGGGAGTTAAGGTTTGGGGCTGGCAGGACGAAACGGCTCCACCACACGGGATGTGGATACTGGTGCATAATCTGAGCGAAGAGCAGGAATCCCGACGTCGCCTTCGCGAAACCAACCGCCAGCTAGCGCGATCGAACGAATACCTGCGTGAATTCGCATATGTGGCCTCGCACGACCTGAAGGAACCATTGCGCATGGTATCCGGATTTGCAGAATTATTTGCCAAAAAATATAAAGATAATATAGACGAGCAGGCCGATCAGTATATAAATTTCATAGTCGAAAGCGCTCAGCGGCTGCAGGCAATGATAGACGATCTGCTACTATTTTCGAGGGTGGATCGCAGTAATTTGAAGCAGATTTTTCCTGCCGAAAACGTCGTTCGGGCAGCGATGGCCAATCTTAGGAAGATGATCGACGAAACCGGCGCCGAAATTTCGATAGCAACAATGCCGGAGATATGCTTCAATCAGTCGCTGTTTCTGCAATTGATGCAGAACCTGATATCGAATGGAATCAAATTCCACAAACCGGGAGTATCGCCCGAAATTAAAATTAGCTGCCGCGACCGTGGCGAGAACTGGCAATTCCGTGTAGCAGACAACGGCATCGGTATTCCGCATGAATATTCCCGGCGGATATTCCAGATATTCCAGCGCCTGCATACTCGCGAGGAATACGAAGGCACTGGCATCGGGCTGGCTCTCTGCAAAAGGATTATCGAAAAAGAAGGCGGCAATATCGAAGTCGATTCGGCTCCCGGAGAGGGATCGGTTTTCAGATTTACAATCATTAAAAACAGAGGATGTAATGGCACAGAATAGCAGAATGATCGATATTGTATTAATCGAAGACAGCCAGGGCGATATTATGCTCATCAAAGAAGCCCTGGCCGAAAGCGGGGTCGGCTATCAGATGCAGGCGATCACCGACGGCGAGTCGGCCATGGAATACCTCCGAAGGCTGGATGGACGCCAGCACCCCGATCTGATTATCCTTGACCTGAATCTGCCCCGAATCAATGGCCAGGAGATACTGAAATTCATTAAATCGAGCGAGCAGATATGCAATATCCCGGTGATCGTGCTGACTACTTCCAGCGACATACGGGATATAGACGAATCATATCGCCTCCATGCAAATTGCTTTATTTCAAAACCGGTCAATTATGAAAAATTTATCGACATAATCAGAGCGATCGATAACTTCTGGTTCAAAACAGTAACATTACCAAAAAATTAGTCGGATGGAATAAATGAACATATTAATTGTAGAAGATAACATCGGCGATTATTATCTTATGAGAGAGATGCTCCAGCAGTCCTCTCTATATACCCATGCGATCGACCACGTCAAGAAACTCTCCGAGGCCACCGAGCGGCTCGAGGAAAATTCCGTCGACGTGATTCTGCTCGATCTGATGCTGCCGGATAGCAGTGGTATTAATACATTCGAAAAAGTATATAAGCTGGCCAGCCGCATCCCTGTAATAGTAATGAGCGGTATAATGGACGAGGACATTTCGCTGCAGGCCGTAAGGCTTGGTGCGCAGGACTATATCGTAAAAGGCCAGCTCGACGCACCCCTGCTAAACCGCTCTATCCGATATGCTATCGAACGAAAAATGGTCGAGGAAGCGTACCGCGAATCAGAAGAAAAATTCAAAATAATATTTCGCGAATCGCTCGATGTCATAATTATAGTAGATATAAATACCGGCAAAATCATAAAAGTAAACGAAACCTGCCTGCAATACCTCGGCTATCCCGAGTCCGAGCTCGAAGGCAAGCACTATTCGGTGCTGTTCGCCGACGAATCCGGAGTCTCGCGGTTCGAATTCCTCGAAAAGCTGCGCATAAATGGCGCGGTTATAGAATCGCAGGAATTCCGCCGCAAAGATAAAAGCATTATTAATATGGACATCACCGCCACGGTAATCCCCTGGGGACGCACCCGCGCGATACTATGCACATTGCGCGACGCCACCGAGCGGAAATATATGGAAGACCAGCTCCACCAGGCCAACGAGGAGCTCGAGCAGCGGGTATTCGACCGCACAGCACAGCTCAAACGCGCTCTGGCCAATCTCGAATCCGAGAATATGATTCGCCGCCAGACCGAGGAAAAGCTGATCCAGGTTAAAAACGAAATACTGAAGGCTTATCACAAAGAGAAAGATCTGAACGAACTCAAAACCAGATTCATCCAGATGGTATCGCACGAATACCGCACTCCGCTCTCGGTGATTGCGGCATCGGCCGAATTTCTGGATATGTACGACAAAAACAAATCACCCGAAAAATTCGAAAAACATATCTTCAAAATTCTGCGCTCGGTGGAATCCATGACCAAGCTGCTCGAGGACGTACTGATGGTTGGCAAAGTGGAATCGGGCAATCTAAGGTGCAATCCTACGGAATTCGAGCTGGCTGATTTCTGTGATTCACTGGTAAAAGAAGTTACAATCGCCGACCAGGGACGCCACCCCGTAGAATTCAAATCTAATGTCGAATCCTGGCTGTTTACATCCGATCCGCTGCTGCTGCGCCATGCGCTAAGCAATATACTGACCAATGCGATGAAATATTCACCCGAGCATTCGCCTGTCGTATTCTCTATGGAAATATCCCATGACCAGGCCGTATTCACAATTTCCGATCGCGGCATGGGAATATCTGAAGAAGACCTGCGAAGTATATTCAACCCCTTCCACCGCGGAAAAAATATTGGCAATACCTCGGGGTTCGGACTCGGATTGCAGATAGCCCACGGCTGCATCGAATCGCTCGAAGGCACAATCAGCGTAAACAGCAAAATCAACGAAGGCAGCACCTTTGTGGTCAAAATTCCTGATATGAAAAAAAATTCTGATTAAAAATAAATGGGGGCAATTGAATGGAAGAACCAAACATTAGAACACTTCAGGATGATTTTCTGAAGCATCTATTCTCAATGCTGCGGTCGATCGAGCAGAAGGATATCACAGCCATAGCCAATACTCTGGCCGGATTAGAAGAAATGCTCGGATCGTTCAACCGCAATTATCGCCGACGGCTGAGACGCGAGGACTATAAGATCAAGTGCGCAATGCAAAGCTTTGTGGATGATTTGCGGCAAATCGCGCTGACAGAAAAAAACCTCTTTCTGATAGCAGTTAAATTGAATAACCTGCTGGTGGACTGGTGGTCGCTACGCCTGTGCCGCGAAATCGAACGAATGACATCGCGCGAAAAACGCAGGCTATCATGGGAATCCTCGGCATTCGTAAAAAATTAAGTCGCAATATTTTTTCGGACAAATAATAAATAAGGAAACCCGTTTGCTTTATATACCTCAAAACAAAGTGAAATTGTTTGTATTATGATTGCAAATTAATCCTTTCTTAATATTTCCGAAAGAAAAAAATATGAATTATCAGAGAAAACTTCAGGAAATTGCCGGAGGCGCCGAAGCCGCTCAAAAGCTGGCAGAGGGGCCCATACCGGAAAAAAAGATCATCCATCAGCTCGAGATGTTCCGCAAAGGCGCGCCATATGTGAAGCTTGTGCGGCCGTGCACCGTGGGCGATGGTATCAGGCGAATCGAAGCAACCGAAAATGAGAAGTACCTAAGGCTGCACGAACGCGCCGCCGCGGATGGCCGGCTGATGAAATTTGTTCCCGCATCGGGAGCAGCCACCCGCATGTTCAAATCGCTTAATAAAATTTATAAAATGGGCGACAGAGTTGATTATCGCCGCCTGAAACAGATGACCGACAGCGACCCCGCTGCCACCGAAACCCTGAAGTTTTTTGATAATATCGAAAAATTTGCCTTTTATGATGAGCTGCGCCAGGCGATGAAATCAAACGGGGCCGGACTCGAAGAGTCGCTGGATTCGGGCAAAATTTATCTAATTCTCGAATATTTGCTGACCGCAAAAGGCCTTAATTATGCCAATATGCCAAAGGGGATGATACCATTCCACAGGTCCGGCGGCTATCCGAGGACTCCGTTTATCGAGCATATGGAGGAAGCCGCGGAGTGCATATGCGATTCATCGAATCTCTGCCGTCTGCATTTTACAGTACCACAAAAATTTCAGCCCGAAATCGAGCGCCATTTATATAAGCTTCGTAGCGAATTTCCTGGCGATATCAGATTCGAGCTGTCTACCTCGACACAGGGCTCGTCAACCAGCACGATAGCTGTCGATATGGACAACAAACCTTTCGTACTGGAAAATGGTAATATACTCTTCCGGCCCGGCGGCCATGGCACGCTGCTCGATAATCTGAACAAACTAAAAGGCGATATCGTATTTATTAAAAATATCGACAACGTGGTGCCTCCCGCGCTTCAGGCGGAAACCAACCCATATAGGAAGCTGCTTGGAGGATACATTGTAGAAATCCAGCAGAAGGTATTCGAATACCTCGATCTGATCGAAGCCGGCGGCGCCAGCCGCAAAATAATCGATCGTGCTGCAAAATTCTGCCGCGAAGAGCTTTCGATCTCACTGCCGGAGGATTTCGACTACGACTCTGCTCGCCAGCAGCAAAACGCGCTTGCCGAAGCGCTGAATCGGCCGATCAGAGTGTGCGGAATGGTAGAGAACAAAGGCGAACCCGGAGGCGGACCATTTTTTATCGAACGCAACAACCGCGGCTCGGATATACATATAGTCGAGGGAGCGCAAATCAATCAGCAAGACCCGCAGCAAGTTAAAATACTGCGTGAATCCACACATTTCAATCCGGTGGATATAGTCTGTGCGTTGCGCGACCGGCACAACAAACCATTCGACCTGGGCAGGTTTTCAGACCCGCGGATGGTATTCATTACCGAAAAATCAAAAGATGGCCGGCCACTTAAAGCGCTCGAATTGCCCGGATTATGGAACGGCGCAATGGCCGACTGGATTACCGTGTTCGTCGAAGTGCCGATTATTACATTTAATCCAGTGAAGACCATCAATGATTTATTAAGGGATAATCATCAAACCGAATAGCAAAGGAGAATTAAAATTGGATATGTCAATCGAACAAATCAACGGGGCAACCCTGATTACATTCAACGAAGACAGGCTGGACAAACTCCATGCAGTGCAATTTAAAGATAGAATGAAAGAGATAATAATCAACAACAGCAACAAAATTGCTCTCGACATGTCTAAAATCGGATTTATGGACAGCTCCGGACTCGGCGCCATTGTCAACAGCCTGAAGCTGGTCGGGCCGGACGGCGAGATTGTGCTTGCAAATGTTAATCAGCCCGTCAGGCAGATGCTCGATCTTACCCGGATGGTGCGGGTGTTCCGGATTGCCGATTCAGTGAGCGAGGCTCTTGATTATCTTAACACGAAGTAAAGGAAACGGAATGGAGGATTCGTCGATAAAATTCACAATGCTGAGCCGCGATTCTAATACCAGGCTTGCCGGCTCGGCTATCCGCAGCATATGCATTGCTGCGGGTATGAACGAAGAAGATGCATCCATGACCGAGCTCGCTTTAGTCGAGGCAATAAATAATATTATCGAGCATGCTTATGAAGATCGTCCCGACGGACTGGTCGAATTCGAATTCAGCCACAATTCTTCGGAAATAATTATTACCCTGGCGGACAGCGGTCGTCCGGCGGAATTGCGCGATATCTCTCTGCCTGCATTCGACCCGGCCGATATCGACTCGCTGCCGGAAAGCGGCCTAGGAATGCATCTTATTGATATGACTATGGACAATGTGGAGCGACTGCGATCCGGCAATCGTAATATTTTAAGAATGAGAAAATGGAAAAAGTAAATTCATGAAAACACGCGTTTTGTTTGTAGATGACGACAAAGTCGCACTCAATGGATATAAGCTGACGCTGGGCAAAAAGTTCGATATCACCACAGCTCTCAACGGCCCGGAGGCCATCGAGATTGTTAAGTCCTCCAAAGAATTTGCCGTGGTAGTCTCCGACTTCAATATGCCAGGGATGAACGGCAATCAGTTGTTGAAAGAAATCGGACAGATTTCATCGAATACTACGCGCGTACTGCTCACCGCATTCGCAGATGTGCAGATAGCGATGAATTCCGTTAACGAAGGCCATGTCTTCCGATTTCTGACAAAGCCCATTTCAATCGAAATGCTTGAATCGGCCGTTGTGGACGCCATCGAACAATACCGACTCGTCACCTCGGAGCAAAGGCTTAATCGTGAGCTCAACAAAGCATACGATAAACTGCACGAGGAATACGAAAAAGTCAAATCCGCCGAAGAATCCACCCGCACCAACGAATCACGCCTCAGCGCCCTGATTGCCAATATCCAGGCAGGAGTGCTGGTCGAAGACAGAAAGCGCCGGATAGTGCTCACCAACGACGAGTTCTGCAGGATGTTCGCCATCCCGGTGCCCGCAGCCGCGCTGGTCGGCGCGGATTGCTCGAATTCCGCCGAACAGAGCAAGCATTTATTCCGCGATCCGAAAGAATTCGTCCGCAGAATCGAAGAGCTGCTGGAGCGGCGCCAGGCCTCGACTAACGAGACTCTATATCTGGCCGACGGCAGGATTTTCGATCGGGATTATGTGCCAATCTGGGTGGATAATGAATACTACGGCCATTTCTGGCAGTACCGCGACGTAACCGAACGCAAGACATTCGAGCAAAAGCTGATGATCCGCGACCGCGCCATTGCCTCAAGCAACGACGGAATTATCATTGTGGACGCACAGAAGTCAGCCATGCCGGTGATTTATGCAAATAAGGGATTCGAAAAAATTACCGGCTTTTCATACGAAGAAGTAATTGGCAAAAATCTCGCGTTTCTGCACCGCGGAGACCGCGATCAGCCCGGCCTAAGCAAGCTCCGGCGAGCAATAGCGAATAAAGAACCGGCTGCCGCAATAATACGTAATTACCGTAAAGACGGCACTCTGTTCTGGAATGAGCTCTCGATTTCGCCTATTTTCGATGAGCATGGGAATATCCAGCACTTCATCGGAATTGAAAACGACATAACCGCAAGGGTAGAAGCCGAGCAGCTATTGCGAGAAACCAACTACAAGCTCGAAAACGCTTATGGTAAAATCAGGGATGACCTATTGGCCGCCGCCGAAATCCAGCGCAGCCTTCTTCCGGTTTCATCGTCGCGGATTCACGATATTGAATTCGACTGGCTGTTTCTGCCCAGCGCATTCGTATCGGGCGATATCTTTAATTTCTTTCCGCTCGATGACCATTCCGTCGCATTTTATCAGATCGATGTGGCCGGGCATGGCATTGCCTCGGCGCTGTCGGCGGTTACGCTAAGCCGGCTGCTGACTTTATACGACACAAAGCGTTCGCCGCTGATGCAATACGACCACGAACTCCACCGACATGTGCCACGCGACCCGGCGTCCGTGGTGACCGACCTCAACTCGCGTTTAGTCGGCGAAGGCGATGCAATGAATTATTTCACAATTATTTACGGAATCGTGAATTCCCAAAAAAACAAAGTGACATTCTGCCAGGCGGGGCATCCTTCGCCGATCCTGTTGCGCCAAAACGGCGAAACGGTTGTCGTGGGATCGACCGGATTTCCTGTTGGTATGCTCGAAGATTGCGAATACGAAAATACCAAATTCGAATTCATGCCCGGCGAGCGGCTCTTCGTATTCTCCGACGGAGTTACCGAATGCGCAAATCCTGGCGGCGAACTATTTACTCGGCCGAGGGTGCGCAAGACTCTCGAAAATCACGCGCATATCCGGCTGCCGGCAATATTGAAAGACATCAACCGGGTGCTTCGCGACTGGCACGGAGAGAACGAATTCGAGGACGATCTGAGCATTCTTACCCTTGAAAATAAAAAGGGAGCCCAAAAGGACTCCCATATATAAATATAATATTTTCAATTAATTAAAAGAAAATATAGCAGGCGATCAGCCCGCGGATATTGGCATATGTTTCCGTATCCTTCACCATGAATTTATCCTGAGCGTCTGGCGTACCATAAGCAGCCGAAGTGTATTCGATTTCGCCTGCGAATCGTACCTTATTGATATTCCATACCACGCGGGGCGATACTCGGAGAAGCTGGTCGATATTGGCGCCGCGAGCCCAATATAGATAGCCATCGTTGGGGGCTATTTCCAGATCATCCGCAAATCCCATATTTTTAGAATATCCTACAAATAAACCTACTTCGACCTTCTTACCTGTGGAGATATCCGCCCAAGCCGACATTGTATTGGTCGGTGTGTAGGTCTCCTGCATAGTTTCGGGGTCAAATGCGGAAACTCCGTATCCACCGAGCATTGTGACATTCGTCAGATTCTGACCATAAACGCCTTCCATTTTGATTGTAACCGGGTCGAGCCAGAGCTTCATGAATCCCATGGCAGCATAGCTCGATACCAGCTCGTCGGTTTTGTAGCCGGCTGTAGTCTGAATGCGTGGCTTCAGCATTTTGTATTCGCCGACCACACCAAGCACGGAATTCGTGCCCAGATTGACGGTAGCGCGGAGCCCGAGATCGGGAATAACTGCGTTTTTCAGATAAGTATGCGATCCGCCTACGGGGCCTGTGTTGGTAAAATCGCGTTGGGCCATGGCAGCAAAGTCGAGCGTCAGGCCGCCCATACGCTGGGTCAGCCGTAGCTGCGGGTTACGGGCAAATGGCTGGAACGGCGCGCCCGTATTAAACGAAACAACGCCCGGGAAGCACTGCTCGACGAACATAATATTCCACGTCTGGCCCGCAAGGAAAGTGGTGTTCTCCCAGTCGAGTTTGACAAAAGCGTGGCGCAGCCGGAAAGTATTGATAGTGGCATCGGTCGAGCCGAAGAAAGCGCCCTCGATGCGGCCGGAGCTTTTGGCGCCAAGCACGTCCGGCCCGGTAATCGTACCGGCCAGCCGGCTCTGGATCGAGAAGATACTGAACTGAGAATGTTCGTTGATATCGTCGCCATTGGGGTCGAGTTGTTCGGGCAAGGGATACAGCAGGAAGTGGCCTTCGCGAATTGAAGTATTTCCGCGGCTGTCGAAAATAGCGTCGGTTTTGACAAATCCGCTGAATTTAATGCCGAAATCGTCGAGAGACTGTGCGGATAAACCTGTGGCGGAAAGTAAAAATACAAAGAAAATTAATTTTGTAAAAACCTTCATAGCTCACACCTCGTTTTATGATAAAAATTATGGAAGGAATTTTCTCTGAATATAGGAATAATCAGGAAATTTAACAAGATTCATTCATCCTCTGTAAATTTTTTAAATAAATTTAATTTTGTAGATTGAATTCGTTTCACTTTTGAATTTTTGTAAGACAATGATCAGACATTTATATACGCTCGAACGACTGACATCTGAATTTCGCGGCATGGAAGGCGCCATAGTCCGCGAATGCTTCACACAGGAGAAGAATTCCTTTGCGATGGCGCTCGAAAAATCCGACGAATTGCATATACTATACTATAGCTGCGACCCGCGCCGCAGCGCGGTATTCCTGCGCGAACGCTACATGCGCGCCCGCAAAAACACCCTGGATATATTCGAACCACTTTCGGGGCTTAAGCTCCGGCGAGTGCGAATGGTTCCGAACGACCGCATTATTATATTCGAATTCGGCGAGCTGACGCTGACCGCGCTCGTATTCGGAGGTCCCCGCAGCAATGCATTCCTGACCGACAGCGAAGGGAGTGTGATCGAATCGCTCAAAAGCCGCGAGAATACTCCCGAAACCTACCATCCGCCGGCAGCCGGCAGCGCCCGGTCGATTGCAGAATTTGCGCCTGATATGAAGATTGTCCGCGCTCTGGCGAGGTGCGATCTGTTCCTGGGCGAGCATTACGCCCGGGAGATTTGCGCCAGAATGAATGTCGATCCGGACTTAAAGCTCGAAGAAATCGAAACCGGAAAGATAGACGAAATCCATGATTACGCGCGGGAATTCCGCCGCGGCTGCGAGCATTCCGAATATATATATCATCTTTCCGATGGCGATGAAGTATTGCTCAGTCTGGCGCCGCTCGAAGAATTTCCCGAAAATATCGCAAAATTCGAATCACCATCCGAAGCGGTTCGCAGGCTGTGGACTCAGCGCGCTGCCGACAGCGCTTATGACAACATCGAATCCGAAATCCGCCCGCCGGTCGAAAAAGAAATCCGCCGTCTTAAGAAAAAAATCAGTGGCTACGAAAAAAGTCTCGAAGCGCAGGACAGAGAGCATAAATACCGCCTATTCGCCGATCTGTTGATGGCCCGGCCAAATCCCAGGCAGAAAGCGGGCAGCAGCATAAAGCTGACGGATTGGGAAGGGAGTGAAGTTGAAATCCCGCTCGACGAGAAACTCGATCTGATGGAAAATGCGCAGAAATATTACGAAAAAGCCCGCAAAAGCCGCGAGGAATCCGAGTCGATCGCGCGCCGGCTGCCGGAGCTTCGTCTGGAGCTGAAGCGTTATGAATACGCGAAAGAGACAATAGAATCTGCCGACAGCGTCAAAGAATTGAGAAAAGTCAAAGAGGAATTGATCAAAAAAAGAATAATCAGAATGGATAACGAAAAGAATTTACCGGAACAGAGATTCCGCACTTTCGAGCTTGGCGGCGGCTATACATTATACGTTGGCAAAAATGCCGCCAACAACGACGAGCTGACGATGAAGTTTGCCAAACCGAACGATCTGTGGTTCCATGCGCGCGGCTCGAGCGGTTCCCACGCGGTGCTGCGGCTGGATAAGGACGATGTGCCGCCGAAAGCCATACTCGAGCGCGCGGCAGCGATTACTGCTTATTATTCCGGCCAGAAAAATTCGAAATACGCGCCGGTGGCATATACCCAGAAGAAATATGTCCGCAAACCGAAAGGCGCCAACCCGGGCAGCGTAACCATCAGCCGTGAAAAGGTAATAATGGTCGAACCCGGGCTGCCCGAAAATGACTAAAAATTACTTGGAAATGATAAGAATTAGAGCTAATTTTTTGGACTGTAATTTTTGACATAATGAACTGTTTATAATAAAAGTCAGTAGAAATTAACAACAAATTTACTTAAAACCAATCAGGGGGTTTTTGATGAATCGTTTTTTACTTTTATTTTTTTCAGCCTTGTTGTTAACAGTTTCCGGAATCGATACGCAGGCTAAGAAGCCAACACGCGATCAGACGCTCAGGAAATTGAAAGAGGACAATACTTTTGTTAATTCCCCGCAGGGGCAGGAATTCTGGATTGCTATACCGCCGAACGAGGCTGACGACCAGCCGATCGGCAATACGGACGAAATCGCAATCGAGATATACGTAACCGCATGGGAAGATACCGAAGTAACAGTGGAATACCCGGGCACCAACCACAAAGTAACCAAGAAAGTGGAGGCCCTTACGATTACGACATTTTCGAGCGAGGAGCAGGAGACATCTTTCCTTTGGGAGGTCCGCACTAGCGAGGAAGCGCTTGATATGGGCGTGCATGTTTATTCCGACGAGCCGATTTCAGTGTATGTGCTGAACCACCGGCGTGTGACTTCGGAGGGCTATCTGGCGCTTCCGATGTCGGCATGCGGCACCAAATATATGCACCTTGCGTATTATGATTTTATGGAAAATATGTATGGCGGCGAATATCGCGGCTCTGGCTTTATTGTGACCGCTGCCGAGGATAATACCCAGCTACGAATCAATCTGCGCGGACGCGGTGCGGAAGTGGGCCAGACTCTCGGCGGCCACCGCATTGGGGATTTCTGGACTGTCAATCTGCGAAAAGGCCAGGTCTACTGCGTAATGGGCGACGGCCGCACTCGCGGGCAGTTCGACCTTTCGGGTTCGACGGTGACTTCGAATAAACCGGTAGGGTTTATCTCGTTCCACAAACGAACGCTTATACCATCTTATGATTTATACAATGGACGTGACTTGCTTGTAGAGATGCTCCCGCCGATGAATGCGTGGGGCAAGCATTATACCACTGTCGAATACGAACGCAATGACCACGGCGATTTCTTCCGCATAATTGCCGCCGAGGATAACACCACCTGGTCTTGTAAATATTACGATCCGGTCAGCCAGAAACTACTCGGACAATATGGCGGCACACTCAAAAAAGCCGGCGATTTTGACGAATACCTCGAAGTTTTCGTCGAGCGCAACAGCACAAACAATCTGGTTTCGATTCGCGGCACATCGGTATGGAAGGCCGACAAGCCGGTGCTGGTTATGCAGTATTCGTATTCGGCGGACTGGGACAACGCCACCGAGTTCGATCCCTTTATGATTCTTGTGGTACCAGAAGAGCAGTTTTTGAATAAAACCGTATTCCAGACACCCGACGGACGCTCCGGATTTAATACCAACTGGTTTAATATCATAGCGGTGGGCGATACCAACGACCCGGCGCAGGAGAAGCTCAAGACAATCAAAGTGGACGACAAACCGGTCTGGAATCTGGATGCTTCGTTCCTGTTTAATAATATTCCGAATACAAATTTATTCTGGGCAAAGCTGAATATGCAGCCCGGCGCTCATAAAATTGAAGGCGACACGAAATTCGGAGGTTATATTTATGGATTCAGCCAGCATGACTCATACGGCTGGCCCGCTGCAATGGCTATCAATAAGCTGGACGAAACCGATACACTGAAGCCGCTTATTTATATAACCGGCGAATGCGGCGAATACGAAATCCAGACCACCGAGCTGCGTAATGGCCACGAGGGCGATAATCCCCGCCAGATCGATCTCGGAGTATCCGAAGTCGAATTGCTTGCCGATAGCTATAATTTCTTCGATCCTGAGATGCCTGCTGATTTCAGGCCTTATCCGCCGGTATATGATATGACATTCGGCCTGCGTGCCGACGATGTTTATCAGGACGCGAAAGCTGTCTTCGCAGTGGTCGACCGCGCAGGCAATATCAATCTGGACAGTATTTATTACGAGGCCGACAGCCTGATGCTCGATCCGGAGGTGGTTAGCTTCCCGAATATACGCGAAGATACATTCGCTATTAACGACGTCGTGCTGAAAAGCATGTCCGACAGCAGCTTTAATATTACTCAAATTTATATGAAAAAGGGCGTAGCATTCGAATTGCTCGATCTTCCGACCGTGCCATTCGAAATCGCTTCGCGCGACGAACTGCCATTCCGGATTAAATATTCTCCGGCGACCGATCCGGCAGACAATGATGATTCGCTCATAGTCTATACCGATTGCCTGCGCTGGGCATGGCCGGTAATAGGCAACAGCGTTATACCGAAGATAAAAGTCGCCGACTGGAACGCAGGCAATGTGATAACCGGCCGCGAGAAATGCATTTCCGAAACCGGCCGCGGTCTGGAGATTCATAATCCCGGCACCGATACCCTTGTGATTACTGCCATTAAAGGCGTTCAGTTCCCGTTTATTCTGAGCGATCCGACTAATCCGCCACTGCCGATCAAAATATTGCCCGGCGATCGGGTATATCTGACGGATATCTGCTTTACGCCTGATTCCGACGGGGAGTATTCGTTCGACATTACTTTCGAAAACAACGGCGCCGGTCCCGACAGTATTTCCACATGGACGGGAAGCTCGACAAGCCCGGGTCCATATATCACAGGATATGACTGGGGCAATCGCCGCGTGCTGACTGTCAACGATACAGTTGTGTTTATCCGCAACGCCGGCACTTCCCCCGTTCGTATTACTGATGTGCATCTCGATCCGCAGTCGATGGAAAATTTCCGGATTGACAAAGACAATATCAAGCCATACCGGCCCTCGTCTTCGAATCCGATCAATCTCAATCCTGAGAATGCGCCCGACGGCACGACCGAAATTATTGTCCCCGTAATATTCGAACCTAGGGCGGAAGGCCAGTTCAGTCTGAATATATATCCCGACCTGCATCCGGATCATCAGATTCCGAGTGAATCAATTTCCAATGTGCTTCAGGGCAATGGAATTTTGCCGAAAATCGAGGTGACCGGCTGGACGTTCGATCCGCCGATTATGGTCAATACGACTCATCCGCAGACCGGCAAAGTTACGATTAAATCCACAAGCGAAACCGCCGATCTGCACATTAAACGCATTCTATGGGACGCAAATTCGCAGAATCCGGCGGACTTCGCCTTTGTAACAGCGCCGCCTCAGGACTTCATACTCGAACGCGGCGAAACGCTCGAGCTTGACGTAACATTTACGCCAACTGCCGTAGGCCGCCGTGTAAAAACCGTGATTGTCGAGCACGATGCAGCAACCGGCCCGAATCCTGATCCGACGGTTCAGACCCCCGCCGATGTTATCAGCAATGCGTTCGACCGCGGAGTTGAAACCGACGGGCATAATTTCGGCGACGTATTGGTCTGCGACGATCCCGAGGCGACTATCCCCGTGACCAATACCGGCTCGACCGACCCGATAACGATTGATAGAATCGATCTCGTTAGCGGCGACATCGACGCATTCGAAATCGGCCCCTGGCCCGATCAGATCGATCCCGGTATGACTGCTGATATTCCTGTCCGGTTCCTGACTAATAAATACAGAATCGGTGCTTTCAATGCTGTATTCGATGTCATTACCGACATTGGCACGGTCAGCGCCGAGCTCGATGCAGTGGGCTATAACACACAGGTCGAACTCAGCATGGTGACTCTGCCAAATATGGCTCCGGGGCTGCCTACGGTTCCGCCGAACGGCAAGGACTTCCCGGTCGTCGTTAGCTGCAATAACTGGCACGATGCAGATATTACCGAATTCACAATCGAGATCGAATACCGCACCGAATGGCTAAGCTTCAGCAAAATGCACATGGGCGATGCAATCGACCAGAACTGGACTGTGAACGCTACCGAGGAATTTGCCAGCCCCGATCAGGAATGGACTCGCCTTGTGATAGAGGGCAGCGGGCCGACTCCGCTATCGAGGAACGGCCAGCTTCTGAAGCCGGAATTCCTGATTATGCTTTCGGAGAATGGCGCATTCAATCCGCGCTACGGCCGGGTTACATTCGGCGTTCGCGATACCTGCGTGCTCAATACGACATCGCCGGGCGAAATTCAGATAAACGCATGTGTGCAGGATCTGCGCAACGTGGTGCTCGGCACCCAGAAATATGCTCTGAATCAGATAAGCCCGAATCCGGTCAGCGGTCCGGCGTTCGATTTGAATTTCACCCTTGGGATCAAGGCTTATACGCGAGTGGAAATAATCGACTCGCGAGGCGAAGTTGTGGATATTCCGATTGATGGAATTATGGACAAGGGTAATTATGCGCAAAATATATCGACCGATCAGTTTTCGAGTGGAGTTTATACGATTGTTCTTACTTCCGGTCCGTACAAAGAATCACGCAGACTGGTGATAGTAAAATAAGCAATCCCGATGATTCAGATAATACTTCATGCGGCGGGGATACTAACCCGCCGCAGAGGTATTTTCGATGTCTGGTCGGCTATGAAATTAAACAGACTTAATCAAATATTCGAGCTTATTCAACGTATAAGTATTTGGAGATTAAACCATAAACGAAAATATTTCATAAATTAGTAATGTTTATTAATAAAATATGTAGCAAACTAAAATGGACACAAGAATGATCAAAAAATTACTCGTTTTGTTCTCTTTGTTTTTCTTTGCCTTTTCGATTACTCAGCTTAACGCGCAGAAAGTCGATCGCGAAGCGATCAAGAAAAAACTAATGAAGGAACATTTGCTGAACAGCTCCGCACAGGGTCGCGAGTTCTGGATTGCTATTCCCCCGAACGAGGTGCCCGAGCATAGCACCAACGTGCTCGAATTATACGTCACAGCTTCCGAAAACACGGTTGTTGAATACTGGATTCCCGGCCGCGGCAAACGCCTGACCAAGCCCATCAACGCTATGAGCGTGGCTTCTTTTTCGACCGAAACCGGCGAGATGACCTGGGATCAGGAAGTCCGTATCAGCGAAAAGATTACCCACGAGGGTATCCGCCTGAAATCCGACAAGCCGATATCGGTGTATGTGCTTAATGGAAAGACGGTTACCTCCGAGGGATATCTTGCAATTCCGATGTCATCATGGGGACGTAAATATATACATTGCTCATATTATGATTTCAAAGAAGGTCGTCCATGGGCGACTGGTTTCCTGCTTGTGGCGGGCGAGGATAATACTTCGATAAAAATTAACCTTAAGGGTATCGGCAAGGGATATGCCAAGACTCTTCATGGGCGTGATATCGGAGACCGCTGGGAAGTAACCCTGAACAAGGGCGATACATATATGGTGCGCGGCGACGCCAAAACCCGCGGCCAGTTCGATATGAGCGGTACTGAATTCCTCGGCAATAAGCCGTTCGGTCTGATTTCGTTCCATATGCGCACGATGATCCCGGCGCTTGTCGTAACCAGCGGCCGCGACCATCTTTGCGAGATGATGCCGCCGGTCACCGCGTGGGGCAAGAGATACGCAACGGTGGAATACGATCGCGGCAGCGACAAAGGCGACTTTTTCCGTATTGTCGCATCCGAGCCGAACACCCGTTACCGGGTGAAATGGTTCGACCTCATCAGCAACCGACTTATCGGCCAGCGCGAGGGTACGCTTCGCAATGCAGGCGATTTCGAGGAATTCCTCGAAACTCCGGCCACCATGCCGCACGACCTGCAGAGTATCCGCGGGGCATCCGTCTGGGAAGCCGACAAGCCGGTACTCGTAATGCAGTATTCGTATTCGGCAAACTGGGACAACGCAAGCATGTTCGACCCGTTCATGATCCTTGTTACTGCCGTAGAGCAGTATATCCCCGGCACCGTGTTCCAGACACCGGCGAATAAAGCATTCGCAGACAATAACTTTAATATTATAGCTATCGGCGATACCGCCGATGAGGAAAATCATTTCCGATTGCTGAAATCAATCGAGATCGACGGAGTGCCGATCTGGAAGAATAATCAGCAATTCCTGTTCAATAGAATTCCCGAGACAGATCTTTACTGGGCCAAGCTCAAAGTCGAACCCGGAGCGCATCATATCCAGGGCGATACCAAATTCGGCGGATATGTATATGGTTTCAGCAGCTTCGACTCCTACGGCTGGCCTGCGGCGATGGCTTTCAACACCATCGGCGAGGTCGATTCTCTTCCGCCCCAGATTTTTAAAACCGGTACATGCGGCGTATTTGATATTAAACTGACCGAGCTCCGCAATGGGGAGGAAGGTGACGACCCCATCCAGATCGACAAGGGTGTGGATGAGATAGTCGAACTTGAAGATTCATATAATATGGAATACAGTATTGATGATTTCGAAGCATGGCCTCCGAATTATGACTATACTTTCGAATATAGCGTAGTCGATCCCTATCAGGACGGCAAGGCTGTATTTGCGGTGTTCGACCGCGCCGGCAATATGGCGCTGGATAGCATCGAATACGAGGCGGACAGCCTTTTGCTCGATCCGGAAATCGTGGAATTCGGAATGGTCCGCGTTAACGAAACAAAAGAATTGCCCGCAAAATTGCAGAGCAATTCCGATGATAATATAACTTTAGTGGATATTCGCCTGAAATACGGCGAGGTTTATACAATTACTCAGGGCGATGTCAATCCCGACGCTCCGATGCCGCTCGCACCTGGCGCAATTCACGATCTGATGATTGCCTATACTCCCGACCAGGAGGGGCTTCGCGAGCGCGACAAAGATGTCGATACGCTTATCGTCGAGACAGAATGCCTGCGCTGGGCATGGCCCGTTACCGGCCGGGGTGTGATTCCTCGTATCGAGGTCGAGGACTGGAATGCTGGTACGCTTGTCGTGGGAACTTCCGTATGCAAGAAAGCCGACCAGAATCGCGGTCTGCGCATCGAAAATCCGGGAACCGACACTTTGATAATTACCGGAATCACCGGCTATTCGGATCCGTTCTCGCTTAGCGATCCGACAGTGCCGCCGCTTCCGATTACCGTACTTCCGGGCGAGATAGTATACCTCGAGGAAATGTGCTTTGCGCCGACAGCAGTGGGCAATTTCTCGCAGGATATCGTGCTCCACAGCAATGCAGTCGGTCCCGATAGCGTTTCTGTTTGGAGCGGAAATGGAGTGCAGCCCGGCCCGACGATTACCCTTTATGACTGGGGCAAGCGCCGAGTCCAAACGGTAAACGAAGGCCAGATTTATATGCGCAACAAAGGAAGCTCGAAGGTAACGATAACAGACATTGATCTCGAAAATTCCGGCGATGCGAATTTCAGAATTAAAAGCATCAAGCCGCAGCTGAATCCCGTGATTGAGCTGTTCGAGGAGACTAATACTAATCCGAATGTTACCAAAGAAGTCGTGATCACCGTAGAATTCATTCCTCAGGCCGAGGAAACATATCACAACGCAATTGTGCCGACCTTCTCCGAAGAGGATGCGATCGAGCCCGGCACTGTGATTGGCGATCTCGACGGCATCGGTATCCTTCCCAAGCTGGAAGTGACCGGTTATACATTCTGGCCGCCGATATTGCTCAATGATACTCACGACGACATTGGCAAGGTTCGCATCTATAACCCGAGCGAGACTTCGCCAACATATATTGAATCGATCAACTGGTCTAACAATAGCGATAACGATTTCGAATGGGTAACCCAGCCGACGCAGGACTTCGAACTCGGCATGGGCGAATCCCTCGAATTCGATGTCAGGTTTACCGCACGCGGCATTAACGACCGTCTTGCGGTAGTCGAAGTCGTATCCGACGCAGAGCCGGGCCCCCAGACAGATCCGCGGGTTACCGATACAGCACACGTACGCGGCTATGGCTATGAGAAAGGCCTTTCGGTAGGCAATCTGGATTATGGCGACGTGTTACTTTGCGATAAGCCTGAAATGACTGTTGAAATTCGCAATACCAGCCAGACGTCAGTTGCGACGATTTATGACTTCATAGCCGAGATCGGCGACATCGGTTCGTTCGCAATCGAAGACATTTTCCCGACTGATATTCAGCCGGGCGATGCACTTCCGGTTCGCGTGACGTTCGATCCCGGAGTGGGCAGCCGCACTGGCCCCTTCCATGTGGACGCGAAGGTATACAGCAATTTCGATACTCTGACGTCGACCTTCGACGCGGAAGTATATGATGTAACAGTCTCACTCGATATGCCTACTCTTTACGGAATGGCACCCGGTATGCAGACTATCGACAACCCGCCCGCACAGGCATTCCCGATAATCGTCCGAAGCGATGACTGGGCGGATGCGAATGTTACAGATTTCCGGATCGATGTGATATACAAAAAGGACTGGATGTTTTTCGCAGAAAAAATCACCAAAGGCGACGTGCTCGACCAGAGCTGGACAATCACAGCAACGGAATATGCAATCGACGACATCTGGTCGCGCGCAGAAATCGAAGGCCACGGCACCACACCGATCTCTCGCAACGGTCAGCTCGTAAGGCCGGTATATACAATTATGCTGGCGGATTCCTCGCAGTTTATGCCGGACTTCGGAGAAATCACATTCTTCGATCGCGACGCCTGCGTACTCAAGGATCCTCAGCCGGGCGAGATTAACATCAATACCTGTGTGCAGGACCTGAGGAATGTTACATTTACCACTACTAAATACGCGCTTCAGGAAGTCGGCCCCAATCCGGCCACCGGAAGCACCGTGAATATCAAATACGGAGTCGGCCTGAAGACTCATACCACTTTGGAGCTTTATAATTCCACAGGCGAAAGAGTCGAAACTCTGGTGGATAAAGTGCAGGAAGTCGGCGATTACGAGCTCGTGCTGAGCACCGATCGTTTGGGTTCGGGTACGTATATTGTCCGCATGAAGAGCGGTCCATACGAAGATGTTCGCAGATTTGTAATAGTCAAATAATCTCCGAACAGGAGATTCGATAAATTGCGGCGGGTTCCGATTCGGAGCCCGTCGCTTTTTTATTTGAAATTCGATTTCAGATAAAATGCAAATTATGAGTTTGCCAATTCGTTTATTTTGTTAAATTATCAAATTATACAGAAAACGGATATTCCATGAGTTTATCGATAAATTTTCTTGGCGGGATCGGAGATGTCGGCGCTAATTCATCATATATATATTCCGATGGCACCGGTCTGCTGATTGATACCGGACTTCATCCCAACAAACGCGACCGCGACACTTTTCCGCATTATGAAATGATCACAGAGATGCCATGCGATCTTGGTTTGCTGACCCATGCCCATACCGACCACATAGGCGGATTGCCCTATGCGCTCAAGTTCTTTCCGCATATGAGGGTTATGGCCAGCCGTCCAACGCGTGACATCGCCGAATACATGCTTCGCGATACAGTTCGGCTGCTGCGCAGCGAAGTGATGGACCATTTCGAAAAAGACACGCTTTCATTATATACCGAGCAGACTCTGAAAAAAATCAATCTGATAATCGAGGGTATTAAATCGGGGCAGACGTTCAGTTACCGCGGCCGAGACGGCGCTTCGGATTTGAGCATCACTCTGAGGTCGTCCGGGCATATTCTGGGGTCATCGTCCGTATTTATCGAAACCCAGGGCAAGCGGCTGCTCCACACCGGCGACGTCAATTTCCGCGACCAGGCAATATTGCGCGGCGCTGATTTGCCACGCGGCCATCTCGATGCCCTTATAATCGAATCAACGAATGCCAACGAAGAGAATTTGCCGCTTTACGAAGACGAGACAAAGCGCCTGGGTAAATATATAAACGAGATAGCCGACCGCAACGGCTCGGTGCTGATTCCGTCGTTTGCTCTCGGCAAAACCCAGGAAATACTACGCGTGGTCTATTCGCTGATGCGACGCGGATCGATACCCACAATGTCGATATATACCGCGGGACTAGCTCGGCGTATTTCGATTATTTATGACCATTATTGCTACAGCGAACAAATGAAGCATCCGGGATTCGAGGTGTCGGACATTCCTCAGTTGCCGATCCACCGCAACCATTTCTATCGCGGCGATTATTTCAAAGAGCCCTCGATTGTGATTTGCACAAACGGAATGATGAATAAAAACACGCTTTCGTACAAGCTGGCGCGCAAGTGGTTCACGTTGCCGCGCTTCGGAATTGCTATTATCGGCTATCAGGATCCGCGTACTCCCGGCTACGCCGCGCTAAATTCGGAAGAGGGTAAAGCATTTGATTTTGGCGGGAAAAATATATTACGCAAATGCTCGCTCGAGCGATTCCGGTTTACCTCGCACGCGCGGATTGAGGATTCGCTTGAATATATTGAGCAAACCAAACCGAAACTGCTGTTCATAGTCCACGGCGACGAATCTGCTGGCGAGAATCTGGCCGACCGCGCTATGGAGATAAGCCCCCAAAGCCGGGTGATTCTGCCCGAAATCGGAAGAGATTATCCGATATAGAATTAATTGAATATTCATGGTTAATTTTTTTGTTTTTCTGATGATTATTTGCAATTTTATGCATTGACCGATCAAACATTATTGAAGAATAGAAATGGAAATTGCGCGGATACTCATAGTCGAGGATGACGAATTTTTTGCAGAAAAAATAAAAGAAAATCTGGAGAAAAACGGATTTAATATTTGCGGTATTTCCAAAACAGGAACCGATGCAATTAAAAAGGCCGCCAGCACCAAGCCACACCTTGTGCTGATGGATATCCACCTTAGCGGCAATCTCGACGGAGTCGAAACCGCAGGATACATTTATCGGAATATGGAAGTTCCGGTAGTTTATCTTACCTCGCTGATGAACAACAAAATACTCGAACGCGCCAAAAAAACAGAGCCATTCGGTTTTATCCCAAAAAATATTGCGTATGACCAGATTTCGATTATGATAGAATTTGCGCTCTATAAGCATAAAGTACTCGTCAAAGAGCGCGAAATGCACCGCAAGCTGATCGACAACCAGAAAAAATTCGAAAATATTGTGAATGCCGCCCGTGATGCCATTATTTTTATCGATACCGACGATGTGATTACATTCTGGAATCCCGCTTCTAAGCATACATTCCATTATGATGCGGAAGAGGCAATCGGGCAGAATTTCTTTGAGCTGCTGATTTCGGACGAATACAGAATCGACCTTTATCAAGCCTTTCAATCTACCAAAAGCGGCAATAAATCAATTTTATTTGAAAATACTCTCGAACTGTATGCAAAGCAGAAAGAGGGCGATCTTATACCGGTCGAAATGTCGCTTACTGCGTTGCAGGTAGAGGATAAATGGTACGCCTGCGCTTTTGTACGCGATGTTACCACACGGATTATCGCCGAGGAAGAGGTCAATAAGCTGATTGAGGAAATGCAGGTATCCAAAGAAATCCTCGAGCAGAACGCTAACGAGCTGGTATATCTGAATCATAAGCTCTCCGAATCCGAATCCCAGCTGCAGGAGCTGAACGCGAGCAAGGATAAATTCTTCTCGATTATCGCCCACGACCTGAAGGGGCCCTTCCAGGGGCTGCTCGGCTATTCGCAGATGCTCTCAAGCGATATCGAAAATCTGACTAAAGAGGAAATAGCCGATTTTGCGAAAAGCCTGAACGAATCGGCCGAGCATTTGTTCAAATTGCTCGAGAATCTGCTCCACTGGTCTCGAATCCAGCGAGGGGTAATCGAAAACAATCCGGACCATGCCGAGCTGATCCAGATTGTGGACATCAACATCGCGCTGATCTATACCCGCGCGCAACAGAAGGGCATCGAGCTTATCAACGAAGTGCCCGAGGCGCTATATATATATGCCGACATCAATATGGTCAATACGGTGCTGCGAAATCTGCTGAGCAATGCAGTCAAATTCACTTCCGAAGGCGACAAAATCGGCGTACGCGCCCGCGAGCTTGAATACCAGACCATCGAGGTTGAGGTGTTCGACACCGGTATAGGAATGGATAAATCCGCACGCGAGAAAATTTTCCGGATAGACTCGCATCATACCACTCCCGGCACAAATAACGAGCAGGGCACCGGTCTGGGGTTGATCCTGTGCAAAGAGCTCGTCGAAAAATGCCGCGGACACATCCGCGTGGACAGCGAGCCCGGCAAAGGCGCTTCGTTCCGGTTCACGCTTCCTAAGGGCAGCGGCGAAAACTATTCCGATTAATCACCCCTGATGAGCGAAACTCAATATTCAAGCAAGTTTACTGATAGTAATGTTTAATATTTTTAAAACAAAATATTATGAAAATTGTAACATGGAATATCAACGGGATACGGTCCGTAATCGGTCAGACAAAAAGCACCCGCCGCGGAAAAGTCACACAGGAAAACCGCCTTTTTGAATATATTGACGATGAAAAGCCGGATATACTCTGTCTGCAGGAGACCAAGGCCACTCTCGACCAGATCGACGAAGATCTGCGCTACCCGCCCGGATACGAAGGATATTATCATTCTTCCCGCTCGAAAAAAGGCTATAGCGGAGTAGTGACATATTCAAAAAATAAAGCGGAAGAAGTGATATTCGAGCTGGGAATCGAAAGGTTCGACCGGGAGGGAAGGCTCTGCGAAACCGATTTCGGGGATTTCGTATTGCTAAATGTATATTTCCCAAAAGGATACGCCGAGCAGGAGCGCTTGCAGTATAAGCTCGGCTTTTATGATGCATTATTCGACCACGCCGAAAAGCATCGAAATAATGGCCGCGAGATAATTATCTCCGGTGATTATAATACTGCGCATAAAGAGATAGACCTGGCCCGCCCGAAGGAAAACCAGGCAACATCGGGCTTTCTGCCCGAAGAGCGCGAAAAATTCGATGAAATACTCGACAGGGGGTATATCGATGCATTCCGCGAATTCATTGATGAGGGCGGCCACTACACATGGTGGAGCCAACGCGGACGCGCCCGCGAGAACAACGTGGGGTGGCGCATCGATTATCATCTTGTGACCAAAGGCATCGCCGGGAAGATGAAGGATTGCTATATCCGGCCGGACGTCATGGGATCGGACCACTGCCCGGTTGTGCTCGAGCTTGATTTATAATCCCCGGTTTTATGAATGATTATTGAAGTATATTTTAAAAGAAATTAGCGGCGCAATCCGCCCGAATTCCACAATTTTGGAGTATATATGAAGCAATTTTTCAGGCTGGCAATAATTATGTTTATTATGGCCGGCGCATCGCTTTATGCCGCCAAACCGGCTTTCCAGGTGCTTGCGCTCAAAGGCGCGGTTGATGTCGAAAGTAAGGGCGTGACCTCGAAAGTCCAATTCGGCGATATTCTTCATGCCGGGCAGGTGGTAATGCTTGGCGAGGGCGACTATCTGGCGCTGATCCATTCCGAAGGCGCAACGCTCGAATTCAACGAGGCGGGAGAGTATAATATCTCTGAATACGCTGATAATTATAAAAATAAAAAAGCGGTGGCAACCACCGATCTTGTTAAATCCTTATTATTCGAAATTCGCACAACCGAGAAATTGCTGCCGGATTGCCCTGGCAACCGCGAAATCGAAATCGGGTCCGATCTTTTCGCCGAGCAAAACAGAAAATCCCGTTCATCATTTGGTAAGCCCGGCTCCGGCAAAAAGAGCCAGTCCGCCAGGGATGTCAATATTTTTAAAAAAATCGATTTCGGAATCAAAGCCCCGCGATGGACATATCTCGGCATTGAGCCAATTTTTATCGATTGGGATGACGTTCCTGTTGCGGGGAATTATAGATTCGTTATCGAAGATCAGCGGGGGGAGATTATATTTTCCAAAATTTCGGCAATCAGCGAAATGGAATTCGATCTGGCAAAAATTGTGAATTCGGATTCACCATCTGAATTGAATGGAAAATATTCATGGCATATCGAATCGGCGAAAGAGCCATCGATTCGTACTGATGATTATCAATTTAGGGTTGTAGTCGAAAAATATCAAGAAGGCTCCGAATTCGGGGATAATTATACAGATTTAATGGACATGGACGATACCCCGCTGCGTGATATGCTGCTCGGCGCGCATCATGAGAAATTCGGATTCTATTACGATGCGATGAATTATTACAAGCGGGCAGTGGAGCTTTCGGGCAATTCGGATCAGTATCGCAAATACTTCGAATTATATATGTATCGTATAAAACGAACCCGGACGGAATAAAAATAAGGCTGCCCGCAATTAAAGCAGGCAGCCATATATGAAATATTAAAAATTATTACTCGTTTTCCTGTTCTTCTTTTTCGGGAAGTTCGAATCGAAGTTTTTCGTCTTCGATTTCTTTCATAGCCAGAAATGTGGGTTTTGCCAGTTTGTCGAATTCGCGGCTGATGGCGATCTGGTCGAAGTTGGCTTCTTCTGTTTCCTCGGTGTCCGTAATAACGTCTGCCAGACGCTCGCGGAGTTCGTTCTTGATGTCGTCGTTTATCTGGCGGGCGCGGAATCCCATAGCCACGATCGACTGATATATTGAACGTTTGGAGGATTCTTCCATGCGAACACGGACGGGGTTAACAACATATTTTGCCATAATACATATATAATAATTTATAAAATAATATAGAGTAGCAAATTTAAGAAATTTTTTATATTATTGCAATTATTAGCAACAAATTAGTTCGACGAAGATGGCCAGGCTTTATTATTCAATCAGCGAAGTCAGCAGACTTATAGACGAAGAGCAGCACATCCTAAGGTATTGGGAAAAGGAATTCAGCCAGCTCAGCCCCCGGAAACGCACTGGCGGCAACCGCGCGTATTCCGAACGGGATCTTGCTATCCTTAAGATTATCAAACGCTTACTCCGCGAAGAAATGCTCTCGCTGCGAGGCGCGCGCGAAAAACTCCGCGCTATGCTCGAAGACCACGAACCCGACGAGCTCTTCCCGGATGATATTTCGGAGAATCCAAAACCGGAGCCGGCAGCGGAAGTCGCCACCGAATCCGGCGACGATGACCTGGGTGCGATTTTCCGCGAGCTGGCGCGAATCAAGCGTACGCTCGAATCGGTTTAGATAATTTCTTCGTAAATTTTATAGAATGTTTCCGCCATGCCAAGCGCGGTGTATGTTTTCTGTGCCTGCAGGTTGTCTTTCTCAACATAAAGACGGAATCCAATGACGTCCGGCATATCTTTGGCGAGGTCCTTCACCTTGTCGTACATATCACGATATATGCCCTCGCGGCGGTGCTGTGGCACTACGTAAACGCTCTGAATCCACCAGAAGAGGCCGTTTCGCCAGTCGCTCCATTCGGTAGTAACCATAAGCGAGGCAACTATTTCGCCGTCCTTTTCGGCAACTAGGTAGAACCCGAGCTGCTTATTGCGGAGCAGTGCGGTGACTCCCTCGGCGACAGCGCTTTCATCGAGCATCATGTCTTCGGTTTCGCGGGCAAGCGCGAGATTGAACTCCTTGATTTTGTCCTTGTCTTTGCTTTCAGCGATTCGTATGTTGAAATCACTCATAGAAAACTCCTGAATATGTCAAAAATTAGGGATTCTTTTCTGGATGGGATATATATATTAAACGATTCAGACGGGCTTTATTTCCTATTGCGGAGCAATAACTCGATCAAAAGAGCCAACAGGATCGGGGCGTACTCGATATAGACGAATAATTTATCCTCTGCCCATTCGCCGAAATATAAATAATCGCGGAAAATATAGACCGAAAGACCGGTAAGAGCCGCGAGAAATATGCCGCTCATGCGTGGTACGATTGGCAGCAATACCGCTATCCATGCGGCATGCCAGGGAAGAAGCGCGGGTGAGAACAGAAGATAGAAAAGAAATATATAATAAATTTTGATATAAATTTCCGTGCGGATTAGCGAGATAATCGCCGTGGCAAGCAAAATGCAGCCCAGGCAGAAAATTAATGCGTGATTTGCCGAAAGGAAATTCTGAAATATATTGAAAAATAAAGCATTTGCATATGGTGGCGATGGGAATACCGACATCGACCGCGGTTCGACCGCCCCGGCAAATGGGAAGTAGGACAGCACAAGCAGGATGATAGGGATCGTCACATACTGCAAACCCTCGCCGAGTCGACGCGATGAAGCAAATGCAGCCGGGGTAGAAAGCATCGGGAAAATATTTCCGCCCGATGCCAGGCCCAGCATCGCCGCGGAAAATGCATTCCGTTTTTTTATGAATAAGTATATAAATCCCAGAAGAAACGGGAAGAATATTGCTTCGTAGTGCCCTTCGAGCGCGAAGAATAATATCGGCAGCGGACATAATGCATATAATAGCATATACTTAAGCGGGCGCCCGAGCAGGCGGAGAATCTTATATATAAATATTAGCGAGGCAATTTCTGCGATAATTATCAGGGATTTGATCGCAAATACGGAATTGCCGAAAACCATCCACCCCAACGCGAAAAATCCCTGTGCTATCGGCGGATAAGCGGTGTTCGAATCCGGAAAAGGTATCGATCCCGGAATCGAGTTTATCGAAAAACCATCCGGCGGCGCCGAAGGCGTATATAAATATGGATTAAGCCCGTGCGCAAGCAGCCTGCCGTCCCAGATATAGCGGAATATTTCGCCGCTGGCGATCGGTTCGTGCATCAACAGCGCTAGACGTGCCGTCAGCCCGGTCGCGGCCAGATACAGCACTGAGCGCGTATCGAATTCCTCGTCGCTCAATATTATAAATCCGATCAGCAGGTAGAGCAGTGCTTCGACAGCAGTCACAGCAATAAGCCGCTCGATAGGCAACGCGACCGGCAGCCATATAAGCAGACAGGCGACCAGCGAAAACGACGCGGCCGCCCCCAGAGCGATATGTCTCAGCCTGCTTATCAATCAATTCTCCGATGCTTTCCGGCGATTAGCCAATTCATCAAAGTCCGCAGCGTTCGAAAATGAAATCGACGCTTTTCATCAGGTCCTGGCTGTCGAACAGCTTCTCGATGTCTTCCTTGCCAAGGTGCTCCATTATCTCTTCGTTTTCGAGGACGGAATCGAGGAATGGCAGTTGCTCGCTCCATGTGCGCATAGCCGAGCGCTGCACCATTTCGTATGCCTGCTGGCGCTTCAGGCCGCGTTTGGCGAGCTCGATCAGCACTTTCTGCGAATAAATCAGGCCGTTAGTGATATTCATATTGCGGATCATATTTTTTGGATAGACCACGAGCTTTTCGACCACATTGGCCATACGATTAAGTATATAATCCACTGAAATTGTCGAATCCGGAAGTATTATCCGCTCGACGCTGCTGTGCGAGATGTCCCGCTCGTGCCATAGCGCATTATTCTCGAGCGCGGGGATCAGATTTGCACGCAGAAGGCGCGCCTGACCGGATATATTTTCGGACGAAATCGGATTGCGCTTATGCGGCATAGCCGAGCTGCCCTTTTGGCCCTTCGAGAAATACTCCTCGGCTTCGAGTACTTCGGTGCGCTGCAGGTGCCGGATTTCGATTGAGATTTTCTCGAGCATTGCGCCGATCAGCGCGATTGCCGAAAGGTAATTAGCATGGATGTCCCGCTGGATAACCTGTGTTGTAATCGTTGAAGGACGCAGCCCCAGATTATCGCAGACGTATTTTTCTACGAATGGATTAATATGCTCGAATGTGCCGACCGCGCCGTTGATTTTGCCCTGGGCGGCTTCGTCCAGCGCCCGCGAGAACCGCGCGATATTGCGGACGCATTCCTCGTGCCACAGCGCGCATTTAAGGCCGAAGGTGGTCGGCTCGGCATGGATGCCGTGGGTGCGGCCGACGCAGATAGTATATTTATGCTCGCGGGCCTTATCGGCCAGCACGTCGCGCATCCGCTCCAGATCGCGCATTATAATCTCGCCGGCCTGGGCCATCTGTACTGCCAGGCAGGTATCCAGAATGTCGCTCGAAGTCATTCCCAGATGGATATATCGCGAGGGTTCACCGACGTATTCCTCTACGTTGGTTAGAAATGCGATGACGTCGTGCTTGGTGGTTTCCTCGATCTCTTCGATGCGGGCGACGTCGAAATCGGCGCGCTCGCGGATGATTTTTGCGGTTTCGGCGGGGATAAGCCCCAATTCGGCCTGCGCCTCGCAGGTGAGCACCTCGATCTCGAGCCAGATGCGGTATTTATTCTCCTCCGACCAGATATCGCCCATCTCGCGGCGGGTGTACCGTGGTATCATATTATCTCCATACTTTTTTGAAAATGTTTTAAAAGAATCAGGTCAATATGGCAAAAAATATGAATAATTAAAAATTCATGCGCCGGGTTTTGTCTTAGGCTGAAATTCCTGCACGTAAAGCGGGACGAAATCCTCCTCGGATTCGAATTTTTCGTCTTTATAATATAAATATCCCGCGCGGGCAATCGCCGATGCGCTCAGCCGGTTGAGCTGCGCAATCGAGTGGAATTCATTATTATTTTCAAAAGAGGTTCCGACAGCGAAAATCTTATCATCTTTGAATTTATCCAGATCGGGAATTGTGGCGGAAATAATCTCGCCCTTTGGGGCTGCATCAATCGAAAATTCCTGATAATATATATTATCCCGGTAAGAAATAATCGACGTCAGAATCGATTCGCAGCCCGCGAGCTTTGCCGATTGGCCCGCCGAAATCGCCAGCGCCGAAAGCGTCGGAACGCCGATTAGCCGGGGCGATCCGCCGAAGCACAAACCTTTTGCCAGCGAAGCGCCTATCCGAAGGCCGGTGAACGAGCCCGGCCCCGACGATACGGCGACCGCATCGAGGTCGTCCATTTCGTAATGGGTGTCTGCCATTATCCGTCGCACGAGGTCGGCCAGCAGCCTGTCGTGCAGCGTCCGCCCGTAGATCGCGTATTCGGCGACGAGGTCGTCTCCGGCGGCGACTGCTACTGCGCAGGTCGGCCCAGAAGATTCGATTGATAGAATAATCGGTTCGTGTGAATTACTGTTCAATTTCGGCCTCCTCGAGTTCGATCATTTCAATAGTCTTTTTAATTTTCCATAAAATAAGGGCGGCTTCCTCGCGGCCCTCGAGCGGCGCTGTCATACTCAGCTTTTTGCTGTTCTGATTCAGCTTCATGCCGGGCAGGGTCTGGATGTATTCCACCACATGCCTGAAATACTTCGAATAATATATTTCATTAGATGACGGCGGGAATTCGGCGATCATCCGGTTGGCGCGCACCGTTACACGGGTGAATGCGGTGTTCAGCGCGGCGATGCGCAGCTTGACGACGAATATCAGCTCGCGGGCCTCTTCGGGGAGCGGGCCGTAGCGGTCGCGGAGTTCCTCGATTGTTGATTGCAGCTCCTCGTTGGATTTGAGGCGGTATAATTTTTTGTAATAGTGGAATCTCTCGGTATCGCTGCGGACGTAGAACTGCGGCAGATATGCATCGCTGTCGATTTCGATATTCATATCCTCGCTGTCGAATATCTCCTCTTTCTTTTTGCCTGCATCTTTGAATAAGTCCGAGAACTCCTCGATCTTGAGCTCCTGCACTGCTTCTTCGAGGATTTTCTGATATAATTCGAATCCCATTTCGATAATGAATCCGCTCTGCTCGGGGCCTAACAGATTGCCTGCGCCTCTGATTTCGAGATCGCGCATCGCAAGCTGGAATCCGCTGCCGAGATCGGTGAATTCCTCGATTGCCTGCAGCCGCTGGAGTGCTCGTCGGGGCAGTTTATGTACTGGCGGAATAAGCAGATAGCAATATGCCTGTATATTCGTACGGCCCACCCGTCCGCGCAATTGGTATAATTCGGCAAGCCCGAAATTCTGAGAATGATTGATAAGCATCGTGTTTGCGCTGGGAATATCTATCCCGGATTCGATGATTTTGGTTGTGACCAATACGTCGAATTTCTGCTCGAGGTATTTCTCCATTACCTTCTCGAGCTCGGTCGGCGGCATCTGGCCATGAACCACGCCGAATCGGACTTTGGGCATGACCATTTTCAGATCGGAAACGATTTTTTCAATATCTTTTACGTTATCATTTACGAAAAACACCTGGCCGCCGCGATCGATTTCGCGCTGGATTGCTTCTGTGATTATTTTATTATCCCACTCGATTATCTCTGTCTTGACTGGCAGCCGGTTACGAGGCGGAGTTTCGATAACGCTGAGGTCTCGAGCGCCCATGAGTGAGAAATTCAGCGTGCGGGGGATGGGCGTGGCGGTCAGAGTCAGTGTATCGACCGAGATCTTCATCTGGCGCAGCTTCTCCTTGGCGGCTACCCCGAAGCGGTGCTCCTCGTCAATTATTAATAGCCCTAAATCTCTGAAATTAATATCCTTACTCAATATCCTGTGGGTGCCGATCAGGATATCCACACGGCCGCCCTCGACCTTTTCGATAATCTCCTTCTGGAGCTTGCGGCTGCGGAAGCGCGACATCACCTCGACCAGCACAGGATAGCGATGAAGCCGATCGAGGAATGTCATATAATGCTGCTGCGCGAGGATTGTCGTGGGCACCAGCACTGCCACCTGCTTGCCCGCCTGCACCGCCTTGAATGCCGCGCGCACGGCCACTTCGGTCTTGCCGAATCCGACGTCGCCGCATACGAGCCGGTCCATCGGTGTGCGCAGCTCCATGTCGCCCTTTACCTCCTCTGTGGATTTTGCCTGATCGGGCGTATCCTCATATACGAAGGAGGCTTCGAGCTCTTTCTGCCAGACGTTATCAGGGGGGAATTCATATCCCCGCTGGGCTTTGCGCTGAGCGTAAAGCTTGATCAGATCTCGGGCGATATCCTTAAGCTTTTTCTTTGTGCGGGATTTTTTGCGGAGCCATTCCTTCGATCCGAGTTTGCTGAGCTTAGGCGCAATGCCCTCCTGTGCGGAGTATTTCTGCAGCTTATTTATATAATTTAGGTGGACGTAGAGCACGGCGTCCTCGTCGTATATGATGCGAGCGCAGTCCTGGACGCTTTCGCCCATCTTTACTGTTTCGAATCCGTCGAACCGTCCGATACCTTTGTCGTCGTGAACCACGTAATCGCCTATTTCGAGCTGCTTGAGTTCGCGGATAGTTATACCGCCTGCGGCTTTGCTCTTGCGGCGGTCGCGCGAACGCAGGCGCCCGAATATCTGATGCTCGGTGAAACAAGCCACATTGGATTCCTGTATATAGAATCCGGCTGCGGGAGTCTCGGGCGTCCAGATTATCCGGTCGAGCGTCTCATGGGGCCCGGCCAGAGCGGTTTCGTCGCCGTCTTCGTCGGTCATGGTGACTGCATTCATTACGAGGTCGTTCAGGCGGCTGAGGTGCACCTTGCCTTCGGCGCAGAGGTATATGCGTCCGCCATAAGCCGCTATGCGCCTCAATTCTTTGGATAAATTCCTCACGGATTCGCCGAATTTGGGCTGGGGCGAGGTTTTGACCGAAATGTCTGCCTCGCCGAGCGGATTAATAAATATATTCCGGAATTTGCTCCATAAATCTTTGTTGATGTCCTCGCTTTCGGAGGCTTCGGGCGAATCGAACACGCAGATGGTGTTCATATCCAGATATTCCGTGATCGAGGCGGAAAGCTCCGTATTCGCGGAATGAAATAATTTCGAAATAAAGTCCGCCTCGGTATGTTCGCGGATGCTACGCTGGGATATGGGATTGAATTCGCGGATGGAGTCTATCTCGTCGCCCCAGAATTCGATTCGCAGCGGATTGTCCCAGCCGATGGGGAAAATGTCGATAATCCCGCCGCGCACAGCCAGATCGCCCTCGTCGCTGACGTAGTCCTTGCGCTCGAAGCCCTCGGCCGTAAGGCGGCGCACGAAGTCCTCGAATTCGATTTTCTGACCCTTCCGGATTACCGAGTGGTTGGAAATTACGTCGTCCGGGGCGGGGAGCATCATTGCGGCGACCGTTACCGGCGCAATGGCGATGGCGTCGGGATCGCTGATTAATTTGCTTAGCGCTTCTACGAGCCATGTGTAATTTTCCTGGCGGGTTTCCGATACGAACCGCATGTGGCGGTCGGGGGGCGAGAGCAGGGCGGGCTTGTCCTCGCCGAGCATCAGCCGCAGATCGTGGTGCCAGGTTTCGGCTTCCTTGCTGCCGGGTGTGATTATAAAAATCGGCCCGCTGATCGATTTGCGCAATGCCGCGATAGAGGCACACTTCACCGAGCCGGACAGAGTTTTTATGGATACTTCGTTCTGCCGGTCGATTAATTTTCCTATTTCCTTAACGAATCTGTGCTTCGACAGATCCTCCAACAGCCCCGATAGGGGCGCGCGTTTGCTCAAATGCCTGTCCGTTTCGTATTGCCTGACTTAATGTTTATTTTTCCGAGTGAATGACGACTTCGCCGCCGGATTTGGGTTTGTCCTTATCCGGGCGTTCCCAGAAACTTTTCACTTCGCGGAGCTTTTCATCGCGCGAGAGTTTGCGGCTGGCCAGAATAATATAGCGCACGTCCTTGCGGGTGTCGCGGATTATGTTTCTGACCTCTTGTTTTTCTTCTGACATAATATTTTAAGAATTATTCTGTTATATATTTAGAAAATTTATTTTTGAAAAATTCAAGATCGTCGTGGGCAACACGAAGCCTGAAATATGCGCCTTCGTCTTTGTCCTCACGATTTTCGATTTCGTAATTATTATAAATAATATTGGATAGTTCCATATCGGAATAGGGGAGTAATATTTCGAAATCCGAAGTGCGCTCGTCGTATTTATTCTGCATAGTCTCGAGCAGCGCGTTCAGATTAATTCCCCGCTTGGCCGATATGAATATCGAATCGTCGTATTCCCGCTCGATTGCCCGCAGATCGTCCGGATCGCTTACTTTGTCGACCTTGTTGAACACGAGCAGCGTGGGCAGATCGATTTTGAGCGACTCGAGGGTCTGATCGACCACCCGGATATGCTCCGGGAAATATTTATGCGATACGTCCACCACATGCAAGAGCACATCTGCCTCTTTGGCTTCGGCGAGTGTGCTGCGGAAGGATGCCACCAAATGTGCGGGCAGCTTGCGGATAAAGCCGACGGTGTCCGATAGCAGTACCTTCTTGCCGTTAGGCAGGGCGAATGCGCGGACTGTAGTGTCGAGCGTGGCGAACAGCTTATCCTCTATATATACCTCCGATTCGGTGACCGCATTCATCAGGGTCGATTTGCCGGCGTTGGTATATCCCACCAACGCGAATCGCGGCATCTGGCTGCGGTTCTTGCGCTGCTGGAATTTCTGCATCTCTATTTCGGAGAGTTTCTCCTTCAATAGCTGGATTCGGGTGCGGATCATCCGGCGGTCGGATTCGATCTGAGTCTCGCCGGGGCCTTTGGTGCCGATTCCGCCATACTGCTTAGAAAGATGCGTCCACATCCGGGTCAGGCGAGGCAGCAGATACTGAAGCTGGGCAAGCTCGACCTGGACGATTGCCTCATTGGTTTTGGCTCGTCTGGCGAAGATGTCGAGTATCAGGCTGCTGCGATCCATGACCTTAATCTTGAGCTTATTCTCAAGGTTGCGGGTCTGCGCCGGAGAAAGCTCCTCGTCGAAAATTACCAGCGAGATGCCTTCATCCTCGATTTCCTGCTTGATTTCCTCCAGCTTGCCTTTGCCCACGACTGTAGCGGGGTTGGGCTTTTCGAGCTCCTGATATATTTTCTCGATAACTTCAGCGCCGGCGGTATCGGCAAGGAATGCCAGCTCGTCGAGATGCTCGAGCGCAAGCTCGCGGTCGGAGCCTTTTTTTACTGCGGAAACAGCAATAGCTTTTTCAGGATTATGATCGACGTCGTACAAACGGGTTTCTCCGGGAGTGAAAAATAATTATGTTTGTAATCACGTTTGTGGGATTTTTTTATTGACGTAACACAATGACCCGACAGACCCGGGCATATCTTAATGCGCTGGGGGCGGTGGGCTTCTGGTCGACCGTTGCCACGGCATTCAAGCTGTCGCTGGAGCAGCTCACTCCGGCGGCGTTGCTGGCGTATTCGTCAGGAATATCGGCGATCGCGCTTTTTATAATATTAATAATTAAGGGCGAAATCGGCGAAATCCGGCGTAACTCCCCCGGGGACTGGCTGCGGTCGGCGGCTCTTGGCGCGCTCAATCCATTCCTTTATTATATTGTCCTTTTCCGTGCATATGACCTGTTGCCTGCGCAGGAGGCGCTCAGCCTGAATTATACCTGGGCGCTGGCGGTGGCGTTGCTGTCGATCCCGATGCTCGGCCAGCGGATCGGCGCCCGGAATATCGCAGCATTATTCATAAGCTTTTTCGGAGTGGTGATAATTGCCACGCGGGGAGATGTGGCCTCGCTCGAATTCGAAAACCCCGAAGGGGTGACGCTTGCGGTGGGCAGCTCGATCATCTGGGCGGTGTTTTGGCTGCTGAATGTCCGCGACAAGCGATCGGAGATTGTGAAATTATTTTTAAATTTTGTATTTGGATTTGCATATTCCCTTATTTTTTATATAATTACGGAAGGTTTCGAATTGCCCGGCGCAACCGGACTGGCCGGCGCTGCGTATGTGGGGCTGTTCGAGATGGGGATTACATTTGTGCTGTGGCTGCGTGCGCTGAATCTTAGCCGCACCACCGCGCAGGTTAGCAACCTTATATATATATCGCCGTTTTTGTCACTTGCGATTATTAATTTCGTATTGGGCGAATCTTTGCGCTGGTCGACCTTCGCAGGGCTTTTGCTGGTGGTGGCGGGAATTGTATTACAACAGCGGCGGGGTATAAAACGTCTGAAAATATTAAATTCCGAATGACGATTTATCCGAAAACTCTTATTATTTTATAATTTATATATTTTCCATTCGAAAATTCTTTCATTTTTTGTTAATACTCAGGAGTAAATCATGGCAGAAGCCACACAAGGCGACACAGTGAAAGTCCACTACACAGGTAAAACACCCGAAGGCGAAGTATTCGATACATCCCGTGAACGCGATCCGCTGGAATTCAAGATTGGCGCCGGACAGGTCATCCCCGGATTCGAAAATGCAGTCCGCGGAATGCATCCCGGCGAAAAAAAGACCGAGACTATCTCCGTCGATCAGGCCTATGGCCAGTATCGCGAGGACCTGATTCTCGAGATCGACCGCAAAGATCTGCCGCCGAACGTGGATCCGAATGTAGGCGAACAGCTCGAAATGGTCAACGACCGCGGCGATCGCCTTATAGTAACCGTAAAGGACACAAAAGATGATTCGATCTCTATCGATGCCAATCACCCGCTGGCCGGACGCGATCTGGTGTTCGATCTCGAGCTCGTCGAAATCAAACCGCGCATTCACTGATGTGATATATATTTGCCCCGGCCGCTGGGGTCGGGGCATTCGTAATTGCAGGAATCGGACTGATGAAGCTATGGCGCCTCCGGCCCTATTTAAATATATTTAATTCATCCGATTATCTGGTATTTTCAAAAAATATCCCATATTATTACAATAAATTCGCTCCCGAATCATTCTATATAAGTAGAAATTTTGTCTTGATGTGATTCATGATTTAACCCAAACTGAATTATATCTTCTATTCTTTTAAATTAATTATTATCCCATCAAAAAAGAGGTGAACAATGGAACACAAGATGCCGCTTATTGGCGATCAGTTTCCCGAAGTTAAAGTCCAGACAACAAAAGGCGTTATGGAACTGCCGAAAGAGTACAAAGGAAAGTGGTTCATACTCTTCAGCCACCCGGCCGATTTCACACCGGTTTGCACCACCGAATTTGTCGCTTTCCAGAAGCGTTACGAAGAGTTTAAAAAATTAGACACAGAGCTGATCGGGCTCAGCATCGATCAGGTATTTTCGCACATCAAATGGATTGACTGGATTAAGGATAATCTTGATGTAGGAATCGAATTTCCGATAATCGCCGACGACGGCAAAGTGGCCAATATGCTTGGTATTATCCATCCGGGCAAAGGCTCGAACACCGTCCGCGCGGTATTTATCGTCGATCCCGAGGGCACTATCCGCGCAATCCTGTACTATCCGCAGGAGCTCGGCCGCAACTTCGACGAGCTGCTCCGAATGATGAAGGCATTCCATGTGCATTCAAAGCACAAGGTGGCAATCCCCGCCAACTGGCCGAATAACGAGCTTATCGGCGATGGCGTGATTATTCCGCCGCCCATGGATGTGCGCACCGCGCAGGAACGGCTGAAGCACCACGACTGCTATGACTGGTGGTTCTGCCACAAAAAAGTCTGATAGGATTATTATTTAATTCCCCAAAAGGGCTGGCCGCTTATTTCGGTTAGCCTTTTTTATTGTGCCCGGCA
>CAZEMR010000022.1:0-44591 GCA_964513465.1 uncultured Hyphomicrobiales bacterium
CGTCGAATTCTAAATGTCTGAATGCCATAATTACACCTTTATAATATATTTATGTTTCTTTTTGGATTCTGTCGGATCGACTTTTTCGAGGCTGACTTCGATCAGCGGGCGGCCGATGGATTTGCTCAGGTTTTCGTATTTGGCGCGGAATTCATTGCTTCTGGTGCTGAGGAAACTGATCAGCTCGCGCTGGTATTTTTCCTGGAGTTGGTCTGTCGGATCGGCGGCGATATGAACATAGAATCGGAATACATCCGCTTCGCCGACCTGGATTTGCTCGACTTCGTAATACCCGCCATATTTATAATTTTGGTCAAGATTATTGAAATGGTCGTTAATTTCCTCGAGCGAGAGATTCGTGCCGTAGAATATTATCTGATTGTCCACCCGCCCGGATATGCAGAGTATCTCTTCGGGCAATTCGGCGATTATTTCCGAGGGGATATCCCCGCCGGCGGCAAGCTTATCGCGATGGACGATGAAGCCCGTATCGCCGGTGTCGTAGCGCACGAGCGGTATCATCTGGTCTTTGGTAACGACAATGCGGCCGTCGATGATTTCGACATACGCCTTTGGGAATAGCTTCATCAGAAATGGGGTGTTTGTGGTGTCGAATAATTTGTCCGATAGCTCCGGCCGCGCGTGTATATAATTACGAAGGCGGATTAGCGGCGCGATCTCGACGGCTACATCGCCCGTATCGGCAGAGCCATAGCCTGTCCAGACCGTGAATGCGTTTTCGCCGGTGTGGCCGAAAAATTCGTTGACTTTATTGCGGAAGCTCTCGGGGAAAAATTCGCCGACGACCGGGAAATAAGTTGCGCCGGGGCGTGGCTCAATGCCGCGCTCGCGGAAGAGGTGCATTATCAGATTTATATTCGAAGGATTTGTCATAAAAATAAACTGGTCATAATTTTCGCTGAACTCCGAATAAATATCCATTGCCTCGGCGAGATTCAGCGAGGGAGTCGTAACGGTCAGATCGTATTTTTCGAGCGCTGCAAGCTGGCGCATGGTGGAGGCAATCTGCATCCCGCCGATCCAGGTGCCGAACGCCAGGCATACGAATACGAGGGTGCGGCGCTTCGAGATCGAATAGTATGATTCGAGCATTTGCTCGACGTCGGCGAGGTATTGCTTTTCGTCGATGGCGCGCTTTGGCCAGAATACCGATCCGGCCTTGCTGAATCCCGAGCTGGCGCCGATCAGGTGGCATCCGGCCAGGCTTGAGTCCCAGCACATCTCGCGGGTTGCGTATTCGAGCAAATAATTCTTTTTATTGATTAAAGGGATTTGTTTCCATCCTCCGGAAAATTCGAAATTATTTTTTTCGAGAAAATTCCGGTAGGCGGGAACCCTTGCTTTTGTTTCGTTGAATAAATCGAGAGGTTTCATTGGCAGAAATTTCCTGAATAATGATTAATCATAATCCCGAAAATACTTATTTCCTGACTTAATCAAAAGAAATTAATTAAAATTTAATAATTTGCTCTATTATGCAATCCCATTTATATAATATTATTCCACCGGAATTCGTTTGCAATAATATCTGTCCGTGATATCTACCCCAACGGACTTCTTTAAATTATATATAATTCCGATACTTTTTTTCTTCCGAATAAACCCAAAAGGAGCACTATGGACAACGTCAAAATTGATGGAATCGACAAGGATTTAAGCAGAATTGCGCTCGGCACATGGGCTATAGGCGGATGGATGTGGGGCGGCACCGAAGAGCGCCGCTCGATCGATACTATCCGCGAGGCGCTCGACCGAGGCGTTAATATTATCGACACCGCGCCGGTATATGGCTTCGGCCAGTCCGAGGAGATTGTCGGCAAGGCGGTCAAAGAATACGGCGGCCGCGATAAAATCGCAATCGCCACAAAGTTGGGGCTGGAATGGAACGACAGGCAGCAGGTGCACCGCAATTCCTCCAGGCAGCGGATATTAAAAGAGATTGATGATTCGCTGCGGCGATTGCAGACGGATTATATCGATTTATATCAGGTGCACTGGCCCGACCCCGAAGTGCCGTTCGTAGAAACCGCCGAGACTCTTTATAAACTAAAGCAGGACGGTAAGATACGCGCAATCGGAGTGAGCAATTATTCGCCGGAACAGATGGAGGAATTCCGCACTGCCGCGCCACTCGCAACCTGCCAGCCGCCATATAATATATTTGAGCGCGAAATAGAGCAGGACGTCAAGCCATACTGCCAGAAGCAGGGCATCGCTATACTGGCATACGGCGCGCTTTGCCGCGGTCTGCTGACCGGGAAAATGACACCCGACTACGAATTTCAGGGCGACGACCTCCGCAAGGTCGATCCTAAATTCCAGGAGCCGAGATTCGGGCAGTACCGTGCCGCGGTGGATAAGCTAAACCAGTTCGCCCAGAAGCACTATAAAAAGCGGGTGATCCACCTTGCCGTGCGCTGGATACTCGACCGCGACGTCGAAATCGCGATCTGGGGCGCGCGCAAACCGGAGCAGCTCCGGCCGATAGAGGAGATGTTCAACTGGGCGGTCGGCGAACACGAGATGGAGGAGATCGACCGCATATTGTTCGAGACAATCAAAGAGCCGGTCGGCCCGGAATTCATGGCGCCTCCGGAGCATTGATTTCGGATACCGGATATTGGGCATTGGATTATGGACGTAAGAGAGACTGCTTCGTCGCTGCGCAACGACACCAGCAGAAGCGCCTGATACATGAGTTGCAGAGGGCTGAAGCCCTCTGTTGCTGGTATGGAAATGGCTGACATATCCACATGCAACAAGGGGCTTTAGCCCGTTGCGGAATATGCGATCAATTCTCCTCCGGGCCTTTGGCGCGTTTTTTGAAAAATTCGCTCACCTTTTCCGAAAATACGCTGCGATCTCCCGTATAATGCGGAGTCAGCGTTTTCTTCTCGGGGAAGTCCTCTACGTGAACCGTCTGAGTCGGGAATGCGAAGCGGACGCCCAATTCCTCGGCCAGGCGTATTATATCGAGAATTATTTGGTGGCGCGCCTTAAGCTCGGCCGCCCAGTCCGGCACCGCGAAGAATATATAAAATAGCACGTTCAGCGATGATGCGCCGAATTCGTTCATGTATATATGATACATTTCTTTGTTTGTGTCCGGATGGCGATCCACAATCGTGCGCAATCCCTCGACGAATGCCTCCACGAGATCCGGCGGAGTATCGTAAGTGATTGATAATGTTGTATAAAAGCGGCGATACTGGCGGCGGCCCATGTTGTCGATCGTCAGATCGGCCAACCGGCCGTTGGGGATCGATACCACCGAATTATAGAATGTCCGCAGCCGTGTGGAGCGGATTCCGACTTCTTCGACTGTGGCGTCGAGGCCTTCGAATTTCACCCAGTCACCCACTTCGAAGGGCTGGTCGGAGAAAATCGTGATTGATCCGAAAAGATTCTTGATTGTCTCCTGAGCGGCCAGCGCAAATGCCAGACCACCAATAGAAACACCTGCCAGCAAAGGAGTTATGCTTACGTCCAGATTGTTCAATAAATAAATTACGCCAAAAACGACCACCACCACCTTCAGCGTTTTACGGATGAGCGGTACCAGCTGGTCGTCGATGCTGGTATGCGTTTTGAGCGCCAGCCGCGAGAGTATGTCGCCCACGAGATCGCACAGCCGGTAGGCGATCAGAGTAAACAGCAGCGGCGTAATTACCTTAATTGCGTATGAGATAGCTATTCCGATCGATGGCGGAAGCTGTAGCGCTGGCAGGAATATCACCACAATCAGCACCAGCAGCAGACTGCTTATCGGGCGCGCGATCGGGCGGATATAGCGTTCGGCGATCGATGTCCGTTTCATTTTTGAGAAGACTTTGACCAGAAAATAGCCGAACATCCATACAAAAATTTTATGAAGCAAAAAACCGAGAACTATATATATTATGATGCCGATATACTGCCAGAGCTGCAGCCCGAGATAGGTCTCAAGCGTGAAATCAGGCAAAATATCCATTAGAGCATCCGAATCGAAAGGGAAAAGCTTTTCGTACATTTCCGGAATCGCCTCGACCGTTGCAGTGGAATATTGCCACTTATCATCATATTTTTTCAAATAGATACGGGGTTCTTTATCGAACAGGACATATCGCGCTTTGCCGGAGGCGCTGTCGAAATAATTCGGATCGTCGGGGATGTCCTCGAACGAAACGTATAGCTGGCGTCCGTCCATGACCCTTTTCAGCCGGATTGCGCGGTTACGGGCTACCTTGTCGTCGCCGTCGAAATGCAGAGTTTTAGCGGCGAGCGATGGGCGGAAATTTTTGTTTTGCAAATAAAAAAGATGCGAGCGGACGGCATCGCGCGGGGAGTCGAGCAAAACGCTGTCGGGTGGGATTGATTCTGCGTTCTGAGCAATTACTAAGCCTGGAGCGGCAGCCAAAAAAATAATTGCAAGCCAATAAATAAAATGCTTTTTCATTTCGGTTTAATAAATTTATAAAACAATCAGATTTTTACATCGGAGTGAGAATTGTCGAATGAATATAAGAAATTTTGGGAATAATATATATATTCAAATAGAACTTTGCTATTCAAACATTTTTTTATTATTTTTTCCGAATATTTATAACACATTGAGTGTGAAACCATTCGAAGAAATGACATGGAAAAGCAGCACGAAAAATTTATCGAAATCGCCCGCAATTACGATTCCGACGTCGAAACCAAAGTCCACCGCGGCCAATTGACCATCAAAACCCGCCCGGAGAAACTGATCGACATTCTGAACGGGCTTCGCGACAATCCCGAAAGCTCTTTCGATATGCTGATCGACATCACCGCAATCGACTGGAACCGCCGCGGCGAGCGCTTCGAGGTAGTCTATTTCCTCTATTCGAATAAATTAAAACACCGCGTGCGCATCAAAATCGGGGCCGACGCAAAATCCCCCAAATGCCCGACCATCACTGCGCTCTGGGATAGCGCCGACTGGTACGAGCGCGAGGTTTACGATATGTTCGGCATAATTTTCGAAGGGCACCCGCGCTTCCGGCGATTCTATATGCCCGAGGATTTCAACGATCCGGAAACCGGCGATCCGCTTTATCCGATGCGCAAGGAATTCCCGCTGATGGGCATTCCGGATTCGTTGCCGCTGCCTGCATATCCCGAACGCTACGGCGATCTTACGGACGAGTGATTGACTTTTTGATATTGAAAAGTGATTGTCTCGCAATAGATTGATTTATATATATTTATACATAGGCAGGTCGACGGCGGCCTGTCTTTTTTTATTCGCGCTAAGGCAATGCAGGAAAAGCTGCCCCGATGTCACTGCGAGCGTTGCGCGGAGTCTCCCTGCCCTTGTGCTGTCACTGCGAGCGCAGCGAAGCAGTCTCAAACATCAATAAATAATATCTCAAAAATATTTGGCTAATAGATTTGAAAAAAACGGAAATAGTTTTAAAAGGAAATCTGAATGAACTTCACATTATTTTTGTGATGTTGATCCAAAATATTGTACAATGCGCTGCGTTGAGGGGATGCGTCGCGCAGTTGTTCATTAATAAATAATTGTAACGTGTGCTTCGCTCTCTTGCGCATATTGGCAGGCATTTGCATCAGGATGCATACAGACAGCGATGCAAAAACTGCAACCGCGGGGAATGATTGCGATAAAATATTGATAATAAATCAATTACTTGAGTGTGAAAACAAGCGCAAACGACTGCTGATAAATGCACCAATACCTCAGAGCTCAGGAATGATGCGGACTTCGCTCCATTGGCCGGGCGACAGATATTTTTCAGCAAGCGCTGCTATGTCGGAAACGCCGACCGCGTCGATCCGGGCCATCAGTTCGGGAATGTCCTCTTTGCGGCCAAGCAGAAGTTCATTTTTAGCTAAGCTCTGCATTCTCATAGACATGCTCTCGAGCGACATGATGGTGCTGGATTTTAATTGCTCGCGGGATCGGACTAGCTCGGCGCGACTGATTTTGCCGGCGAGCAGTTTCTCGAATTCTTTGAAAATCAATCGCTTAGTGCGGCTGATATTCTTGGGATCGGTGGCTGCATACACGTAAAATCCGCCGGAATCGGAGTATAGCTGCAGCGTTGAATAGACGGAGTAGGCATAGCCGGAGATTTCGCGGATGCGCTGGTTGAGCCGAGAGCTCATGCCGTCTCCGAGCAATACGTTGAGTACGGCGAGCGGGAATCTTTCGACGTCATCTATGCCGGCGGTGCGGTTGACCAGCGCGAGATGCGACTGCTGAACCGGCCTTTCGTATGCTTCGATTCGCTGAGTGTAATCGCTGGGAGCGCTGTCCTGGAGCGGAGTTTCGGGTGGTGATATTTGAGGCAGCATAGCGATAATATTGTCCACAAGTCGCTTGTGCGAAATATTGCCTGCTGCGCTTATAATTATATTATTATAGTGGTACTTAGCGCGATGGAATGCCTCTAGCTCGGGCGGACCGATGCGCTCGATCGATTCGGCGGTGCCAACTATAGGATTGCCAAGGGGATGCGCGCCGTAGAGCAGGCGGTCTGCGAAATCGAAAATCAGCTCTTCGGGGTCGTCGTCGTAACTCCTTATTTCCTCGAGAATTATGGAGCGTTCGCGATCTATTTCCGATGCGCGGAATCGCGGGCTGAAAACAACATCCATCAATAATCCCAGGGATTTACGGATATGCGGCTTCAGGGTTCGCACGTAGTAAAACGTGTATTCCTTTGTGGTATAAGCATTTGTGTATGCACCGACGGATTCGAATTGCGAAGCAATCTGGCGTGTGTTGTGGCGTCGTGTGCGGCGGAATACGGCATGCTCCAAAAAATGCGCAATTCCTTCTAATTCAGCGGGTTCGTGGCGTGTGCCCGCGCGAACACAGGCGCCGATAGCAACGGAATCGACCGTGGGGACTTCTTCTGTGATAATTGTAAGTCCTTGCGGTATAACTGTTTTAGTGTATCTGATTGCAGAGGATTCGGCTGCGATTGATCTTGCGATCGGATATTTTTTTCTGCGATTCATATATATATAAGAGCTAAATTACTGGTTTATAATTGAATTAATAGACGATCGAGCGCACAGACAATTTGTTATTGTTTGTCATGATTGCCATTGCGATCCTCGATATACCGCATCAGCACAGTCTTTATCGACCTTTTGCTGCGCTCGACGATTTTGATGTCGTAGTCGTCGAGATGTATGATCTCGTTTTTCTCGGGAATCCGCCCGACCTCGCTTGTGATCAGGCCTCCGAGGGTTTCGTAGTCTTCATCTTCGGGCAGATCGACGGGCAGATATTCGTTTACGTCGTCGATTGCGGCCATAGCTTTTACGGAGTACTCGCCGTCCGAAAGCCGCACCACGAGCGGGGTTTCCTCGTCGTACTCGTCCTGGATTTCGCCGACGATTTCCTCGAGCACGTCCTCGAGCGTGACTATGCCAGCGGTGCCGCCGAATTCGTCGAGCACGATTGCCAGATGGACGCGGTTGCGCTGCATATCCTGCAGCAGGCGGCTGATGCGGGTGTCCTCGTTGACGAAGAATGGGGGCCGGATTATGTCCTGAAGGATTATGAGATTTTCGTTGTGCATCATGCTGATCATGTCTTTGGCATAGATGACACCGATGATATTGTCTATAGAGTCGGTGAATACTGGCATTCGGGAGAATCCGTCCTCTATGAAATGGGATATTATCTCGTCGACCGGGTCGGATAAGTCTATGGCAAATATCTGGTTGCGGGGCACCATTATCTGGCGCACGGGGGTTTTGGAGAATTCGAAAATATTTTCGAGCAGCTTATGCTCTGTGGTGTCGATTACCCCGCGTTGCTGGCTTTCTTTCAGAATATATCTAAGTTCTTCGGCGGTATGGAGTTCGCTTTCTTCTGTCGCGGGCGAAAATCCGAATAGTCCGATAAATTTATTTGCAAATGAATTCAGCATCCAGATAAATGGCTTGAAAACTATATAGAATAATCTGAGTGGGATGGATATCAGCAGCGAAACCTGCACTGAGCGCTGTATAGCAAAGGATTTCGGGGCGAGTTCGCCGAAAACTATGTGCAGCACTGTGATGGTGGCGAATGCCAGCGGAAGCGCGATGCTATGTGCTGCCGCCGGAGATATGCTAACCCCAAGGAAGTGCATAAAGTTGAGTATTATATTGGCTACCACGCTTTCGCCGATCCAGCCAAGTCCGAGGCTGGCAAGGGTAATACCAAGCTGGGTGGCAGATAGATAGGCGTCCAGATGGTTGATCATATGCCGGGTGATGCCTGCGATCCAGCTGCCGGCCATTGCCCGCATTTCGATCTGAGTATGCCGGACTTTGACTATAGCAAATTCCGCAGCAACGAAAAATCCGTTGAGCGCTACGAAAAACAGGGTCAATAATATATCATATATCATAGAGCATTGATCTATGAGAAATCAAAAAAATCGAGAGTTTTATAATTGAATTTTTTGTCGAGATGAAAGCTGAAATATCTTATAAATAAATTGGTTATGGGCTTTTTCCACCGGGTGGCGAATTCGATTTGGCCGGCATTTTCCGTGGGCAGTGAAGCAATATCCGACAGCCCGAGCGCCGTATCGGCATTCAGGGGAAATGTGCCGGGGCCAGAGCTCCGGGAGATTCTTCCATTCTCTATAGAAAAATAGTAGTTACTATCGGCCGGGTCGGGGTCGTCCGCGGGGTCGATTTCCATATCCATATTAAAACCAAGTAGATTTGCCAGTTTCATTTGGAAAGCGACGAAAATAGAATATGGATTATTTTCTTTTTGGTTGAGAAGGTGTAAAATTTTTAATATAAAATCGAACAATTCCTCGTTGGGAGCCCTCTGGGGCTGGGTCTGGGATATTGCCTCGATTGCTGCCAGCGCATAATAAAAATGCTCGGGAGAACGCTGGATTTTGCGCATGGGAGTCAGGATTTCGGCCGATGAGAGCAGATGCAGATCGCGGCCTGGTTTCATATAAAACGTTGCGCCGGAGTGAGTAAGCACTTCGAGTGCGCCTCCGAATTTGCTGCGCGGACGCAGCGCACCTTTGGCGATTACGCTGATTTTACCGTGGTCGCGAGTGTAAAGGGCGACTATTTTGCTGCTGTCGCCATATTTCCTGCTGCTTAAAACTATTGATTCTGTGGAGGTTAGCATGTCTGAATATATTATACGAAATTTTTTACATTTTTTTTGGAATATATAAAATTTTTACGAGCATATTGCGTCCTAAATTTTGCGAACGGGAAAATTTGAATTTAAGGAAAATTTTTTTGACATTAATTTTTTTGTTCGTATATTTGAAAACGAAAAATATTCCTGAGTAGCTCAGTTGGTTAGAGCATCTGACTGTTAATCAGAGGGTCCGCGGTTCAAGTCCGTGCTCAGGAGCCCCAAAGGCCTGCCAGATCGGCGGGCCTTTTTGTTTTTAACTTGCCAGCCATCTTTTGGATTAACCTGCTTTTTTTCTATATTCAGAACAAATACTGAGAATTTTTGCAAAGTATTTGATTATATTTACGATAACTGAATATCTTTTCATCTTATTGTATTTAATCGGGTCCGAATTGTTCCGGATATGACCAAATTTCTATATATAGGCGCCGACGAAAAGCTCAGGTCGAGATTTGCGGAGATCTTCGAAGAGATGTTTCCGGATTGGAAGATTGATTTTGCCGGTGAGCCTTATGCCGGAATCGACCTTGATTATTCTGCTGTGATTGCCGAATCAGGCCATTTGCTGTCTGCTCCGGGTGTGCCGCTTGCTACGATAATTCCGGTGGGAGCAGCGATTGATGGCAACGAGTTTGAAGATACCGATTCCATTATGCTTGCTGGGGATTCTGACGAAAGGATTGCTCTGGAGATAAGGCGGCTCGAATCCGAGGGGGCCCGTCGCGCAGAGCCCGGGCTATCGCCGCAGGAACTGGAGCTGATGGATGATATCAGCGACGCTGTAATATTTTCCGATATGAATTTCAATATTCTGAAATTAAATCCCGCAGCGGAAAAGCTTTACGGATGGACCACCGCCGAGGTAAAAGGTCAGCCCGTAACGCGGATTACACGCCAGGAATATGTCTCCGATTATGAATCCGATGTTATTGAAATATTTTTCCGGCAGGGGTACTGGAAGGGCGAGTTAGTTCAGCACGACAAAAACGGACGGCGACTGTTTATCGACGCTTCGGTATCGATTATGAGGAATGCCGCGGGAGAAAATATAGGCTGTCTGGCGATTAATCGCGACCGCACCGAGGAAAGATATCTGAACAATCAGATTCGCGAGAACGAAAACAAAGCGCGCGCACTTTTGAATGCTCCTGATTATGATATTATCATGATTTCGTCGGAAGGGAAAATTCTCGATGCGAATCTGAGCTTTCTGAATTCCTTCGGGGTCGATGACAAAATGTCGATAATCGGCAAAAATCTGCTGGATATAATTCCGGCGGACTATTACGAGGAATTCCGCCAAAACCTTCGAAAAATCAAAGAAATGCGTTCGCCGCTAGCGATGACATATTTCGATCGCAAGCGCTACTGGCAGGTCTCTCATTATCCGATTTCGGATTCGCTGAACCAGGTAATGCAGATAGCGATTTATATCCGCGATGTAACGGAATGGGTGGGATATGTGAAGCTCTCACGCGAGAACGACCGGAAATACCGGACTCTCGCCGGCAATCTGCCCGGCGCTGTTTATACTGCCGAGGTAAGCGATGATATATATATTCAGGAAACCAGCGGAAATTTCGAAGATATAACAGGATACCTGCCCGATGAGCTGGCGAACGGAAGCAGCGGTTTTGCAGAAATATTTTATGCGCCCGACAAAGAGCGAATGCTATCGGATGCCCGGGAAACACTAAAGGCCGGAGAATGCCGAAAGATACGTTATCGGATAATCGATAAGTCGGGCCGCCGCAAATGGATAGAGGAAATCCGAAGCAGACTCGCCGGCGATAGCGGTAATTTGCTGCTGGGATATATAAACGACATCACGCTGCTGATGGAATCCGAAGTAAGCATGAAGGATAGCGAGCAGCTTTACAGAACAATATTCGAAAAGGCCAGCGATGGTATCGTGCTGCTCAAAAATGGCGTCTTCGAGCGATGTAATCGGCGGGCTCTCGAGATATTCGACGCAACCGAAACAGAGATGATAGGATCGCGGCCGGAGGATTTTTCACCGTCGTTCCAGCCCTTTGGTCAGCGCTCGGACGAAGCTGCCCTCGAGCGTATACGTAAAGCTATGGCTGGCAGCACCCAGCAATTTCGATGGACCCACCTGAAACGCAACGGAAAAATCTTTTATGCGGAAATATCACTGAGCAGGGTTGATAGCGCCGGCGAAATATATATACTGGCAATCGTGAGAGATGTGACATACGCGAAAATTGCCGGCGAAAAACTCCGGGCGCGCGAACGCGAGCTGAAGATGTTTTTCGAAAACACGCCGTATTGCGTAATGCGGTTCGATACAAGTCTGAACTGCCTGATTGCCAACCCCACGGTAGAAAACGAGCTCGGAATAAAGCCGGATGAATTGGTTGGGCGTCGGCTGACCGATACGCGATTGCCGGAAATAATCGCACTGATGTGGCAGGATAAAATGACCGAAGCGATTTCGAAAAATAATATCGTTACCAGCGAACTGACTCTGGCATTTCCGCAGGGAACAAGATATTTTGAAGTCAAAATCGTACCTGAAAAAGACGAGGGCGGACAAATCCTTTCGCTTTTGGCATTTTTGATGAATATCACACCTATTAAGCGAGTCCAGAAGGAATCCAACGATATTCGGTATCTGCTGGAGCGAGTTATGGAGCTTTCGCTCACGAATTTTTATATATATAATGTCCATACGGATAAAATTGTCTATACCGATCCTAATTTCCGCAAGGTATTTGCGCAAAGAAATATAAACTCATCGGGCGAGCTGGATAAATACTTCTTTGTCAACATGGTCCACGACGAAGACCGCAAAAAGGTGGTCGATTCATTTGCAGTATTCGAGGTGGCCGACGACAGCTACGTCAATGTGGTGGACTTCCGGCTGAAGGACGAATTCCAGGAATGGCGCTGGTACGAAAAACACGATATAATATTCAGTCGATATCCGAATAACGAGGTGCACGAAATACTCGGTATGATAGACGACATCAGCGAGCGCAAACGCTCATTCAACGTAGTGCACGAAGCGCTCGAGGAAAACCGCCGCCGCAGGCTCGAGATCGGTTCGCTTCTGAGGTCTTCCCGCGCAATACTCGAAAGCCGGAATATCGGCGAATCGCTCTGGGAGATATTCTTCAACTGCCGCGACCTGGTTGGCGGCCGGACCGGCTACGTTGCCTTGCATGAGGATGACAACACTAACAATATCATCCATTACATAAACGACGATCTGGAGCATGTTAAAAATGCGAATATACATATGCCGCTCGATGGATTTGCGGCATATGTAAGCTCTCAGAAAACTACCGAATTCATTAATAATTTCGGTCAATCGGATATTCCCGCCGAAATGCCTCCTGGCCTGCCAACCCCCGATAACATTATGATAGCCTCTATTCGCTCCGCTGACAAAGTATTTGGTCATATTATGCTCGGCAAAAAAGACGGATTCGGGAATAACGACATCAAAATGATAAATGCCTTTGCCGAGCTGGCCGCTATTGCATGTGTCAATGAACAGAATATCCAATCGCTGCGAGAGAGTGAGCTTCGATTCCGAACGGTGGTTTCCTCCATAGGTGATATTATATTTACATTAGATACGGAGCATCGCCACGTCGGGATTTATGGCGACTGGCTGCATAAATGGGGTCTTACGCCGGACGCATTTCTTGGCAAATCAGCAGCAGACATTTTCGGCGAAGAAGCCGCAAGACCTCATACCGAAGCGGCCGTCCGCGCGCTCGAAGGCGAAGTAGTGGTATACGAATGGGCTATGCCTTCAGAGCACGGGATGGTATATTTCCAGACTTCGCTATCGCCCATATACGACGAAAACGGGAATATCACCGGAGTGGTCGGCATTGGCCGCGACGTAACAAAGCTTAAAAATACCATAGACGCATACAAAGAAAGCGAAACCCGGTTCAGACAATTATTCAATAACATGAGCAACGGGGTGGCAGTATACCGCGCCATCGAAGATGGACGTGATTTCGTATTCGTCGATTTCAATAAGGCAGCCGAAGAGATTGAAAACATTCGCAAAAATGAAGTAATCGGCCGGCCGGTCACCGAGGTATTCTCCGCGATATTAAACAGCCGGCTGCTCGACACATTCAGGCGCGTATATAAAACCGGCGAACCGATTCAGGATTCTGATTATTTCTATAAGGATGATCGGATAATCGGCTGGCGCGAAAATTATGTATATAAGCTGCCCGGCGGAGAGATAGTCGTCCTTTACGAAGACATCACCGAACAGAAACAGGCCGAAGAGGAAATCCGCCAACTCAACCGCGATCTGGAGCTGCGCGTAGAGAAACGCACAAAAGAGCTTAGCACAATAAACGCCGAGCTGAAAGAAAGCCGCGAAAAACTCGCCGATGCATACCGCCGCGAAAAAGAGCTAAGCGAGCTGAAATCCAGATTCATAAGCATGATATCCCACGAATACCGGACTCCGCTTACCGTGGTGATGTCGTCTGCAAGCCTGATAGAGCGCATCCACAAAAAAAAGAATTACGACAAGCTCGATAAATACGTAAACAAAATCAAAGCCGCCGTCGAAGAGCTTACCGGACTACTGGAAGATGTGCTTATCATTGGACGCTCCGAATCAGGCCGGCTGAGGCTCGACATCCGGCCGATAGATGCGCCTCTGATGATCCGCGAAATCATAGGCGATATGGATTCGATTCAGCCGATCCAACGAAGCATTGAATATAATTTTGATGATTTTTCGGGCTTCGAATCAGATGCGAAGATGTTCCGGCATATCGCATCCAATCTTATAACAAACGCGGTAAAATTCTCTCCCGAAGAATCTTTAATAAAAATTAACTTGCTTTATGAAAATGGAATTTATAAATTAAGAGTAGAAAACGAAGGTAAAGGCATCCCAGCCGAAGATATGGACAAAATTTTCGAACCATTCCATCGCGGTGAAAATGCCGGCGAAATAGCGGGTATCGGACTTGGACTTGCAATCGTCCGAAAATGCAGCCAGGCGCTCAATGCGGATTATGCGATTGAGAATATCCCCGAAGGCGGCATCAAAGCTGAAATCTCTTTTCATTAAATAATTTAAAAATATCTTTATGGCTTCGATACTTGTAATTGAAGACGAACCCGAAATTCTCGATTCGATCGCCGATCTGCTCGAGTTGGAAAACCACACCGTATTTACCGCCAATCATGGCCTCAGCGGTGTGGAACTCGCCAAAAAGCATACACCCGACCTCATAATCTGCGATATTATGATGCCCGGCATCAATGGCTATCAGGTGCTGGAGCGTTTGCGAGAGCATCCGTCCACATTCGCCACCCCGTTCATTTTCCTGACCGCGCTCGCCGAAAAACCCAATATGCGCCACGGAATGGAGCTCGGAGCGGATGATTACATCACCAAACCATATCGCGACGAGGAAATTCTCAATGCTGTGGAATCACGCCTGAAGAAATTCGGAGTAATCAAAAAGTATTATGACAGCCAGATAAAAGATCTGCAGGAATATATAATTCATATACTGCCCCACGAACTACGGACTCCGCTCAATTCCATACTCGGATTCTCGCAGATAATGAATAGCTGCGAGGCCGGTGAGCTCTCCGGCGACGAAATCAAGATGATGAATACCTCTATTTATAATGCAGGCAAAAGGTTGCTGCGCATGGTCTCGAATTTCACATTCTATACCCGACTGCTCGAATCCTCCATATCCGGCAGTTATGAGAATTATGACCCCACCGAAAACGCACGGGATATCATCCACAAAGAGGCGATGATGACCGCAAAATTCTACGACAGGGAACCAGACATCGAAATAGTCGCCGCAGATGCCGTCCCGGATATTCCGCGCGAGCACTTCGAGAAAACCGTCCGCGAGCTGGTGGATAATGCATTCAAATTCTCAGAAAAAAATTCGCCTGTCAGGCTTATTTCTTTCGAATCCGACGGGGTATTCCGTCTGAATGTCCGGAACAAGGGCCGGGAACTCAACCCGGACTATGTGCACCAGATAAAGGCATTCCGCCAGTTCGACCGCAAGATATACGAACAGCAGGGCGCCGGACTTGGGCTTGCAATCATCAAAAGGCTGACCGAGATGCACGGCGGCAGTCTTGAGATAACTTCGCCCGAACCCGGAGTGACCGATGTCGGGGTCGAATTCCCAATTAATCACGGATAACCAATTTGGGGGTAAACCGTCAGATTCCAAAAAAATAAATTTGTAAAAAACAGCGGAATTAATTAAATATATCCATATCCGCTTGTTTATCATTCGAGGCCATATCAATGGAAGAAGCCCATCAGTTAGACCGCATTGCGATTACGGTAAAATCGCATAAATTATTGAAAAAATTACTCAAAGAGAATCCTCTGCTCGAAGAGGTAATGCGCAATTCCCGTAACGAAACCGAAGCGCTTGTCGGCATTCGCAACTGGGTGCTCGAAGACCTGAAGAGAAGTCCCTACGCATATAATTTCTATAAATCCGGCAGCAACAACCGCGAGGCATTCGAAAAATTGTCTTGGAAGGACTACGCCACAATCCGCATCCTTGACTACGTCGATAATGCCGGCCGCCAGTTCGAAGACCTCAATCTGCGCGGCGAAATGGCCGTCAGCAATCCGATCAAACTGATCTGGCTGGCTGTGAATTATGGCACCGGCGGCGCCAAGCCATATTTTTTCGAGGATATGCTGCGCCTTTTCAGGCAGTTCTCCGGCCAAAGCGATCAGAATCCGCCCGACCGCGAACAGCTCGAAGAATGGATGGAACGCTACCAAAACGGCCTCGACCCGCGGATAATCAAGCTGCGCGAGGAGAACCGCGAGCGTATCCTCCAGATTATCATAGATAAAATCGATACCGGCGATATAAGCGATTCCAAATATAATTTCTCGCCCGGTATGAGCCAGTCCCAGAAATTCCTGCGCGCTCTTGAATGGTGGAAAGACGCCCGCTTCCATCTGCGGTTTGCGGTGCGTTCGCCTGCGCTATTGAACGAGCTATTGGGCAACTCGCTCGATCCGGACACCATGCGGATACTCTACGAAGCCGAGGAGATGGGCATTCCGTTTTTCGTAAACCCATATTATTTATCGCTATTGCATGTGCGGGTGCCGTATTTCGCAATCGGCTCTGATCTTGCGATCCGCTATTATATAATTTATAGCAAGCAATTAATCGACGAATACGGCGAAATCGTCGCATGGGAAAAAGAGGACAAAGTCGAGGAAGGCAAGCCCAATGCCGCCGGATGGATACTGCCATCGCATCACAGCGTCCACCGTCGCTATCCCGAGGTGGCGATACTGATTCCCGAGACGGTCGGCCGCGCCTGCGGGGGGCTGTGCGCATCATGCCAGCGGATGTACGACTTCCAGCGGGGCAATCTCAATTTCAATCTCGACAAATTGAAGCCGGGTGAGACATGGCCCGAACGCCTGAGAAAATACATGGATTATTTCGAGCGCGACGCACAGCTCCGCGATATACTCATCACCGGCGGCGATGCGCTGATGAGCGGCGACAAATCACTCGGCCAGATACTCGACGCGATCTACGAAATGGCTCTGCGCAAAAAAAAGGCCAACGAATCGCGGCCCGAGGGCGAAAAATATGCAGAAATACTCCGCGTGCGCCTCGGAAGCCGGCTGCCCGTATATCTGCCTCAGCGCATTACCCCCGAACTCGTCGAAATGCTGCGCGACTTCCGCAATAAGGCGGGCAAAATCGGAGTGCAGCAATTTGTTATCCAGACGCATTTCGAATCGCCGATGGAGGTTACTCCCGATGCCCGCGACGGAGTCCGGCGCCTGATCGAAGCGGGATGGATAGTTACCAACCAGCATGTATTCACAGCGGCATCGTCGCGGCGCGGCCACACTGCCCGGCTGCGCAAGACGCTGAACGACATCGGTGTGCTTAATTATTATACCTTTACCGTAAAGGGGTATATGGAGAATCAATTCAATTTTGCTCCGAATTCCCGCGCGATGCAGGAGCAGATGGAAGAAAAACAATTCGGCGCAATCCCCGAGGATTATTATGACGATATCCGCGAATTCCCCACCGATCCGGAACTCATCGTCGAGAAAATTGACAAGCTCCGCCATAAGACCGGTCAGCCGTTCCTGGCGACCGACCGCAATGTGCTCAATCTGCCCGGAGTTGGCAAAAGCCTTACATTCCGCACCATCGGGATAACCCGCTACGGCAGGCGGATACTCGAATTCGACCACGATGCCACCCGCAATCACAGCCCGATTATCAACGAAATGGGCAAAGTGATTATCATCGAATCGAAATCACTTGCGGAATATATGAACCAGCTATCCGAACTCGGCGAAGACCCCGCCGAATACGAAGACGTCTGGGGATACTCGATCGGCTCGACCGAACCGCGCATGCCGATATACGAATATCCCGACTATGATTTCAAAATCACGGACGAATATACTAATCTGGAAATCGGCGAGGAAGCCTTGAGCAAATTCAATAAAACGCGGGTAGAGGGAATAGGAGAATAGATATAAACATATGGAGCGGAGCCGGTCATATCCCCGAAGGGCGGCTCTGCATGGCCGGCCCCGTTCCGTTTGAGACGCATTTTGAGATTATTTCATCGCTACTTTATTTATATTAAAATTAATTTTCTGATTTTGGTGGCATGTTTCGCAGGAGGATAAGTTTTTATCGATTTGCTTTTCTTCCTGCTCATGGCAGCCGATACAGTTTTTGTGCATTGCGTCCATATAACTGTCCGCATACATGAATTCGAATTTTTCCGCATGATCTTCCATATCCATATCTTCATTATGACAATTCGTACAACTGATTGCGTTGTTACCGGTTTTTGCGGAATGCGTCGGGTGGCATCGGCTGCAGGAGCGGTTCTCCGGGTGAAGTCCGGCAAGCTCAATCTGCGAGCCCACAGCGTGCATGTGATAATCATGATCAAAAATTTTCGATCGGTGATACATATTGGTATGGCAGCGATAGCATGGTGTAGAATTATCGCCCGGCATCGAGAGGTGATGGCATGTGCGACAGGATTTTTCGCCGCCGAGCCTACGCTTGTGGTCATCATGTGAAAATGTCGTATTCATTTTTGCAGAATTTCCGTCAATCAGGAGAACAGTTCTCTCGATATTGATTCCTGCCGCCGGTTCGACTTTTGTTGTTTCCGGACTATCGAACGGAGGATATTGAGCAATAAATGACACCGGAATAACAAATACTGCCATCAGGCTGATCCGGTAAATGTCATTATGCAAAACGGTTGACCAAACCCGCGAGAACGAATCGAAAGTAGCCCGAAACACCCCTTTTTCCAGGTTACGACTTTTCCATTCGTCGTCGAAAATTGTAAAATTATCGGATATATATATAAATAACAAAGCAGCCGCGGCAATTACACCAATGCTCAGGCTCCACTCCGCCAGCGATGGGAAATATATTTGCTGAGCATCACGAAAAAATCCGAAAATACCAACATCGAGTCGATTAAGCACAAGTCCGAACGATGCGGAGAATGCCGCTGTGCCGATTCCATAGGGCGAGCGTCTGGTACGGGGAATTATCACTAGTGCAATAGGTAAAACAACGCCAATGAGCAGTTCGAATCCATAAAGCCAGCTCTCCCAAGTGCCGGCCCTAAGTGCGTGCCAGCCGCCCCCTGTGAAAAGGGCATAGATTTTCAATAACAGATAAATTCCGAGCAAAGAGGCTGCTATGACCGCAAGATTCGAAAGCATTGGCATTTCCGGGCCATATAATTTATCGGTATTTGCAGTTTTTCGTTCATTGAATACACACGTAAGTGCTCCTGATTTTCCATAGTGCAGCCCAAATACTCTTTCGGGATTATTAAGCCTGGCGTGTATGATTTTTACAAAAATCAAAAACATCATTCCGCCGGCCATAGCCGAAACAATAAACAGCCAGGGGATCAGCTCAGAATACCAAAGCTCGTGCAGCCGCTGAGGCGCCGTCAGAAATAGCGATCCAAGAGAAGAATGGTGAAGCGAGGAGAGCGATATTCCGATAATAACGGCAGCTATTGCAATTTTGTGAAGAAATTTGACAATCCTGTCGGCTTTGTATTTTTCGAGAATATTTGGGATTAGTTCTATAAAAGTAACTGTGAAATATAGAATTACGCACCAGAATACCTCGAAAAGAAACGAATGCTCGTTCCACATAACAAACGGATGCCAGAATCTTTCGGGCAACCCGATATCGAACAACAGCGCTACGCAGGACGATCCATAACCCAGAAACGCTATCAGAATTGCCGGCCTGAGCAATGGTTTGAATCGCTCGATTTTTAATACATATACCAGAAATCCGACGGTAAAGCCGCAGGTCGATAGCGCCACGCCAGCGATCATGTTAAGAATTTTCCATAATCCCCAGGGCATCTGATCGGTCAGATTCGTTGTTGCGCCAAGCCCGAACCACATACGGAATATTGCGGCAATAAATCCCCAGAAAACCAGAAACCAGAGCGCGTCCTTAATAAACCTTTTAGTATTATCCATTAATGCCCTCCTTTGCCATCAACTGTATAACCGGTATTGTTTTTCTTTTCTTCGGCAATCCTGCGTCTGCGGCCTATTATCCAATTGAGTCCCAACATGCTGAGCATCACTCCGCCGCCGATATAGGGAGTTTTTTCGATAATGGGGTCGGTGATTTCGGGAATTGATTCGGTGTTTTGCTTCGGCCATCCGATTGCGGCAAGGTCGGTGTCGGATATATATATAACAGAGGTTCCGCCAAATTCGTTTTCTCCCCAAACTCTGTTAATATATTTAGATTTATTCGCATCAATAATCGAATGAGCGCGGGCGAGCATTTCGCTGCGTTTGCCAAATTCGATCGCTCCCCGCGGGCATGCCGCAACGCATGCGGGCAATTGGCCACCAACAAGTCGATCGTGGCACATCCGGCATTTTTTCATGAATGGAGTGGTTTCGTTCCATTCATATCGCGGGATATGAAAGGGGCAGGAGATCATACAATACCTGCAGCCGATGCATTTGTCAGCATCATAAACCACAGGGCCTTCTTTTGTTTTGGTAATGCCCCCCACCAGACATGCCGCAACGCAGGCAGGTTCGAGGCAATGCATACAGCTTTTGCGAACGTATCGGCCATCGCCTGCGTCGATAATGCTCAGCAGGCGGCTGTCCGAAAGGCCGTCCATGCTTGTTGCGCGGTCGAAATCCGCTTTTAATTTATTCTGTCCGTTCGCATCGATGCATGCATTGACGCATTGCTCGCAGCCAGTGCATTTTGTGACGTCAACCAAAATTGAGTAACTCATACCCTGGCCTCCTTTCCGAATAACGCTTCGGCGACTTTATCGCCGGCGCCGGGTTTTAGCTGCCAGTGCACGAACGACATCCTGTCGAAGAAGTAGAGCACTATGTGCGCCATTTTTGAAAATGGGATGACCACAAAAAGCAGCTCGGCGCTGAGCAGATGCCCGAGCATTGCCGCCTGCCACGAGAAAGGATTGACCGAAGGGTGGCCGGCCATATACCCGAACATAAAGGGCAGAAATACGAGAACGAGTATCAGATAATCAGATTTGGTGCTCATTGCCCGCAGGCGAGCCATAAATATTCTGCAAAGCAGCAGAATAAGAATGCTGGCCATTGTAACCAGGGTCAAATAATCCGCCACGATTCTGCCGATCTCGGGCAGTTCCCATCCGGTGAAGCTTTCCCACAGCACTATGTGGTCGGTTAAAAACAGGGCCAGCAGTATAATTCCGACATGAAAAATAAACGAAGCAACCGAGAAAAAAGCAGTACCTTTGATAAGATGCCCGACCGGGAAAACCCACCCGGCCATCTCGCTGAAGAATTTCTTCCACGGAGCGTTTTTCAGTCTGTTGCCTTTCGATACGAAAAGCGAGTATATCTGAATCAATACAAGCCGGCCCAATCCCATTATCATTATCAGAAATGTTATTGCAAACAAAGGCCCTTTTGCGAAATCTATCCACCATTGCATATCAATTATCCTTTTGTATTTTTTTTAAATTTCGAACATTGCAGCTTCTTCTTTGCGCTCTTTTGGCGATTTGCCGCCGGGTATATATATAGCTTTGAGTATCAGATCGTGCAGCCCGACGACTTTGCATGGCAGGTCGTAGTATTCGACCAGCTCTTTGAGCTGCTTCTTGCAATTGGCGCAGGGTGATATTATGATTTCTGCGCCGGTATTGCGCATCTGTTCGGCTTTGACTCTGCCGCCGACTTCCATGCGGTATTCGTGAATCTCGTCGATCGATACCAGTCCGCCGCCGCCCCCGCAGCAATAATTAGCTTCGCCCGAAGGGGTCATTTCCACATAATTTTTGCAGAATGTTTTGATAATCTCGCGCGGCTGATCGACTATCCAGCCGGAACGGGCTATGTTGCACGGATCGTGGTAAGTTACCTTTTCGGTGATAATATCCGGATCAAGTTTAATTTTACCTTTTTTAATACATTCCAGAGTATATTCCATAAAATTCATCACAGGATAGGGAGCCTTGCCCCCAAATACCGGCACAAAGTCGTGCGCCGAGCGCGATGCATGTCCGCATTCGCCGATCAGGATATTGCGACCCTCGAGCCTGTCCACTTCGGCGATCAATTGTTTGATTATCCGCTCAAGATGCCAGTCGCTATAGAACAGGCCATAGTTGATGCCATCGTAGTTGCATGTGCCGATAGTCCATTTGTCCCAGTCGCCGGCCGCATAGAGCACTGCCGCATTGCCCATCAGAGTATCGGGCTCAAGCAAATAGTCGCTCACAGCGCAGAAGAACACATATTCCCTGCCCTTCTTATCGCATGGAAAATCCATTTTAACACCGGTCATTTCCTCGAGCTCTTCGGAGAGGAAGTCGAGGGTATGGATAAGCGCAGCCTTAGGAATTTTTGAAGTATTGTGGGTGTCGCCCTCGAGTTGTTCGCGGACGCTTACCTGGAGCGCTTTGGGTACGATGCCGATCAAACTTAGCAGATATCGTCCCAGCCGTGTCAGCAGACCATGGTCTATACCCATGGGGCATTCCCGGGTGCATCGCCTGCAGGCAGTGCAGCGGTAGAACAAATCAAGCATTTCGTCGATCATATCCTCCGTAAGCACAAAGTCGTCCGGGCGAAAGCGGGCGCTGAACCAGCCGCCAAGCGTGAAATAACGCTTGTATATATCAAGCAGCATATTCGTTTTGTAGCAGGGTATATCCTTCGGATCGCCAGTGGTGGTAAATATCGGGCACGCCACTGCGCAGCGATTGCATTTGGCCGAAGTCGTGCAGTACGAATCCAGCAGAGACTTGTAATCGGAATATTTCAGAACGGCGGCGAAGGCCTCGAGGAATTTCGAAACCCGATCTCCCTGGGGCGCTTTGTCAATATAATAGGGGTAATGCCTGACGGCTTTCGTTTGAATTTCCGGTTTTAATTGATTTTCTGTCATTACAAACTCCATGATAAATTGTTGTTCACGGATACATTTTACAATTACCATACCGGGAATTTTCGACAGCGCAGAAGCTAAGAGCATGAGCGATAGCAGGAGATAATCAGTAATCGATGTATATAACTATATATCAGTAGTTTATTTAATCTGACAATGAAAATCGACAGAAGATTTTTTCCATTATCAGACCATTCCTTAGCGCATTAGAAAATGCCTGTTTATTAAAATAATGTTGCATTAGTTGCAACAATGCGTTGCAATACATCATAATTGCAACACCTGAAATCGCAAAACATATATTGCTCCGGTGCAAATCTCCGGCAGGCAAAAAATATTATCTGTCGCCGAGTAAGCAAGTTCATAAGCCATAATCCTATGATAATCCTGATATTAGATGATACCTGGCGTCAGAGAAGTTATCGCGGATTCTGTTTACCAGATAATCAAACAGGATTCTGGCACATAACTTGTAAAATTATAAGCACGATATGATAAATCAGCAACCGGATTAAATAAATGAGAATAGCAATACCAATATTCAGCGGCCGGGTAGCGCCGAGATTTTCCATAGCCGAGAAAATGTTGCTGCTCGACATGGCCGGACATAAAATATTAACAAAACAATATTTGCAGCTCGGCAGCAGCGATCTGATTTCGCTGATCAAATTATTGCTTTCCAAAAGGGCCGATCTCTTCGTTTGTGGCGGAATCAGCCGCGAAAATAAAAAGTATGCCGAATCAGAGGGCATAGAAGTCGTGGACAACGTGGCCTGCAGCGAACAGGAGCTTTGCTGCGCGCTCGAGCAAAGCAAACTGCGGCCCGGTTATGGCTTTATTCCGGCATCCAATGGCATACTCGATCTGAGTCCGAAAGCAGCCAAAAGCAAAACCACTGTCGATTTTAACTGCCTTCGCTGCGTTGGGCGCGAATGCGAATCAGGCATGCCCTGCCCTGCGATAAACGGTATTGAATCGCGGCAGGAATGCGAAAAAGAAGCCTTGATGCTCGAAACAGCTCACGATATTGCCCTGGAAGAAGAACGAAAGCTATGCAGACTTTCTGAGGTGATTTATTACGGACTCGATATGAAATACCGCAAAATAGGTGTAGCATACTGCATCCAACTGCGAGAAGCAACGGAAATACTTGTTTCGGTATTGAGGCGCTTCTTCGATGTTGCGCCAGTATGCTGCAAAGTAATGGGCCGGGTGCTCTCCGATAACCTCGATTCGCCGGGGAAAGTCGCATGCAATCCCAAAGCTCAGGCCGAAGTTCTCAACAGAATAGGCACTGATTTCAATATAATGTCCGGGCTTTGCGTCGGATGCGACAGCCTGTTCGCAATGGCAAGCAGCGCTCCGGTAACTTCGCTGTTCGTCAAAGACAAATCGCTGGCCAACAACCCAATCGGCGCTCTATATTCGGATTATTACCTTAAAGAAATCGAAGATTACGTTATTCATTGATATATTTGGAGGAAACTATGGCAACGCCAACTTTCAATTCGATCGGATTTTGCGCTCACTACAGCAATCAGGGCGACTGGGCATTTAAGTATGCCCTGGGTATTTCAAAAAAACGCAATCTGAAGCTGAATGTATTCCACTTTCTCGAAGACCCCTATGACCCGGCGGATATTTCAACCAAAGGTATGTCGCATAACCAGCGCGAAAAGCTTGCGGTCGAAAAAGAAAAAAAGCTGAGGATATATTACGATTCTCTGGCCGAAGATTATCTTAATGTCGGGTTCCGCGTTTGTTATGATAAGGAATGGACCGAGTTGCACCGCTGCCTGCTAATACGAGAATTTCAGCTATTGGTATTGGGCTACCCCGGGTATGGAGCATTTTTCGGTCATCGGCATATCGAGGAATTTGCCGAAAAATTCATATCGCCGGTAATACTGGTCGGCCCGGATAGTCCCTATCAATATTTTTTGAATAATCAGGCGTTTCATATGGTTAATCAGCTCGATCTGCATAGTGCAGACTGGTCTAAGTTAGAGGTAATCGCAACCTGAGTATTGATTTTTGCGAATATTTGTGTAATATTGTTGTTAAAAAAATACACAAAACAAAGCAATATGGCCGCGGCAAATGCATAAAAGTATCAGTGAGATAATCTTCAACAGCATAAGCGACGGGGTATTCACCGTCGATAAAAAATGCAGGATCACTTCGTTCAACAAGGCGGCTGAGCAGATTACCGGATTTACCGCGCGAGAGGCAGTCGGAAAGCATTGCTTCGATATTTTTCGCACCGAGATTTGCAACAAACATTGCGCGCTGAAGGATACGCTGAAAAACGAAGAGCCCATCGAAAATGTTCGGGTTACTATCATTTCCCGCGAAGGTTGCGAAATGCCTATAAGCGTTACCACTACTCTGCTCCGCGACGAAAATGGCAGGATGGTCGGAGCGGTGGAATTTTTCAGTGATGTCTCAGAGATCGAACATCTGAAGCGGCATATCGATCAACGCGACAGTATCCGCCAGATTGTTAGCGTCAATCCAAAAATGCAGCATCTGATTAGTCTGCTGCCCAATATAGCGCAATCCGGATGCAATGTTCTTATCCAGGGGCCGAGCGGATCCGGCAAGGAATTATTCGCAAATGTGCTGCATATCCTTAGCCAGAGGAAATACGGGCCGTACATACAAATTAATTGTGCGGCGCTGCCTGCCACATTGCTCGAATCCGAACTGTTCGGATACGAAAAAGGAGCATTTACGGATGCGAAAAAAGACAAGCCCGGGCAGTTCTGCCTTGCCAATGGCGGCACTTTGCTGCTCGACGAAATAAGCGAGATGGACGTATCGCTCCAGGTCAAGCTGCTGCGAGTATTGAACAATGGCGAATACCGTCCCCTGGGATCGTCCAAAACCCTGCATTCCGACGCCCGAATAATCGCTGCCACCAACGCCGACCTGAAGAAAGAAATCAAGAGGGGAAATTTCAGAGAGGATTTATACTACCGGATCAATGTTGTCGAAATTAACGTACCGCCACTCAGTAAACGGCCCGAGGATATCCCGCTTCTGACCGACCATTTTATAAAAAAATTCGGCCTAAAAAAACATAAAAAAAAGATGACTATATCCGGCAAAGCAATGCTGCAATTAAAGAAATATCCATTCCCGGGGAATGTCCGCGAGCTGGAAAATGCCATCGAGCATGCATTCGTTATGTGCGGCGGAGACGAGATTTTGCCCGAGCACCTGCCATCGAAAATTACCCAGACAATGCCTGAAGCCGAAATCCGCCCGGATATTATGAGCGAAAAAGACATGATTATCGATGCAATTAGCCGAAACCGTGGAAATCGCAGCAAAGCCGCTGCCGAGCTTGGAATGCACCGCACCACACTATGGCGGAAAATCAAGTACTATAATATTTCGGAATAAATGTTATATTTCTGATTGCCGGAATATTTTACATCGCTGCCATCAGGACGCGGCTTTTTATTTGGCGGCCACTCCGTAGAAAATGCCGCGTTCGCCGGATTGGGCTTCTATCCGGCCTTGGGATTCGAGTTTGGCGAGGTGTTTTTCTGCGGCGCTTTCGTGCAGACCGAGCACGTCGGCAATATCCGCAGCCGTGCACGGCCGGCGGCGCAGAGTATCGATTATTGCGCTTTCGGTATCCCGGCGGTATGCGGTCATCTCGGCGGGCTTTTTGGGCGAAGCGATTATTACAGCATTATTCATACCCCATTTTTCGATCACGGATTTAAGCTCGTCATAGGTGGCCGGGCGGAGACCCTCAATTGCGCCGGGACGATCGAGCGTATTCAGTTGCACCAGATCGGGGTCTATGGCCCGGATTGCGCTTTCGATTGCGGATAATTCTTCGTCGTCCATATTATATCCCGGCAGCAACAGCACTTCCAGGTGGATTTTCCCCTGGAATTCTTCCGAAAATTCGATCAGTCCGTTGATATGACTTTGCGGATCGAGCGAACTCTCAGGCCGGTTGATACGGCGGAATGCGCGGTTGCCGGAGGCATCGAGCGACGGCAGCACAAGATCGGCCTTCATAAGCTCGCGGCGAACTTCGGCGAATCTAAGCAATGTGCCGTTGGTAAGCACAGCTACAGGTATTTCCGGGTAATTGGATTTGATATGATCGATAATCGAGCCAATCCCCGAATGGAGCGTGGGTTCGCCGGCACCGGAGAATGTGATATAATCCGGCGCCGGATTTTCGTGCATAAAATCGTCAAGCTCGGCGATGACTTCTTCGCGGGGAACGAACTCCCGCCGATCGACTGTCAGTTCGGTAGTGCGGCCGCTCTCGCAATAAACGCAGTTGAGCGAACAAATCTTCGGCGGAATCAGATCAACCCCGAGCGAGATTCCCAGCCGACGAGATGGCACCGGCCCGAATATATATTTATACATTATGAATCCGTATTAATATCGAAACAAATTCAAATTGCCCTGTTCGTATTCATTCAGGGCTTGTCTGACAGTTAACGATTCAGCGCCCGTGAATATTTTTATATCTGTTTTTTGTAATACTAATACAGCTTTGCTGCCGGGGCCGTTGCCAGTAATTACAACTTCAGCGCCGGAGTCGTGGATTTTTTTAACGGTAATCGGCCCGACTCCATGGGAAAACTCTGCCGTTTCGCGATTGTCGATTGCGTTCAGCGACTTTGCATCGGTGTCATAGATCAGCAAAAACTGTGCTCTGCCGAGTCGCGGGTCTATTTGGGAATCCCATGATTTGCCTGTTGCAGTAAAAACGATTTTCATATATTAGCCTTTTGATGATTAATAATATCTAATATTTTTTTCCATGAATTGTTAATGATTTCTGAAATAGGGCTATCGCCTAATTCTATTATTGTTTTTGTCAGTGTCATTGCTGCAGTAAAACTATCGTCATATGGTATACTGGCTATAAGGTCAATTTTGTTTTCTCTTAGGTAATTAATTATCTGGCCACTGACTTTATGGTTCAGATCGCATTTGTTAATAATACAGCCGGAATTTATGTTAAACTGCCTGACCAGCTCGAACACTCGTTTCATATCGTGTAATCCAGAGACGGTCGGTTCGGTGACGATTATTATATAATCCGCGCCCGTAATTGAAGAAATCACCGGGCAGCCTATGCCCGGCGAACCATCGGTCAGTACCAGATGGCGATTGCTTTCTTCGGCAATTTTACGAGCCTCTTTGCGTACTCGAGCCACTAATTTGCCGGAGTTTTCGGCGCCAGTGGCGAGTTTGGCGTGTGCCATCCGACTGCCAGCCCGGGTTGTGGACAAATAAACATATCCGGAAAGCCGTGGCTTAAGCCGAATTGCACTATCCGGGCAAATATGCGAACAATACCCGCAACCCTCGCAGTCGAACTTGTTAACGATAAAATTACCGTTGCCGGCGTGAATGATTGCATCGAATTCGCAGATATCCATGCATTCTCCGCAAGCAGAGCAATCATCAGTGTCGATTTCGGCAAGCAGTCCGCCATGGAATTCTTCGGAAAGCGCAAAATCCGGTTCGAGCAATATGTGCATATTCGCTGCATCAACGTCGCAGTCTGCGAGCACTAACTCGTTGCCGCCCAACATTCCGAACGAAGCGCAAAGAGAGGTTTTCCCGGTGCCGCCTTTGCCCGATATCATTATAATTTCTTTGATAGCTCACCTTTGTCAATATAGTTTTCAATTAGTTCGAAAGGGGCCAAAAATCCGTTGTCCTTGTCATAAATGCTATCACCACGGGAATATAACTCTGCAATAGTCCGGTCGTTTTTTACTCGTGCTATTATACTTATATTTCGCGACAGGCAGAAATCCTCCACATCGGAATTACCTATGCCGAAACGATTTAGTACCACTGCGATATTCAGCCCCAAATCAGTCATTACATCCGCAGCGAGCTGAAGGTCGTGATATCCGAATGGGGTGGGTTCGGCTACCAGCAGCACAAGGTCTGCGTCTTTGACGGATTCGATAACCGGACATGCAGTGCCGGGTGGAGTGTCGAATATGACGATATCGTCTTTGCCTGCAATGCTGCAGCAATATTCCTTAGTCATGGCAATAAGCGGTACAGCCTGCTCCTGGCCAATATCGAGCCTGCCTTCGATAAAGTCGAGCTGCCCGCACTTGTAATGCGACAGCTCTCCGATACGCTTAGGAATCATATCCAGTGCGCCCGATGGGCATAGGCCAGCGCAGGCATTGCAGCTATGACACATTTCGGAGAATATCAGCACCTCCGGCCCAAGCTGCATTATCGCATGGAAATTGCAGACCTCTCCGCAAAGTCCGCATTGCAAACATTTTTGGGCATCCCACTGAGGGACCAACCTCGATTTTGTCTCTTTGCTGATCTGATTGGCTTTTATAAATAATCCGGAATCGGGCTCTTCGACATCGAGATCCGCAAGGAATACTTTCCTCTTGCCGGCCAGGTACATAGCAAGATTAACAGCGATAGTCGTTTTGCCGGTACCGCCCTTTCCGCTCGAAACAGCAATTTTCATATACATATATAGTTGTTTGATAAAAAACTACCCCACCACGGATGCGATTGCACCCACCCTCCCGGAGTGTCAGTTCGCACGAAAAATGAATTGACACAAGATTATTTGTCGAGTTTGCGAATCAGATTCTCCAAATTTGATTCCAGAGCGCTTAACCTGTCGGAAAACGATTTTATCTGATTGCTTTCCGGCGGATTGTTGCCCGCGCGAATACCAAAGCCGGATCTGCCTCGGCGGCCAGAGCGCCATCCGCCGCCGCCGCCGTAAGATCGGCCGGATCCCGGATTGTTATATCCGGGGGTATCAAAATTATTACAAAATCCACGGCCACGGCCGCTCATTGGGCCGTCTCCCAGAGGGCCGCTTCTATCTCCTCCCGGCATTTCTACCTCCTCTGTTTTGATTACGAAAAGCACAGCATCGCCCATGCCCGAACCCACCTGCGAGATTGAGCAGATTTTCGGAATTGCATTCCGGGCATTTATGCAATGAGTGATTGAAACTGATAGTGAACATATGTCCACAATTAAGGCACTTTAATATATTATTTCTGAAATGTATATTGCCGCCGTCGATTTCGAGAATTTTCCCGTTGATGATCAAATCTGCTGCCTTCGCCCGGGCTTTTTCGACAAGCCTTGTAAACGTCGGGCGCGATATTTCCATTTCGTCAGCGGCTTCGGAATGGGGCAGTCCCTTATGGTCTGCAAGTCTGAGCGCTTCGTATTCGTCAAGTGTCATTGTCACACGATCAAGGTATCTGCCTGCAGCGCCTACGGGCTTGAATTCTGTGAATACTGGCGGGTTGTATACTATTCTGTCTTTCTCACGACGTCCCATTTTTTCTTCCTTTCTTTTAATACTAATATAATGAACTATGGTTCAAAATGCAAGGGGTTTTTCGCTTTTGCTGATTTCCATTTTAATAGTTAATTTTATCACAGTATAAACCTGAAAATTTCGGAGGTGATAATGAAACAAATTGCAGCTTTTTTATGGATTGTTCTGTGCTCGCAAGCTCTTTTAGCGCAGGACATCGCGCAGGAGAAAGTCGACCGGTTTTTTTCAGAATTAATGGATTATAAAAATCAGGATATCGAGACGCTTTTCGCCGAGTCATTCATCAACCAGGTGCCGGCCGTCACGCTCGAACAGTACCTGAAGATATTCGAAGAAAAATACGGCAATTTTGTCAAAGCGGAAATCAAAGAGGGCCGCAATCTGACTATCCATTACAGCCGCGCCACAATGCCCGGTATCATAGGATTCGACGACCAAGGCAAGGTCAACACCCTTTGGTTCGGCCAGCCCAAAATGAAGGAGGATTCCTTCGATAAAATCCGAGCTGAACTCGAATCAATGACCGACGAAGTCTCGGTTTGCGTCACAAAAAACGACCAGCCGATATTCGAAATCAATCCGGACCAGCCGCTGGCAATCGGCTCTGCATTTAAATTATATGTACTGCAGGCGCTTAAAGCAAAAATCGAAAACGGCGAAATGAATTGGGACGATATTATTCTGCTCGACCCGGCGCATCAGTCGCTGCCAAGCGGCATTCTGCAGAACTGGCCTGCCCAAACGCCGCTGACAGTGCGGACGGTCGCCAATCTGATGATCTCGATCAGCGACAATACAGCCACCGATATTTTAATTGCCCGGCTCGGACGCGATTATATCGAAAAATTCGCTCCTGAAACAATGCGCCCTTTTTTGACCACGCTCGAGATGTTTAAGCTGAAATATGCCGGTACAATCCGCTATGCCCGTAAATATGCCAAAGCCAACCTCGCCGCGCGCCGAGAAATGCTCCGGGAAATCAAAGTTATGGACAAAAGCCGCGTCAAAGAAGAAAATGTCCTGTCGCCATCGTATGTCAAAGAAATTGAATGGCTTGCCTCGACACGGCAGCTCTGCGGGGCAATCGCATCTCTACGGGACTGCGAATCAATTTCGATCAATCAGGGGCTTGCCAATAAAGATGACTGGCAGTCCGTCGGATTCAAAGGTGGCAGCGAACCCGGAGTGCTCAACTATACTCATGTGCTGACCGGCGCGGACGGCAGTGTCTATGCAGTCTCCGCCACAGTAAATAACGAAGAAAAAATTGTAGACGAAAATAAAGAATTCACCCTTGTGGTCACCCGGATAATCGATCTTCTGGCCGCAGAAAAGTAATATATAGATGGAATATCAACCAATAAAGACGAAATGGAAGATCATCCTCTGGGCGGTCATCCTCATATTATTCGCGCCGTCATTGTTCTATCCGTATTCGGCCGATCTGGCCGTATTTATGGAGGGCGGACGCGCCATCGTCGAGGGCAAAACGCTTTATCTCGATTTTGTCGACCTCAAGCCGCCGGTAATTTATTATGTGTTCGCATTTATCATATCGATTTTCGGGAATAATGAATTCGCGCCCAGAATATTCGATGCAATCTATCAATCCGGCGCTATTTACCTGATGATCGTCTTTCTGCGCCGAATCAGCGGCCGCGAATCGCTGGCCTATCTGGCCGGAATAGTTTATGCGTTTTCATATTCTAAACTGGGATTCAGCGGCACCGCCCAGACCGAAAGCATGATATCGCTTCCGCTTGCTGGCATACTTTGGGTGCAATATCTGCGCTCAGGCGCTGCATCGCGTGTATTATTGCGCGGCGGACTGGCCGGTTTTATTGCGTCGGTCAAATTCACAATGGGGATCGTTCTGGTGGCAATTCTGCTGGACGATCTTTTATCGGGCAAATATACATTCAGGGAATTTCTGCGCAATTCCGCTTTGACAATTGCTTCGTTTATAGGGGCGGTTTTGATTACTTTCATCCCGATTCTGATTAATGCGGGCGCTTTTGAAAATTATATAATCGTAATGGAGTATCTTGCCACTTATTCCGCTAATCCGCAATTTGATATGGTGCTAATTCGCGACGGACTTAAAAATATCGCCGGATATTTCGGAGACATTTTCTCACTGCTGTTTACCACCAGCATGATTGCCGCACCCGTATTAATTTTTTCACGAAAATCAGTAATCGAAAATCAGGACAAAATCGCCCGGTTGATTCGCATCTCGCTGATATTCTGTATGCTTATGCTTTTGTCCGTATTTGTCGAAAAAAAATTCCATGGTTATCATTACCTCCGTATGCTGTTGCCAATGTCCTTTCTGGCGTCGGTCGGACTTGCGATAATATGGCGCAGACTACGTGAGTATTTCATAAACGGACGTTTATATACCCGCGGAGTAATTGCGATGCTTGCGCTGACGGCAATTGTGTTCAGTCCCGTTCCGCGCTGGCTGAATATCGCTCAACTGCCTGTATTATTTATTACTAACGAGCGGGCATTCGATTCATACTACGAACGTTCCGGATCTAAAATGGTGCTGCGGGTCCAGCAGAAGAAAGTCGCTGATTATATTAATAAAAATGGCAGCAGCAGCGATAAAGTACTGCTGGTGGCCACCGGATCGGCTCCGATAATCACGATGCTTCCCGATGCCACGCGCGGCAAATTTTCGCAATCCGCTTTTGTTTTGGGCACTTATGCCAACAAAAAGTGGTATGGCGAATTTTTTGAAGACGTTACCGATTCGGACTGGATTATCGTACAGAACAACGACGTATATCCGCATATCAATGCGCATATCATGACAAGCTGGCAGTCCCTCGAAAAGCGCGAGGTAATTATGAAATATCTCCGGCGAAATTTCGATCGTGTATATGAGACCACAAATTATTATGTATTCCGAAGAACCAGCGCCCAATGAAATCAGTCAATTTTTCCCGTATCCCGGGATTCAGCGAACTTTTCCGTGATTTTATCGCGCAAAATGTTTTTTTCAATAAAAGATTTCCCTCAAATAAATCTATCCTCAATAATGAATTCCGGCCGCAGTGGGAGGGAGACCGACCGCTTTTGGCATCGGCCATATCCCGTTCGAATAAAAACTCCGGGCTTAATGACAATCAAAAATCCGCTCTTGAAAAATTAATGAAAAATAATACATATACAGTCGTGACCGGCCAGCAGGCGGGCTTTCTTGGCGGCCCCCTTTATACATTGCTCAAAGCCCACAGCGCAATCGCCGCCGCCAAAAAGCTGAATCGCGATTATGCCGAATATGAATTTCTGCCCGTATTCTGGGTCGAGGACAACGACCACGACAACCAGGAAGCATCCCATGTTTACGTATACGACTATAAATTCCGCCCCCAGCGCATTTCCTGCAGCACAACGATCGCCAAAGAAGACCCCACCAGCGTATCGGAACTGGAATTCGACGCCGAAGTCAGCGAAGCGATCGATTATCTCGCCGAGATAATACGTCCGACACAATACAAAGATGAATTATTCGCGAAGCTGCGCGAAATCTACGCCCCCGGCAAAAATTGGAGCGACGCGTTTATCGAATTTTATAATTATATATTTAGCGATGAAAACATACTTTTCGTAAAAGCATCCGAAATCCGGAAAATGGGAATGTTCGATCGCGCCGCAAAGTTGGAATTGGATAAACCCGCTAAAACAAAGGAATTGGTCGAATCTGCGAATGAGTTGATCGAAAAAGAGGGATATTCGATACAGGCAAAAATTTCCGAAGTCAATTTATTCTGGCATGAATCGGGTAAGCGATTGAAAATTAAATCGGTTGATGGGAAATACGAGGTTGCCGGTCGCCAATACTCATCAAATGAGCTGATCGCCGCGCTCGAGAAAAGGCCGGGGCTGTTTTCGCCAAATGTATTGCTCCGCCCGGTTTTCCAGGATCTGGTGATACCGACCGCCGCATATATAGGAGGCCCCAGCGAGATAGGCTATCTGACGCAAACCCCTGAGATGTATGAGTATTTCGATGTTCGGATGCCTGCAGTTCTTCCGCGCCATTCAGCGACGCTTATTAATATGAAATTCGATAAGTTCCTTGCCGACAAAAACATAAACCGCGAGGAAATATTCGATAAATTCGCAGATACCGAACGGCTGCTAAACAAAGAATTTTCCGATACGGAAATTGAAAAATATTTCGACGAAGTATCCGGCCAAATAGCTGATATATATAAGGATGCAGGAAAATTTGCCGCGCGTTTCGAACCATCTCTACGCCGATCCGCCGAATCGCTCGCGCAGAAAAGCATGAATATTTTATCAGCTCTCGAACAAAAAACGCAGTCCGCCGCAAAAAATCGCCACGAGCAGGAAATCGAAAAATTCCGGCAGGCTTCGGATTTTCTTTATCCGCGCGGCACTCCACAGGAACGGCTGTATTCACCGGTGAATTTCGCGGTTTTCGAAGGATTCGGAATGCTTAATGAAAAAATCGCAGCCGCAGCTTCGCTGCCTGCCGACCACCACTATTTTATTGATTTATTTGACTGATCGATTGCCTTAGCAATGCAGTATTCATCGCCGGGTTCTGTGATTATAACCGGGATAATGCCCTCGGGCACCCCGTCATACGCGAAAGCCGCGCGTACGTAATTTTCGGTCCAGCCAACCCAGAGGCCCGATTTCGAATCGATTCGTTCCGGGAGTACTCTAAGTTCCTTACCCGCCTGCGACTTATAAAATTCCCGCTTCTTGAAATCGGAAAGCTGTGTCAATTCTTTCGTACGCGCTTTGCGGATATCCCCCGGGATAACTGGCTTCATCGATGCAGCCGGAGTACCCTTTCGCTCGGAGTAGGTGAACACATGTAAATAGCTGATTGGTAATGATTTAAGCAAATCGTAGGTTTCGCGGAAATTCTCCTCGCTTTCGCCCGGGAAGCCGGTGATGACATCAACCCCGATCGCCGCATCCGGCATCGTAGTTTTGATGGAATCGACCCGGTCTGCGAATAATTCAGCGCGATACCGGCGTCGCATTTTTGCAAGAATTTCGTTCGATCCGCTTTGCAATGGCAGATGCAAATGCGGGCAAATTTTTTGTGAACGAGCCACCCTGCGAATGATTTCGTCGCTAAGCAAATTGGGCTCGACAGAGGATATGCGGAATCGCATTGATGCAGGCATATCTTCTATCAAATCAAGTACTTCGGCGAAGTTTTCGCCGGTCGGCGCTTTGTATTCGCCCAGGTTAATGCCAGAAAGAATAACTTCGCGAAACCCCGCATTTTCAAGGCGTTCGATCCCGGCGGCGATCTCGTCGAAATTCATGCTTCGGCTGCGCCCGCGTGCGATGTGCACTGCGCAGTATGTGCAGCTATAGTCGCAACCGTCCTGCAGTTTGAAAAATGCACGGGATCGAGCGTCTTCTTCAGCCGAGCTTGCCGGATAGAAGCCGAAGTCGGGGCCTTCGCCGCGATCGATTCGGACAGCGTCAGCGCTAAGATATTCGGGAAGCAATTCAGCGATCGAATACTTTTCATCCATGCCCGCAACTGCAATAACGCCGGGTAGTTGCGCTATTTCGTCGGGGCGCATCTGTGCGTAACATCCCGTAACTATTACCTTTGCGTCCGGGTTTTCGCGGACAGCTCGGCGGATGATTTTTCGGCTGTCTGCGTCGGCGCGGTTAGTGACGGTGCAGGTCTGGACGACAACGATGTCGGCCGTTTCGCCCGGGCCGGCAATTTCGTAGCCGCGCAATTCGAAATCTTCGCGAATACGCGAGAGTTCGGCATAATTGACCTTGCAGCCAATATTATGGAATGCGATTTTCATATATTTTTCATTAAATTAGCAGCAAATGAATAAGTTGGCCGAATAACAGGACGAATCAGCAGTAAATATGATATAAATCTATGCTTTGAAAATCACCTGCTGATTTAATGAAATAATTAGTATATTTATATATTAATAAATCATGATGATGTGTCAGCCTGAGAAATATAAAGAAAATATGAATAAAAAATCTATCAATATAATGCTTACCACAGTGATATTATTAACTGGATTGCATTGGGTAATGCTCATATATCACGTGCCGGTGTTTAATCATCTGCCGGGTTGGTTCTGGGAATATTTTTCGAAGCCATATGGAGAAGTGTGGAATATTGCTGTACTTATAGCACTTTTCGGCGGAATTATTATGATTCTCAGATTGGATAATAATTACATATTAAAACTAATATTGTTAATTATTGCCGGCACCGGAATGCAATATGCTTTCGCCTGGACCGAGGGCGATGGCATGAGCGCAATCGAAAAAAGGATGATAACCACCGGCCATGCCGAATACGCACGGATTGCGGCGGAGCGCCCGGATATTTATTATGTTATGAAAAATTATGAAGAGCTGGCCGGCCGTGGCGAACTCGGGCTTTATGCACCGAGCAAACCGCCGGGCACGCTACTGTTTTATATGCTCAATGCGCGTCTCGCTAAGTGTATAAATGGCAATGATATAAGTGGCGACGAGCTGCTGGTGGCATCCCGTGAATCTGCCTCGTGGCTGTGGCCGTTCATATGCTATATTGCGTTAATTCCCTTATTTCTGTTGGCGAAGGACATATTCGATCAGCGAACGGCTATATATGCATGTGCATTATATATAGTGATTCCCTCGATTAATCTTATTACACTGCATACGGATCAAACTATATACCCGTTGCTGTTTATCACGAGTCTGTGGATGGCCGTCAAATCAGCATATCAAAAGAATTTGCTGCTCGCTTTTATTGGCGGGATAATTATATATATTTCTGTATGGTTCACTTTTGCATTGATGTTTATCATCCCATTCGTGCTCGCAGTTGTATGGATTAGCCTTCATAAAAAATATCATACTCAAATTGTAAGTTATTATCTGCGAATAATTATGATCGGACTGGCCGGCTTCATTATTGCAGATGTGCTATTTCGATATTTTCTTGATTACGACATTTTCGAACGCTATCGCAGCGCAATTCAATATCACGCCCAGTGGCGCGACTGGAACGCCGACACGCTGCGAACCCTATATTTCGGCGCCCTCGGAATTGTGGAATACATCGTCTGGATTGGCATCCCAATATCAATAATATATGTAGTCGGACTCAAGGAGTCATTAATGAATATATATCATAAGCGCACGTTATCCGATCTGGGCATATTATCTACGACGCTGGCGATTGTGATAATGATTATAGCACTTGCAGGAAAATCCAAAGGCGAATCCGCCAGATTATGGATGTTCCTTATACCGTATATATGTATGGTGGTTGCTGTGTTTATCGTACGAAAATTCAGATCGAATAGCCGCATGATAATCACATTAATTATCTTACTTCAATTCATCACAGTATATTTAACAAAAGTGAACCAGGATTTCTATTGATAAATTGTCGCTTGGATTTCGTCATCTTTTGCGTTTAAGATATTCTTCCTCTGGCAGCAAATAACGTCCGACGCGCGACATCATTACTTTTTCTCCAGTGATAAACGTATCATATAAATAAAGTGCTAATATGCCTGCTGCCAATGAGATAAAGCCCGCAATACCGGTGACGCCGACCGTCAGATCGCTTCCGCCCTCGATTAGTATGAGCGGGATGCCCGCCGAAGCGTTGAGCGTGCCGTGCATAATCGCCGCTGCGACGGACGACCCTGATTTGATCGCTATGTATAAAAACAGTGGCGAAAGCAGAATGCACCATATTGTCATAAAAATAACGCCGAGCTGTGGATGTTCCGGATAATTGTGTCCCTGCAGAATAAGCGGAGCATGCCAGATGCCCCAAACAAAGCCAATAATTAACGCAGCCTTGAAGAAATTAATATTGCTGAATTGTCGAACCATGAATCCGCGCCAGCCCGCTTCCTCACCGAATCCGGCTATTGCATTAATAGTGAATCCGGCGATCAGCCCCTGCAATAAAGCAATCCAAAACGGATGAACCGGGAATTCCTCGGCCTGGCGCTTCATTTCGGCTATCTGGTCGGCGGGGAGTGTCTGTTCGAACCGCTCAAACATGCCTGCCATTTCGGTCGTATATTCTACATCGGGCATCATCAGGCTGACTCCGAAAGTCAATAATGCCAGAAATACCGGAATAAGCCAGCCTGCGAAAAACCATTTGTTGATTTTAAACCTGATCAATAGATTGGATTTGATATTATCTTCATGTATCACCCGCGTGACCAGTAATGCCGCAATAAACGGAACGAACATATAGACCACGGCAATGACATAGGACTGCCAGCCCTTGTACTCTCCGCCGAGCAGCCAGAAAATCCCGACTATCGAATAGCTGATCGCGAATGTTATTATCAGAAAAAGCCATGTTTTATTGATGTTTTTCATTGCAGCTCCGCATATATTTATAATAGCTACAAAAGTTTATGCAAAATTTAGCAAACCGATATGCCCTACGCAAGCAATTTTTATGAAATAAAAAAGAATTCTGATTCGGAATTATCGTCATTTTTTTTAAATTGTTCAACGTTCAAAAATAACATGCCTGATTTGATTGTGAAATATATTATGTCCGAGATATGTAAATATTACCATTTTACGAGAGATTTATGAAACACACGCTTGTAATTATTAGCTTAATCATGGCCGCTTGCGCCGCTAACGGACAAACTATGCAATGGGCCAAAGGCGGCCTTTATGATAGCTATGGCCCTAATTCCACATCCATCATGAATATTGAATTTTATCCGGATGGGGAGCGAATATTGGTGGTTCCGAAATATAATTATATAAAAGTATTTGACCTGAAAAATGAACGATTGATCAGCCTGCTGGGAGAGACGGAAAGCGGCGAAATTCCCAACTATGAAATGCTGTTTTAACTCCTGATGGCCAGAAAATCATCGACAACGTTCTTAATGTTTTTGACGCTGAAACCGGCGAACTTATTCATAAGGGTGGCGAAAACTCTTATGGCCCGGTAATGACAATGAGTCCTGATGGGAGATATGTTGCGCTGCATAAAAAGCCGACTTTCATTGTCCCATATATTGGAATATTGTATATTTTTGATACCAGGGATTATTCATTAAGACAGCTAATCGATGAGGTCAATGATGGATATGTGAGATTCTCCCGGAATAACGATTTAATACTTGTTAACAGCCCTGGTATGATAGTTTCGCATGATATTATCACATTGAATCCCATTGATACTCAGTATCACAAAATGTATCATGAATCCCCGATTTTGTTTGATGTTTCTTCATCGGGTGATACGTTATTATTCTATCAGGATAAAAATCTGATATTATATGATGTTCCCGCAGAGGAGGAAAAAATTATTGCCAGTGCTTATTATTTTCAGGATGCGAAATTTTCGCAAAATATGGACTATGTTTTTTATTCCGATACCGATAGTACGATTTATATATGGAGCGATGCGGAAAATCGCATGATTGATAGTATTGCTTATCGGCCAGCGGAATACCATAGAAATCTATGACCTCTCCGCCGGCGAGAAAGTGGACGAGATCAGCGGATTTATGCATAACGCAATGGAGCACAACGAAAAGCCGGCAGTGCGAAGCATCGCAGCAACGGGCGACCGGCTTTATTTCGGCACCGAGGATGGCATTCTGTTTTGCTATGACTACAAAATCACCAGCGTCGGCGACTCCCGCCGCGCGTCCGGAAATGACGAAATGATAGTGATTTATCCCAATCCTATGTCGGAGGATGGATGGATCGAGGTCATCCCGCCGGAACCCTCCCGAATCCGGGTGGATATATATAATATCTTCGGCAGCCGAGTGCATTCCGAAATCGCGGAAGCCGGCAATGCGCGAATCAGCATCCCCGCGCATAAGCTCATGAGCGGCGGCTACATCTGCAAAGTCAGCGTCAATAATCAGGTATATTCAAAATTATTTATAATTGACGGAAGATAAGCGGCGGCGTAATCCTTTTATATATAATATCATTAGGTGTGGGACGTACATTATATAAAGCATGTCTCACTAATCCCGCCGAGGTAATTATGAAAGCAATATGGAATGGCGCTGTGCTCGCCGAAAGCGACAGCACGGTCGAAGTGGAAAACAACCAGTATTTCCCGCCGGATACGATCAATGAAGAATATTTCGAAAAAAGCGAGAAAACCTATCAATGCGAATGGAAGGGCAAGGCGCGGTATTACCACATCGTCGTCGATGGCGAGCGAAATGAAAACGCAGCCTGGACTTATCCCGACCCCACACCCGAAGCGCAGCATATAGCAAAATATTTCGCATTCTGGAACGGAGTCGAAGTAAAAGAATAAAATACAAAGACTTAATACGCGGCCGGGGCATTAATTTGCTCCGGCTTTTTTATGTGGGTGAGATTATTATTGGATTTTAAATTGCTGTCGGATTCGATATAAAACTACACTAATCCGCAGAGAAGCGTATAAAACCAAAAAAACTAATTACAGACGACATATATTGTCGCTAAAAGAAATATTTTAGTAATAAAATTTATTTAGGAAAATGGATGTTTTTTGTTAAATTAACAAGAGTGAGATTATGGGATATTCTATTATTGCTACAATGAATGATAGATGTTTCATTAATTTTTTTAAGCCATTCAAAATATTTGCGCTGAATATATCTGCCACTGATTAATATAAATATCGTTGTGTCCTATGTTAATTGATGCCCATCGGTTTCTTTTATAAAATTTGTATGAAATGTGGGATGTATGTCTGCATAAGCACAAAATATTATTGAAAGATGAGTAAAAGAAATCATATAAAGTTTAATAAACAATCATTTAAGACCTCAGAGGTAATTTATGGCTGAAAATGTTTCAAAGGATTACTCAATCCTGAAAGAAGTGGTTAATAAAATTAAGAAAACGAGTAACAATATGCCCAAAATCAGAGAGGAGTGGGCAAAATTACAAGAAAAAAAGAAGAGATTTTTTTTGATTTTTGATGAACCTTTCGGGAAGTATTATATTTTTGCTATGATGTGCATAGCAGCTCTGTTTTTTGATTTTATAGTTAATAATACCGTTTTGATTTGGCTTGCAGACCTTACGGAGGCGCCGGTTCAGATTTTTGCGATAATTTTTTTATTAATCGATGCCAGCGTAGCCATCTTTGCTTCGGGAATTTTTGCTAAAGACATTGTGGAACTCGATCAGCAGCGGAGTAGATGGGTTAAAGTGCTATGGGCAATTGCTATAGTAAAAATAGCCCTTTTTGTGATTTTTGTTCATTTTGTATATGCAGACACTTATGAATATAGCTTAATAATGACGTTAGTTCAGATAGGATTTGTTTTACTAATATATTTACTGCTTCATTTTGGTGGATCCGGACTTCTTTTCATACTGGGAGTTTTCTGGTATAACTTAATCCTCGAAATGCTATGGTGTCAAAATCCTCAGGAAATCCAGAATCGTCTAAAAAAATACTGGAGCGAGCTAAATAACAGAATCAATAAATATAATTTTTCGAAAGAATCGGTCCTCGATTATTATGATCTGAGAAAAGGGGGCGAAAATGTACGCTAAAAGAATCGTATTAATTATTGTAATTCTTGCAGTCATTGGTGGTTTGGGGTATTTGTTATTTCGTAGCATTTCCCACACAAAATCGGAAATGCCGATCGTAATGCTGGCTTTTCTGCAGCCAGTAAATGAAACCAGCCAATTAAACGAATTGAGTTCAAATATTGAAAAAGCAATAGGAAAAGTCGACGACGACATTGAATTCCAGTATTATCTTGCCGATACCAAGGGATGGTCGCAATCTATTCTAATCGAAAAGCCCAAAGGAATCACAAATCCGAGAGAATTCCAGAAAAAACTGAGTTCTACTATTGATTCAATTATGCAGGAAGTTAAAAGCAAAGAATTTGAATTAGATGTCGGCCATACGAATAATATTCTTGAAGCCTTTTTTCAGAAAATCAGCCAGAACAAAAACGACAAACGTTTGAATATTTACATGCTTGCAGGATTGTTCCCATGCAGTTATTCTGCTCATTCATGTATGGAGGCAATTGATAAAATCAACACCGTAATCCCGGACTCGGTTTATAAAGAATCACAAAATCAAAAGCTGATATGGAGCGTATGCAGCAATAATGATCAGCCCGAAAATGAATTGCTGACATATCTGCAACATAATTATAATGCCGTGAATAATCAGATTACTATTACTGAAAAAGAAGAATGCGATAAAGACTCAGTAAGAATTAATATTACGCTTTTCTCGCCTCTGAATTCAGATAAAGCCCTTAATATTGCTCATTATCTGGATTCTGCGGTGAATGCCAGATACCTGACGGTAGAATATCTAACGCCTGACGACAACAGTATGTCCATTAGTTATGATATGTCCGATTCAGTTAAGTTTCAAAATTCTTTTACAAATTTCCTTTCTTCTCAGAGCAAGGCCAGTTATAAGAAAAGTTATTATATGCTCTGGAATCTGATAAACGAAAAAGAAAAAGATACTTCATCAGCAATGCGTGAATATTACCTTTTCGGATTTCATAATAAAATGAAAGGGAATTGGAAAAATCTGAAGAAGCTCAAAGATATGAAAAATATCAAATTTGTGCTTTCTGAGGAAACAGGGAACGAGGTTCAGAAGTCGTTTATTGATTTTTTCAATTACTATAATATACCCTATTCGATCATCCATTAAACGCCGGATAGTATTATGCATAGAAAATATTTTGTTTTTATTTTATTATTCTTGTTTGGCTGCTCGGTTTATCAACCGGATAAAAAGAATGAATATGCCAAAAACACACGGGTGATGCTAAGCGAAGAAGGCAATTTTGAGGCTGTTGAATCTCCGGCTAAGGGTACCTCTTCCGGCGAATACGGCAACGCGGCGCTAAAAGGGGCTCCAAGGATAATCCGGCTCGAGCCAGGCGGGAAGAAAATAGGTATCAAAAACGGTGAGATCATAGACATACAAATCCCGAATATTGATATATCCAAATATACTCTAAAAAAAGAAGAGCCTGCGGAAAGGGATTCTGTTTATATTTCACTTGTCGAAACAGAAAACATTTATATCAAACTAATGAACAAATGCGATGTTCAGACCATACATAATATTGATTTCATACCGCCCATCACAGTGGCCGACGGGCTTAATCCTGAGCAGATTGTCATAACTCCTTTATTTGATGAATACTGCCACAAAACAGGATACCAGATAAGATATGGTTCTTCGGAAAGAGGATGCAGAAAGGAAGCTTCTAAAGTGCTGAAAGCCTTTAATGAATGCGTAGGCAAAAGAAAAACTAACCAATCCGAACCTGAGTGCCTTTCATACAAAATGTTTGGAATACCCTGCCCATGAAAGAATCATTTTCAATAGCAATAAAGCTCGTGCTGGCAATCCTTTTCGGATTGTGTCTATTGGACATGCCATACGGATATTATCAACTGGTTAGATTTATCGGAATGGTATTATTCGGAGTGCTGGCATATGAAGAAAGAGAAAATAAATTTTGGTTGATTTTCTGGGCTTCTTCTGCCTTGCTGATTAATCCATTTATCAAAGTAAGTCTTGGCCGTTCAATCTGGAATATCATGGATGTAATTTGGGGAATTGTTCTCCTCATTTCTATCTTATTAAAACGCAAGGGAGTGTATTAATTTTTATTCTGACGGGGCATTTTAATCCGAAAAATTGAGATGCCTCTCTGCAGCCACAGCGCGCGCATCGACGCATCTTGTCTCGCTCCCGGCGCATATTACTACCGCATAATCAGTGGCGGCTCGGCGCAATCCGGCAGCTTTTTGATCGAGAGATAATTTTAATTAAATTTTATACCGAAGCCGGAGCGCATTAAGCCCCGGCTTTTTTTTGTGGGTAATTCGGGCGGCTGGTGTGTTTATATATAAATCCGGATTTTTGAATATGGAGGCCATATGCCGCGAATTATTACCCTTTTGATTCTGATTGCTTTTATTCCGCTGTTCGCCAGCGCGGGCGAGCTCGTGACCGTTACCAAATTCCACGCCCAGACCGAAGCGGACGTAATTCCTGATTTCGAATGGACCCAGGATGGCGTAACCCGATCATTCTATGAGGTTTCCGATAATAAAATCGTCCTTGTCTATTTCTGGGGAAGCTGGTGCGGGATTTGCACGGAAGGCCTCGCGCCGCTCAATGAACTGCACAGTGAGCTCGACCCTGCGAAATTTTTGATTATCGGTATCGACTGCGAGATGACACCCGAAGACCGCCAGCTCGGGCAGGATATAATCGACGAAAAAGGACTCGAATTTCTGAATTTCTTCGAAGTATTCACTGATGATACTTCGGGATTCTATGAGCTCTTCGGCGAGCCGCAGGGATTCCCGACAACATTTATCATCGACCGCACCCGCCACATCGGCGATGGGATTATGCGAAAGAATTCCAGATCCGCATCTCTTGAAGCGCCCGAGGCCTACCTCCCGGTCGGCGAATACACCCAGCCTGCGGCGGTATTTCCCAATCCGTTGCCTGCCGGGGCGGACTTCTGGGTGCCGCAACTATCCGGGCTGCCGGCTTAGT
>CAZEMR010000023.1:0-42129 GCA_964513465.1 uncultured Hyphomicrobiales bacterium
CAGTCTCTCCACGTCGCGCCTCGTCACTGCGAGCGAAGCGAAGCAGTCTCTCCACGCCACAGCCGCGTCCCTGCGAGCGCAGCAAAGCAGTCTCTCCACGCCGCACCCCGTCCCAGCGAGCGCAGCTCATCAGGTCGACATCACCTCGTCACTGCGAGGAACGAAGTGACGAAGCAGTCTCATAAAATAATTTGCGTGGCGGGATGTAACTTTTTATATTGCCGGTGTGTCAATCATCGAAACCCCTATATATATTAAGGACACCCCGCTTATGAAAAAACCATTGTTTTTATTAATTGCGCTGGTGATGCTGGCCGCGCCTGCGGCAGCGCAGCACCCCGATCTGGTCTGGCGAAAAGAGACCACACAGGAATACTACATGGTAAAATTCTCGACCAATGGCGACATCATCGTCGCCCATGGGTATGATGATGCCTACTTCTTCGACGCCGAGACTGGGGAAGAAATCGGGAGCATTCCATTTAACGCAGAAGTGCATTTTATAAATGATGATCAGAACTATATTCAACTTGCGCCAAGTCGCGACAGACTCGTGATTTACGACACACAGACCTATGAAGCGATGGATACTCTGGATTACGACGGCACACTTATCGGGGATATTTCTATTTCCGATGATGAGCAATTTATCGCTGGTGTAATCGAGAATGGGCTTAGAACCTGGGATCTTCAATCAGGACAGATACTTAATACTAAAAAATTTCCTGATGAAGAAAATCTAATCAAACGCGATATAGTTCAAGTACAGTACGACTGCGATGGTAGTAAATTATATGCCGGTTTTTTTAAAACATATAATAATCCTCAAAAGCCAAATGAAAAGATTTACAAAAGTTACGTGTGCAAATACGATTCTCATTCTCTTGACAGCATAGATGCACATGACGTTTCTCAGGTATTCCGCATCTCCAATACCTGCAAATACATAGCCTATAAGACCGGCGGCAAATACGAGGGCGTCGAGGTTTACGATTTCGCGACAAAGGAGTTGCTCTACAAACTGCCGCTCAACGGCCCCAGCCTGACCGGAATCGAGTTCTCGCCGGATGATAAATGCTTAGTGACGGCGAGTGAAAGAGGACAGGATGCTATGAAAATTTGGAATTTAACAAATGGCGAAATTGTGCACGAATATCCATATGGCGCATACCCACGCATTGATGTAAGCCCTGATGGGCAGTTCATAGTATCTAGCATTGGTCGCTACGTTGATAAATGGTATGCTTATTTCGATAAAGTATCCGTTGATGAAAATGATGAAAAAGAGGATATTATCTACCCAAATCCTACAACTAATTCCGTGACGATAAAGACCGATTGCGGGCAGCCGAATGTGCATTATCAAATCATTGATGCGCAGGGAAGAGTATTCGCTGAAAAGGATGCAAATATTGCAAATAGCGCTTTACAAATTGATTTCACGAAATATCCCGCCGGATCTTATTTAATCAGATTATTCTGTGGTAATGAAATATTTTCATATAAAGTTATCAAAATTGATTGAGATTCCTTCGCCACAGGCGCTCCTCGCAGTGACGAGCTGGTGCGCGTATCGTTGCGGGGCGGCGGCGACGGCCGCAGATATTGGAGGCTCGAATATCAGGCAAAAAATTGCTTGCATACTTCGGCGGATTATTCGTATTTTATGGCAGTCTGGCCTGTTTAATTATCTATTCTGTGATTATGTTCGTAAGAAAAAAACTGCTCGACGAGCTTTTCCGCGCTTTCCATATTCAGCGTTGGAACGACCGCATCCGGCCCATGGACTTCAGCGAAATGGACAAGCATGCCCACAAAATGATTATCGCATATTGCCTCGGCAGATACGAGGAGGGGCGCGGCCGCACGGTCAACTGGGAGGAGATTATTAAGTGCGGGGTCTTCGAGCTTTTCCGGCGGATTGTGATCTCGGACATAAAATCTCCTATTTTCAGACAAGTTAAAAAGCACTCCGAAGTTTATAAAAAATTAAACGAATATGTTTTTCTCGAAATGAAGGAAAGGATAGACAGTCCGGTAATTCTCGGCGAACTCCGCGATTACCTGACGAGCGATTTTCCGGATAAGTCGCCCGAGCATACGATTCTCGAGGCCGCCCATATTTACGCCAGCTTCTGGGAATTCCAGCTTATCCGTCATGCTAACCCCTATAGCTATCAAAATATACGCATCGAGACCGAGCTTTTGAACGATATTAATAAATTCATTGATCTTGTCGGTATTCGCAAACTTACCGCGCGGCATACGATTACGAATTTTGTCGATCTTTGCGGCCAGCTTCGATTCCAGCTCAGGTGGGCGCAGACCCCACGGGTGCCCAAGACCTCTGTGCTGGGCCATAGTATGCTTGTGGCGTCGATTGCGTATTTGTTCACGCGGTCGATTCCGCACTGCCCGGCGCGTATTTATAATAATTTTTTCGGGGGATTGTTCCACGATCTGCCCGAAGCGGTCACTCGCGACATCATTTCGCCGGTGAAGCAGTCGTCGCAGGAGTTCGACGACCTGATAAAAAATCTCGAGTCCGAGCTGGCGGATAAGGAAATTTTCCCACACGTCGAGCCGGAGTGGATAGAAGAGATGAAGTATTTTACCCATCGCGAATTCGGAAATAAGATTATGTCCGGCGGCGAACCGATCTATGACAATCTGGATACTGACAAAATCACAGATAAATATAATTCGGACGAATTCCGCCCATATGACGGCGCGCTGATCCGGGCGGCCGACCATCTGTCGGCGTTTCTCGAGGCATGGCATTCTTGCTCGAGCGGCATCAAATCGGAGGATCTGGTGATCTCTACCCGCAAAATCCGCCGCGAATACGAGGGCCATTTGATCGGCGGTATCGATATGGATATGATTTTTCAGGACTACAAGGAATTTCCGGAAAATCAATGAATAAGCTTGCTGAAACCGGCCTATCAGTGCAAGACCGGATATGGATACTGGCAATTGCGATAGCGAATATTGCCATTCATCTGGTTTTCATCAATAATTATGGCATATTTCGCGACGAGCTTTATTACCTTGCCTGCGCCGATCGGCTTGCCTGGGGCTATGTCGATCAGCCGCCGCTGGTTGCGCTTATCGCACGGGCGGTGACCTCGACTCTCGGCGATTCGCTATGGGCGGTGCGCCTGCCTGCCGTGCTGGCGGGTACGGCGACGGTTTACCTCAGCGGCTGGCTCGCGCTGCGGCTCGGCGCCGGACGTATCGGCGCGATGATTGCGGCAATTGCGACTATGCTGGGGCCATTCGACCTTTTCATATTCCATATCTATTCGATGAATGCATTCGAAGCGCTTTTCTGGACGATCCTTATATATATATTTATTAAAATAATTCATACAAAGCGCGAAACGCTCTGGCTTTGGTTTGGCGGGATGCTCGGCATCGCTCTGATGAATAAATACAGCGCGGGGTTTCTGGCGTTCTTTCTGCTTGCCGGGATGCTATTCACGCCGATGCGCCGGCAATTCCTGCGACCTAAATTCTGGCTGGGTATGCTGATTGCGCTGGCGATTTTCACTCCCCATATAATCTGGCAGATCAATAATGACTTTCCGACGCTGGAGTTTATGGCCAACGCCCGCGCCCGCAAGATGGCTGCGTTCGGGCCACTGGAGTACTTCGTCCAGCAGGCGCTCATGGCCGGACCGCTGGCGTATTTGCTCGTGCTTGGGGGTACGATTTATTTTATCATTTCGAAAAAATTGCGCGAATACCTTCCAATCCCGCTTGCATATATATTATTGCTCGGTTTTTTCATAATCACCGGCGGCAAGCCATATTACATTGCTCCGGTGTTTCCGGCGATGTTCGCGCTCGGCGGTCGGTGGATTCAGGATATTTTTATTAAATATCATCTTCCGAAGCTCCGCTATGCTGCGCTGGCGCTGGCGCTTGCCGCTGGGGTAATCACAGCGCCGATGACGCTGCCCGTGCTGCCGCCGGAGCAATTCGTCGCTTATCAGAAATCGCTCGGACTCCGCGCCGAATCCGGCGAAAAGAATGCCCTCGGCGAGCTTCCGCAAACCTTTGCTGATATGTTCGGCTGGCGCGAAATGGCCAGAAAAGTGTCGGATATATATATGACAATCGATCCGGAATTGCGCAGCAAAACAATTGTCGCCGCGAGGAATTACGGAGAGGCCGGCGCAATGGAATACTTCGCCCGCGAATACCCGCTGCCGCCGCCGGCGAGCACTCACAATAATTACTGGATATGGGGCTTGCCAATTAAAAATCCCGAAGTCGTAATTGTGCTTGGCAATGACCGCGAAAAGCTCGGCGAAATGTTCGACGAATGCTCATTTGCCGGGACTTTCCGCCACCGCTGGGCGATGCCATTCGAAAACGATATGCCGATATGGATATGCAGCCGCCCGAAGATCGACCTCGCGGAATACTTCCGCAGCAATCCGCATTTTATTTAATACTCTTTCAATTGGAATTTTGATTTTTGTCAGTCAAAAGATATGAATTCGATTCATATTTTGCTTTTGACTATTACTTTTCATGAAATTTCTTTGTAAATTGCATGATTATTCAAAGAAGTTTTATGCAAAGTTCAGGATTGGTCCATGATCAGATTAATAATTTTGTTAGCCTTCCTTGGTATTTCGGATTTGTATGCTAAAAAAATCGATACAATCACAACCGAACAGGTAGTAGTAACCGGCCAGCGAATTCCATATCTACATAAAGATGCCGGCCGCAAAGTTGAAATAATTGATGCCGGGGAATTGAAGTATTCGCCCGATCGCAGCATTAATGATATATTTGAAATGTCGGCGGGGGTTGATTTGCGTGAACGCGGAGCTCCAGGAATGCAGGCCGATATTTCAATCCGTGGCGGCAATTCCAACCAGGTGGCTGTAATGATTGACGGCATTCCGGTCAATGACCCGCAGACAGGGCATCACAATCTGAATCTGCCGCTCGATTATAATTCGATTGGCCGCGTCGAAATTTTAAGCGGCCCCGGAGCGCGGACTATTGGCACCGGCGCATTTTCTGGGGCGGTTAATATTCTGACAAAAGAGTTCGCAAACCAGCGAATCGGATTTGAAATCAAGGGCGGCCAGAATGATTATTTCTCGCTCAGCGGCAATTCGTCTTTCGAATCGTTCGGCATAAATAACTTGTTGGCATTGTCTTACGAGAGTGCGGGGCCATATACTAAAAACACGGAATACGGCATGGGGAATTTTCTTTATAAGGGCTCTTATGATAATGAGCAAGCCGGTAAGTTCGGACTTATGCTGGCGGGCGCTTTCAGGAATTTTGGTGCAAACAGCTTTTATACTGCTCTTTTCCCGGATCAATACGAGGAAACCCGGACTATGCTGGCTGCGCTGACATATTCGTCTCAGACTCAAAATCCGCTTGAAATCAAAGCTTACTGGAGATATAATCAGGATCATTTCGAGCTTTTCCGTTACGATTCGCCGGATTGGTATGATTCGCATAATAATCACAGAACCAATGTTTATGGCGCCGCAGCGAATTATTCATTGATATGGGGCCAGGGAATAAGCTCTTTCGGAGTTGATGCAAAAACCGAGAGACTGCTTTCGAATATGCTTGGCATGCCCATGTCCGGGAGCATTGCGGTGCCGGGGTATGACGGAGCGTTTTACACTCATAAGGATTCCCGCGAGAACGCATCTTTCTTTCTGGAACATACCTTTTTTTCGGATGTTGCAGATGTTTCGGCAGGTGTGATGCTTAATTGGTTTTCTACGGCTGGCTGGGAAACCACTGGCGGGATCGATCTTGCCGTCAGGATTCTGGATGATTTACATGCCATGGCCTCGATTAATAATGGACTCCGGCTGCCGACTTTTACAGAAATGTATTATACAGATCCGACAAACCAGGGCAATCCGGATCTGGTGCCGGAGCGTTCGGTTACTTTCGAGGGCGGATTCAAGTATGCTAATGATTATTATCAATTTATGGCGTTGGCCTTCATACGCCAGGGGCGAAATATTATCGATTGGGTGCGAAGTGAAGATAGTCTCGTTTGGCGGGCAATGAATATCACAGAGCTAAATACAAGCGGAATCGACTTATCCGCACGAAGCGCAAAGATGGAAATTTTCGGAAGCAAAGACCTTGCACTGCGATATTTCAGAGTTGGTCTTATGTGGATATTCTCCGAAAAATCAAGCGACAAATTAGAATCATACTATGCAATGGATTATCTCCGGTTGAAGATTTCCGGAGGATTCGCTATCGGATATAAAGGCGCAGCATTGGCTTTTGAAGGACGATACGAAGAGCGAGCCGGAAAATATTATGACTTCGAATCGGAACGCGACGTAGCTTACGAGCCTTATTTTATAGCGGATATTAAAATATCACAGGAAATTTTCGGATCGGAACTATTTATGACTATATCAAATATTTTTGATAAAAAATATTACGATCTGGCTCATGTACCGCTGCCGGGACGCTGGATCCGCGCCGGAATACGCGGAAATATCAGGCTTTAGACCACCTTCACCGTGTCGATGCCCGGCTGGAGCTTCAGCTTGTCCGTGAAATTGAGCAAATGCTCCAGATCGCGTACTTCGAGCTCCAGGTGCAGGCCGATCATATGATTGCGCGCGGGATGGCGCTTCATAGCGTTGATAGTTATCTTTTTCTCGCCCGCGAGATCGACCACTGCCTCGAGCATATCATTATAATCATATCCGAAAACGCGGATCGAGACGTCGTGCAGCGTAGTATCCTCGATCCACTCGGCTCGAAGCATCCTGTCCTCGTCGAAATTACCGGCGCGGATATACCGGCACCCGGCGGCATGGATCTTCATCTCGTTGTGGCGAGTGACGTATCCCACTATCTGCTGGCCCTTGATCGGGTGGCAGCATCCTGCGAGCCGGGTTTTGATGTCCTTCATTCCCTCGACCCTGACCTGCGGCGGGATGTGGCGGCGCGCTCCGTCGGCAGAGGTCTTTTTCATATCACGCTCGGATTTGAACGCGGCGGGATATAGCTTGCGCAATACGGGCTGCTTCAGCTTCAGAGATTTGATTGCCACCGCCGAGAAAAAATCGTCCGAATCCTTAAATCCGACATTGATCAGGTTCTGCCGGAAGCTTTTTTCCTCCTCGATATCCTTGAGCCGATTGCGATAGCGCTTTTTGAATTTTTCCCACATGCGCTTGCCCTCGGCGATTATCTCGGCCTGTTCGTTTTTCTTAATATGTATAATAATCTTGGTGCGGGCCTTGGGGGTTTTTACGAATTCGAGCCAGTCGCGCGAGGGATTCGGATGCTTCGATGCGATTACCTCGACGATGTCGCCCGAGTGCAGCTCGGTCTTCAACTTCGCAAATTTGCCATTCACCCGCGCGCCGGTAATCCGATAGCCCAGGTCGGTATGCACGGCGAATGCGAAGTCCACCGGCGTTGCGCCTCGCGGCAGGGTCTTGATGTCGCCCATCGGGGTCAGCACATGAATATAATCCCGCTTTAGATCGGCCTTCAGAAACTCATGCAATTCATAGGGGTTATCGAAATATTCGTCATTTTCGAGAAATTCCTTCAGCCGCATAATCCAACCGTCCGCCTTCGATAGCCCCTCCTTATATGCCCAGTGCGCCGCCGAGCCGTATTCGGCCTCGTGGTGCATCTCGTCGGTGCGGATCTGCACCTCGAACCGGTCGCCGCTGCGCGATAGCACAGTGGTCTGGATCGAACGGTAGCCGTTGGGTTTGGGGAACGATACCCAGTCGCGGAACCGCCCGTCGATCGGCTGCCATGTGCGGTGGGTCAGGCCAAGCGCGATGTAGCAGTCCTCGTATTTTTTTGTGATTACGCGGAGCGCCATCAAATCATAAATCTGGTCGAGCGAGACCGATTTATTCTGAATTTTCAGAAAAATGCTGTAAAGGCGCTTAACGCGGCTCTGTATCTCGCATTCGATATTGTTCTGCTTCAGAATGCGGGAAATATTCGCGCGCATATCCGCCAGCTTTTTTTCGAACTGCGGACGCTGCTTTTCGACTGCGCGGTGGAGCTTTTTAAATTCATCCGGGAATAAATTTTTGAAAGCGATATCGTCCATCTGCTGATAAATCTTGCGGATGCCAAGCCGGTGGGCAATCGGCGAATAAAGATAGAGGCATTCCTCGCTGATCCGGGGCAGATCGGCCAGGTCGTATTCCTCGGCTTCTTTGAGCGCGATCAGACGCTCGGATAGTTTTATAAAAATAAGCGACAAATCCTCGGTGATCTCGACAAATAACTGCCTGAGGCGGGTTATCTGCTTCTTGGTCTCGGGGAATGAAATGACGGAAATGCGGTTGAGCATATCGAGGCGTCCGACCAGTTCGTCGCCGAATTTACTTTTCATAAAATTGCGGATATCGGTATCATTAATATCCGCCGGCGCAAAAAATGCGGTCAGCAGAGAATCCCCGTCGAGATTCAGCTCGCGCGCAAAGTTATAGATACGGCGGGCCCTTTCGGCCATCCGCTCATTATATATATCAGAAGATGATTTGATTAATTCATCGGAAGTAAATGCATCGTTCATATCCGGCTTCGATAATATGAAAATTACTGGAATATAAACGAATAAATATATTATGAATTATATTCGCCCGTGACGATGGTCTCGAGCAGAAAGCAATAGCTCTCGTAGCGCCCGAAGTCGATCTCGCAGGTTTCGACGGCATCCTTCACTGCGCAGCCGGGCTCGTGGGTGTGGGTGCAAGGGATAAATCGGCATTCGTGGCGGAATTCATCGAATTCATGAAAATAAAGCGAAAGCTCTTCAGGCTCGATCGCCCACAGCCCGAACTCGCGAATGCCGGGGGTGTCGATTATCGCGCCGCCGCCCTCAAGGTCGAACATCCGCACAAAGCTTGTGGTATGGCGGCCCTTGCTGGTGCGTTCGCTAATTTCGTAAACCTGCTGGATTTCCTCGCCCAGCAAGCGGTTGACCAGAGTCGATTTGCCCGCGCCGGAGGGCCCCGAAAGCACGCATTCCTTATCGGCGAGTCGCCGGGTCAGCTCATCAACGCCCTGACCGCTTAGCGCGCTCATATATATGACATCATAGCCGAGGTCGTGATACGGCGCCATCACTTCGCGGATTTCCTCCATATCTACCAGGTCGATTTTGTTAATGCAGATGATGGGCTCAAGCTCGCCCTGCTCGGCGGCCACAAGGTAGCGGTCGAGCAGGCGGCGGTTGAATCCCTCTCCGGTGGCTGCCATAAACACAAGCAGAATATCAGCATTTGCGGCGATGACGTGTTCGCGTGGCTTTTTGCCGGGCGCGCGGCGGCTGAGTATGGTCAGGCGCTCTTCGACCGCAACGATCGAGCCGGTGGGCAGTCCGGTGTCTTCGGAAATGCGGCGTTCACGAACGAATTTAACGCGGTCGCCCACTGCGGTGAGCGAGGAGTTCTCGTGCTTAGAGATCAGTATCCCAGCTACCCGGCACTCGACCGGGGAGTTGCTGCCTTCGGCGGGCCTAACGAGAAATGTCTTGCCAAGGGAAGCCACGACGATACCATCCTCGGCCTCGGGAGGAATTTTCCCTTTGCTCCGGACGATCTTGCTTTTGTCGGATTTGCTGCGCCAGAAGGCTTCTTTTTTCATGCTATGTTCATGCTTTTTAGCCATGTTAGAAAATTATGAAAAAAAATGGAATAAAAAATTTAAAAAAATCAAAAAAATAAAAAATTCAGTGTGTAAAAAAATCCACACTTTTTTTTGCAAATGACTCGAAATTTCGTAAATTTGAATCAGTTAGTAATTAATTTAGGTTTTGTTAATTGAAATATCGTTGGACATTAAATCAAAAAACTGATGAAGAAACCATACGCAATTTAGTAAGTTCCCTGAAGATTCCCAAGAGCCTGGCCAATGTGCTGGTTTCGCGCGGTTTGCAATCCGCCGAAGATGCTTTGAATTTTTTCGAACCAAGTTTGAAGGATTTGCATGATCCCTTTCTGATGGACCAAATGGACCTTGCAGCCGACAGAATACTGCTGGCAGTAGAGAGAGGGGAAATTATCTGGATACATGGGGACTACGACGTCGACGGGACGTCGAGCACTGCGATGCTTCTTCAGTTTCTCCGTGAAATCGGCGGAAAGGTGGACTACTACATCCCCGACCGGTTTGACGAAGGGTATGGTCTGTCCCGCAAAAGCGTCGACCTCGCAATCGGGGCCGGAGTTTCGCTGGTCGTGACCGTCGATGTGGGAATCACTTCCTTCGACGCGCTGGAATATACCCGCGAGAAAAAAATCGACACAATTATTTGTGATCACCACGAGCCGGGAGATACCATCCCGGACGTCCTTGCTATCATCGATCCCATCAAGCCAGGCTGCGATTATCCATTCAAATTCCTGGCCGCCTGCGGAGTCGTATTCAAGCTGGTGCAGGCTATGTGTTCCCGGCTGGAAATGAACGAGAAGGCCTATGAATATCTCGATTTTGTGGCTATTGCTTCGGCGGCCGATATGGTGCCGCTGATAGGCGAAAACCGCATTCTTGTGCATTACGGCCTGAAGCAGCTCAACCGCAAGCCCCGCCCGGGTATCAACGGCCTGATCCATTGCACCGGCCTCAAAACAGGATCGATCACAGCTTCCAATATCGTATATGCAATCGCGCCGCTCATCAACGCCGCCGGACGTCTCGGAGACGCCCGCCGCTCAGTCGAAATGATGTCCTCCGGCGACGAGATAGCAGCATTTCGCATTGCCCAGCAGCTCGAGCAGGAAAACCGCCGCCGCCGCGTATTCGACGAACAGACTTTCGAAAACGCAATGCCTCTGGCCGACGAATTGCTCGAAGGCAAGAACCGCCGTTCGCTAGTACTGCACGGGCGCAACTGGCACGCTGGGGTTATCGGAATTGTGGCATCGCGCCTGGTAGACCGCTACCATCTGCCGACCGTCCTTCTCACCTCGGTCGAGGGCGTTGCCAAAGGCAGCGCGCGCAGCATCAGCGATTTCGATATTCATACTGCGCTGCGCGAATGCGCCGATCTGCTGATCGAATTCGGAGGGCATAAACACGCCGCAGGGCTGTCGCTATTGGTCGAAAATATACCGGAATTCCGGGAGAGATTCGACGAAATTGCCCGAACCAGCATCAGTCATGAGATGCTGATACCAGAGATTATGATCGACTCAGAGCTGCAACTGAACGAACTTTCGCCGAAATTCCTCAAAATTCTGAACAAATTCGCCCCCTATGGATATGAAAATTACAAGCCGGTATTTATTTCGCGCGGCGTCACCAGCCGCAACGGAGTCAAAATCGTCGGCAATAATACATTAAAATTCCGGGCGTATCAGAATAATTTCGTGATCGATGCGATTGGCTATAATCTGGCCGACAAGGCGCCCATCTGCCGCAGCGGACGCCCGTTTTCGATACTATATAATCTCGAGACAAATTCATTTACCGGGCAGCGTTCGCCACAGCTATTGATCAAGGATATTAAGGCGGACTGAAAGCGATGCTGAGCAGCGGTAGCGCAAATCTGAATTACCTGGCGCTGGAAGAAATCATAACCGCCGGTCCCGAGCCGGCGGACGGCATCGCCGCAGTGCATTCGGCGCTGAAGGAGATGTTCGTCGAAGTAAGCTCCGAGAGCGGCCAGTTTTTTACGAATTTTTATACACGCGCTATATATATATTCGACCAGTATGAATTCCCCGAAGAATTGCGCAGTCGGATAATTGCGCTCAATTTTTTTACCGGCCGCCTGGCCAGAAACCGGTTGCTGTTTTGTTCTCATGCGGATTTTATGGCCGCCGCGGCTATTTTGGCAGAGTCGACAGAGCGGCTTTCGGGCGAAGTAATTCCATCCGTATTAAAGATAAAGACTTCCGAATATTATCAGACACGATTCACATTCGAAAAAGTAAGCCGCCCCGGCGAGACCGCAGATTTCCTGAGGGCAATCGTCACAGACCGCGGAGAGTATAACAAATCCACAGAGCCAAAGAAGGAATCCGCCCTACTCGTGCTCAGCGCCGAAGACGGGCATGAGATAACCATGAGGATGTACGGACGCTGGGCGCAGATATGGAGACTGGTTCATCCGGGGTCGACATTGAATATCTTCGCGGCGCGCGCCTCGGCCGATCGGGAGGATTATTATGTGACCACATCGGACACACTGATCGTGCTCGAGCCGGATTATCTGATCGACGTGACCCATCTGGCGGAATGCTTCGGTCGCAATGGAGCAAGTCTGGCGCATTATTTATTTAAAAAATTTCAGAATGGCTCGATCGGCGCAAAGATGGTGCTGGGAAATATGGTCAATTATTTTTTCGATGCCCTGATCGAAGACCCCGACGCCCAATTCGATGTTTTATACGAAAATGCGCTTAAGTCGCGGCCCATGCAGATATTCGCTCTGGCAATCGCCGACCCCGACGGCAGTCGTCGCCTGCGCACGGAATCGGCCATGCACTTCCAGAGGCTGCGCGAAATTATTCCCGAAATAATTGCCGGGCATATCAGCGTCGAGCCATCGTTCATATCTCCCTGCTTCGGGCTGCAGGGGCGGCTCGATGCCCTGATCGAATATGACGCCGATCCCCGGCGCAAAAATATTATCGAACTTAAATCAGGCCGCGCGCCTGCAACTTCGCTATATATAAAGGGCGACGACGGCGCCGCAGTGCCCATCGCTATCTGGAGCAATCACATCGCCCAGGCGACCTGCTACAATATGCTGCTGGATTCGACCTTTGCCGGGCGCACGGGAAATTCGCAGATTTTATATTCATCGACGTCGGATTATCCACTTCGCAACGCGCCGAATATCATGCGATATAAGCGCGAGGTGGCGATGTTTCGCAATTTCTGCGTGGCGGCCGATCTGGCGCTGGTCCGCGGGAAATATTCAATGCTCGATCGCATCAGTCCGGCTCGCTTCGGCGATATGCCGCCATATCTCGAGGGGGATGTATCGAAATTCGCGCGGATATATGATTCGCTTGACGAGTCCGAACGCCTTTATTTTCATATATATATAAAATTTATTCAATCCGAGATATTATTCGGAAAAACCGGCGACGGCGCAAACGGCAGCGCAGGATTCGCCTCGCTATGGCGAGATCCGATTGCCGGTAAATATTCGTCGAGCTACGTAATCCCGGATATGCGGCTCGACTCCGACGGATCGGATTTTGGCCGGGGTTACCTGAAATTTATCCGCACCGACGGCGAGGACGCCAAAACAATCCGCCGGGGAGATCTCGCTGTGCTTTACCCCACCGACGCCGATGGCAACTCGCTCTTGCTGCGCAATCAGATAGTCAAGGGCACGGTGAAATCAATCGACAGCGGCGGGCTTGTGCTCAGCCTGCGGAATAAAATGTCGCGCCGGGAATTCTATTCCGAATACGAACGGTGGAATCTCGAGCCCGACCGAATCGACGCGACCAGCCAGGCTATGTTCCGCTCGCTCTATGGGCTGATGGAGGCAGCGCCCGAAAAAAGACGAATGATAATGGGGCTATTGCCGCCTCGATTTGCAGACAATGAAATCGCCGACCGCCCCGAGCTTAACGAGATTCAGAATGAATTGCTCAAAAAAGCTGTCAATGCCCGCGATTATTTCCTCGTTCAGGGACCGCCCGGCACCGGCAAGACCTCGTATATGCTTCGGGCTATCGTCGATCATATACATAAAAATTCTGACGAAAATATTCTTCTGCTGGCCTATACAAACCGCGCCTGCGACGAAATCTGCTCTGCGCTGAAGACGATCGAGCCGGCCGTCCCGTTCGTCCGCGCGGGGTATAAGGAATCATCGGAGCACACCGACAAATTGATCTCGATGCTCAGCGAATCGATGGATTTCCGGGAATTATTTTTATTGGTAAAAAAATCGAGAATCGTAGTGGCTACCGTCTCGACGGCGCTCACCAGCAGCGAGATATTCGATTTGAAGCATTTCCATACGATGATAATCGACGAGGCATCGCAGATACTCGAGCCGCAGATCGTCGGCATCATTGCCCGCGCCGACCGATTCATCATGATTGGAGACGAACGCCAGCTTCCCGCAATCGTCACCCAATCCAATGAGCAATGCGAAATCGAGGATGAATCATTGCTCAATATCGGCCTCGGCTCGACCGCCGGCTCGCTCTTCGAGCGGCTCGCGGCAAGGGCTGCCTCGGAGAAATGGCCCGACGCGAGCGGAATGCTGCGGCGCCAGGCCCGAATGCATGAGGACATCCAGCGCCTCGCCAACGAAATGTTCTACGGCGGTGGATTGATGACATTCCCCGATATTGCACGCCAGCACGCTAAGGATGACAAAATTTCGGAATACGGCTCGACCGAATCGGTATTGATTGCCCGCAGCCGCACATTATATATTGATTCCGAACGCGAGAGCGGCTCGAAGGTCCACCACGCAGAGGCACGCCGCGCCGCACAGATAGCCGGTCTTGTCCGCGAAATTTACGGGACTGCGTTCGATGAGAACACCGTTGGCATAATATCGCCATTCCGCGCGCAGTGCGCCGAAATCAGGCGGCGGCTCGGGCCGGAGCTTGCCGGGATGGTCGCGGTCGATACTGTCGAGCGCTACCAGGGCTCGCAGCGGGATATCATCATAATATCGTTGGCGGTGAATTATCCGGGGCAACTGGAAATGATTTCGCGAAGCGCAAAAATAAACGGCAGCGAAATAGACCGCAAGCTGAATGTGGCCATCACCCGTGCGCGCGAGCGAGTAATCGTGCTTGGCCGCCGCGAATTATTATCGAAAAGCCCGGCTTATTCACAGATGATCGATATCATTTCAGGCGCGTGGGCAGCCATATCGCATCAGGAATTTGACGCAGAATTCAACAATAAATATTTATAATAGTTGTCTCTATGTAATCTTAAGATAAATCGCGCAAATATTTCGTTTGCCTTTTATTATTAATGGATTAATTTTTATATTGAGAAAATAAAATCCATCCGATTTTAAAAATTTGTTAAATAAATTATCGCAAGAATACCTATGTCAGGTCACAGCAAATGGGCAAATATTAAGCACAGAAAGGGCCGCCAGGACGCCAAACGCGGCAAGATTTTCACCCGGCTGGGCAAGGAGATCACAATCGCGGCGCGCGAGGGCGGCGGCGATGTCGATGCCAACTCCCGCCTGAGGCTGGCAGTCCAGAACGCCCGCGCGGCTAATATGCCCCAGGAAAATATCAAACGCGCAATCCAGCGCGGCACCGGCGAAATCGAAGGCGTTAACTACGAAGAAGTTACCTACGAGGGCTACGCTCCCAACGGAGTGGCGGTAATTCTCGAAGCGGTCACCGACAACAAAAACCGCACGGTGGCAGAAATCCGCGCTATGTTCAGCAAGCTCGGCGGCAATCTTGGCGAGACCAATTCGGTGGCGTGGAATTTTGAGCGCAAAGGCGTGTTCAACGTCAAAACCGACGGCCGCGACGAAGAAGAAATGCTCGAAATTGTGCTCGAATCGGGCGCAGAGGATATGGAATACGACACCGAAACCACCCGGATCATATGTCCGCTGGAGGATTTCGCAACTGTGAACCGCTACCTTGAGGAAAACAAAATCCCGACCGAGGAAAGCAAGCTCGAATACATTCCCCAGAATGTGGTGGGAATCAGCGATGTGATGGCAGCCAAAAAAGTTCTGAAATTCGTTGAATCATTCGAAGACCACGACGACGTCCAGAATGTGTTCTCGAATTTCGATATAGACGAATCTATCATCGAGCAGGCAACTGCGGACTAAGCGATGATGGAGGCAGTATGAGCATTGCGTCGCCTGAGGTAAGTCCGCGGGCGACGCTTTTTTATTATATATAAACGGGGGGAAAGTGATAATACTCGGAATCGATCCCGGCTCGGTCAACTGCGGCTGGGGAGTCATTAGCGCGGCCGATGACGGAGCGCTGCGGGTGGTCGAATACGGCGTTATTCGAGCCAAAAAGGCGGATGCGAATATGCCCGGCCGCCTGAAGGAGATTTATACCCGGCTCGGCCAGGTGATCCATCGTAACCGGCCGGACTGCGCGGTGTTCGAATCGGCATTTTATTCGCGAAATGTCCAGTCGCTGATGAAGCTTTCGCACGCGCGGGCGGCGGCAGTGCTGGCGACGGTGATGGAGGATATAGCAATCGAGGAATACACCCCGCGCGAGGTAAAAAAATCAGTTACCGGCCGTGGCAATGCGGGCAAAGAGCAGGTGGACTTCATGGTGCGGCGGATGCTCGGAATTACGGAAAGCCCGGAGTTTTTCGACGCCACCGACGCGCTGGCGGTGGCGATATGCTATTCGATAAAGCGTCGCTCGCCGAAGAATTCGGCTGGATCGTGGGAGGATTTCCTTAAAAAGAATTCCGCGCGGATAGTCGATCCGAATAAATAATTATGCTTTGGGCAATGTGAAGATAAATTTGCTTCCATTATTCTCGTGGCTTTCAACATCGAATTTCCCGCCCATTTTTTCGATTAATTCCTTGCATAAAATCAGCCCCAGCCCGGTGCCGCGTTCCGATGCGGTGCCATTGGTCGGCGAGATATCCTCTATATTAAAAAGCACTTCTAGGCGTTTCGGGGGAATGCCCACTCCGTTATCTTCGACCGTAACTTCTATAAAGTCTTCTGATTCCGATGAATTAACATAAATATTCCCGCCCGGTTTTGTGAATTTGATTGCATTCGAAACCAGATTGCGCAGCACAAGATCGAGCATGTCGGGGTCGGCGACCACGCTGTGCCCGGGGTCGACCTTGCTATTGATTTCAATATTTTTTTCCGAGGCATTAATTGCATACAGCTCAGCCGCCCGGTTTGCCGAATCGACAACCCTTACCGTGCGCGGCTTGAGCCGCAGCCTGTCGCGTTGTATAATTGACCATTGCAGCAGATTGTTGAGCAATTTATATAAATGCCGCGAGGATTCGTGGAGCGCAAATAGCACTTCGCGAATCTGGCTGATCGAGAGCTGACGGAAATTATGCAGCAATTCCTCGCTCAGCCCGATAAATCCTCCGATTGGGTTCTTCAGGTCGTGGCTGATTATCGAGAAAAATTTATCCTTCGATTCGATCGCCGCTTTCAGATCGCGTTCGGAGCGGATGAGCTTGTCCTCGGCGATTTTCTGGATGGTGATGTCGTCGGCGCTGATCAGAAAGAAATCGTCCTCATTTATTTCGACATTAGCGCCGCTTAGCTGAAATATTATCGAATCGCCGTCAGTACGCAGGAATTCATGCTCGAAGTCTTCGATTATCCCATCCTTCTCAATTCGGTTCAGGAAATCATTCATTGATTCCTGATCTCCGAATAGCGCGGTATCGGCAAGCGGCATACCGATGACGGAATCGCGGCTGATATTAGCTTTGCGGCAGAATGTGTCGTTTACCTCGCTGATCGTCAGATCGCTTTTTCTGACAAAAATTAAGGAATCATGATTAACATGGAATAATCGTTCGAATAGTATTCGGGTTTTATTGATCTGATTCTGATAGCGGATATTCTCTGTCACGTCGGCGATCGAAAGGCAGACCCCGCTCACTTCGCCGCCGGGCCCTTTTACCGGAGTATAATGAAACTGGAAAGCCAGCTCGTTGTTTTCGCTTGTGTTTAATATTTTGACTACCTGCGGATCTTTGCCTCGCATTGCTTTGCGGAAATTATTCTCAAAAGCATCACGGTCGGCGCCGCGCATAAAATCGAGTATCGGATTGCCGGCAGCCATTTCCTGACCAAATATTTGCCGCCCGAGTCCGCTTGCAATTCGGTTGAAAGTAACAATTCGATAATCCGGATCGACTATAATAATTCCATGGGCGGTGCTATCGCTAATGGCAGCCATATGTGCATTGGCAGTCCGAAGTTGCTGTTCGGCGGCCTTCATGCGCGAGATGTCGCTGATGGATATTTTAAGGAATGCTGCGCCGGTTTCGGGATCGGTTTCGGGATTGCATTGCATAAGTACGTCTATATTTCCGCCAGCGAGCGCGAGCTTCGATTCGCATTCCCGTTTTTCGCCGGTTCTAATCATTTCGGATTTTGATTCCAGAAATTTTACACGGCATTCAGGAGCGAAAAAATCAATTATGGGATGGCCTGCCAGCCTGATTCCCGGAACTCCGACCATTTCTCCGAACGTGGCATTGGCCTCGAGTATGCGCCCTTTTTCGTCGATTGTAACATATCCGACGGGCGCGCGGTCATACAGGTCGCGGTATTTCTCGTGCTGGCGGTTCAGCTCGGTTTGCAGCCGGATCAGTTCTTCGTTCTGCATCTCGAGTTCGATATGATATATCTGAAGGTCTTCGAGCGCTTGTGCCAGTTCCTTTCGCGACATATCCGGAGCGTCGTACTCGGACTTTTTCAGCGCCTGTTCCGCTCTTTTTTTCAAGTCGTTCAGATAATCTTTATTCTGTGATTCCATTATATATTATCTTTTCGAATTAATTTGAATTTCTGATCCTGTATCGTAATGTTTTTTCTTCGTTGGCGCCTACCGGCACTTCGAATATTGCTTCGAATGCTTCCGGCTTTTCGTAATCGTAATTGGATTCGAGGATTTTCCTGTTGCGGCCGGTCGGCACCACAACCCGGACAGTGATATCGTCGGATTTGCGGTTTCTGATCTTTACGTCGTAGGTATATTCCTCCACCCGGTCGGCGATGCGGGTGTAATCAGCGGCGATCATATCGATCATTACGTCGAAAGCTTCGCCGATTTCGAAACCAACGATCTCGCTGTGGGGAGTATGCGGAATATTGGTTTCGCCAACAAGCTGGATAGCTTCGCCGTCGCTTTTAAAGGCGCGCATTACTCCGGCGGGCAGCGGCATGCCAAGATTATTATCCGCGGAATTCATGAATTCCAGCCTGACCCGCGCATGCTGATCCTCGGACGGGGAACCCGCATGGAAGTAATAATTTTTATTAACCCGGACGCCCTCGGCTTCGAATAGCGATATCTGTTTGATTTCATTGTTCTTAAGCGTTGCCGGACGATCAAGGTCGTAAAGATGATATTCGAAAAAATCTTTTTGCGAGAATTGTTTCCGGGAGCTGCGCGCCAGCTCGTTTCCATAACCGATATCGGCATGGAATGCCCCCATCGCGCGGGAAATATCCCCTGCCACCAGCTTCAGACGGGCGTCGCGGTATTCGGCGCCGGAGTTATTGTCGATGCTGACCCATGCCATAATATCGGCATGGGAGTCGTCTTCGCTGAGTACGAGATTATACTGGGCGTTCCAGCTCATTCCGCTGGTCTGGTAGGCTATTTCGACGTCCTGGCGGCCCGCCTTTGGGGATTCGACCATCCAGACCAGGGTCGGGCGGGTTACGAAGTCTGCGGGGAGTTTGTCGACGCTAATGCGGTATTTGCTATAATCCGGCAGCATCACGAGGCCGCCGTTTTCGGTGCGGACTACTATCTGGCCGTTGCTGACAGAGAGCAGTTCGCCCTCGATTATGGATTCGCCGATTAGCGTTACTTTTCGGTCGATGTATTTTTCGAGAATTTTTGCCATGCCGGCCAGGTCGTAGCGGTAGTTTTGCTCGAGCACCTCGCCACTGAATTTCATGACGACGCTGGTGGGCTCGATCTGTTGGGCGACGTCGGTGATTTCGACTTCGGATATGCCTTTGGCAATATCAATCGCGCGTACCTCGCGAATAACTCCGAGGTCGCTGTTATATATGGTGACGTTCAGCGATTTGGCCGGCTGCGCGGAAGCGGCGCAGGGAAGCGCCATCGCGACTGCCAGCGCGAAGAAAATAAAGCGGTACATCATTCTGCGGACTCCAATATATTTACGGCGGCAAAATAAAAAATTTATCAATAAAATAAAATATATATAAATTAAAAAGCCGCACGGAAAAGTCCGCGCGGCCTTTGAGTATCGAAAAGTTTTCGATTAGTCTTCAGGATAGAGCACAAAGCGCTTGAATGCGTTCATGTTCAGATATTTATTTGCAGCATTTTTGAGCATGTCTTTATCGAGAGATTTGATATAATCATCTTTGCGGATGATTTCTGTCGGGTCCTCGTTGTGCCACAGATAGAACTGCAGGCTGCCTGCCCAATAGCCGTTTTCCTTCAGGTTTACTTCGTGTTCGCGTTTCATAATTTCTTTGATTTTGCCAACGTTGCCATCTTCGAATCCGCCATTGCGGGCTTCGTCGAATACTGATTTGACTGTGGCAATCAGGTCGTCGACCTTTTCGGGGCCAGTGCCGAATACGACTGTTTCCTGGTAGTATCCCTCGGGATATTTTTGAGTATTAGTCATAGCGCCGATTCCATAGACTCCGCCTTTTTCCTCGCGGATTTCCTCGCGCAGACGTATGCGGAGAAGCTCGTTGAGCGCTTCGAGCTCGAAGCGATTTTGGCGGTTATAAGTAAAGTCGCCGTTGATGGCCAGATATACGCGGCTCTTGGGTTCGATGCCTTTTTTGACTTCTTTCGTAAAGCTGTCCATCGGTTTCTTTTCGCCCATGTCTTTCCATGTCTCTTTACGGTCGAGCTTCGGAAGGCTGGCGATATATGTTTTGACGAAGTCCTTCATTTTGTTCATATCAAAATTGCCGACAAATACGAAGTTGAAGTCGCTGGCGTCAGCAAAGCGATCCTGATAGAATGAGAATGCCTTGTCGAGATCGATTTTCTTAAGGTCGCTCTTTGTCCAGGGTTTGTCGGTGTAGTGATAGCCCGACATCACGTAGCGGACGGTATCGTAAAATACCGACGAGGGATCGCGCTTGCTGCTTTTGATCTGCTCTTCCATGCGTTTGATATAGCCGGAGAAGGCTTCGGAATCTTTGCGCGGATTTGTGAAATACATATGAGTAAGCTGGAAAAATGTTTCCATATCCGTGGGCGAATAACTGCCGCGGAGGCCTTCGCTGAGCTCGTCGATAAACGGCGATACCGAGACGACCTTGCCGGTGAGCATTTTCTGCAGCGTGGTAAGTTTGAATTCGCCGATGCCGCCCATGTTCACAATGCTTGCGGCGGCTTCTGCGGAGTAGTAATCAGCTTTGGGGGCCAGCGATGTTCCGCCCGGGCTCCATGCGCGCATGATCACTTCGTCGTTTTGGAAATCGGTCGGCTTCAGAAATACTTTTGCGCCATTGCTGAGCGTAAGCTGGGTGACGCCGAGTTCTTTCATTTCTTTTTCGTCAATAATTGTGCCGGGTGTGGGTGTTTTTTCCATCAGCGGCAAGTCGGAGGATTCGTCGATATATGCTTCGAGCTTCGAATCTTTGATCTTGTCGTATGCGGCGAGAAGCTGAGCCTCGTCGGGCACTTTGATGTCGTCTTTTTCGGGCGCGCTGAAAGCAATCACAAGGCTGCCGCCGTCGATCATGTTTTTGATTCGGGAATTGACTTCATCGAGAGTAATTTCGGGAATGAATTTTTTATAAAGACCGAGTTCGTATTCGATGCCGGGCATGCCTTCATTTTCGAGGAAATTGCGAACAAATTCGCCGGCAAAATTAGTCGATTCGATTTTGTCGCGTTCCGAATAGGTCTGCTCCATTGCGCGGATATGAGATTCTTTAGCGCGTTCGAGCTCCGAAGGGGTGAATCCATGCTGGTAAGCGCGGAATCCCTCGGTGAGCAATGCTTCATAGCCCTGCATCATATTGCCCGCATTAAGCGCTGCTACGAGATTGAATGCCTTCAGGTCGCCGATGAAGCCACCGGTGCCGCCGCCTGCGAACAGGAAGGGCGGATCGGCCTTCATGCGAAGTTCGTTCAGCCGGTCGTTGAGCATGGCGTCGACAAGATTGTTCACCAGATTATCGCGGTAATTGCCATAACTGCCCTGGGGATCTTTTTTGTGCTTATAAATCACCATAACCATAGGCATAGTAAGCTCTTTTTCGGTTGCAATCGAGACGAGCTTTTCCTTGTGCATCGGAATTCCGTATTCCTTGCGTTCGCGCTCGTTTTTGGGATTATTCCAGTCGCTGAAATGCTCTTTGATTTTTTTCTCCATTTCGTCCTTGTCGAAATCGCCGACAGCAATCACTGCTGCCAGATTCGGACGATACCAATCCTCGTAGAAGCTGACAAAGCGCTCGCGCGGTGCGTTGAGGATAACGCTGGTGTCGCCGATCGGCAGGCGGTCGGCATAGCGAGAGTTAAACGCATAGAACGGCAGATGCTTGCGCAAAATACGATCCTGCGCGCCGCGATAAACGCGCCATTCTTCGAAAATTACCTGACGCTCTTTTTCGATTTCCTCGGCGTCGAAGCTGATATTATGAGCCCAGTCCTCGAGCACCTGCAGTCCGTCGTTGATGAACTTCTCATCCTCGGTGGGCACCTGCAGCAGGTAGAGCGTTCGGTCCCAGCCGGTGCTGGCGTTCACATCGGCGCCAAAGCGCATGCCGGTGGATTCCAGAAAGCTGATGAGTTCGGTCTTAGGGAAATTCTTTGTGCCATTGAAGGCCATGTGCTCCAGAAAGTGCGCCAGGCCTGCCTGGTTGTCTTCCTCGAGTAACGAGCCTGCCTTGACCACAAATTGCAGCTCGGCGCGGTTTTCGGGCTTATGGTTTTCCATAATATAGTAAACCATTCCGTTGGCGAGCTTGCCTATTGTGACATTGGGGTTATAGGGCAGCGGATCGCTGAGGGAATTATATTTGATCTCGGGCTGCGCAAACGCGGTAGCCGAGAACAAAAATGCAAAAAGTAAAAGCAAAGACGTCATTCGTTTCATAGGATAAATCCTGAAAATAAAATTACAAAATTTAGATATAAGGAAAATTACGATAATTCGTATAGATGATAATACGTATTAAAACAAGTAAAGATACGAATTATTTTGAAAAAAAGGACAAAGAAAATACCGGATGATCGCAAAAAAAGATGGGAAATCCGCTCGCTTCGGCCCGCGCAAATAATCCCGGCCAAAAGACGTCTAAGCATAAACGATTTGCAAAATGACGGAAAAATCCGGATATTTGTAATCCGACCAATCGGGGCGTAGCACAGCCCGGTCAGCGCGCCTGCTTTGGGAGCAGGAGGTCGCAGGTTCAAATCCTGCCGCCCCGACACCGATAAAGCCCCCGGCTAATCACAGCCGCAGGGCTTTTTTTATGGGGATTTCTATGAGCTTGCCATATGTAATAAATTACTATCGTCGCTGCGAGCGCCAGCGTTTGACCTTCAGCGAACGGCAGAGGGCTGAAGCCCTCTGTTGCGGTTCGCATTCGGCTAACCTCCTCGCTATGACGGCGTGCGGCGTGGAGGGACTGCTTCGCAAAGCTCGCAGTGACAAGCGTAAACTGTTGCATTATAATAGGATGTACGTCATTGCGAGAAGCGCAGCGACGAAGCAATCTCATCCCGCCAACTTATAATTTCGACATTGAGATAAATCAAATACCCGATAATAAATTATATCCCCAATTCCTGTGTCAGGAATATTAATTTTTAAAATATTTTGTTATTTTAAGAAGTCCGGATATGCCTGATTGATTGCATAAATAATCATTTTAAGAAGGGAATCTGTTTCGATGAAATTAATATATATCCTTCTGTGCTTTTGCGTATTAAGGCCCGCTATGGCTCAGGAACCGACAAATGTCCAGTTTGATATTAACTCTGCTGCTGCGCAAGAAATCTCTCCATTGATTTATGGCGGTTTTATTGAATTTCTGAGAGACTTTGTCAATGGTCCATTAGGAATGTGGGCGCAGGAAATTCCAAATCGCGGATTCGACGACCGCAATCTTAATGAATCCGGGCTTTCAGGCGATTGGAGACCACATTCCGACATTCCGGAAAATTATTATTATTCGCTTATCGAAGGCGGATATAATCCTAATGGCAAATATTATGTCCGAATCGGTCAGAGCGCCAATCATTTCCGCGGGGTCAGGCAGACAATTTATGTTTCGCCCGGAGTAAAGCACGATTTTTATATATATGCAAAATCGGCCTCGCCCTCTGATATTCGCATAAGCTTCCGCAATAGTATAAATAATTCGGTGGTATTTTCATATAATATTAAAACAGCGGCAGGCGATTGGCGGAAGTATCGGATTGATAATATCCCGGAATTCGGCGCTCAAAAAATCGAATTGATAATTCAGTCGAAGGGCGCAGGGAATATATACTTCGACGAAGCCTCGCTTGTGCCGCAGGATAACGTATTAGGAATGCGGCGGGAGTATTACGAATTATTCGAATCCTGGAAGCCGAATATTTTGCGCTATCCCGGGGGATGGTTTGCCGATATTCCCGATCACCACTGGGAGCTGGGCATTGGAGATATCGACAAGCGCGGCAGCGTTTACGGCGGCTTGCATTTTATTCAGAGAATCGACTTCGGAATCGACGAATTTATGGAGTTTTGCAACAGCCTCGATATCGAACCGCATATCGTAGTCAATTTCAATCGCGATCGCGAAGAGGCATCAAACTGGCTGGAATACTGCAACGCAAACGCGGATACCCCGTACGGCAAAATCAGGGCGGATAACGGTCATCCGGAGCCATATGCCGTTAAATACTGGGAAATCGGCAACGAGCAATGGGGCGACGAAACTGAGATGAGCGAGAAGTACCTGCTTTATTATAACGATATGAAGCAAATCGATAGCAGCGCGCAAATCATAATCAACGGCGATCTGTGGAGAGGCAAAAACAATTTCGATGCAATAATCAGCACAGTGGGAGATAAATGTCAAATATTCGGATGGCACCTGACCGTGCCCGCTCGTCCGCCTGACTCGGTGCGCTCGGAGAAAATCTATGAATCGGTCATAGGTGCGGGATATTATTCGAAGAGCACATTAAGCAATTATCGCAATTGGCTGGAAGAGCGCAATCTCTCGCCCCGGATGCAATTTGCAAATACGGAATGGTGGATCGAATACGGCACCGAAGACGACTGGCTGCTGGATACGAATGTCCGCGCTAGCTCGCTTGAAGCGGGCCTGTCGGTCGCCGCGCATATGATTGCATTCCAGAATAATCCGAAATTTTACCGTATGGCCGAAAAAACAATCGGCCTGGGCTGCATCCGCACGGAAATTGACACAGCATCCTGCCGGCGAAGAATATTCGGCACACCGCAATATCAGGCGCTTAGATTATTCAGCAATAATTCGGGCGATACATTAATTCCCACAGCTGTTTATACCGAAAAATTCAGCGTCGCGCAATATCCCGGATTGTGGGCGTTCGACGATATTCCCTATATCCAGGTCAGCGCCACCAAAAGCAACGACACCATCCATATCGCAGTGCTGAATGCCGATTTATATAACGACCGCGAGGTGCGGTTCCACTTTGGTCACGAAATCGAATACGGCTTTCCCGCAACCATGCATTATTTGTATTCGGAGAGCTATCTCGACGCCAATACGTTTGAATCGCCTACCAGAATTGATGTCCGGTCGAAAACAATTAATTTCAGCGAAGCGATGAAATTCCCCCGGCATTCGGTGTCGATAATATCCTTCCCGATCAAGTACTTAAACGAGAAGCCGCACTACGTCGAAGAGAAATTATATATAAATAATGGCGAATTAATCTGGATAAATAATAACAAACCAGAAGATGCCGAAATATATAATTACACCGGCGCCAAAATCAATCCGGAAAGAATAGTTATTTCAGAATTCGAAATACGGATAGCAATAGAAAATCTCGCCACAGGCCCATATTTCATCCGATGGAAAAGTTCCACCAAAGAAGGAATACTGAAATTCATTAAATATTAATTTTATAAAAATCAGGATAAAACGGGGGCAAATAGAGACTGCTTCGTCGCGCTCGCAGTGACGCCTCGCACTCGGTGATTCGCAGAGGGCTAAAGCCCTCTGTTGCAGCTCGCATTCGGATAACCTCCTCGCAATAACGGGCTTTAGCCCGTTGCCGGATAAGCGCTTGCCAAGTAGTTGAATTCCCCTCAATCCTTCTTTACGAATAGCAGAAGCAGGGCCGGGATGACGAATATCGTGAAAAACGTCGATATGAACAGCCCCGACAGCACAACGCTGCCCAGTCCGCGGTATAGCTCCGAGCCGGCGCCGGGCGCCACTACCAGCGGCAGCATCCCGAATATTGTGGTGAATACGCTCATATAAATCGGGCGGATGCGGCTGCGCGTGGCGTCGATCACCGCGGCGCGGCGGCCCATGCCCTCGCGCATGTTGTTGATCGACTGGTGGATTATCAATATCGGATTGTTCACCGTCATGCCGATCAGCATTATGAAGCCGAGCATTGTCATTATATCGAAAGGCGTATCGGCGATGAACAAATCCGCCAGCTTCAGGCCCACAAATCCTCCGGCCAGGGCGAACGGGATGGTGAAAAGCACAATCAGCGGATAGAGGAAATTTTTGAAAATCACCACCATAATTAAATATAAAATCAGTACGGCGAGAATGAAATTCCACTTCAGCGCCTGCTGGGTTTCGGTGAATTTGCTTGCGTTGCCGCTGCTGACGATGTCCACATTTTCGAGGCGGCCCTCCGAGCGCAGGCGGGGCAGGATGTCTTCGTCCACGATGCGCATGGCCTCCTGCAGCGGCACCTCCATCGGTGGGGTGATCTCGAGCGTAACCGTCCGGCGCGTATCAAGATGGCGTATCTGCGTAAGGCCGAATGTGCGCTTAAGATCGACGAGTTCGAAAAGGTGGGTCGATTTGCCGCCGGGCAGCGGAATTTCGCTGTTATATATATCCTCGGGTGTCATCATGCTGCTGCGCGGAACCTTAATTACAAGGTCGATTTTCTTGCGGCCTTCCTCTTTGTAATCGCCGATTTTGCGGCCGTCGAGCATGACGTCGATCGTTTTGCCGATGTCGTCGCTGGTCATCCCCACCGCGCGAATGCGTTCGCGATAGGGCACAAAGCGGACTTCGGGATATGATACGTCGAGATCGGGCACCGCGCGAATCTGCGAACTTTTGATATGCTTCGGGATTTCGTCGTTCATCAGAATTCCGGCCACGCGCAGGATGTCCTCCTGTTCATACCCGCTGATGTCGAGCGAGACGGTGCGGGCGCGCCCGAGGCGGTTCTGGAATATCCCGGTCTGCATACTTATGCCGAATACACCGGGATAGCTGTTGGCCACCCGCGAGAAAAGCGGCACGAGGTCGCCGCAGCGCTCCTCGTCGGTCGATTGGGCGCCGCAGAAAATGAGGTCCTCGCCGCCGACGAAGAATGTATATTCCACGGGCGGGAAGCCGTCTTTGGCGACGCCGAAATGCGGCTCGATCTGATTATAAAATTCAGTGGCGATTTGCTCGCGCTCTTCGTAGGATGTGCCAGCCGGAGGAATCAATATATTCAGCAGAAAATTCATATTCCCCTGCGGCAGGTACTCCATGCGCGGCATCAGAAGCCAGGTGATAGCTACCGAAACAAGGAAGAATCCGAGCACTACCGCCAGCCGGGATTTCCATGTGCGGACAGCGGATTCCAGCAGCGATGTGAATTTATCGAGTATATATATACTAATTTTTTGCAAAAATGAATTAATTCTTTGGCGCCAGGGCGCAATCTTATTTTCTTTGATAAATGCTGCTTCCTTTGGTGCAAGCAGAGCGGTCAATGTCGGTACCACCAGCACCGATGCGATCAGGCTCAGGAATATCGCGGCGGATATGGCGATTGATATATCGCGGAATAGCTGGCCTGCCTCCTGCTGCACGAATACCACCGGCAGGAATACGGCGATAGTAGTCAAAGTCGATGCCAGCACAGCCGCCCAGACCTCCGAAGCGCCCCGGTGGGCTGCCTCGGCGACCGGCCGCCCGAGCGACCGGTGGCGGTCGATGTTTTCGATTACTACGATGGCGTTGTCCACCAGCATTCCCACGGCGAATGAGATACCCGCCAGACTGACTACATTCAGCGACAGCCCGAGCGAATACATCACCGAAAATGTGCTGATCGCAGTCACGGGGATGACGAATGCGATGACGACGGTCGAGGAAATATTCCGCAGAAATACGAACAACACAAATATCGCCAGCAGACAGCCGATTATGATGTTGTCGGTCACGATCGAGAGCGCCGCCAGCGGGTAATCGCGCTCGTCGTAAACAATCTCGAGATTCAGCCCGCGCGCGGAGAGAACGTCGCGGTTCAGTTTGTCGATCTGGTTCTGCAGCCTATCCGTAAGGTCGATGATATTGGCGTCGGCCTCGGCTTTGACGCCGATGTCCAGTCCGCTGACGGTCTTGTGCCAGCGGGAACTGCCATCATTTGTATTAACCAGCCGGTATCGTGGGCTTTTGGCTGCGCGTGCGGAATCCTCCGGCGCGAGGTCTTTCATGCGGTCGAACCGGAAATATGTCTGCAGCCGGGCAATGCCTTCCTTCACATAAGCAATATCGCCCACGCGGACTGTGCGGTGGCTGTCGGACCGGACGACGACGCGCTCAATATCCTTCGGCGAATTGAACTGGGCGGTGGTGCGCACGCGGTAATCCTTTGCGCCGACCGGCCTTATCCCCGCCGAAATATTCTGATTTTCATTTTGTAATAAATTAATTAATTCCGGGACTGTGATTCCGTAAGATGCCATTTTGTTAAAATCAGGGATCACCTCCATCTGCGATTTTGCGCCGCCGAATATTACAATATCCGCTACTCCAGGGGTGCGCAAAAGGTAGGGCAGCAGCTCGTCTTCGAGGTATGAGCGGTATGAATTGATAGACCGCGCGTTCGAATCCGAGGTGCTGAGCACCATCCATATTTTGGGCGCCTGGGCCTCGCCGGAACGCTTCACCACCGGGTTCTCGACATTTTCGGGATAATATGGCACTTCATTTAGCTTATTTGATACGCGATTCATCGCCTGGTCGATGTCGGTGCCGATGCGGAAGGTGAGCATCACCTCGCCATAGCCGTTGTTGGCCGAGCTTTCCATTTCGACGAGATCCTGAATTCCGCGGAGGACTTTCTCCTGCTCTTCGATAATCTCGCGTTCGACTTCGTGCGGGGTGGCGCCGATCCATTCGGTGTGCACCGATACCATCGGCTCATCGACCGATGGGCTTAGCTGATAGGGCATGTGAAAAAAGCTGATTGCGCCGAAAATCAGAATAAAAAATATCCCTACGAATACCGGGATCGGATTGCGGATAGATGAATCAATCAGGCTCATGATATTACCTTGCTATATCGATCAATTGGCCGTCGGTCAGGAAACGATTGCCGCGCACCACAACTTGTTTATATTTATCGAGTTTCGGCGATTTAACCTCAGCGTCGACGCCCTGGTAAGAAACCACCTCGACCTGGATTTCGCGCGCATTTGAGCCATCGATCGCATATATATAATAGCTGTCGTTGCGGGCTACGACTGCGTCGCGGGGCACGATTACTGATTGCCGCGGTTTGCCGCATTGAAGCGCAACGTTCACCTCCATACCAGCCGCGAGATTCATTGTATTATCCACCCGTATTTTGATTGGATATGTCCGCGAATTCGCATCGCCGCGGGGTATTTTCGCGAATACCCTGCCTTCGAATGTCCCGCCGTCTGTTGTGATTTTGGCGAGGTCGCCAACGGATACCGAAGCGAATTTGCTCTGGGGCACATTGCAGACGATGTCGATTTTGCCTGAAGATGCTATCACTGCGGCGGGTGTGCCCGGTTCGAGCCAGCAGCCTGTGTGCGTCAATTTCTTCAGGATGATTCCGTCGAATGGTGCGCGGAGCGTCATTTTGTCGAGAATTAATTTTGCGCGCTCGCATTCCGCTTTGAGTTTTTCGGCTGCGTGGGCGCATTTCAGGTATTCCGTCTCGCGGATTCTTTTTTCGCGCTCCGGGACGTCTCCGGCGATGTATAAAGTATCGTATCGCTCGAATTCCCACTTACGCAGGCGGGCGTCTTCTTCGGCGGATTTATACATAGCTTCGAGCGCGGCGGCATCCTTTTCGGCAATGTCGGAGTTGAGCGAAAGCAGCGCTTCGCCGCGGCGGACTTTATCGCCCTCGTCGAAATGAATTTTATCGACGACTCCGCTGACCTCGCAGGCCAGCCCGGAGATTTCGGGGAATTCGACCTCGCCGGATAATTCGAGCATAGGCGCGACGGAGCTGCGCGAAACATCGGAAACATAGACCCGGACAGGGTTCTGGGCTATGGCCGGAATGGCCTGAAAATATGTGATAATAATCAACGCAAAAAGGCAAGCAAGCTTTTTCATTCGGGATAAATGAAATATGAGGAATATTTATTAGCAAATATATAAAAAAATTTATCCGGCAAAAATATTCAGATTGAAAAAATTAAAGCGGAATCTGATTTATAGGGATTGTATTATGCTGCGGGTGCTCGTATTACATCAGGCAGCCAGCCCGCTATTATTAAATAAAATATATTGTATTAATTAATAAATATATATATTGCTTGCGCTTCGATTAATTCATTGTTCAGAAAAATTGGTATGCCGCCATGAAAAATGCCCTCTTTCTCCTGATCGTCATTGTATTCTCACTGCGGACTGCAACCGCGTCGTCGGATAATTACGCCGGAATTTCATCCGAAAATTATTTTATCGAAAACAAAGGCCAGTGGCCCGCCGAAGTGCTCTGGCTGCACCGCGCGCCGGGCGCCGATATATGGATCACACGATCCGGCGCCGTATGGGATTATCCCAAAATCGAAATATCGTCCAATCCGGCCTCGGGCAGCGTTGCCATCGAAATCCGCTGCGGCGGGAATATGAATTATGCGCTAAATATATATACCCCAACCGGAATTGGCTTGCAAAACCATCGCTGGCGCAGCGATTCCGCCGCCGAAAAAAGCATTGAGTTCGACATGAGCAACTATCAGTCGGGGGTTTACTATATCGTGCTGAATGCAGGAGAATCCATATTTACCAAAAAGTTGGTGATAATCAAATAACCCATGTATTTCGTTTCCGGGACTGCATTCAAAAAAAATCGATTATCTTTATCGCACCGGCGAAGCGGCTTAATAATGCCCCGGGCCCAAGAAAAGGTGTGTTTTGCGGACATAATATTTTTTTGTAATTTCAAAATCTTATTAATTTAATCCGGAAAAAGAATGAAACAGGAACAGCTCCGCAAAATGCAGCAGATAATCAGCGAGGACGGCGACTGGTCGGCGCATAATATATGGCTTGGCGGTAATAATTATACAATCAAAGACGGCATTGTCAACGATGAATATAAATTAAAGAGGGTTATCAGCAATATCGCAGATTTTGCCGGAGGCGATTTCTCCGGGCTCCGGATACTCGATCTGGCCTGCCTCGAGGGACTGTTCGGCATCGAGTGCGCGCGCCAGGGCGCCAATGTTACGCTTCTCGACGCCCGCCCGGCCAATCTTCGCAAAGTGGAATTCACAGCCGAAGTGCTCGGGCTAGATAATATTGAAATTGTTGAGGACGACGTCAGGGCGATTTCCCGCGAAAAATACGGAGAGTTCGACGTGATTCTCTGCTTCGGGATATTCTATCACCTCGACAAATCCGACCTCTACCCCTTCGTACAGAGGATGTATGAAATGACGCGCGGCTTTGTATTTTTCGATACTCATATCACATTTGCGCGAAAGGAATCATTCAGTGCCGGGGGCCGCACTTATTACGGCGAAAGCTATCTGGAGCACCGCTCCGACGCCAGCGCAGAAGAAATCGAGAGCGATCTATGGAAATCCATAGATAATCCCCGCAGTTTTAATATGGAAAAAACCTCGCTGCTGGAAATGCTTGCCGATATCGGGTTTACATCCGTCGCCGAATCGCTCGTTCCGTATGATCCAACTAAAAATCGATACCGTGTATCGCTTATCGCCAAAAAAGGCGCCCCGGTCGAGGTCATCTCTGCGCCGCGCCTGAGCAGCGAAAAGACCCCCGGATTCACAAGATTCACTCTCGGCAAAGCGATGACAGAGGCAATTGCTAAAGCAAAAACAGACATGATATATAAATTTAAAATCAACAGCCCCGCATTTGTCCGCAATTTTTACAAAAGGTATATCAAAAAAGGCGGCAAATACAAAAAAGTATAATTCACACCAGAATTATATCGTTCACCTGGCCGGCGCCCTCGAGCTGGTAGCTGCGGATTAACCGCCACGGCTCGTCGGCTTCGAATACGTGCACCGCGCCGTCGAGGTCTTCGCGGTGGCGCTTGCTGCGGTCGGCCATCTCGCTCGATCCGACCCAAAGCTCCGAATCGCCGACTGCGATGCCCCGCGTCCAGTCCTGCACGTGGAATAATTTCTCGCCTCTGGCTGCATCATATACATTGCCCTCGAACGAGCTGCAAACCAGCAGCCGCTCGCCCGCAGGCTCGATGTCGTGGGTGTGGCGGATGCCGTCGAGTTCGATTACCTCGCCTTCTTTGCGGGCCGGTATGACGTCCGGGGGGTCTTCGAGACTGCCCATATCCAGGCGGATAATCTCGGCGGGCCGCTCGCCGCGGTTATTCAGGCCGATCAGCAGCTCGTCATCGCCTGCGTGGACGGCGTTGACGTGGTTGATGTCCTCGCGTTCGGTGCCGATATTGATAGTAGTCACTATTTCGCCGGCGATCAAATCGTAAACCGGCACCCGGTTGAGGCCGCAATCGGTAATGAATACCGTATCGCCGGTGATGGCAATCTGGTGGACGTCGTGTACGTCGCGGATTTCGGCGATTTCCTCGGAGCGAAGGCTGTCGGGGTCAATAGCGTAGAGCTTCATATCGGTGGTTGGCTTGCCCTTTTTGGGAGTGCCGAGCCGCTCGCGCGAAGCAGCGATCACACGGCCTGATTTCTCGTGGAAATCGATGCCGAAGAATCCCATGCCTCCGCGGCGGAATATCCACCATCCCCGGCGCCGGGGCAGCGCCAGCCGGACTTCGCCTGTGCGCGGATCGATGCGATAAACGCCATTACTTGTGGTTATAAATACTTTATTTCTGTTCAAAATATTTTGCAGATTTATTTATATAAAGAAAATAAAGATACGAAATTTCCTGAAAATCGCATTTCCGCGGCCATAAAAAAAATCCCCGCTCGCGGCGATTGCGGCGGGGGGATATATTTATCGGCGCGATTTGGCGGGAATAGCAAAAAAGCGCTGTGCACATAGTGGCATAACGCTTTTTTAAATAAAATTATTTCCTTTTCTTATGGCGGTTCTTGCGGAGACGTTTTTTCCGCTTGTGGGTAGCCATCTTATGGCGTTTTCTTTTTTTTCCACACGGCATATCGCACCTTATAGAATTGTTCGAGAAATCAAATTTATTCGAATATAACGAAAAATTTGCTTGCGTAGATAATAATTAACGAAACATCGGCGAAAATAATGTAATTCGCCCGGCCGCGGCGAAGAGGAATTAATCCTCTTCCTCGCCGTAGTGAGCTTTCATCGAATCGTTAACTTTGTTCAGGAAATCGGGCGACGGTTTGAATACCGGAACATAGCGTTTCTCCAGCGGCACGAGGTCGCCGGTTTTGGGGTTGCGCGCCATGCGGGGCTTGCGGCTTTTGTGCTTGAATACGCCGAATCCGCGGAGCTCTATGCGTTTGCCGCTTGCGATTGCCGATATTATGCTCGAAAAAACTCCGTCCACCACTGCTTTGGTTTCGATTTTGGTCAGCCCGGTAGATTTTGCAATTTCGTCTACGATATCTGCTTTAGTCATAACTATCCCAAATTTTGTTGAAAAAATACATATCTCATTCAATTGTTACCTAATTGAGAAGACAAATTTACAAAACTGTTTCGAAAAACAAAAAAATCTAATTGCAAAAAAATTAAATATTTTACACCGGCTTACAAGATAGTTTGAATTTTACGTCATTTAAAAGTAGATTTGCAGAGTATGTATGATAAGCAAAATCAGAAAGGAATTCTTTTGTCCTGGAATAATGATATTAATAGCGACGATAAAGCTATACAGGATGAGCTTCGCTCATTCGGCAAGTTGCCAGGCCACGTAGCCGTCATAATGGACGGCAATGGCCGCTGGGCTACAGAACGCGGAATGCCTCGCATCAATGGCCATCGCGAGGGAATAGAAAGCGTCCGCGATATCGTCAAGGCATCCTCCCAGATCGGGATAAAATACCTTACTCTTTATGCTTTTTCGATCGAAAACTGGAAGCGGCCCGTTCCCGAGGTGACAGGCCTTATGAAGCTACTGGAGCATTACCTGCGCCATGAGCTCGACGAGCTGCACCGCAACGACGTTCGCCTGAAGTGCATTGGCAAAATCAGCTCGCTGCCGAAGGTGATCCAGAAGCTGCTCGACGAATCGATAGAACGCACCCGGGATAACACCGGCCTTACGCTTACGCTTGCGCTGAGCTATAGCGGGCGCTGGGATATTGTCCGCTCGGTCCAGCTCATCGCGCTCGATGTGCGCCGCGGCAGGGTATCGCCCGAGGATATTTCCGACGAGCTGTTTTCGTCGTATTTGCAGACTGCGGAATTGCCCGATCCGGACTTTCTGATCCGCACCAGCGGCGAGATGAGGCTGTCTAATTTCCTTTTGTGGGAAATGGCCTATGGCGAAATGTATATTACCAATAAATTCTGGCCGGAATTCCGGAGAAATGATCTTTACGAGGCGTTGTTCAATTATCAGAATCGCGAACGCCGCTTCGGACAGACTTCCGCACAGCTCGCACCGGGCGAGGATACTAACGAAAAGGATTCATATATAAAACGGGTTGTCAATGCTTTTAAAAAGTCTTGATCGCATCGCTATCTTCCTTGTGGTATTATTGTTTGCCTCATTTTCCCCGGCTAATGCCCAGGAGCAGGGCCGTATCTATACGATCGCGGGGATTACAGTCGAAGGCAACCGCTTTGCAGATACCGAAACGATTATAGCCATATCCGGTCTGCGCGTAGGCCGCCAGGTAAATCTCGACGGCGACGAACAGCTCCAGAAGGCCGTTAAAAATCTCTGGCTGCGGCGTCAGTTCGCAGACGTCGAAATTATCGTCGATCGCATTTCGCCGGTCGGCGTTTTTCTGATTATAAAGGTAGAGGAATTTCCCCGCCTGAACGAAATTAATATAATGTTCAACGAAAAGCTCACAGACGACGAGGTCCGCAAGGCCTCTGGCAAGATCAAGGGAGACATTGTCTCCAAATATGATCTTTATCTGGTCGAAAAGAAAATAAAGGAATTTTACGCAGAGGAAGGCCTCGCTTTTGCAAAAGTCGACGCCAAAATGGCCGATACCGAGCGCGAAGGCTATGTCAATCTCGTCGTCGAAGTCGACGAAGGTGCGGAATTCAACGTCGAATCGATCAATTTCAACGGCAATGAAGCTTTCGATGACGGCGACCTCGCCGGTGCTTTCGAAGAAACCCAGACCAAATACTGGTGGGAATTCTGGGAGTCCTCCAAATTCGATCAGGAGGAATACGAAAAAGACAAGGAACACCTGATTAATTTCTATCAGCGCGAGGGTTTTGCAGATGCGCAAATAATTTCCGATTCGCTTTATTACGATGAGGAAAATGAGCAGGTGCATATATATATATCTGTCAGCGAAGGCCAGCGCGTATATATCCGCAATATCGATTTCGAGGGCAATACCGTCTATCCAGACGATGTGCTGGCGCGCCGCCTCGACTTCCGCGAGGGCGAGCCATACGATATGGAGCGATTCGAGATGAACCTGCACGGCAATGAAGACCAGACCGATGTTTCGTCGCTATATCTCGACAACGGCTACCTGGCCGCGCGTATCGACAAATCCGAAAAACGCGTCGCCCCCGACACCGTCGATGTCACAATACAAATTTTCGAAAACAACCGCTGGACTATACGCAAAGTCCATATCGAGGGCAATACCAAGACTATGGACAAGGTGATCCGCCGCGAGCTATACACACGGCCCGGCGATTACTTCGATCGCAGCGCGATTATCCGCAGCGTCCGCGCCCTGGGTATGATGAACTATTTCAACCCCGAGGGACTCAAGCCGGACGTCCGCCCGGTGGACAACACCAGCGTCGATGTGGTCTACAAAGTCGAGGAGCGCTCGACGGATACTTTCAATGCATCGATCGGCTTTGCCGGCACCTTCGGCCTTACCGGATCGATCGGCTTTACATTTAATAATTTTGCAATCAGCGAGCCATTCACAGGCGGCGGCGGCCAGATATTCAATTTCAACTGGGAATTCGGCCAGTGGAACCGCTACCGGACATTCTCGCTGGGATTCTCCGAGCCCTGGCTGTTCGACGAGCCAACCACCGTGGGATTCAATATTTTCGACACGGATATAAATTACGGATATAAACTCCGGCGCACCGGCGTGGCGATCAACTTCGGACGCCGATTCAAATGGCCGGATGATTACTGGCGCGGCGACTGGAGCGTCCGATTCCAGCGCAACGATGTCGGCACCATGGGCGCGCGCTACTGGCGGCCCGGAATAAATACCGAGATCACGCTCGGCCAGACCTTCTCGCGAATCAGCCTGGATAATATGTTTTTCCCCAGCCGCGGTTCGCGCTTCAGCTGGTCGAACAATTTCGCGATGGGCGCAATCGGGCTCGGCACCACGGATTACTTCAAAAGCGAGCTCGACTACGAAATGTACACCCCGCTACTCAGAATCGAAGACCAGAACCGGGTGGCATTATATTTAAGTTCGAAAATCGGATATATCAATGGATTCCAGTCGGATACAACAATTTCGCCTATCGAACTTTATTATATGGGAGGCAATGGCCTGAGCGGATTCGGAGTGACCCCGATGCGCGGTTATGACGACCGCACAATCGGCCCGGTCAACGGCGGCAAGGTGCTCTCGCGCTATATCGCCGAGCTGAGGTTTGCGATCTCGCTCGATCCGATGCCCATATTCTTCTATGGATTCGCCGAGGCGGGCAATGTATGGTCTGCGCTCAAGCAGACCGATCCGTTCGACCTAAAGCGCTCGGCGGGCGTTGGAGTGCAGATGCTGCTCAACCCGATCGGAATCGTGGGCTTTAGCTATGGCTACGGATTCGATCCGGTGCCCGGCACCGAAGGGCCGGGGGGCTGGAAATTCCTTTTCCATCTCGGTCAGCAGCGATAAATCATTGAATTAATAATCAAAAAATATTTTTAAAAATTTATAAATGTGCAATGTTCAAAAAGGAGTAAGAAATGAAAAAAATTCTTGTAATTGCGGCCATTATAGTCGGATTCTTTGCCGCTAATGGCCAGCTAATGGCCCAGAAATCCTTCAAGGTCGGATTCGTCAACGTCGAGCTTATCGTAACCGAAATGCCCGAAGCCCAGCAGGCCGACAAAATTCTAAAAGACCTCGGCAAAAAATATCAGGATTCGCTGCTTGCCATGCAATCCGAATTCGAACAGAGCCTCAGCTCGTACGAAAAACAGAAATCAATGATGCCTCCGGATCAGCAGGCCCAGGAAGAAGAAGCGCTCCAGACATTGCAAATGCAGATTTTGCAATTTCGCGAGACCAAATTCGGTCAGCAGGGAGAGATCGCACAATTGCGCGAGCAATACCTCGAGCCTATCCGCGAGAAAGTCCGCAAGGCAATCGAGAAAGTAGCCAGTGAAGAAGCCATGAATGTGGTGCTTGATAAGGGCAGCTCGGCGGTATTGTATAACGAAGAGAAGCTCGATATAACCTATCGCGTGCTCGACCGCATCAAACGCGGCAATGAATAATAAATCGAAAGGAAATTATGGAATTTTTTTACGTTAATATTCCATAATTGCTAAGAAATACAGAGGTTACAGATGAAAACATTACTATCGGCAAAAATCCTGCTTTTCGTGGTAGTTTTTGTTGGCATGGGCTCTTTTGCCAATGCCCAGCGCGTGGGGTTTATTAATTCGGAGACCATCCGCACAAAATATCCCGACGCGCAGGCTGCCGATCAGCGCATACAGACAATGGTCGACGAGTGGAAACGCGAGCTGGCGGCTATCCAGTCCCGCATCGACGCACTCGAGTTCGAAATCAAAAAGAACCGCCTGATATGGAGCGACGAAGAGCGAGAACAAAAGCAGCGAACACTGGAAGATCTGAAAAGCCAGAAAATGACATATGCCCGATCCAAATTCGAACCCGGCGGTGAGTACGAAGCAACGGTCAAAATGATTATGGCGCCCATCGAGGCTAAGATATACGCCACGGTGCAGGAGGTTGCCGCCGACGAGGGATTCGATATCGTGCTCGACCAGAGCGTCCAGCCGATGCCATACGTTAATTTCAAATACGATCTGACGGTCAAAGTGCTTCGCAATCTGGGAGTCGACGTCCAGAAACTCGAAGCCGAGCTTCAGGATAAGATCGAAGCCGACCCGCGCAATAAGCGCCGCGAATCGCGCAATCCGCGCTCGCGCAGCCGCGCCCGCAGGATAGGCCCCGACGGCGACAATGATAAACCACGCGAGGAACGCGAAATAGAGCGTAATCCCGGCGATCCGATGGCTCCGGAGAACGACCCGAATCTGCCCGATGACGAACGCAAAAGGCTCGAAAAACTGAAAAAAGAGGAAAACAAGGTTTCTCCATTTAAGAAATAATTCCGGCAATAATTATTATGAAAGAAATGACCGCCGAACAAATCGCCGCTATCACCGAAGGCGATTTACGCGGAGACGGTACCGCCAAAATCACCGGACTTAACCGCATCGAGCACGCCCGCAAAGGCGAGCTGACTTTTTATTCGGATAAAAAATTCGAAAAATATTTTGATGATACTTCCGCCACGTGCGTGATTATCCCAAAAGATAAAGACAAATCGCCTGCCCCGGGGCAGGCTTTTATTTTGGCGGATAATCCTTACGAAGCATTCGCGCGCCTTTTAATATATGTGGATTCTCAGCGCGAACGCCCCCGCGGATTCATCCACCCGACAGCCGTGGTTGCGGCCTCGGCGCAAATTCCGGACGACGCATGGATCGGCCCCTACTGCGTAATCGGCGAGCGCGTCAGCTTTGGTCGGGGCGCATATCTGCATAACAACGTAAGCATTTACGACGACGCGAGCATCGGCGATAATTTTTATGCCCATGCGGGAGTAACCATCTGCTCGGAAAGCGTAATCGGCTCGGACTGCATAATCCACCCCGGAGCAGTGATCGGCTCGGACGGATTTGGCTATCTCGGGCAAAAGGACGGGAGCTATCGCAAAATTCCGCAGCTTGGCCACGTCGAAATCGGCGACCGCGTCGAAATCGGCGCCAATACCACGATCGACCGCTCGATAGTCGGCGCCACGATTATCGGCGACGGCGTAATTATCGACAATTTATGCCAGATAGCCCACAACTGCGAAATCGGCGAGAACACAGCCATTGCTTCGCAGTCCGGAATTTCGGGCAGCGCAAAAGTGGGTAAGCGCGTGCGGATGGCCGGGCAGGTCGGACTGGCCGGGCATCTTTCGATAGCCGACGACGTTACTATACTCGCCCAGAGCGGGGTGGCAAGCGGGATCGACCGCAGCGGCGTTTATTTCGGATCGCCCGCCCGCCCGAGGCTTCGTGCATTCAGGATCGAGGCGGCAATCAGCCAGTTGCCGGAGATCGTGGCCGATCTCTCGCGATTGAAGAAAAAATCCGAAGAGGAATGATTCACCTCAGCCGTCCGACAACAGGGCGGCTGTTTATTTTTTATGGGGTGAATGCATTTATATATGTGGAAAAAAAATTGCACAATTATCGCAGTTTATTCTTATTTTTGTTATTCTGTTAAATACGACTCTGTAAATACCTTAAATATATAAATTTGTTGAAGCATAACTGATAACTATGGAAAAGCAAAGAACAATCGGCAAATCGGTCTCCTTTTCCGGCACCGGACTGCATACGGGGAATACCTCTGTGCTCACTTTCCATCCCGCGCCGGCGAATTACGGCAAGAGATTCGTGCGTACCGATCTGCCCGAGGAAGTCGAAATACCGGCCATAGTCGATTATGTGGTCGATCTGTCGCGCGGCACCACGCTCGGCAAGGGCGACGTCCGGGTGCATACCGTCGAGCATGTGCTGGCGGCGCTTGCCGGACTCCGCGTGGACAATTGCCGCATAGAGCTTTCGGCCAACGAACCGCCGGTCGGCGACGGCAGCGCAATGCCGTATGTCGAAACTCTGCTCGAAGCCGGAATAATCGAGCAGGAAGAAGAAAGAAAATATTTTAAAGTAAAAGATACGATTCATTATAAAAATGATGACAAGGCGGTCGATATTGTCGCGCTGCCTACAGACGATTACCGCATCACCGTGATGATCGACTATTTCAATCCTGCGCTGGGCAGCCAGCACACCGGGATGTTCGATCTGGACGAGGAATTTGTCCGTGATTTTGCGCCTGCCCGCACTTTTTGCTTTCTGACCGAAGTGCAGATGCTGCACCGCGAGGGACTCATCAAGGGTGGCAATCTGGGCAATGCGCTCGTCATCGTCGATAAGGAAATGAGCAATCCCGAGCTCGAGGAACTACGTAAATTATTCGGACTCGAGAAAAAGCCCGAGGTCGGCACCACAGGCATATTCAACGATACCGAGCTAAGGTTCAAAAACGAGCCGGCGCGTCACAAGCTGCTCGATATGCTGGGCGATCTCTCGCTGATCGGAGTGCCCATCCGCGCGCAGATACTCGCAGCAAGGCCCGGCCACGCAAGCAATATCGAATTTGCCAGATTAATCCGCGCTACGTATCTTAAAGAGCAGGAGCAAAAAAAATACGAGGTCAGCACACACGGCGAACCCGAACTCGATATTTACGATCTGATGAAAGTAATGCCGCATCGCTACCCCTTCCTGCTTATCGACCGCGTTCTGAATGTGGATTACGACAAAAAAGAAGTGATCGGGCTGAAAAATGTTACATTCAACGAGCCGTTTTTCCAGGGGCATTTCCCCGGCAAACCGGTTATGCCCGGAGTATTGCTGCTCGAGGCGCTCGCTCAGACCGGTTGCATTCTGCTATTGGAGGACGTCGAGGATATAACCAAAATTCTTGTATTATTCATGGGAATGAAGAATGTGAAATTCCGCAAACCCGTGATCCCCGGCGATCAGCTCGTGATGGAAATGAAATTAATCGGGAAAAGATTCAATGCATATATGTTCAAAGGGCAGGCCCGGGTCGACGGAAAAGTCGTCGTCGAGGCCGAAATTTCAGCCGCTTTAGTGGATAGGGATTATGAATAAAAAAATCGAAATTCATCCGACTGCAATAGTCTCGGAAAAAGCTAAAATTGCCGACGGAGTGACCATCGGCGCATTCACGATAATCGAGGACGACGTCGAAATCGGAGCAAATTGCGAGATTCGCTCCGGCGTGGTGCTTGCTAACGGCACCCGGCTCGGCGAGGGATGTCGCATTCACGCCAGCGCGGTGATCGGCACCGAACCCCAGGATCTGAAATACGACGGCGAAATGACTTACGCAATCATCGGAGACCGCACAGTAGTGCGCGAATTCGCTACCATCAACCGCGCCACGGCCTCGACAGGCAAAACGGTGGTGGGAAGCGACTGCCTGATTATGTCTTATTCGCACGTAGCTCACGACTGCCGCCTCGGTAACAACGTGATTATGTCCAACGCCACCCAGCTCGCCGGACACGTCACAATCGGCGAATATGTGATATTCGGCGGAGTTGCCAAGGTGCACCAGTTCTGCAAGGTCGGCCACCACGTCATGGTCGCCGCCGACGCAATGGTCACCAAAGACGTTGCGCCATACGTATTACTCGGCCGCAAGCCGCAGGTAGAGGGCGTCAACAAAATAGGTCTTCGCCGCCGCGGATTCTCGAATCAGCTCATCGGCGAGATCGAGAATTTCTACGACACAGTGATATTCTCGGGCCTCAATACCCGCGACGGAATCGAGAAATACAAACAGCGCAAAGATTTATTACCGGAGATCGAGGGATGCATCGAATTTATCGAGAATTCCACTCGCGGCATCTACCGGTAGCATAATATAAATATCCGGGACGGCACACGCCGGCATCAAGCATTGCCGGAGTTCGTCCCGTTTTGTTTTATTTATTATTTCCCGGAATAATTATGAAGAAATTCCTGTTAATAATCCTGCTCATGTTCTCCGCAGGCACTATCTCCGCATTCGAGA
>CAZEMR010000024.1:0-40686 GCA_964513465.1 uncultured Hyphomicrobiales bacterium
CGAGCTGGGCCTCGGGCAGCGGATAGGTCCCTTCCTGCTCGATCGGGTTCTGGGTGGCCAGCACGAAGAAAGGCTGCTCGAGAGTATAAGTATGGCCTGCGGCGGTCACCTCGTGCTCCTGCATTGCCTCGAGCAGAGCAGCCTGAGTCTTTGGCGGCGTGCGGTTGATCTCGTCGGCGAGCACGATGTTTGCAAATACCGGGCCTTTTATAAAGCGGAACTGCTTCTGGCCGGTCGATACGTTGTCCTCTATAATCTCGGCGCCGGTGATGTCGCCGGGCATCAGGTCCGGCGTAAACTGGATGCGGCTGAACTTGAGGTCGAGCGCGCGAGAGAGAGTGCTGATAAGCAATGTTTTCGCAAGCCCGGGCACACCGATCAGCAGGCAGTGGCCCTTTGCGAACAGCGAAATAAGCAATTCGTCGATTATATCCTTCTGGCCGATGATTACCTTGCCAAGCTCGGCTTTTACCTTACTGATGGCCTCGGCCAGTTGTTCGATTTTTTCAATATCTTTTACGTTTTTATCCATTATTGCCACTTTTATATTTATTTATTTCAAAATAATGATCAATTTTTTTAAGACGCAGAGAATATAGATTAATTGGCAGAATTTCCTGTCAAATACTTTCGCGGATGATCTCACCGCCCGAAGACGCAAGCGTCACATTGCCGAATGCCTTTAGCTGGCCGCCGAGGTATTCCGAATCGCCCGCAGCGGATATGATCAGCGGCTCCTTTGCGAACAGACGCAACTGGGCGGGCATCAGGCTGTCCGGGGTGAATGAGTTCAGCTCTCTGATGAATTTTTCGAGATAATCCGTCTCAAGATCATATACTTCGAGCGCCTGGAGCTGAGTAGATATTTGCTGAGGGGTTTCCATGCCGCGGACGAATGCCCCGAGCATATACTGCCGCGCGCGGGATATTTCATCCTCCGGAATCGGATTTTTACTAATTTCATCCATTAATTCGAGAATATCTTCTATCGCTTCGCGGGTATGCTTTTTGCCGACCGATGCGGTGGTCAGCAGCGCCGAATCCATCAGCCGCGAATCGAGCTGCGAGCCTGCGCCGTAAGTAAAGCCCTTCTCCTCGCGAAGCCGGTGATTGACGCGCGACATAAAATATCCACCGAATATCGTATTCAAAAGCCTAAGCGCGGAGTAGTCCGGGTCGTGCCGGTCGATGGTAGAGCGCCCGATGCAGAGCGCTGCCTGCTCGGCGTCTTTTTTATCGACAGTGACCAGACCATTGTTTATAAGGCCGCCGGATTCGATCGGTTTGAGGCTTTCGCCGGGTACAAGGCCGCCGAACCTTCGTTCGAGGCGCTCCATTATGTCGTCGGTATCGCAATTTCCGCCAACAATGAATGTGATTTTCGAATTATGCAGAATATTATTAAAAAATTCACGGCAATCGCCTGCAGTGATCGATTCCACGCTGTCGACCGTCCCCGATGATGGGTGCCCGTATGGATGGTCGGGATAATGGATCGCGTTGAACCCCATTTTTGCAAGGTAGCGCGGATTGACCGTTTTCTGGCGGATGTCCGATATTTGCTTGGTTTTCAGCCGCTCGGTTTCGTCTTTTGCGAATTTGGATTCGAGCAGGCAATCCTCGAATATTTCGAAAGCATTGCGCAGATAATCCGAGAGCGAGACGAATCCAATAGTCGTATAATCCCACGTTGACGCCGCATTCATCGAGGCGCCGATCAGGTCGCTTTCGCGGGCGATCTCCGAAGCAGTGCGCTGGCGGGTACCCTTCAGCAGCAACTGGGATGTAATCCGCGCCAGGCCGGGCACCGGTTCGGCGGCCGAGCCGTTGCGGATAATAGCTTTGGCCGATACCAGCGGCTGGCTCTGGTCGCGATATATATATACTCTGATTCCATTGCTCAGAGTGTGTTTTTCGAATGGTGGAAATACTGCATCAAGCTTTTTGTTCGAAATCGGGGGTCGGCTACGGTCAATTTTATTCTGCATCTGTTTTACCATTAAATTCAAAAAAATATTACGAAATTAAAAGATAATCAATTTAAGGAAGAATCCAATTTTTCCGGCTGATTATTTGCTCAATCGAAAAAATCTTCCGCTACGACGAGGAATTCTTTCAATATCATCGCAGTGGCTCCCCAGAGCGGGATGCGGGTATGCACATTCCAAAACGGCACTTCGACCTCGGCGCCGGATATCATCCACATCTCCCGCTCTAGGTAGTCGCCGTTGCGAAATCTGCCGACCGGCATACTGAATGCCTCCTCGACTTCGGCGGGATTAACCCGGATGACCGGCTCGCGCTCGAGCAGACCCACCACCGGCGTGATGATGTTATCCGAAGGCGGCACGAACAGGTCGGATAGTGTACCGGCGATTTTTATATCCGCTGGCCGGATGCCCACTTCCTCGGTGGTCTCGCGGAGGGCGGTTTCGACTGCGTTTTCGCCCGGCTCGGCGTGCCCGCCGGGAAAGCTGATCTGGCCGCTGTGGTTGCCCAGCTTTGTGCTGCGCAATGTAAATATTATTTCGAAGTCGTCCCCCTTTGGGAATAGCCCGAGCATCACCGCACTTTTGCGTGCGCTTTTCGAGGGGGTAAAGCCGCGGTAGAGCTTTTCGCCCATTTTTGGGGCCATCTCGATGTGAGCCGTGGTGGCGGGCAGGTCGCGCTTCAGTCTTTCGTTCAGATATTCAAAAAAATTATAGGTTGCCGAATTCACCGTTCATGTTTCCTAACTTGCCTGATTTTTATTATCTTCAAACTAATTATCATGTCAAATATTGTATATATATAAATGCCGGCGGATAAGGATTTTTACGAAAAGGTATTCGAAATTGTTGCGATGATCCCCCCGGGGCGGGTCACCACCTATGGCGCCATCGGCCGTGCCGCGGGGATGAAGTCCTCGGCGCGAATGGTGGGCTGGGCGGTTAATTCTGCAAAGGGCCGCGGCGATCTGCCATGCCACCGCGTGGTCAACCGCAATGGCGAGCTGACCGGCCGGATGCATTTCGCGACGCCGACTCTGATGCGTGAGCTGCTCGAAGCCGAGGGCGTCGGATTCGCAGGCGACCGGGTCGATCTGGTCAGGTATTTATGGATTCCGCCGATTTTGGAAGCATAATTCCCTATTTTTTGTTAATTTTGTATAAATTCTCATTAAGGCATTTCGATTTATTTTTCAGAATTTTCACATTATATAAATTATTAACATATAGATTAATCAAAGCTTACGGAGAAAGAGGAGTAAAAAGTGGATCTATTCGAAAAATGCTATAATTTTACCAGGGCCGACGAAGTTAAAGAAGCAGGGCTCTATCCATATTTCCATCCGATCGAGGAAAACGAAGGGCCTGTCGTGAATATCGAAGGCCGCGAGATGATCATGGCCGGTTCGAATAATTATCTCGGACTGACCGCCCACCCGAAGGTAAAACAAGCTGCAATAGACGCAGTTCATAAATACGGCACGGGATGCTCCGGCTCGCGCTATCTGACCGGTACGCTCGATCTTCATATCGAGCTCGAGCATCGCCTGGCGGAATTCCTCGGCAAGGAATCCGTGCTGCTGTTCAGCACCGGCTATCAGACCGCGCTCGGAATTATCTCTACTCTTGCGCAAAAGGGCGACACGGTGATTTCCGACAAGGAAAACCACGCATGCATCGTCAACGGCGCGATGATGGCCAAGGGCGCATTTGCTGAATTTGTGCGCTATAAGCACAATGACATGGAAGACCTCGAGCGCGCACTCGAAAAAATTCCGGATCGCTCTGGCAAATTCATCGTCACCGACGGCGTTTTCTCCGTCACCGGCGAAATCGTAAACCTCCCCGAAATCGTCCGCCTTGCCGAAAAATACGGCGCACGCATTCTGGTCGACGACGCCCACGCAGTCGGGGTAATCGGCGAAGGCGGCCGCGGCACGCTCAGCCACCACGGACTTACCGACAAGGCTGATTTGCAGATGGGCACATTTTCGAAAACATTTGCATCGCTGGGCGGATTTGTTGCCGGCCCCGAGCGCGCAATCAATTATCTGAAGCATCTTTCGCCGGCGATTATATTCAGCGCCAGCCCGACGCCTTCTTCGTGCGCAGCTACTCTCGCAGCGCTGGATGTGTTAGAAGAGCAGCCGGAACTGGTCGATCGACTGATCGAGGTTTCGGACTACATGCGCAAAGGCTTCAGCGAATTGGGATTCAATATTCTCCAAAGCCCGACAGCCATCGTGCCGGTTATCATCGGCGATGTCGAGCGGGCGATGATATTCTGGCGCCATTTGTTCGATGCCGGTATTTTTGTCAACACATTCATACCTCCGGGGGTGCCGCCGAATATGAGCATGATGCGCACCAGCTATATGGCCACCCACGAGCAGCACCACCTCGACCGCATACTCGAAGTATTCGCAGAGGTCGGCAAGAAACTCGGCCTTATCTGAATCACATAAATATGAAAATCATCCGGCGGCCATCGTGCTTCCGGATGATTTTTTATATATATACCATTTTTTTGGATTTAATTATTTGACAATAATCATTTCCACGCGGCGATTTTTTGCACGGGCTTCCTCGGTGGTTTCTTCTACGAGGGGCTGAGTTTTGCCAAATCCTTTTGTGGATATTCTACTTCCGCTGATACCCGCATCGATCAGATAGTCAGCCACTGCTTTCGCGCGTTTTTCGGATAGCTCTTTATTATATTGAGGGCTTCCGACATCGTCGGTATGGCCATGAAGCTGAATTTGCAAATCCGGATTTTCGCGCATGAATTCGATTACACGCTCGAGCTCCGGCCGTGATTCATTCTTAAGTGTCGCTTTGTCGAAATCGAAAAATACGAGAAGGCGCACTTTTGCCTTGCTAAGATCAATATCATTCGTCAGGGTGTATCCCTCGGCGGCGGGCGGCACCTCGTAGCGATCGCTATAGAACAAATAGCCCGGCCGGGTTGCCGTAATCGAATACACTCCGCCCGGCTGCAACACAACCGTGTATGCGCCGTTTACATCGTCCGAATACATATCTGCAATTGCGCGGCCGGTAGTGAGATCGGTTATTATCAGCCGCGCGCCGATCGGATCGCCGGTTTCCTTATCGCGGACTTTGCCCTCGACCATTACGACGCTTTGGGGCGGAAATGGATTGGGCACCGCCATATATATATCGAGCGCGCCGCTCCCGCCCGGCCGATTCGACGAGAAATATGCCACATCGGTATTGGTCACAGGATTATAGAAATACTCATCGGCGGCGGTGTTGATTTCCGCACCGAGATTTTTCACGCCCGAGGTATTTTTGCCCTCTATTTTGCCCATATATAAATCCATTCCGCCGATGCCGCCGGAGCGGTCGCTGGCGAAATAGAGAGTCTTATTATCCCATGCGATCACCGGGGCCATATCCTCGCCCGCGCTGTTCACCTGATTACCCATATTGCGGGGCTTGCTCCATCCGTCCGGATCGCGATAGCACATCCAGATGTCCGTGCCGCCATATCCGCCGGGGCGGTCGCTGGCGAAAATGAGCATATTGCCATCGCTCGAGATCGTAGGCTGGCTGTCCCAGTACTCCGAATTCACCGTCGGGCCGAGGTTCTCGACGTCCGTCCAACGGCCGTCAACTTTACGCGCGCTGTAAAGGTCTGTCCTGCCGCTGCCGGCTATCGGGTATTCAAACGCGGCGAATACCATAAACTGGCCGTCGGGGGTTATCGCAACCGAGCCGTTCTGGATCCCCACGTTAACGCGGCCCTCGATCTCGTCGGGAGCAGTCCAGCCGCCCGAAGTTTTCTCGACTACAAATACCTGCTGGCGACCATCCTCGCGATCGGATGTGAAATACATAAATCGGTCGTGGCGGGTAAGCTCGGGAGCAAAGTCATCCATTGCTGAGTTGAAATCCACCGGCGTAATCTGCACCCGCTGTGCATTCATTGCGGCCGAGCAAATAAGCAATAATATAATTATATACATTTGTTTCATGATTTTTCTCCGGATTAAATATCAAACCAAAATCCGACTGACAGCTGCAGACTGTGCAGCATCTGATTGGCTAAAAGCATATCCACAGGCCCGATCGAGTAGCTACGGGTGATATCGACCGACATCTCGTCGGGGGTGAATGTTGTAAACATATACTGCAGCCGCAATTGCGGCACCATCCAAACCTGGCGAGCAATCGGAATTTTGTAGCCAATTCCTGCCTCAAGTCCGACACGGGTATTTAATTCGTCGACCGGTGCGTTTATTATATCCGTCTGTTCGCCGTTATCCAGCACGCAGTCCGAATTCAACACGCGAATCGTAACATCCTGAGTGAAATCGCCGATCGGAATTTGAAGCACCGGCCCGGCCAGCAGAAAGAACTGCGGAGTGAAATTCGCCCGGAACAGCAGCGACGCTCCCAGATAGCTGCCGCTTATGGAGTATTCAAGCTCCTCGTCCATGTCATAGACCTCCTGCGTGAACTCGTCGTAGCAATCGGCCACCCCGACATGGCTGTTCGAGAAATATTTCGAATCGCCTGCGATTTTGAACTGAAAGCCATATTTCGGGGAAATCGGAACATCAATCAGCACCGCGAAATACGGCGATAGTCCCCAGCCCTCGGAATAAGCCTGCAGCGGCGAATTCGCCAGCGGCGGCGACCACGACATATCGGAAGAGAACATATTGTAATTAAGTCCGACCTCGCCGCCGAATGTAATACCGGGCTGTGCATAAGCATATTCGTAATCATATCCGCCTGGCTTGCCCTCGGGGCGTAGTACATCCTCTTGGGCGGATAGCTGAGATATGGTAAATATCAGAATTGAGATATACAGCAGAAACCTGAAAAGCATTTTCATAAAAAATCTCCGAAGGAGTATAACTTACTATGAATTTAATTCAGGTGAGAATGATATAAATTAACAAAAAAAAGCGAATTAGCAAATATGCAGCCTGTTTTTGACATTATTATCTACTTCAAATATTTGATGTGGATATATATATAGAAGTGATATGCCGGACATTTAACAAAAAAGCGCTCCCTTCGATGGGAACGCTTTTGAATTTTATTGCTTTGTTATAGCTTATTCTTTCTTTTCGCCTTCTTCGCCTTCGGCTTCTTCGGGTTTTGCTTCTTCCGCTTTTTCTTCGTGAGCTTCTTCAGTTGCCTTGGGTGCTTCTTCGGCTTTGGGTGTTTCCTCTTCCGCCGCTTCGGGGGTTTCGGTTACTTCTGCCTGTGCTGTGGTTTCTTCTGCGTTTTCCTCAGCTTTTGGGGTTTCTTCCTTTATTTCTTCTTTTGCCGGGGCTGCTTTTTTCTCCTCGACCGGTTTATCTTTCCTGGCCGGGCGGCGTTTTTTCTTGCCCTTAATCGATACGGAACCATCCTGCGGCGCGGAATAATCGACGAGCTCGATAATTGCTGTGCGTCCGCCATCTCCGCGGCGTGTGCCGGTCTTGACGATGCGGGTGTATCCGCCGTTACGATCTTCGACCACGGGAGCGATTGCGTCGAAAAGCTCCTGCAATACCGCTTTGTTGCGGATATAGCGGCCAACTTCGCGGCGATTATGGATGTCGGTGTTGTGTCCTTCGGGCAGCATACCCTGGGATTCGCGTGCCAGCGCATGTTTTGCGCGAGTGATGAGTTTTTCTGCGAATGGCCTCAGCTCTTTGGCTTTGGCTTCTGTTGTTTCGATTTTTTTATGTTCAAACAAGGCTGTCGCAAGATTATTCATCAGCGCTTTTTTATGGCTGCTGGTTCTCTTAAGTTTTCTGCCTTTGCATAAGTGTCTCATGGCTGCAACTCTTTCAAGTCTTTTCTCAAAAATTTATAATTTTATTCATTTATTACATTTTTGGTGTCTTCTTTTATATACTGTTCGACGCTCATTCCGAATTCGAGGCCGTATTGCTGCACCACGTCGCTTAGTTCGCTTAGTGATTTGCGGCCGAAATTGCGGAATTTCAGGAGCTCGGATTCCTGGAGCTGCACCAGATCCGACAGCGTTTTGATGTTTGCCGCCTTCAGGCAGTTGTGCGCGCGTACGGATAGCTCGAGTTCGTCTACGGGGGTGAGCAAAATCTTGCGAAGCCGATTGCGTTCGGCTGCTTTGACTTCTTCCTCGACCATTTCGGTTTGCTGCTGTTCTTCTTCGAATTCTTCGAAATTGATGAAGAATTTGACATGTTCCTGAAGAATTTTAGAAGCATTATGAACGGCTTCCTGCGCAGTTATCGTGCCGTTGGTCTTTACGTCGAGCACAAGTTTTTCATAGTCGGTTTTTTGTCCGACTCGATATGGTTCGACCGTATATATCACATTTTTGATCGGCGTATAAATAGCATCGACCGGGAGCATGCCAATCGGAAAATCGACAATCTGGTGTTCTTCTGCCGGCACATATCCTTTGCCGCGGCCAATGCGGAGCTCTACATCGAACTCTGCGTCGTCGGCGAGCGTGGCGATGTGGTGATCCGGATCGAGCACTTCGATCTGGTCTGATGCGTCCTGCAGATCCTTTGCGGTCCAGTCATGCGGACCTTTCAGATGGAAGACAATTCTCGAAACCTTTTTGTCGATAGCGCGAATTGCAACTTCTTTCAGGTTGAGAATTATTTCCGAAACATCTTCTCGCACTCCCTGTATGGTTTGGAATTCGTGGAGCACATCGGTAATTTTGACTCCCATGATTGCTGTGCCCGGTATAGAGCTGAGCAGCACTCTTCGGAGCGAGTTGCCGATTGTGACTCCAAAGCCTTCTTCCAATGGCTGGAGCAGAAATCTTCCGTGAAATTCACTGCCGGTATCTTCGACCTGCACCCTGTCGGGCATTTGCATTTGTGTATTCATATTCAATTTTTTGACCGGTTATATTTTATTAATAATTTTCCATCTGAATGTGCCTTCGGGCAGCCTGTGAACGCAAATCCGGATAAATACCGGAGAGTTTATATATTATACTCTTCTGCGTTTGGGCGGCCGGCATCCATTATGCGGAACCGGAGTTTTGTCGACAATGCTGTGGATTTCGAGTCCGGCCTGTGTAAGGGCGCGGATAGCAGCTTCGCGACCGGAGCCGGGACCTTTGACCACAACGTCAACTTTGCGAAGGCCCATATCATATGCTTCCTTTGCGGCTTTTTCGGCCGAGACCTGAGCGGCGTAGGGGGTATTTTTCTTCGATCCCCGGAATCCGTTGCGGCCGGCTGAAGACCAGCAAAGCGCATTGCCGTACATATCCGATATTGTTACCATCACATTATTGAAGGTAGCCCTGATGAAGGCTTTGCCGTGAATATCAGTTACGACTTTCTTTTTAATTTTTTTCTTAGCCAAGGTATCAACTCGTATAAAAGTTTACAAATTCATAATTTTAAATAAAGCGAGCAATAGATTACTTCTTGCCGGCTGCTTTTTTCTTGCCTGCGACTGTTTTGCGGCGGCCCTTACGGGTGCGCGCGTTGGTGCGGGTTCTTTGTCCGTGAGCGGGTAGTCCGCGGCGGTGACGAATTCCGCGATAGCATCCGATCTCCATCAGACGTTTGATATTCATCTGAGTTTCCGAGCGGAGCTGACCTTCTACTTTGTATTCATCCACTACGCTGCGGATGCGAGCCACTTCGTCGTCGGTCCAGTCGTTTACTCGCTTGCTTAAGTCTATGTCTGCCTTTTCGAGAATATCTGCGGCGGTGTTATCGCCTATACCGTATATATAGGTCAGTCCGATCACTCCGCGTTTGTTTTTAGGCAGGTCAATTCCAGCTATACGTGCCACTACATATCTCCTTTAAATTTATTAACCCTGTCTTTGCTTAAAACGCGGGTTCTTTTTGTTAATAACATATACTCTGCCTTTGCGACGGACGATTTTGTCGTCGGGATTGCGCTTTTTGACTGAAGCTTGTACTTTCATTTTCGTTCACTCAGGTTTATATTGTAAGTATTTATTTATATCTGTATACGATTCTGCCTTTGCTAAGGTCGTAGGGCGAGAGTTCAACCGTTACTTTGTCGCCCTGGAGAATTTTGATAAAGTTCATTCTCATTTTGCCGGATATGTGTGCCAGAATTTCGTGGCCATTGTCCAGCTTTACTTTGAACTGCGTGTTGGGCAGCGTTTCTTCGATTACTCCGTCAACTTTTATTAAGTCCTGCTTTGGCATAAAAATCAATCTCTCAATGTTAGTATTAATGCTTCTTTTTCGCCTATGACCACCTGGTGCTCGAAGTGAGCCGCAGGTTTGCGGTCGCGTGTGATTACCGTCCAGCCGTCATCCAGGCTTATGATTTCTTTCCTGCCGGCGTGCACCATCGGTTCAATGCATATTGCCATTCCGGGCGCAAGCTTTACGTTCGGATACTGCTGGCGATGCAATAGCGGCGGCACAAAATTAGGTACCGGCGGCTCTTCGTGCATCGTTTTGCCAATGCCGTGCCCGACGAGTTCGCGAGTTACCGAGAAGCCTCTGGATTCGACGTGCTCCTGTATTGCGCGCGAAATATCATATATTTTATTTCGTGCCACGGCCTGTTCGATTCCGAGCATAAGCGCTTCCTCGGTTGCCTGCATGAGCCTTTTTTTTTCGTCGTCGATTTCTCCGACTGCGTAGGTCACTGCGCTGTCTCCGTAGTAACCTTCGATCACGGCTCCGCAATCGATCGATACGATCTCGCCTTCTTTAAGCTGGCGGTCGGAGGGGATGCCGTGCACCACCTCTTCGTCGATCGAAATGCACAAAGTATTGGGAAAGAACAATTTATCAACCTGATAGCCTTTGAATGCCGGTTCAGCATTATGAGAACGAATATAATCCTCGGCTATTTTATCCAACTCGATGGTTCTCGTTCCGGGCTGAATATATTTTTTCAATAGAGAGAGCGTTTCGGCCACTATGCGGCCGGCCTTTTCCATCTTTTTGATTTCTTCGGCTGATTTTATGCCGGGCAATAGGATTCCTCGCTGACGTGGCATCTTAGAATCCTCCTGCGCCGACTCTTCCTTTCATTTTGCCGCTCTTCATGAATCCGTCGTAATGGCGCATCAGCAGGTGTGATTCGATCTGCTGAAGCGTATCGAGCGCAACGCCCACGATAATCAGCAGGCTGGTGCCGCCGAAGAACGAAGCAAACATTGACGTTACAGAGAAAATGTTCGACACAAATGTCGGAAGAATTGCAACCAGAGCCAGGAATATCGATCCGGGCAATGTTATTCTGGTCAGCACTGTTTCTATATATTCTGCGGTCGGTCTGCCCGGGCGAATACCGGGAATAAAGCCGCCCTGTTTTTTCATATTGTCGGCAATGTCTTTGGGGTTGAAGACGATTGCGGTATAGAAATACGTAAAGAATACGATTATAAATCCGTAGATAGCCGCATAGACGAACGAGCGATCGCTGAACATTTGGGCCATCCATATCACAGTCGGGCTGTCCGGGAAGAAGCTCAGCACCGTGTTCGGAATGAACATCAGCGACTGGGCAAAGATAATGGGCATAACGCCGGCTGTGTTGACGCGAAGCGGAATATACTGCGTGGTGCCGCCGAATACCTTGCGGCCCACAACTCGCTTGGCGTACTGCACCGGTATGCGCCGGGCTCCCTGGGTGACAAGGATCACCGCTGCGATAATCCCTACGAGGAATATCAATACTATTAGCTCTACTATCGGAGCGCGCGAACCAATTTCGATAAGCTGCCATTCCTGAGCTACCGCTGCCGGAAGCTGCGCGATAATACCGATAAAGATGATAAGCGAAATACCGTTGCCGATGCCGCGTTCGGTGATTTGCTCGCCGAGCCACATCAGAAATACAGTGCCTGCGGTAAGCAGAATAATCGTAGAAATAATAAATAGTCCGTGCGGAATCTGGACAACCGCTACCCCTGCTGCTTCGGTATTGAGCAGTTTGACCGAGATACCCCAGCCCTGAATCATAGAAATCAGGACGGTACCGATCCGGGTATATTGATTAATTTTTCTGCGGCCTTCCTCGCCTTCCTTCTGCATTTTTTGCACTTCGGGAATTACGACGCCGGCCAACTGGAATATAATTGATGCGGTAATGTATGGCATAATTCCAAGCGCAAAAATAGCGGCGTTGGAAAATGCGCCGCCTACGAACATGTCGAAAAGCCCGAACAGGGTGTCCGAGCTTGCCATATTGGCGGCAGCTTGCAATGCCCCTACGTCAATGCCGGGGAGAGTAACGTGAGCCCCGATTCTGACAACAACCAAAACGCCCAGCGTGAAAAGCAGGCGTTTTTTAAGCTCTTCGATTTTAAATATATTTTGCACAGTTTGGATGATTCTAGCCATTGGTTATTACCGTCCCTCCAGCTTGCTCAATTTTTTGTTTTGCGGAATTAGAAAAGCGGTCGGCCGATACTTCGAGCGCGGCGCTGATGTCGCCATCGCCGAGAATTTTGATCGGTGCGCGGCGATTGGAAACGATGCCCATGTCGCGAAGCATTTCTGCATCGACCTTGCCTTCGATTTTATTTTTGTCAACCAGTTCCTGGAGCGTGGCGACGTTGATAATTTCGTATTTCACGCTGAACGGATTGTAAAATCCGAATTTTGGCAGACGGCGATTGAGTGGCATCTGTCCGCCCTCGAATGCGCGCGTTCTTTTGGCGCCGCTTCTGGACATCTGCCCTTTGTGGCCGCGGGTCGATGTCCCGCCATGGCCTGATCCCTGGCCTCTTCCGATTCTTTTGCGTTTCTTCTTCGCACCCTCTGCATGCGAAAGATTTCCAATGTGTTTCATCGATCCACTTCTTTATAATTATTCAGAAATTTCTTCTACTTTGACTAAATGCTTCACAATCTCGATCATGCCTCGGGTCTGGGGGTTGTCCGGCAGCACTGTTGTGTTGTTCGGGCGCCCGAGTCCCATGGCTTCGATGGTGCGTTTTTGTTTTTCAATTCTTTTGATCACACTGCGTGTTTGAGTAATTTTCAGTTTACCCATTTTATTCACCCTATATATATTTTCTTGCATTAAAGCCGCGAGATCGTTTGCGGCGGATTAACCTTTGAGTACTTTTTCTACCGATATTCCGCGGCGAGCGGCTACCGATGGTGCGTCTTCGAGCTCCATCAGGCCCTGCATCGCAGCTTTAACTGTGTTATGCGGGTTGGACGAACCGAGGCTTTTGGTCAGAACGTCCTGCACTCCGGCCAGCTCGAGTATGGCGCGCACTCCGCCGGCGGCGATTACGCCGGTACCGGGGGTTGCCGGTTTTATCAACACTTTCGCAGCGCCGAATCTGCCGATTACTTCGTGCGGTATTGTGTTTTCCTGGAGTCTGACCTTAACGATGTTCTTTTTGGCTGCGTCGGTGGCTTTGGTAACCGCATCGACTACTTCGCCGGCTTTGCCGAGTCCGTATCCGACGTGTCCCTGCCCGTCGCCGACCACTACGATCGCCGAAAAGTTGAATCTGCGGCCGCCTTTTACCACTTTGGCGGTACGTCCGACGTATACCAGTTTATCTTTAAGATCAATTTCTGATGATTTTAATTTCACAACAAGCTCTCCTTGGGCCAATATAATAATTTATTAAAACTTGAGTCCGGCTTTGCGCGCAGCGTCTGCCAGTGCTTTTACTCTGCCGTGATAAAGATATCCGTTGCGATCGAAAGCAACCTCGGTTATATTTTTCTCGGCTGCTTTGCGGGCAATCGCTTCGCCGACCAGTTTGGAGAGGTCGGATTTTTTCATATCTGGTTTGATCTGGCCGGCTACTTCGCTGTCTTTGGTCGATGCCGCTGCCAGCGTGTGGCCGCGGGTGTCGTCGATTATCTGGACGTAAATTTGGCCGAGGCTGCGATATACTGTCATTCTCGGACGCTCGGTGCTGCCTTTCAGATTTTTTCTGATATGCTTTTTCCTGCGATCTCTGCGCTCTAATTTAATATCTTTCTTTCCCATTTTCTGACTTTCGCCTATATTTTCTTTTTATTTAAATCAATATTTGCTGATCTTCAGCTTTATTAATTATGTAGCTGTCTTGCCTGCTTTGCGGCGGATGTATTCGCCTTCGTAGCGTACGCCTTTGCCCTTGTAGGGTTCGGGTTTGCGAAGCTTGCGGATTACCGCTGCGAGCTGTCCGACCAGCTGTTTGTCTATTCCCTTGATCTTTATCTGAGTGCCGGTTACTTCGAAAGTGATCCCGTCGGGCGGGATTACTATTACCGGGTGGGAGAACCCCAGAGAAAGCATAAGGCGTTCGCCTTTCAATTCGGCTTTGTAGCCGACGCCTTCTATGCGGAGTAGTCTTTCGAACCCTGCGGAGACTCCTTCGACTGCATTGGCTGCGAGCGAGCGCGTTAGGCCGTGCAACGAACGCAGGCGCCGGTGGTCGTTAGGGCGCGAAAAGGTTAATGTATTATCTTCCAGTTTGCACTCGATTTCCCTGGGCAGTTCGACTTTGAGTTCGCCTTTTGGGCCTTTGGCCGTCATGACGTTCTCCTGGTCGATATTTACCTGCACTTTGTCGGGCAATACGATCGGGTTTTTACCTATCCTGGACACTTCTTGCTCCTTGTATTAAAAATTTTTACCAAATGGAAAACAGCACTTCGCCGCCGACGTTGTATTTTCGTGCTTCCTTGTCTGTCATTATGCCTTTGGAGGTGGATATGACCGATACTCCGAGGCCGTTTTTGATTCGGGGCAGTCTGCCCGCTGCGGCATATACCCGGCGTCCGGGTGTGCTGATTCTTTTCATTTCGCGGAACGCGGGTTTGCGCTGGTAGTAGCGCAGTGTAACTCGCAGCAGCCCCTGAGGGCCTTCGTCTATTTTTTCGAAGTCCGATATGAATCCCTGATTTTTCAATATCTCCGATATTGCCATTTTCAGGTTCGAGCAGGGTATGTCCACTGTTTTGTGGCCTGCGATGCCGGCATTGCGAATGCGCGTCAAATAATCCGAAATTTTGTCTGTTACTGGCATTTTTATTTATTACCTTTATATCACCAACTTGCTTTGCGAATACCTGGAATTTTGCCTTCGAGCGCCAACTGGCGGAATACGTTTCTGCAGAGCCCGAATTTGCGATAGACTGCGCGGCCGCGTCCTGTTACGCTGCAGCGGCTTACTACGCGTGTGGGCGAGCTGTTGCGGGGCAGCTTCTGAAGGCCTTCCCAGTCGCCTTTGGCTTTGAGCTCTTTGCGTTTTTCTTCGTATTTTTTGGCTAATCTTTTTCTTTTGTCGTTTCTTGCTATGATGCTTGTGCGTGCCATACTGTTTCTCTTAATCTTGTTTTTTAAATGGAAATCCGAATTCAGTAAGTAGCGCTTTTGATTCTTCGTCGGTTCCTGCGCTCATCACAAATGTGATATCCAGCCCGGTGATGCGTCCTACTTTGTCCACATCGATTTCGGGGAATATGATTTGCTCTTTGATTCCGACGGTGTAGTTGCCGCGGCCGTCGAAGCTTTTGTCGCCGAAGCCTCTGAAGTCGCGGATTCGCGGCGAGGCTATGTTGATAAAGCGGTCGAGGAACTCGAACATGCGTGCGCGGCGCAGCGTGACCATGCATCCGATGGGCATGCCTTCGCGCAGCTTGAAGTTCGATATCGATTTGCGTGCTTTGCGGATTACCGGCCTTTGGCCTGAAATCAGCTCGAGCTCGTTGACGGCATTATGCAGCATTTTTATGTCCTGGGTGGCATCTCCTACACCCATGTTGAGGCAAATTTTTTCCAGTCTGGGCACCTGCATGATGGATTTGTATCCGAATTTTTTCATCAGAGCCGGAGCCACCTGGTTTCTGTAAAATTCCTCCAGCCGTGGTTTCGGCGGGGCCTGTTTGGTTTCGATGTCTTCCAGACGCTTTCCTTCCATCGGCATGTCGTGTGATTTGCCGGATGGTTTAGCTCCCTGTGTTTTACCTTTTGATTTCGCCATGATCGATTCTGTTATATATTATTATAATTCACTTCCATTGGTAGCGGCAATTCTTTTTGCCTGGCCTTCTTGGCGCTCTATTCTGATTCGGGTCGGATTTTTGTCCGAGTCCACGATCATTACGTTGGAGTAGTGCATGGGAAGTTCCTTGTCCACTATTCCGCCTTTTTGGTTTTGCGGCGACGGCCTTGTGTGGCGTTTGTGAATATTTACGCCTTCGACGAGTATGCGCTGCTCTTTCGGATAGGTTTCGAGCACCCGCCCGGTGGCGCCTTTGTCGTCGCCGGTAATTACTTCTACTATGTCGCCTTTTTTGATTTTTAGTTTCATTTTAATTCACCATTATAATACTTCGGGTGCAAGAGAGATAATTTTCATGTAATTCTTTTCGCGTAGCTCGCGGGCGACTGGTCCGAATATACGGGTGCCGCGTGGCTCGCCTTTTTGGTTGAGAATCACTGCTGCGTTGTCGTCGAATCTGATGCAGCTTCCATCGCGGCGTTTAAGCTCTTTGCTGGTGCGGACTATTACCGCACGGCAGACCTCGCCTTTTTTCACTGCCGAGTTGGGAAGCGCCGATTTGACTGACACAACGACCTGGTCGCCGATTCCGGCGTATTTTTTTCCGTGGCCTCCGAGCACTCTGATGCAGCGTACTTTGCGCGCGCCTGAGTTGTCGGCTACGGTCAGATTAGTTTCTTCGTGAACCATTGGTCATCCCTTTCTTACTTCGCACGCTCAACTATTTCGACTAATTCAAAGCGCTTGCGGGCGCTGAGCGGCCTGCATTCTTTAATTCGCACGACGTCGCCCTGGTTGCAACTGTTTTCCGCATCGTGCGCCATAAATTTGTTCGATCTTTTATAATATTTTTTGTACAGCGGGTGCGCTACCTGGCGTTCGACGTTTACGACTATGGTTTTGTCGGCTTTGTTCGATACCACTACTCCCATCAGCATTTTTTTGCGGCCTTTGCTGCTTGCGGCTACTTCTTTGGCCACTCGCTCTGTAACGCTCATTGCCGATGTGTCGCGGGGTGTTGTTTCCGCTGTCTGCTCGGGTGTCTGATCTTTGATTTCTTCCATTTTCGATTATCCTTCGGTTGAACGCTCTCGTTCGTTTAATAGTGTCTTAATTCTCGCGATATCCCCTTTCAGGATCGCCAAATAAGATGTGTCCTGCAACTGCTTTAGCGAGTGCTGGAATCTTTGTTTTGCCAGCGTCTCCTGTGATTCGTCCAACAGGTGCATCAGCTCTTCGTTGGTCAGTTCTTTTAAATCTTTTGCTTTACGTGGCTTCATTGTACGCCAAATCTATACGTGACACAAACTTGGTTTTGATGGGCAATTTATGCGAAGCGAGTCTTAGCGCTTCCATTGCCAGCTCGCGGCTTACGCCGTCTACTTCGAACAGTATTCTTCCGGGCCGTACTACTGCCACCCATCCTTCGGGGCTTCCTTTACCGCTTCCCTGACGGGTTTCGGCGGGTTTTTTGGTGTATGGTTTATCCGGAAAAACGCGTATCCATACCTTACCGTCGCGTTTCAGATAGCGGTTGATCGCGATACGTGCCGCCTCTATCTGGCGGTTGGTTATCCAGTGCGGCTCGAGCGCTTTCAGGCCGAAGGCTCCGAAGGTCACGCGGTGGCCTCTTTGGGCTTTGCCTTTCATGCGGCCGCGCTGGGTCTTGCGTCTTTTTACTCGTTTTGGGGATAGCATTTCAGTGTTCCATTTATATATTTATTGATTAAATACTTTTCTGCTCGCGTTGTCCGCCTATGATTTCGCCTTTGCAGATCCATACTTTTACGCCGATTGTTCCATAGATTGTTTTGGCGGTTGATGTGCCGTAATCTATGTCCGCTCTAAGTGTGTGCAGCGGGATGCGACCTTCTTTGTATTGCTCGGTGCGGGCCATTTCGGCTCCGCCGAGGCGTCCGGCGCACATGATTCTGATGCCTACTGCTCCCATTCTGCGGGCCGAGCTGACGGCCTGTTTCATTGCGCGGCGGAAGGATATTCTTCCTTCGAGCTGCTGGGCGATGTTTTCCGACACCAGGAGCGCGTCCAATTCGGGACGTTTTACTTCGCTTATCAGAATTTTTACGTCTTTGTTCGTCAGCTTTTTGAGTTCTTCCTCGAGCTGGGTAATGTCTTTTCCGCTGCGGCCGATGATTACGCCGGGACGCGACGTGTTGATGGTTATGCGCAGCTGTTTGGCTGTGCGTTCTACGATTATCCGCGATATACCGGCTTTTTTCTTACGGTTGCGGATGTAGTTGCGCACCTGCAGGTCTTCGGAAAGTTTCTCTGCCTGGTTCTTTTCGTCGAACCAATTGGCATCCCAGCTTCTGATGATACCTAAGCGAAGTCCTATTGGATTAGTCTTTTGTCCCAAACCGAGTCTCCTTAATTATTTTCTTCATCTGTTGCGACAATAATAGTTAAATGATTTGAGCGTTTGCGAATGCGGTACGCTCTGCCCATGGGCGCCGGCTGAATTCTTTTCATGGTCGGCCCGCAGTTTACCCAGGCGCTTTTGACATACACGTTTTCTTCGCTTAGCGAGTTGCCTTCTTCAGTTACTTTGTTTCCGAGGTTGCTTGCTGCGCTGCGTAGCACTTTTTCAGCGTCGCGTGCTGCATGCTGGGTCGAGAACCGCAGTATGTCGTAGGCGTCTTCGAGTTTTCTGCCGCGGATCATGTCTATCACAAGCCGCATTTTGCGGGGCGAAGATCTGATGTATTTTTTTAAAGCCCTTGCTTCCATTTTTCAAATACTCCGAATATTATTTCTTTGCACGTTGTTCTTTTCTGTGGCCGGCGTGTCCGCGATACATTCTCGTCAGAGCAAATTCACCGAGTTTATGACCGACCATGTTTTCTGTAACATATACAGGTATAAAGTTTTTGCCATTATGAACGGCCACTGTATGGCCGACAAAATCGGGCGTTATTGTCGAGCTGCGCGACCAGGTTTTGATCACTTTTTTCTGCCGCGACTCATTTAGCTGGTCGATCTTTCTCTGCAATTTATAATATACGTAAATACCTTTTTTCAGTGAGCGAGCCATGCCATACCCTTAATTATTTTGATTTTCGTGAACGTACGATATATTTATTTGATAGTTTGCGTCTTTTACGCGTCTTGAGTCCCTTGGTATATTTACCCCATGGGGTGGACGGATGCTGACGTCCGCCGCCGGATTTGGAGGTACCTTCGCCGCCGCCCATCGGGTGGTCGATCGGGTTCATTGCCATACCGCGGGTCTGTGGGCGCACGCCTTTCCAGCGTATGCGTCCGGCTTTGCCCCACATTATGTTTTCGTGGTCGCTGTTGCTGACTGTGCCGAGTGTGGCATAGCATTTTGCCGGCACCATCCGGATTTCGCCGGAGGGCATTTTGAGCTGGGCGAATTTCTGATCGGTCGCCACGAGCTGTACCGAGGTGCCTGCGCTGCGTGCTATCTGGCCGCCTTTGCCGGGTTTCATTTCGACGTTATGCACGAATAGTCCGACCGGGATTTTGTTCAGCGGCAGCGCGTTGCCGTCTTTGTATTCGGCTTCGGGTCCGGCGATGATTTCGTCGCCTTTTTTGAGTTTGTCCGGAGCAAGTATATATCTGAACTCGCCGTCCTGATATTCTAATAGCGCGATCCTTGCTGTTCTGTTCGGGTCGTATTCTATTGATACGACTTTTGCCGGGATATCGATTTTGTTGCGTTTAAAATCGATCACTCTGTAGCGCCGTTTATGCCCGCCGCCGCGATGCCGGGACGTAATGCGCCCGGTATTATTGCGTCCGCCTGATTTTTTCAGGGGTTTGAGTAGCGGCTTGTGGGGGCCTTCTTTCGATATGCCATCGAATTTGCTTATCGAGTAGAAGCGCGTTCCCGGTGTTATCGGTTTTAGTTGTCTGAGTGCCATTTTCGATCGTATATTTTTTATTAATAAATTTGCCTGATTTTACCCGGTGGCTCCGGATACGAGTTCTATTTCGTGGCCTTCTTTCAGCGTTACGTATGCTTTTTTTCTCAAAGGCGTTCTTCCGCGCATGACGCCGCGGCGGGTGAAGCGCTGTGTGCGTTTGCCCTTGATGCGGGCGGTGCGTACGCTTTTTACCTCTACTTCGAACATTTCTTCGACTGCCCGTTTAATTTCAATTTTATTGGCGGTGGGGACTACGTCGAATACGTATTGCCCCTGTTCGGTCAGCCTCATTGCCTTTTCGGTTATTAACGGTCGTTTGATTATGTCAATCATTGTACCTTCTACCGGTTTAATTATTCTTATTTAATGTATTTTCTAATTTCTCAACGGCTGATTTCATCAGCACCACTTTTTTGTGGTTGAGAATTTCGTAGGCCGATATGGAATCGACCGGTTTTGCTTCCACTTTGGGCAGATTTCTGGCCGAGAAGTAGAATTTTTCGTCCGGGCCTGCGAGCACGAATATTACTTTTTCGCCGCTTAGCTTCAGGTTGTCCATCAGCTTTGCTATGTCCCGGGTTTTGAATCCTTCGGGCGAATAGTCTTCGAGCACCACCAGGTTTTTCTCGGAATTGCGTAGTGAAAGTGCGGACTTTTTGGCCAGCGCCTTCATTTTGCGATTGATCCGGGGCACGAATTTATACGGCTTGGGGCCGAATATTGTGCCGCCGCCGACCCACAGGGGCGATCTGATCGAACCTGCGCGGGCGGTGCCGCGTCCTTTTTGGCGCCATGGTTTTTTGCCGCCGCCGCGTACTTCGCTGCGCACTTTGGTTTTGCTTGTGCCCTGGCGTCTGTTGGCCAGGTGAACCACTACTGCCTGGTGCATTGCGTGCTCATTGGGCTCGATTGCGAATATTGCGTCGGGCAGTTCGATTTGACCGGCCTCGTGACCATCCTTGTTATATACATCTACCAGCATTGTTTTGCCTTATTGCTTTACGATTTCCACTATTGAATTTTTCGGGCCGGGCACTGAACCGCGAATTAGTATCAGGTTCTGATCCGGCAATGTTTCGATTACTTCGAGATTTCTGACGGTTGTCCGTTTGCTGCCCATCTGGCCTGCCATACGGATGCCTTTGAATATTCTCGAGGGATATGACGACTGTCCTACCGAACCGGGGTGACGCTGACGGTCAGACTGTCCGTGGGTGGTCATTCCGACGCCGCCGAAGTGGTGACGTTTGACTACGCCCTGGAATCCGCGTCCGATCGAGGTGGCGCTTATGCGCACTTTGTCGCCGGGCTGGAATTGCTCTACTGTGAGCTGGTCGCCGACTTTGTACTCGTTTTCGGGGTTGCGGAATTCTTTCAGATGGCGCCTGGGTTCTACCCCGGCTTTTTTGAAATGTCCCCGGCGGGGATTATTAAGATGGCGCTCCGCCACCTCGCCGTATCCGATCTGGACGGCGGAGTAGCCATCTTTGTCTGAGTTTTTGATCTGCACCACAGAGCAAGGCCCCGCCTCGATTACCGTGCATGGAAGCTGTCTTCCGTCGTCGGTATACAGACTTGTCATTCCGAGTTTTTTCCCTAATAAAGCCGCTCTCATTTTCCTCTCCTTCATTATACTTTCACTTCCACATCGACGCCTGCGGGAAGCTCGAGCTTCATTAATGCATCGATGGTTTTCTGTGTCGAGCTAAAAATATCAACCAAACGTTTGTGGACTCGGGCCTCGAACTGCTCGCGCGATTTCTTATCGACATGGGGCGAACGGTTCACCGTATAGACCGAGCGGCGGGTGGGCAGAGGGATCGGGCCTGATACGACCGCACCGGTCTGCTTTACCGTACGCACGATTCTTTCCGAGGACTTGTCTATGAGCTTATGATCGTATGATTTCAGCTTTATTCTTATTTTTTGTGTTGCCACCTTGTTTTCCCTTTTTCAGTTATTTCTTGCATATAAATATTAAGGGCCTTTTGCCTGTTGATGCCTTTTAGCGTTTATATTTTATTCAATGATCTTGGTCACAACGCCTGCGCCGACTGTACGGCCGCCTTCGCGGATTGCGAAGCGGAGTCCTTCTTCCATAGCCACGGGTGTGATAAGCTCGATGTCGAGATTGTCTACGTTGTCGCCGGGCATTACCATTTCCACGCCCGAGGGCAGGTTCAGGTTGCCGGTCACGTCGGTGGTGCGGAAGTAGAACTGCGGGCGATATCCGCTGAAGAAAGGTGTGTGGCGTCCGCCTTCCTCTTTTTTCAGTACGTATACCTGTGCATTGAATTTGTGGTGCGGTGTGATCGAGCCGGGCTTGGCGATTACCATGCCGCGTTCGAGTTCTTTTTTGTCAACGCCGCGGAGCAACAGACCTACGTTGTCGCCTGCCTGGCCTTCATCGAGAAGTTTGCGGAACATTTCGACGCCTGTGCAGGTGGTTTTTTTGTGCATGCCGAATCCTACGATTTCGACTTCTTCGTTGACTTTTACGATTCCGCGTTCGATACGGCCGGTGCCGACTGTGCCGCGTCCGGTGATCGAGAATACGTCTTCGACGGGCATCAGGAACGGTTTTTCGGTGTCGCGTTCGGGTGTGGGAATATATTCGTCGACTGCTTCCATGAGTTTATATACGGGCTGCAGTCTTTCGTCGTCATCGGAGACGTCTTCGGTGCTGGCGGCTTCGAGTGCCTTGAGCGCCGATCCCATGATGATCGGGATGTCGTCGCCGGGATATTCGTATGATGTCAACAGTTCGCGGAGTTCCATTTCGATAAGTTCGAGCAGCTCCGGATCGGCAATGTCTACTTTATTCATGAATACCACGACGCGCGGTACGCCGACCTGGTATGCGAGCAGGATGTGCTCACGGGTCTGGGGCATCGGGCCGTCGTCGGCTGCGCAGACGAGGATTGCGCCATCCATCTGGGCTGCGCCGGTGATCATGTTTTTGATATAGTCGGCGTGGCCGGGGCAATCGACGTGTGCGTAGTGGCGATTGGCGGTTTCGTATTCAACGTGTGCGGTGGCGATTGTTATACCGCGTGCTTTTTCTTCGGGTGCGTTGTCGATTGAGTCGAACGAGCGCACTTTGGCTGTGCCTTTTTTGGCCAGCGCAAAGGTTATTGCGGCGGTCAGAGTGGTCTTGCCGTGATCGACGTGACCAATCGTGCCGATGTTTACGTGAGGTTTCGAACGATCGAATTTTTCCTTAGCCATTGAACTTGCTCCTTATAATAATACGCTAATGGAATTTATAAAAATCAATTACTGTCTAATTCTTAATTATATTAAAAGCTTATTTATATTTACTCTTCTCTATTTTGCTTCGCCGATCGGCTCGTAGTGCGAAAATACCATCGAGTAGCTTGCGCGCCCCTGCGATACCGATCTTAATTTTGTCACATAGCCGAACATTTCAGCGAGCGGTGCGTGGGCTTTGATCACCTGCAGATTTCCGCGCTGGCTGATGCCCTCTACCCGTCCTTTCCTTGATGCGAGGTCGCTGATTATATCGCCCACGTATTGCTCGGGCGATACCACTTCGAGTTCGAATACCGGCTCGAGCAGTACCGGATCGGCCCGGCGGCAGGCTTCCTTCACTGCCATCGACGTTGCGATCCGTGTGCCGAGTTCCGTGGAATAATCTCTGATATATTCCGCTTTCAATGAACTTACGCTGACGTCTGCCATCGGATATCCGTGGGGCCCAACCTGGAGCGCTTCGGTTGCTCCGCGGCGGATTGCCTCTTTGAATTCACGGGGCAGTTCGTTTGCTGTAATATTTTCAGCGTAATTTATTCCCTCGTTGCGCGCTGCCGGAGCTATTTCTATTTCCACCCGTCCATACTGATTTTTGCCTGCGGTCTGTTTTTCGAATTTACCTTCCTGCCGCAATTTTTTGGTTATCGTCTCGCGATAAGCCACTTGCGGGTTGCCGACTCTGACCGGGAGATTGAACTCGCGTTTGAGCCGGTCGACGATTATTTCGAGGTGAAGTTCGCCGACTCCGCTGATTACGGTCTGGCCGCTTTCTTCGTCCGATTCATATTTGAATGTCGGGTCTTCGTCCTCGAATTTTTCGAGTACTTCGAGCAGCTTCTCCATATCCGCATGGGTTTTGGCTTCGACAGCCTGTTTAATAACCGGTTCGGCGAATTGTATCTTTTCGTAAAGCACCTGGTGCTTTATTTCGCAGAGTGTTTCGCCGGTGCGTGTGAACCTGAGGCCGGGGACTGCGATTATATCGCCCGCCCGCGCTTCCTGGATTTCTTCGCGACGGTTAGAAAACATTTTTAATATTTTAAGAACTTTTTCTTTTTTTCCGAGCGCCGGGTTGAGTACCGACTCGCCTGTTTTGAGCGTTCCCGAATATATCCGAAGAAATGTAAGCCGCCCTACGTATTGATCTGTCAGCACTTTGAACGCAAGAGCCGAGAATGGCTCGTCGTATTTGGGCTGGCGCCGGATCTGTTTTTCGATATTATCCGGATCGAATCCGGGGAGGTATTTTACATCCAGCGGCGATGGCATGTAATCGATTACTGCTTCGACCAGCGGCTGCACTCCGATATTTTTGAGTGACGAACCGCAGAGCACTGGCACCATTTTCAGGTCGAGCGTCCCTTTGCGGATGCCTCGTTTGATATCTTCGGCGGGTAAATCGCCTTCCGATATATATATATCCAGCAGCTCCTCGCTTTGCTCGGCGGCGGATTCTACCATTTTAAGGCGGTATTCCTCCGCTTGTCCGATGATGTGTTCGGGGATTTCGCGTTCTTCGAAATTCACTCCGAATGATTCAGGATCGAAATAAAGCGCTTTCATCGTTATCAGATCGATTATGCCTTCGAATTTATCTTCCGCTCCTATCGGCAGTTGCAGCGGCACGGGGTTGGCTCCGAATTTGCTGATCATCATTTCGAGTACTTTTTCGAAATCGGCGCCCACGCGGTCCATTTTGTTGACGAACGCCATGCGCGGCACGTGATACATGTCAGCCTGGTGCCATACCGTTTCCGACTGTGGCTCGACTCCTCCGACTCCGCAGAAGAGGGCGATTGCGCCGTCGAGCACTCTGAGCGAGCGCTGCACTTCCGCGGTGAAGTCCACATGGCCGGGAGTATCGATTATATTAATCTGATATTCCTTCCAGTTCGTGGTGGTCGCCGCCGAGGTAATTGTTATACCCCGTTCTTTTTCCTGCTCCATGTAGTCCATGAATGCAGTTCCTTCGTCGACCGCTCCGAGCTTGTGGAGATAACCGGAATAGAACAGCACGCGTTCTGTGGTGGTGGTCTTTCCGGCATCGATATGAGCCATAATTCCGATATTACGGAGTTTCGATATTTCTACGGACTTCGGCATATTAAAATGTCTGGCTATTTCTGTTGACAAAGAACATCATGGTTATTACCATTTGAAATGGGCGAATGCCTTGTTGGCTTCGGCCATCCTGTGTGTGTCATCACGCTTTTTAACGGCGGAACCTTCACCCTTGGACGCTGCCATCAGCTCGTTTGCGATGCGCACCGCCATGGTTTTGTCGCGGCGCTGCTTGGCATATGTTTTCAGCCAGCGGATCGCAAGAGCCATACGGCGGTCTTCGCGGACTTCGACCGGCACCTGATAGGTGGCGCCGCCGACTCTGCGGGAACGTACCTCTAAAACGGGGGCGACGTTCTGAAGAGCTTTCCGGAATATTTCCAGAGGGTCTTCTTTGGTGCGCTCGGCAATCAGGTCGAACGCATCGTACATTATCCGGCGGGCGGTGTTTTTCTTGCCGTCCAGCATAATATTATTCACAAACCGGGTCACAGTTTTATCTCTGTATTTAGGATCCGGCACTAATAGTCTTTTTTCTGCTCTTCTTTTTCTCATTTTAACGATCTATCGATTAATAATAAATCTTGTCAGCATTTATTTTTTGGGTCGTTTGGTTCCGTATTTCGATCTTCCCTGGCCGCGGCCTTCGACTCCCTGGGAGTCTGCGGTGCCGCGAATTATATGATAGCGGACGCCGGGGAGGTCTTTTACTCTGCCGCCGCGCACATATACGATCGAGTGCTCCTGAAGGTTATGGCCCTCGCCGGGTATGTATGCGGTCACTTCAAAACCCGAAGTCAGCCTGACGCGGGCTACTTTGCGCAGCGCCGAATTCGGCTTCTTGGGGGTGGTGGTATACACTCTGGTGCAGACCCCTCTGCGCTGCGGGCAAGAGTTCAGCGCCGGCGATTTGCTTTTTTCCTTGATCGTCTTTCTGCCTTTGCGGATCAACTGATTTATTGTAGGCACTCGACCTTCTCCGAATATATTACAAATAAAATATTTACGTAACTCATTGACAAGAGCTTGCAAATTTATATAATATTTTTGAATATTTCAAATGATTTCTGCAAATTTTTCAAAATATTTTCAAATTATTTTGATTTTTCTTTGCGCTCCTGGTATTCTTTTATTATTTCGTCCTGTATGGACTTAGGCACAGGCGTGTATTTCAGGAATTCCATCGTGAATTCGCCCTTGCCCTGGGTAAGGCTTCTGAGATCTGTCGAATATCCGAACATCTGGTTCAGCGGCACTTCCGCCTCGACGTTTGCGAAGCCGTTTTCTAATACTGTGTTGATTATTATGCCGCGGCGCTGGTTGAGCTGGCCGATTACTGCGCCCTGGAATTCTTCGGGGGCGGCCACATCGAGCTTCATGATGGGCTCGAGTATTGTGGGTTCGGCTTTGCGTACTGCTTCGCGGAATGCCATTTTGGCGGCTATTTTGAACGCCATATCAGAGCTGTCTACCGCGTGGGTGGCGCCGTCGTTGAGCACTGCGCGGATGTTGACCATCGGCTTGCCGATAAGGGTGCCTTCGTGGAGCTGCTCCTGGAATCCTTTGTCGCAGGCGGGGATATATTCGCGCGAGATTACGCCGCCGACTACTTTGTCGACGAATTCGTAAAGCTCGGGGTTGTTGTCCTCCATCGGCTCGATATAGCCTGCCACGCGGGCGAACTGGCCAGACCCGCCGGTCTGCTTTTTGTGGGTATAATCGAAGTCCGAGCGGCGTGTGATCGCTTCGCGATAGGCCACGTTGGGGCGGCCTACTTCGACTTCGCATTTATATTCGCGTCGGATGCGTTCTATATATATTTCCAGATGAAGCTCGCCCATGCCCTTGATCAGGGTTTCGCCGGATTCTTCGTCGCGGCTTACCTGAAGCGTGGGGTCTTCTTTCTGGAAGCGGTTCAATGCTTTGGAGAAATTCACCTGCGAATTGCGATCGACCGGCTTGACCGAGAGCTCGATTACCGGATTGGGCACGAACATCGAAGTCATCGAATAATTGACCGATCCGTCGGTGAATGTATCGCCCGAGGCGCAGTTGACGCCGAAGGTGGCTACTATATCGCCTGCGCGGGCGGTTTCGATTTCGAGCATCTGATTTGCGTGCATTCGCACCAGGCGGGGCACTTTGATTTTGCGGCCATTGGCCACGTTGACGATGTTGTCGCCTTTGCTGAGTGTGCCCTGGTATACCCGCATATATGTAAGCTGGCCGTATTTGCCTTCCTCGAGTTTGAATGCAAGCGCCACGAGCGGCTTGTTGTCTTCGCTGCGCATGAGTACTTTTTCTTCGTTGTTGTCCAGATCGAGGGCATAGTTGTCGATCTCGTTCGGGGCGGGAAGGAAATTGGTGACGCCGTCGAGCAGGGTCTGAATGCCTTTGTTTTGCTTGGCGGTGCCGATAAACACGGGTGTAATGCGCAGATCGACTGTCAGGCGCCGGATGACTGCGATCAGTTCTTCTTCGGCGGGTTCTTCTTCGCTGAGGAATTTTTCTGCAATTCCGTCATCGTAATCCGAGAGAATCTCGATCATTTTATTTCTGCGGCGATAGGCTTCGTCTTTGAGATGTGCGGGGATGTCTTCTTCGACGATATTTTCGCCGAAATCTCCGCGATAATATAAGGCCTTCATTTTGATAAGATCGACCACGCCTTCGAAATGATCTTCGAGCCCGATGGGCATTGTTAGCAGCACCGGGTGGTGGTGCAGCTTTTCTTCGAGCTGGCCGACCACTTTGTCGGGGTTTGCGCCCTGGCGGTCAACCTTATTTATAAAAGCAATTCTCGGCACGTTGTAGCGGTTCATCTGCCGGTCGACTGTCATCGACTGGCTCTGCACTCCGCCGACTCCGCACAGAACGAGCACGGCGGCGTCGAGCACGCGAAGGGCGCGTTCTACTTCGACAGTGAAGTCGATATGGCCGGGGGTGTCGATCAGATTGATTTCGTGATCTTTCCATTCGCAGGTGGTGGCCGCCGACTGGATTGTGATGCCTTTTTCGCGTTCGAGGTCCATCGAATCCATAGTGGGGCCGGATCCGCCTTTGCTGCGAATCTCAATCATTCTGTGAATTTTGCCTGTATAAAACAAAATCCTCTCGCTCAGGGTAGTCTTCCCGGAGTCGATATGCGCGGCGATGCCGATATTCCTGATTTTTCCTAATTCAACCATCTTTTACCTGAAAAAATAATAAGACTATATTTAGTCATTTTGCCTTGATTTATCCGGAAATCCCGGACTTTTGACTTCCGGCAATTTATAATTAAGAAAAAGAATCCTCTGCAGATCATCAAAATCTGTCCGGGTAAATTCTCGTAAACTTAATTAATTGTATGAAATGCGCCGGATAGCGTTTCCGTTAACGAATTCCCCGCAAAGAAATTTTATATATATTTAAAATTTTCAAAAAAAATATGCCGCCTTAATATTTTAAAGCGGCATATTCTGCATTCTGCCTCGCTATTGCGTGCTATGATACTGTTATGTTTTCTTTATCTTCTGTTGTTTCTACTGCTTCCACTGCTTCGGCGGCTGCTTCTGCGGGGGATTCTGATTCCCCGACTCTGTGGCCGAAGATATTGCCTACCTCGCTGATAACGTGCATCTGCTGGTAGTGGCGAAGTCCCGTTCCGGCCGGTATGAGCTGGCCGATGATGATATTCTCCTTCAGTCCGTTCAGGTCGTCGACTTTGCCGGCGACTGATGCGTCGGAGAGCACGCGGGTGGTCTCCTGGAACGATGCTGCCGAGAGCCAGCTTTCGGTCGAGAGCGAGGCCTGGGTAATGCCAAGCAATATCGGCTCTGCGATTGCGGGCTCGGTCGGGCGGAATGCTGCGACCTCTTTGTCCTTCTTTTTCAGATCGCTGTTGGCTTCGCGGGCTTTGCGGCGATTGACGAGCTGGTTTTCGGTGAATTTCGAATCGCCGGGATCGGTGATTACTACCAGATTCTTCAGGCGCTGGTTCTCGTCGAAGAAGCGGATTCTGTCCACATGGTCGTTCTCGAGAAATACCGAGTCGCCGGAGTCGACCACTCTGACCTTCTGGAGCATCTGGCGCACGATGACTTCGATATGCTTATCGTTGATCTTCACGCCCTGCATACGGTAGACCTCCTGGATTTCGTTGACGAGGTATTCCTGCACTGCGTTTGCGCCTTTGATGCGAAGGATGTCGTGCGGGTTGATCGAGCCGTCCGTAAGGCGGTCGCCTGCGCGGACGAAGTCGCCCTCCTGCACCAATATATATTTACCGACCTGGACGCTGTACTCAAGCGCGGTCTTTTCGTCGAGCGAGGTGACCTTGAGTATTCGCTGGCCGCGTTTGTGCTTTTCGAACGATACGATGCCGTCGATTTCGGATACCACTGCGGGGTTCTGCGGCGAGCGGGCTTCGAACAGCTCGGTGACGCGGGGCAGACCGCCGGTGATGTCGCGCATACGGCCAAGGTCGCGCGGGATTTTTGCAAGCGAAGTACCGACACCGACGATTTCGTTGTCGTCCACTCGGATCTGCGCGCGGGTCGGGATATTATATGTCTTGAGCACTGCTCCGTCGTCGTCGAGCACCTCGATAGAGGGCGATTTGGTGCGGTCGCGCGAATCGATGACCACTTTGGAGATGTGGCCGGTGGTTTCGTCGTTGACTTCGCGATATGTGACGTTGAGCTGCAGATCGCGATAGCGGATGCGGCCGGGCACTTCGGTGACGATCGAGGAGTTGTATGGATCCCATTCGTAGATCATCTGGCCTTTTTTGACCTTGTCGCCTTCTTTGACCTTAAGCTCGGCGCCGTAGATGGCGTCGTATTTGGTCAGTATGCGATTGCTCTCGGGGTCGACTATATTAATCTGGCCGCTACGGCTGACTGCGATGTTGATTTCTCCGTCGTCGCCTTCGTAGCTGATTATTCTCATATTTTCGAATTCGATAACGCCGTCGAATTTGGCCACCACCGATGACTGCGAAGCCACAAGGTTGGCCGTACCGCCGGTATGGAAGGTACGCAGGGTAAGCTGTGTGCCGGGCTCGCCGATAGACTGCGATGCGATTGTTCCGACCGCTTCGCCGGTGTCTGTCATTTTGCCGGTGGCCAGGTTGCGGCCATAGCATTTGGCGCATACTCCGCGGCGCGATTCGCATGTGAGCACCGAGCGGATAACGACCGATTCGATCGAAGACTGCTCGATTTCGCCGGCTTTTTGTTCGTCGATCAGCTCTTTGGATTTGACGATTACTTCGCCGGTGATCGGATTGACCACATCCATCAGCGCGACGCGTCCGAGAATACGTTCGTAAAGCGGCTCTTTGACTTCTTCGCCGTCTTTGAGCGCTGCCATTTCGACACCGCGGATGGTGCCGCAGTCGTCCATGGATATAATAGCGTCCTGGGCGACGTCGTGCAGTCGGCGGGTAAGATAGCCTGCGTCGGCTGTTTTGAGCGCGGTATCGGCCAGACCTTTACGCGCGCCGTGAGTCGAGATAAAGTATTCCAGAATCGAAAGGCCCTCGCGGAAGTTCGCTATAATCGGGTTCTCGATCAGTTCGCCGGTCGAGCCCGAAAGCGATTTCTTCGGTTTGGCCATCAGACCGCGCATACCAGCAAGCTGGCGGATTTGCTCTTTCGAGCCTCTGGCCTGAGAATCGAGCATCATCCAGAATGTATTGAATCCCTGCATATCGTGCGACAGCTCCGAATATAGCTTATCGGCCACTCTGTTGGTCGCGGTCGACCATGTATCGATAATTTTATTGTAGCGCTCGCCGCTGGAGATAACGCCCTGGCGGTAAGCGGCTTCGATTTTGTCGATTTTCGACTGGGCGCTGGATATGATAACGCGCTTGTCGTCGGGCACCACCACGTCGGCAATACTCACGCTGAGTCCGCCGCGGGTGGCATATCCGAATCCCATATCTTTCAGAGAATCGAGGAATTCGACTGTTTTCGCAAGACCTGCCGCACGGAAGCATATGCCAATAATCTGGCGCAGGCGTTTTTTTGCGAGCAATTCGTTGATATATCCGAGCTCTTCGGGTACGATCTGGTTGAACAGAACGCGCCCGGCTGTGGTTTCGATTAATTCATTATTAAGTCTGACTTTGATTTTCGCATGAACATCCAGCGCTTTGGAATTATGCGCAATAATGACTTCCTCGGCCGAGGAGTATGTCTTGCCCTCGCCGGCTGCTCCGTGGCGCATTTTGGTCAGATAATAAACGCCGAGCACCATATCCTGCGACGGCACGGCAATCGGGTCGCCGTTCTGGGTATGCATGATATTATGCGGCGCAAGCATTAGCAGAAGCGCTTCGAGCTGGGCTTCGTAGCTGATCGGGACATGGACGGCCATCTGGTCGCCGTCGAAGTCGGCGTTGAACGCCGTACACGCCAGCGGATGGAGCTGAATAGCCTTGCCTTCGATCAATCGCGGCTGGAATGCCTGAATACCCAGGCGGTGCAGCGTGGGCGCGCGGTTGAGCATTACCGGGTGTCCCTCGATTACTTTTTCGAGGATATCCCAGACCTCGTTGGTTTTGCGTTCGACCATTTTCTTTGCGCTTTTGACCGTTTTTACGTGGCCGCGCTCTATCAGCTTTCTGATAATAAATGGCTTGAAGAGCTCGACTGCCATATCCTTCGGAAGTCCGCATTCGTGTAGTTTCAGCTCGGGGCCGACCACGATAACGGAACGGCCGGAGTAGTCCACTCGCTTACCCAACAGGTTCTGGCGGAAGCGACCGGTCTTGCCCTTAAGCGTGTCGGCGAGCGATTTGAGCGCGCGCTGGGATTCGCTTCGGACTGCGCGGCGGCTGTTGTCGAACAGCGCATCGACGGCTTCCTGGAGCATGCGTTTTTCGTTGCGGAGAATTACCTCCGGAGCTTTTATATCTATAAGCCTTTTCAGTCGGTTATTGCGAATAATCACGCGCCGGTAAAGGTCGTTGAGGTCGGATGTGGCGAACCTGCCGCCCTCGAGGGGCACCAGCGGCCTGAGGTCGGGCGGCGTCACCGGTATGACGTCGAGCACCATCCACTCGGGGTGGCTTTCCTGGCCTTCGGCTGTGTTGCGGCGGAATGCATCGAGAATACGCAGACGTTTCAGCAGGTCTGCTTTTTTCTGCTGGGATGTCTCGGTCTTGAGCTGTTCCTTCAGCTTGTGATATTGTATTTCCGGATCGATCCGTTTGAGCAATTCCTTGATTGCCTCGCCGCCGATCAGGGCGATGAATTTATTCGGATCGTCGTCGTCCAGTTCGAATTCCTCGTCGGGGAGGGTATCCAGCACTTCGAGATACTGCTCCTCGGTCAGGAGGTCTTTCGGGTTGAGTCCGGTTTTGCCTGGCTGAACGACAATATATGATTCGTAATAAACAATTCTTTCGATATCCTTGGTCGGCATTCCGAGAATTGCGCTTATTTTGCTGGGCAATGTGCGCAAAAACCAGATATGCACAACGGGCACGGCCAGCATGATATGGCCCATGCGCTCGCGACGTACGGATTTCTGGGTGACCTCGACCCCGCAGCGATCGCAGACGATGCCTTTATAGCGGATGCGCTTGTATTTGCCGCAGGCGCATTCCCAGTCGCGGATCGGCCCGAAGATTTTCTCGCAGAAGAGGCCGTCTTTTTCGGGCCTGAACGAGCGATAGTTGATCGTCTCCGGCTTGGTCACTTCACCATGCGAACGATTTAAAATATCGTCCGGTGAGGCAATCTTAATTGAAATTTTATTGAATCCCTGTCTTGGAATTGCCTTTGATTGCATGGTTTTCACTCCTTATTTATCTATTTATCTTAATTATTTCTAAGTAATCTCATCTCTTGCGAAATCTCCTGTCCTACTCGATTTCAACATCCAGGCATAAGCCCTGAAGTTCGCGCACCAATACGTTGAACGATTCCGGTATGTTCGGGTCGGGCATGTTCTCGCCCTTGACGATGGATTCGTACATTTTGGCGCGGCCCTGGACGTCGTCGGATTTCATCGTAAGCATTTCCTGCAGGGTATGCGCTGCGCCGTATGCCTCGAGCGCCCAGACTTCCATCTCGCCGAGTCGCTGGCCGCCGAACTGGGCCTTTCCGCCGAGGGGCTGCTGGGTGATGAGAGAGTATGGGCCAATCGACCGTGCGTGGATTTTGTCCTCCACAAGGTGTGATAGTTTGAGCATATATATTATTCCGACCGTTACCTTCTCGTCGAATGGTTCGCCGGTGCGGCCGTCGTGAAGCTGGATTTTGCCCTCGCGCGGCAGTCCTGCCTGCTCTAAGCGGTCGCCGACCTGATCCCAGGTGGCGCCGTCGAATATCGGAGTGGCGAAGTGGCGGCCGAGTTTTTCGCCTGCCCAGGCGAGAGCTGTTTCGTAAAGCTGGCCGAGGTTCATACGAGACGGCACGCCGAGCGGGTTGAGCACGATGTCCACTGGTTGTCCGTCGGGCAGGAAAGGCATATCCTCGACCGGGACGATCTTGGAGACGATACCTTTGTTGCCGTGGCGGCCTGCCATTTTGTCGCCCACCTGCAGCTTGCGTTTTTTGGCAACGTATACCTTGGCCATCTGCAGGATGCCGGGCTGTAGTTCGTCGCCCGCGGCGAGTTTGCTCTTTTCGGCAAGGTAATCGGCCTGGCGGCTTGTTTTATATCTTTTAAAATTAGAAAGCATTTCGCGGATGATGCCGTCTTTTTCGGTGTCCTCGATTATTTCGGTGCGAAGGTCGAGGTCTTCGAGCCGGTAATCGCCGTCTTCGAAGTGTTTGATCACATCCGATGCGGATAGCTTTGCTCCGCCGGAAACGATCTTTCCTTTTTTAACGGATTTGAAATTCAATACTTTTTCGCCGTCCATGAGTCTGCCGAGGCGTTCGACTGCTTCGCGGTCGAGCTGGCGCATTTCTTTTTCCTCGCGGCGGCCGAGCTGTTCCTGGCGTTTTTTCTCTTCCTGGCGGGTTTCTTTGTCCATCACCAGCAGGCGGCGGGTAAATAATTTGGTGTTAATCACAACGCCCTTGAGCCCGGGTGTGGCCTTGAGCGATACGTCCTTTACGTCGCCGGCTTTGTCGCCGAATATCGCCCGCAGGAGTTTTTCCTCCGGGGTCGGATCGGTTTCGCCTTTGGGAGTGATTTTACCAATCAGAATATCGCCTTCGCTTACTTTTGCGCCTGCGCGGATAATTCCTGTTTCGTCGAGGTCCTTGGTGGCTTCCTCGCTCACGTTGGGGATCTCGCGGGTGAATTCCTCTTCGCCGCGCTTGGTATCGCGCACCTGAAGCGTGAATTCCTCGATATGAATCGATGTGAATATATCCTCGGCGACCATTCGTTCGCTGATGATGATAGCATCTTCGAAGTTATAGCCGCGCCAGGGCATGAACGCAACCATGATGTTCTGCCCGAGGGCAAGCTCGCCCTGGTCGGTTGCGGCGCCGTCGGCCAGCGGCATTCCTTTGGTTACTTTCTGGCCGAAGCGTACGATTGGCTTCTGATTTATACATGTATCCTGGTTGGTGCGGAAGAATTTCAGCAGCGGATACGTTACTACGTCTTTATGTTCGAATTTGGTCATTTTCTCGCGATCGGTGCGGGTATCCTCATATCTCACGCGGATATATTCTGCGCATACGTATTCGACCACTCCGTCGCCTTCGGCGAGTATAAGGGTACGCGAATCCTTAGCAACGCGGGCTTCCATACCGGTGCCGACGCGCGGTGCGTTCGGACGCAGAAGCGGTACGGCCTGGCGCTGCATGTTGGCGCCCATAAGCGCGCGGTTAGCATCGTCATGCTCGAGGAATGGAATCAGCGATGATGCCGGCGAGGTGATCTGGTCGGTTGATATATCCATATAATCCACTTGTTTGGGATTGACCAGGGCATAATCGCCGGAGCGACGCACCTTGATTTTTGTGCCGGTCAGATAGCCATCCGGGTCTACCGGGGTTGATGCCGGAGCCAGAATATAGCCGTCTTCTTTTTCTGCGGCGAGGTATTCGACTGTATCGGTCACCCGTCCGTCGACCACTTTGCGATACGGAGTCTCGATGAATCCGAGCGAATTGATCCGCGCATGGATAGCCAGCGAGGAAATCAGACCGATATTCGGCCCCTCGGGGGTCTCTATCGGGCAAAGCCTGCCGTAATGCGTATAGTGAACGTCGCGCACCTCGAATCCGGCGCGTTCGCGGGTAAGACCGCCCGGGCCGAGAGCCGAAGTTCTGCGTTTATGAGTAAGCTCCGCCAGCGGATTGGTCTGATCCATAAACTGAGAGAGCTGATTGGTTCCGAAGAACTGATTTATTACGGAGCTGATTGTGCGGGCGTTGACCAGTTCGGTGGGCGAAAGATTTTCGCCGTCGTGGATGCTCAGGCGCTCGCGGATTGTGCGGGCCATGCGCGCAAGTCCGATATTGAACTGAGTGGCAAGCTGCTCGCCTACGGTACGGACGCGGCGGTTGCCCAGGTGATCGATATCGTCGCCTGTGTGCTTTTGGTCGTGCAGCCGGATCAGCCGTTTGATGATTGCAACAATGTCTTCTACTTCGAGTGTGGTAATTTCCTGCGGAATATCCAGCCCGAGCTTTTCGTTGATACGGAAGCGTCCGACGACTCCGAGGTCGTAGCGCTTCGGATTGAAGAATAATTTATCGAGCAGCTGCTCGGCGGTCTCGACGTCGGGCGGATCGCTCGAGCGAAGCTGACGGTAGATTGCCTCGAGCGCGTCCTCGCGGGTGCGGGAGGTGTCCTTGGTCAGTGTGCGTGCGATTACGGGTTCGTCGGTCGGGTCCTTATATTTGAATACGCGGATGGGCATCATTTCGGACTGCTTCATTCGCGCAAGTAAATCCTCGTCGATAATCATATCGCGGGTGGCGATTATTTCGCCGGTGGTCAGATCGATCACATCAGAGGCAATCCTGCGTCCCAGCAATTTATCGCTGATTTCTTCGGGTTCGATGTCTTCATAAAGCTCGAACAGCGAGAGCAGCTCTTCGTCGGAGGAGTAACCCAGCGCGCGCAGAAGCGTAGTCACGGGGAATTTCTTCTTGCGGTCGATATAGGCATACATCACGTCGTGGATGTCGGTGGTGAACTCGACCCAGGAGCCGCGGAACGGAATAATTCTTGCGGTATATATGCGTGTCCCGTTCGGATGGAGGGCATCGTCGAAGAATACGCCCGGCGAGCGGTGAATCTGGCTGACGATAACGCGCTCGGCGCCGTTGATAATAAAGGTGCCGCGCGGTGTCATCGCGGGGATATTGCCCAGATAGACTTCTTTTTCGACCGATTCGATGAAGTCTTCGGACTCCTTATCGGCCTTGCTCGACAGCCGGAGCGATGCTTTGAGCGGCTTGGCGTATGTAAGCTCGCGCTCGCGGCATTCCTCTTCTGTGTATTTCGGCTTTTCGATTGTGTAATCGACAAAATCGAGCTGAAATACCGACGAGGCGTCCTCTATCGGAAAATTAAGATTGAATGAGGCCTGAAGGCCTGTTGCTTTGCGATCCTCAGGCGCGACGTCTTCCTGCAGGAAAGTCTGGTACGAAGCCAGCTGGACGTCCAGCAGATCGGGGTACTTAGGGAATTTCAGGGTGCGCGCAAAGGTCATCCTTTTGCGCAGGCGAATAATTTCCTCGTCGCTGAGGAGCTCGCGAACCACATCTTCCTTAAGATTTTTATTGTCCGATCCGAGTATTTCGTATTTTGTAGTCTGTTGTTCCGTATTGTTGTTACCGTCCACAGAAAACCTCCCGGTTTGAGATTTATTAAATAAAATAGGACTTTTTAATACCCCCGCTTACGGAAATATTAAAAAATCCTAAATTTTTTTGTTGCTTTTCTCATCAACTGTTTCGTAAATTTATATAAGCTTGAAGTAAATTTTTCAAATTCTGTCGATCCCGCATATGAGCCGCCATTAGCGCAAAAAGGAACAATCGGGCAAGCCGCGCTTTTGGCAGCTTACCCTGATTGTCTTTTTCATTAAAACTATTTAAGAGTAACCTTTGCGCCGGCTTCTTCAAGTTTTTTCTTGATTTCTTCGGCTTCGTCTTTGCCAGCCTGCTCTTTGATCACATTGGGTGCGCCTTCGACTGCTTCTTTGGCTTCTTTGAGGCCAAGGCCTGTGATTTCGCGGACTGCTTTGATAACGTTGAGCTTTTTGTCGCCGATTTCGGTGAGCTCTACGTCAAATTCGGTTTTTTCTTCTTCGGCTGCTGCGGCTTCTGCGCCGGGCATTGCGCCGCCGGCCATCATCATGGGGGCTGCTGCGGTTACGCCGAATTTTTCTTCCATTGCTTCTTTGAGTTCTGCTGCTTCGACGAGTGTAAGATTACCAATTTCTTCGAGCAGTTTTTCGATTTTCTCGGACATTTTATTTACTCCTGGTTTGAATTATTTTCTGAAAAAATTATGCCGCTTCGCTGTTTTTCTTTGCGACTTCTTCTACCATGTGGGCTATATCTCTCATGACGGCTGCCATCGAGCCGACGATTCCTTGTGCCGGAGCCGACAGGCTGCCGACGATACCGGCCAGGATGTCTTCCCGTGTGGGCAGCTTGGACAGTTCCTCGAGGCGCGTGCCTTCGTACATCCGGCCTTCGAGCCAGGCTGACTTCAGCTGCGGGCGACCCTTGTCGTCGTGTGCCTTTTTGATGACTTTTGCCGGGGCGACCGAATCTTCGTAGCCGAAGATGATGCCGGTCTGGCCGTGGAATACGTCATCGGGAATTTCCAGATCTTCGACTTCGGCGAGAGCGCGCTTGATCAGAGTGTTTTTGGCCACTTTGAACTTGATGTCTTTTTCGCGGAGCGTAGCGCGGAATTCCTGTGTTTCGGCCACCGACATGCCGGTGAAATCAACGAAATACAGGCCGCCTGCGCCCTGGAAAAGCTCCACCAGGCCATCGACGATCTTTTGTTTCTGCTGTTTTGAAATCATAGTTCCTGAACCATTAATTTATATTTCTTTGTTCCTCGGGCGGCAACAGACGGGCCCGATAGGCCCGAAGGAGAAGCATGCCTGTCCGCAATGGATTAAAGAGTGCGTTCGTTATTTATTTTTATGACTGCACCAGTTCTTTGCGCACAATAGAGAACGAGAGGTCGTTCACTGCCACGCTCGGCCCCATGGTCGAGCTGAAGTGGACGCTTCTGATGTATTTGCCTTTGGCCGCACTGGGCTTGGCTTTTACTATTGTGGTAAAGAAGGTGTTGACGTTTTCGATAAGCTTTTCTTTATCGAAGGAGCATTTGCCGAGCGCGGCGTGTATGTTGCCGGTTTTGTCCACGCGATATTCGATCTTACCGGCTTTGACTTCCTGTATGGTCTGGGCCACATCGAATGTGACGGTGCCGGTTTTGGGGTTGGGCATGAGTCCGCGGGGGCCGAGTATGCGGCCGAGGCGTCCTACCTGGCCCATCACGTCGGGTGTGGCGATGATTACATCGACGTCTGTCCATCCGCCCTGAATTTTTTCGACGTATTCGTCGAGTCCGGCGTAGTCGGCGCCTGCTTCGAGTGCTTCTTTGTCCTTGGGCTCTTTGGCCAGGACAAGTACTCTGACTTTTTTGCCGGTGCCGTTGGGGAGGGATACCGTGCCGCGTACCATCTGGTCGGCTTTGCGGGGGTCTACTCCCAGGCGTACGGCGATCTCGAAGGATTCGTCGAATTTGGCCGAAGCGCTCTGCTTTACGAGTTCGACTGCTTCGTAGTAGTCATACTGCTTTTTGGGTTCAATCAGCTTGCTGACTTTGTCGTATCTTTTACCGTGTTTTTCCATGGTGATAATTTTCGATAAAATTTTTAAAATCCTTATCTAATCTAATCCCGGCGTGCCGGGCGGTTTAGCTTTCGGGCGCTTCTACTCTTCGTAGACGACTCCCATGCTGCGGGCTGTGCCGGCTATCATATTTACTGCGTTGTCCATATCGTTGGCGTTGAGGTCTTCCCATTTGATCTTGCAGATCTCTTCGCACTGTGCGCGGGTGATTTTGCCTACTTTGGTTGCGTGGGGCTCGGCAGAGCCTTTGGGCAGATTGGCGAATTTTTTGATGAGCACTGCTGCGGGCGGGGATTTTACGATAAACGTAAAGGTTTTATCGGAATAGAATGTTACCAGTACCGGCAGCAGCATTCCGCCCTCTTTCGAGGTCTGGGCGTTGAATTTTTTGACGAATTCCATACCGTTCAGACCGCGCTGACCGAATGCCGGGCCTACCGGCGGGGCCATCGAGGCTTCGCCTGCCTTGAGCTGCAATTTAAATTGTCCTGCTACTTTCTTTGCCATTTTCTTAAGCCTTATATTACAACTATTATATTATATATATATTATGTGTTGAATTTAGTTATGTTTATGATTGACTGGGGCCTTCCATTTCGACCTGGCTGAAGTCCAGCTCTACCGGGGTTTTGCGCCCGAGGATGCCGACTTCTACCTTCAGTTTTTGTTTTTCGTTGTTGACTTCCTTGACCGTACCGCTGAATGTGGTAAACGGCCCTTCGATCACACGAACGGGATCGCCAACCGAGAATGCGTGCTCGACAGTCGCAATATCGCGTCTTTCCTCGACCCGGCCGATTATGCGATCGACTTCGATCTTCTGCAGCGGGGTCGGGATATTGCGCCGACCGACAAAGCTTACGACCGAGGGCAGCTCGCTTATCAGATTGATAATCTTTTTGTCCAGAGCGGCCCGAACAAGGATATAGCCCGGAAGGAAGTTCTTGATGCGCGTTCTGCGCTTGCCTCCCCGGACTTCGTATACGGTTTCCTGCGGTATGACGACTTCCAAAATACGTTCGCCAAGGTCAAGGCGTTCCGTTTCGGATTCGATAGCCTGTTTGACCTTGGTTTCGTGGCTGGTATAAGTCCTGATGGCATACCACTTCGGCTCAACCGCTTCGTCGTTTGTATTGCCGCTGTATTTCATTATATTAATTTTTCTTTATTAAAAATATTATGCCTGCGGCGGTGACCGATTAACTAAAGACCATGTTCACGATTCCGTTCATCGCAAGGTCTATGACCCAGACGATGGCGGTAATTACTATAGTGGTGACAATCACCACGACTGTGGATTCGCGAAGCTGCTCTTTGGTCGGCCAGGAGACTTTTTTCATCTCCGAGACCACATCGCCGAAAAAGTTTTTTATACTGGCAATCATAATTAACTACTCAATTTTAATTTGCGCTCTGGTTTCTAAACAGCAAAAAGCACGGGTGGAAGGACTCGAACCCTCAGCCTACGGTTTTGGAGACCGTCGCTCTACCAATTGAGCTACACCCGTAACGAGAGCTGATGACCGGACTTGAACCGGTGACCTCTTCCTTACCAAGGAAGTGCTCTACCCGCTGAGCTACATCAGCACTTAAAGCAATATTCGCGCAGCCGCCGCTATTGCAAATCGCGATTCATACGAATGCGGCCGGCAGCTCCGGCGAGCGGGAAACGGGACTCGAACCCGCGGCCCTCAGCTTGGGAAGCTGATGCTCTA
>CAZEMR010000025.1:0-38919 GCA_964513465.1 uncultured Hyphomicrobiales bacterium
GCGCCATGCCCGAGGTCGGCGAAAGCAGCCCGGTCAGCATTTTTATAGCGGTGGTCTTGCCCGCGCCGTTAGCGCCGAGAAATCCGAATATTTCGCCGCGGTCGACGTCGAATGTGATATTATTGACCGCGGTGAAAGCGCCGAATTTTTTTGTGAGATTTTCCGTAATAATTACCTTGTCATTTGCCATCTTCTTCCTCCGTCATAAGTCGCATGAAGGTATCCTCGATTCCCGGCTCGATCGGTTTGATTTCGGCATCCTCAATTCCGGATTTTTTCAAATGATTCATTAAATCATCCGGGCTGGCCGGATCCCTTTTGTCGGTATAATGAAAATAATCGCCGAATGGGTAGGCCGACTCGGTGTATTCATATTTGCGGAGCGCTTCGAGCAATTCGAATTTCCGATTGCTGCGCACAGCCAGCAGGTCCTTGTCGAACCGCGCGGCAATGTTTTCGGGGCGGTCTATGCCGAGGATATGGCCTTTCTGAATCAGCGCCACCCGGTCGCAGCGCGAGGCCTCGTCCATATACGGAGTCGATACGACAATTGTTATGCCCTCGCGCTTGAGGCGGTGGAGCATATCCCAGAATTCGCGGCGCGAGACGGCGTCAACCCCGGTGGTGGGCTCGTCGAGCACCAGCAGCTCGGGCCGGTGCACCAGTGCGCACGACAGCGCGAGCTTCTGCTTCATACCGCCGGAGAGATTGCCCGCGCGGCGGTCGCGGAAGGGCTCGATCTGGCTGTATATTTCGCGGATCAGATCGTAATTCTCCTCGACGGTGGTTTTGAAAATCGATGCGAAAAATCTCAGGTTTTCCTCGACCGAGAGGTCTTCATACAGCGAGAAACGGCCGGGCATATATCCCAATAGCCGGCGCAGCTCGCGATAGTCGCGGGTGGTGTCGCGGCCGAGCACCGCAGCGCTGCCCGAATCCGGCACCAGCAGAGTGGTCAGTATGCGGAAGAGCGTGGTTTTCCCGGCGCCGTCGGGGCCGATGAATCCGAAAACCTCGTTGGTTTCGACTTCGAAATCGATGGAGTCGAGCGCGGTTACTTCCGGATATGATTTGGTAAGCTCTTTTGCTTCAATTGCTTTCATAATGCAAACAACCGGTTTAACTTATTTATCTAACTGATTTATTTAACCATTTGATTAACAACTATAAGATAATAAATCCTTCAATTCCGGGCAAGAAATTTTTTCGGATTTATCATTTTTTTTGGAATCTATAAAAAAAAGCGGAAATCCATTCAAAGATTTCCGCCGATTCAATTATACTTTTGTCCGATTACCCGGATTTATCTGGCCATACCCCAGATATTTATCGTGATGCTGGGCACCTCGGGGTGGTCGGTCTTGAGAATGATATATCCCTTCAGCCGGCCGGGCTCTTTGGGCGTGTGGAATATCTGCAGCTTATAATCAATATTCGGCTTGAGCGTTTCGCCGGGCTTGATACTGGTTTTGATCCCCTCGGGCTTGGTCTTTATCTCCATGATTTTAATCGGCTTTTCGGTGCGGTTGCGAATCGTTATCTGCGAGCTTGATTCCTCGCCGACCGTCATATTGCGCAGGCTCATGATTTTGGGATAATAGCTGATCGGGCGCACTACAAATGCCTTGAGCATGATATTCGCGCGCTGCGGGCTGGTGTTGGCGTATACGCCGATCGATTTGGTCACTTCGTCGGTATAGTTCGATACGTTGAACGTAATATCGAGTGTGGCGGATTCACCGGGAGCGAGTGTATCTTTATCCAGCGGCGCAGTGGTGCATCCGCAAGTGGGCTTCACATTGTGGATGATCAGCGTTTGGTCGCCGACATTTTTGAGGATTTTCTTTGCTTTGAGCGGCGAATCATCGGGCTGTACTTTTCCGAAATCGTGGGTATTACCGCCGATTACTTCGAGTTTGGGCTGGGCTGCGAGCTGAGAGAATCCCAGCAAAAGCAAAATTAAAGGTAAGACCAGGCGTTTCATTAGTAACCTCCTGAAAAAATATCTTTATGAACAGTGCATATTATTTTAGAAATAACAATATGGCGCCAATTTTGTTTCAAAATTAATAAAAAATTGGCCCATATAGCAATTTCCTTAAATATTAACACAAAACACGGAAATTTATTGGATTTTTTTAGTATATTTTTATTGATATTTGAGTAAATTTTCTTAAATCCTCACAAATCTAAGGCCGTATCATGCTATCGTTTGAATATTCCGACATCAACCAGCAGATCAAAGACACTACCCGCAAATTCGCTAAAGAAGAAATCGCCCCTTCGGTAATCGAAAGAGACATCAATGGTGAATTCCCAACCGAAGTTATCAAAAAACTCGGAGAGCTCGGCTTCCTTGGATTAATGACTTCGCCCGACTGGGGCGGAGCGGGCATGGACCCTGTGAGCTATGCTATCGCTATCGAAGAAATCTCAGCAGTCGACGCAAGCATCGGAGTGGTGCTTTCGGTTCAGAACTCGCTCGTCGACTGGATACTCGAAACTTTTGGGAACGACCAGCAGAAAGAAAAATTCCTTATCCCGCTCGCATCCGGCGAAAAGCTTGGGGCGTACTGCCTAAGCGAACCCGAAGCAGGATCGGACGCACGGCGCCAGCACACTACCGCAGAAGACCACGGCGACCACTTCGTGCTAAACGGCATGAAAAACTGGATATCCACCGGCCAGAACGCAGATATATATATAGTATTCGCGCAGACCGACCCGGAGAAAGAGCACCGCGGCATTGGCTGCTTTGCAGTCGAGCGGGGAACACCCGGATTCGAGCCGCAGCCAAAAGAGGATAAAATGGGCATGCGCTCGAGCGACACCTGCTCAATCGCCATCGAAAACGTTGAAGTGCCCCGCGAGAATATGATCGGAGAAATCGGACAAGGATTCAATATCGCAATGGAAAGCCTCAATGGGGGCCGCATAGGGATAGCCGCACAGGCAGTTGGGATTGCCCAGGGTGCATTCGAAGCATCGGTCAGATATGCCCAAGAGCGCAAAACCTTTGGCAAGCCGATTGCCTACCACCAGGCCATCGCACTCAAGCTGGCGCAAATGTCCACACAAATCGAAGCCGCAAGGCTAATCGTGCACAAAGCTTCCTGGCTGAAAGGCCGCCACGAAAGCTATATCAAAGCCGCCGCCCAGGCGAAGCTGCTGGCTAGCGACGTGGCGATGTACGCCGCCCGCGAAGCTATTCAGATCCACGGCGGTTACGGCTATGTACGCGAATACCACGTCGAGCGGATGCTTCGCGACGCCAAGGTAACCGAGATATACGAGGGTACCTCGGAGATACAGCAGATCGTTATATCACGCGAGGTGTTGAAGGAGTTCGAAGTTTAAATCAGTTAATAATTATGAATTCCGAAGTGAGACTGCTTCGCAAAGCTCGCAGTGACAGTGTCGCGGCGTTGAGTGACTGCTTTGTCGCTGGCGCTTCGCGCAGTGACATCGAGGGGGTGGAAAACCACGACATGTTGTCATTCCGAGAGAAGCGAAGGAATCTCATTCCAGAATCCAAAGTGAGACTGCTTCGCAAAGCTCGCAGTGACAGTGTCGCGGCGTTGAGTGACTGCTTTGTCGCTGGCGCTTCGCGCAGTGACATCGAGATGTCGCTATGATGAGCTGCGCTCGCACGGACAAGCGTAAATGAATTACAAATATAAGCGCAGAGTGCTGAAGCCCTCTGTTGCGGTTACGTACTCCGATACTCCTACGGCAACAACGGGCTTTAGCCCGTTGCAAAGGAATCTGAGGCCAAAATCCAAAATTCGATTTTGAAATAGTTTATAAACGGTTGCGTTGGAGTTGGCTGATTATTCATTATATCGCGGGTGCGGTTCGGCTGCGGATCGCGAAATGTTCTTTGGTTTCCCGGAATTCTGCCATTTAAAAGATGGCATTCATCTTCATCGATTTTCTTCTGGCTGCTCTTTTTTGCACGCGGATGCACTCTTGGACGGTTCGCCTAAAGCAATATATTCCAAATTATTACAAATATTTTTGCAGTCGAAACGATTTTCCCGAAATTAATGCAATTGAATGCATTGCCAAAAAAGAGGCCGGCCCTGCCGGACCAGCCCCCTTTATGTATGCCGTCAAAACTCCTGCTATGAGGTGCTCTGCTGTTAATGCTGATAATCGAGCTTTGCCGGCACTACTACCCATTTATTCTGCTTGACGCGGCTGAATATTCGCTCGGTGATTTGTACTTCCTGGCCGGCGGGGTGGCAAGTGGCACAGGCTGCGAGATCGGGTCTGCGCGCTGCCATCTCCGGCTGATCGGCGATTGATGATTCGTGGCAGCCGATGCACATGGTGTGCATTGCGTCCACGTATGCGTCGGCGTTGTAGTCTGCCACTTCGATTGTGGCATTTTTCGGAAACAGGTCGTCGTGGCACGATTCGCAGCCTTTGGCTGTTGCGACTGATTTGAATTTATTTTCCTCGTGGCAATCGAAGCATTCCAGCGCGGCTCCGGTTTCCGATGCGTGCCAGTCGTGGCGGAACGCATCGCCCGGGCTGTACATATTGAAATGGCATTCGTAGCAGCCGGTATTTTCGTCGTTGGGCTTATTCATATGGTGGCAAGTCTGGCAATTCTGCTCTCCGAGCAATTCCTCGTGGAATGCATGTTTGAACTGAACGCCGTAGCCATCGCGGTTGCCATCGACGAATAGGGTATCGCCGCCGCGGGCCTTGCTGGTTTTGACTTCCACGACTCCTTTGCTTTCAATGTCCTGGCCGCTGATAACGGCAAATCCGATTGCGAATGCGATTACGAAATAGAAAGAGAAACGCGTGCGATTGGCCGCTTTTGCCGGGCCGAAATATGTGGCATGAGTGGTAAATTTCGGCTTGCGTTCGGGCGATTCGTCGGTTTCGGGCGGATGTTCCCATACGCGGAAATTCTCTACGAAATAGAAGAACAGCAGAATCGCACCCGACACCACCGCCGCCGATACCGAAAGCTCGGTCCATGACGGGAAGTAGAATTCGCCGATGTCCTGCAGATTATTCAGATGCGTGAGGCCGCCCACGTTGAGCCTGTTGAAGACGATGCCCACGACTCCGAGCAGGGCACCGAGATAGAGCAGGCCTACATTTCCGCGTTTTGCGGGGAATATAAATATTATGAGTGGGATAATTACGGAAATCGAAATTTCCACCCAAAACAGGAAGCTGCCCCAGCTTGCCTCGAACATAAACGGCGCCGCGCCGCGAACGAGAATATCGCCGATGCGAAATGCTATATAAAATATTAACGTGAAAATAGCGCCGCGGCGAAGGCGATCGAGTATGCCGGTTTCCGGGCTTTTTTCATACATGTAGGTTGATGTCATGCTCTCGACCATAACCATCATAATTCCCAGACAGATGGCAGAGACAAAGAACATCACTGGCAGCACAGGCGAATACCACAATGGATGCAGCTTGTAAGGCATCGCAAGAAAAAGACTGCCCAGCGAGGACTGGTGAAGCGTCGAGAGCATTATTCCCAGTATCACCAGTGGAATTCTGATTTTGTATAGAATATTATAGATTTTTTTGAAAATTTCGATACCGGGCCATTTTTCGAGAATTACGGGCAAAAATTCGAGGAATAGCACTGTGAGGTAGAGCATCACGCACCAGCCGACTTCGAACAGCGGCGAATTCGGATTCCAGAATATTATCATATGCCAGATATTCCACGGCAGCCCGAGATCGAACAAAAGGCCGATCACCACTGCCAGATAGCCCAGAAAGGCGGTTAGTATTGCCGCCCGGCTGATTGGCTTGAGTTTTTTGACATTAAAAATATATGTGATCGCTGCGACGACGAATCCGCCGGCTGCGAGGGCGACTCCGCCCATTACGTCGAATCCGATCCAGAATCCCCAGGGGGTGTTGTCGGTCATATTCGTAGTAACGCCCAGACCATAGATGAATCGGGTGATCCCGACGGCAAGCCCGAGGCCGAGGATGGCCCATAGCACTGATTTAAATCTTTGAATTCTGCTCATATTATTTGCCCTCCTCTTCATTATCTTTTGATTCTTCGGGTTGCTCTTCTGTCTGGTCGCCCATCAGCTTTTGGCGTCGCTGGATTATCCAGTATGCACCGCCCATGAGTGCGCCCATGCCGACAAATGCGTATGGCACTGCGGTCATCGCCCATTTGGTGGTGGCCGGAAGCGGCTCTGTCGGGTCCGGAGCGCCGAGCAGGCCTTCGCCCTTGCCGACGCGATTATCGAAGTAATAGAGGAAATCAAGCGGGCAATCTTTGGATGTGACGTATATCACGGATGTGCCGCCGACCTCTTTTTCGCCGTAGATATGGTCCATATATTTATCCGGTTCGGACTTTATGCGGCGGCGGGCTTCTGCGAGCAGTTCGTCGCGCTCACCGTAAATCGTGGCGCCTGTGGGGCATGCGCCGGTGCAGGCCGGCTGATCGAGTTTTCCGGCCTGGATATTGTGGTAGCACATCGTGCATTTGCGGACGTAAGGCACCGTGCTTGCCCATTCGTAGCGGGGAATTCCGTAGGGGCAGGCCATCATGCAATAGCGGCAGCCCAGGCATTTGTAATCGTCGTATATCACTGCGCCGGATTCCGTGCGGTGCAGCGCGCCCACCGGGCATACGGATTCGCAGGCCGGCTCGAGGCAGTGGCGGCATTGTTTGCGGACGTTGTGGGTGCCATCATGAAGCACCGAGCACCAGTTATTCGCCGCCAGGCCGTCATTTTTCTGCCATTCGCGCGGTTTATCGGCCGGAAGATTGTTGGCCACCTTGCAGGCATTCACGCATTCGGCGCAGCCTATGCATTTGGTTATATCGGTCAGTATCGCTCTCATACTTTATCTCCTTCCCTGCCCAATGTGATGCGGATTTTCTCGCCGGCGCCTGCGGGGAATTTCCACGAGCGGGCGGTGATCCACTGGCTGAAGGGCATCAATACGCAGTGGGCCAGCTTGGTGAACGGAAGCAGGAGGAAAATCAGCTCGCCGCTGAGCATATGCACAAGGATGAATCCGTCATATGCCGCGGGGCTGGTGGCCATATTCGAGCAGATGTAGCCGGTAATGAACGGCATCATCAGCAGCACAAGCCAGAAATATTCCTGCTTGCGGCTGATAGCACGGATCGGTTTGTTAGAAATTCTGATTATTAATAATAATAAAGCAGTTCCAATTGTGACGAGAGTCAGAATATCGGCCCAGTTCTTTGGCAATGCGATACCGAACCAGCTAACCGAGATTGCGTTATCGACCAGCAGGATGTGATCGAAAAGCAAGAGGGGTGTGATAATAAGTCCGATATGAAAAATGATCGAAATAATGCTGTAAATGGGCTTTACCCGCAGCGAGCGGATCGGGAACAGAAATCCGAATGTGAGTTTGCGAACGTATGGCAGCGGGATATTTTTGTCCGTACCCTTCGATTTGGCCTCAAGACCGTTATAAATCGTCAGGAAGAACAGCCTTATCAGCCCCAGCGCCATGATCGCGAAGGTTAACCGGAAAAGCGGCCCCTCGGCAAATTCAATTAAGCTATCCATAATTTTTTTACCTGATATATATTTTTATTAATTATTTCTTAATTCGTATGGCCTTCAGAATCAGATCGTGCAATCCGACGAGTTCGCGCGGAACGTCGTTGTCCTCCATTGTTTCGCGCACTTGCTTTTTGCAATTCGCGCAGGGGGCTATCACGTAGCCTGCGCCGGTGTCGAATATCTGTTTGGCCTTGCGGCGTCCGGCGACTCCGGTGCGATATTTACGGATTTCGTCTATCGAAACCGATCCGCCACCACCGCCGCAGCAGTAATTCTCTGTGCGATTCGGAGTCATTTCAACAAAGTCTTTGCAGAATGCGCGGATGATCTCGCGTGGCTGCTCGACTACCCAGTTCTGGCGGGCCAGATTGCAGGGGTCGTGATAAGTAACTCGTTCGTTGATCACATTCGGATCAAGCTCTATCTTGCCCTCTTTCAGCAGTTTATTGGTAAGCTCGAGTATATTGATTACGGGCGGACAGTCGTCGCCGCGCCAGTAGGTCTTCAGGAATGTGGCCGAACGGCTGGCGTGTCCGCACTCGCCGATGAGCACCTTTTTAGCTCGCAGGCGGCGTGTTTCGTCCTCGATTTTGTGCAGAACGCGCTCGAGCACGAGATCGCTATAGAACAGGCCGTAATTGATTGCGTCGTAATATTTTGTCCCGATTGTCCAGCTAACTCCTGCTGCGTGCAGCACCGCTGCGATGCCCATCAGGGTTTCGGCCTCCATCATGTAATCGGATACGGGCGCGAAGAAAATATATTCCGCGTCTTCGACGTCGAGCGGGAATTTGATCTTAACTCCGTGCATTTCCTCGAGTTCCTCTTCGAGAAATTCGAGCGAATCCTCGAGTGCGACAAATGGGATAGCCGAAGTATTGCCGGTGTCGCCTTCGAGCTGCTCGCGTGTGGAGATCACCAGCGCGCGTGGCGCAAGTCCCATCTCGGCAAGGATATAGCGCGCCATATGGGTCATCATTCCGTGGTCGATACCCATGGGGCATTCGAGCACGCATTTGCGGCAGGCATTGCAGTTCCAGAAGGAATGCAGCATCTGGTCGATGTGTTCTTCTGTTAGCTCGAAGCCGCCGAAAAGACGCGCGGAGAGCGAACCCTCGAGCGAGAAATAGCGCCGGTAGACGCTGAGTATCAGCTCGGAGCGCCAGCATGGGACGTCGTGCGGGTCGCCTGATGCCTGATATACATGGCATGTAACGCTGCAGCGAGAACATTTGGCCGAAACTTTGATGTAGTGTTCAAGCACCGGTCGGTAATTAGAATGTTTTAGCAGAGCGGCAAAAATTTCGAGAAATTTGCCCACCCGGTCGAATTTGGGTTGTTTTTCGATGTGATACTTCATCTCCGGGATTTGGTCAGTCCGCACCTCATACGGACGACTAAGGGAATCGTCAGTCATAGCAGAGCCTCTTAATAAATAATGATCAACAAAGCACTATTATCATTATAAACGACAATAAATCTATCTTAGTGTCAGCATTCGTGAATCGAATATATATTCCAGAATCCACATATTATATTGAAATTAAAAAATTTAGGAGACCCTGCTAAAAAGCTTTTAACTCTATGTAATCACAATGTTGCATATATTAATTATTATTAATTGATTTTTTTTGAAACAATCACCGCAAACAAAAAGCCTCTGCGGCATATAGCCACAGAGGCATTTATTTTTTTTAATCAAAAATAATTTTACGTTTTGAGCTGCCTTCTGACCGATAGTGCGATCTTATACAGCCCCACGATGATCAATGCGCCGAGCGCAAAGATGCCGACCGAGATCATGAACTCGGGAATTGTGGGCCAGTATCCGGTCACATGGCCGAGTGGATTGGGCGTGAATCCCGCCACCACCATGCCAAGGCCTTTGTCGATCCAGATCGAGAAAAATACTGCCAGCGCTCCCAGCAACAGGGTCGATTCATTTTTGCGATATTTGGGCACAAGCAGTATAAATAAGGAGAATATCGCCAGCACGGCAGATGCCCACATCCACGGCACCAGCGTTGTATTGCCATCGAGCCCCACATAGAGGAACTCGAAGTGTGCGGTGTGGTGGTGCATTCCGCTGAAGAATGCGGTGAATATCTCGAGCAAAAGGAAGAAGATATTCAGAAGCATTGCGTATGTAACGATAATCGAAAGGCTCTGAATCGGCTCCCATCCCGGGTCGAATTTGGTTTTGCGACGCAGGAATATCGATATGAGTATCAGCAGGGCCGGGCCTGCTGCGAATGCTGTGGCCAGAAAGCGCGGCGCCATGATGGCAGTCATCCAGAACGGACGCGCTGCAAGGCCGGAATAGAGAAACGCGGTGACCGTATGGATCGAAACCGCCCAGGGTATGGACAGTATGATAATCGGCTTGATCCAGTGCGGCGGTGCAACGGATTTCTTCTCCGAGCTGAGCGTGACGCGGCTGATTACGATATTTAGAATCAGATATCCCAGAAGCGAGAGTGCATCCCAGAACATCGGCGAATTGGGCGTCGGGTAGAGGAACATATTGGCCACTCGGAGCGGCTGTCCCATATCGACGAAGATAAATGTCATGCACATAATCACCGACCCGATGGCGAGAAATTCGCCGAGGATGGTGATTTTGCCGAATTTCTTATAATTATGCAGATAGTATGGCAGCACTACCATCACAGCCGACGCGGCAACGCCGACAAGGAAGGTGAACTGCGCGATATAGAATCCCCAGGTGACGTCCTTGGTCATGCCGGTTACTCCCAGCCCGACGTTGAACTGATACAGATAGAAGCCGGTGCCGACTCCGACCAGTACGAGGAGGGCAATCACCCAGGTCCAATATGTTTTCGATCCCTGAAAAGCTTTTTCTAACATATTATTACCTCTTTCAGACTAAATAGTAAACTTCGGGCTGTGTTCCTAATTCAGGTTTTCGCCTGATTGAATAATTATTATAAAGCACACGGTTGATCTCCGAGTCGTGGTCGTGCAGATTGCCGAAATACATTGCGCCCGCAGGGCAGGCCTGCACGCATTTGGGCATCTCGGTGTATTTGCCGTCGACCTGGAGCTCGGCGCAGAATGTGCATTTCTCCACCACGCCTTTGCTGCGTGTCGGGAAACGGTCGTTCATGTCCGCAATATGCGGCCGTGGGTCGCGCCAGTTGAACGTACGCGAGCCATATGGGCATGCGGCCATGCAGTAGCGGCAGCCGATGCAGCGGTGCCAGTCCATCATTACGATGCCGTCCGATTCGCGGTGCCAGGTGGCCTGAGTCGGGCATACCCGGACGCAGGGCGGATTGTCGCATTGATTACACAGTAGCAAAACCGGCTTTTGGGCGATTTTCGGGGGCAGGTGGTAATTCTCCTGCTCCAGGAAGGCATGGTTATATTCTTCTTTCCATATCCAGTGCAGCTCTTCGGTCTTGTCTGGCATTTCGGGCACGTTGTGGAATTCGTGGCATGCGCGGATGCAGGCGTCGCATTCGGGATGCTCGCCGCATTTACGCAGGTCGATCACCATTCCCCAGCGCACTGCCGGGCCTTCGCCGGGCTTATAATCGCCTTTGGCAATTGCTTCGAATGCTCCGGTGCCGCCGAGCATACCCAGGGCAGCGCATCCTCCGCAAAGCTTCAGGAATTTTCGTCTGTCTATTTTCATTGCTTACCTCCCATGGTCAGTGTTTGTTTCGCGTCTTCCGGAGCAACGTGGCATTCCCAGCAATAGGGATTGACGTCGAGGTAATCATGGCAGCGGTCGCAGAAATCAGCCTTGTTGTCATGACATTTCATGCAGGTATAGCTCAGGCTCATTTCCATCATCTGCCCGTTGTATTCCGCCATGCGGACGTTCTCGCGGACGACTTTATCGCGCCATTCGTTGAGCACATCCATATGATTATGATTCATATATTCCGTCGGGAGAATGCACTGATCGTAGCCGGTCGGGTATACCAGCTCGGGAGGAGCTGCCGATTCGCCGAATACAGCGCTCACCCACAGGGGCGAGGTTGCCAGAGCGACCAGAACGACGAGACCAATAATAATATATCCGGGTTTATACATCTTCGCTTTCCTCCTTTCCGGGGAGCGGGTTGCCGCGCATATCCACTTCGCGCTCCTTGCCGCCGCTCATTATGAGGGCATTGCCGACCATTTCGTGGATGCCGCCGACTTCGACTTCGGGCACCCAGTATTCCATCAATGGAGGCAGGGTGGCCTTATCGATTGCGCAGATGCAGAGCAGCAGATTGACGTCCTCGGTTTTGTGGACGTGCCTGACAGCGTGGGCGCGGGGCATTCCGCCACGCATACGCATTTCGAGGTTCTCCTCGGTGCCCAGTCCGGCGCCGCTGCCGCAGCAGAAGGTCTGCTCGCGGATTGTATTATCGGGCATTTCTATAAAATTGTTCATTACGTTTTTGATTACATATCTCGGCTCTTCGAGTAGTCCCATACCGCGCGAGGGATTGCACGAGTCGTGGAAAGTTCCGCGCCAGTGATCATTGCGGCTGGGGTCGAGCTTGATTTTGCCATTGCGGATAAGGTCGGCTGTAAATTCGGTTATATGCACCATCTTAGTCGATTTCGCATTCTCGAACACAGTGCCGGTAATCGGCGACCGGGGCACTTCGAGGAAGTCCGTCGGGCCGTTCATCGTATCCATATACTGATGCAGCACGCGCCACATGTGGCCGCATTCGCCGCCAATTATCCATTTGACTCCGAGGCGCTTAGCTTCGGCGTAGATTTTATTATTCAGGCGTTTCATCAGATCGTGCGATACGAAGGATCCGAAATTGCCGCCTTCGCTGGCGTAGCTGCTCCACGTAAAGTCCAGGCCGATTTCGTGGAATAAAGCCATATAGCCGAGCAATGTGAAGTAATGCGGTTCGCCGAAATAGTCAGCAGACGGTGTTACGAACAGCACCTCCGCGCCCTTTTTATTAATGGGCAGATCGACTTTTATTCCGGTAATATCTTCGAGATCATCCACAGCAAATTCGAGCGAATCGGCGAACCCGTGCGGCTGAATACCCAGGTGGTTGCCCGTGCGGTAGCTGTTGGCCACCGGGGTCATCACCCAGTCGATATTAACGCCGATGAGGTTCATCACCTCGCGCACGAGGAATGTGATCTCGGCGGTGTCGATGCCATAGGGGCAGAATACCGAGCAGCGGCGGCACTGGGTGCATTGATAGAAATAATAGAACCATTCCTTGAGCACGTCTTCGGTAAGGTCGCGCGCTCCGACCATTTTGCCCATCAGCTTGCCGGCGGTGGTGAAGTCCTTGCGGTAAATCGAGCGGAACAGCTCTGCGCGCAGCACCGGCATATTCTTCGGGTCGCCCGATCCGAGATAGAAATGGCACTTATCGGCGCAGGCGCCGCAGCGGACGCATATATCCATAAAAAGCTTCAGCGAACGGAATTTATCGAGCCGCTCGCGGATGCCCTCCATTACGATTTCTTTCCAGTTTTCGGGCAGCTTCCAGTCGTCTTCGTATGGCTGCCATTTGCGCGGAAAGGGCTGGCCCACGTATTCGACGCTATCGGGCACTGCCGAATGGTTATACGTCCCCTTTTTGAATTCCACCGGAGTATTCGGCCAGTCCGTTTCCGGCGGCCGGAGATCTACGGTTTTCAGTAATTCTTCCGGTTTTAATTTATTTGACATCGTCACCCTCCTTTTCTAATGGTAGTCCGGCGGCTTTCATAACATCGCGGAATTCTTCCTCATATTCCTCATATGTATGGAATTCCACCTCGGGGTTCCACGGATTGACGTGGCGCACCGCGCGGCTGTTGTTCGGCTGGTTGCGTGTGGGGCTCATAAATACGCCCGGCGCATGAACCAGTTTGCTCATGGGGAAATAGATAAGCAATGCGCTTACCAGAAACAGATGTATATAGAATACCGCTCCGAGCGGCTCGGCCGGAAGCTGCGGATTAAAGGTGAATAATCCTGCGGCTAAGGCCTTTACGTCGATCAGATCGACCTTGGTGAAGTAGCGCATCAGGATTCCCGTTACCGCAATTCCACCGATCAATAGCAGCGGAAAATAATCCGAAGAGAGCGATATATATTTTACCTTTTTGTCAATAATTCTCCGGAAGAACAGATAGAGAAGTCCCGCCAGGATCAATATATCGGTAATGAATAATATCGGCAGTCCGATCTGCAAAAAGCCGTCCAGAGTCTGAATAGTCTCAACAAATCCCGGGGAAGGCTCCGTGAAAAAGCGGAAATGCCGCAATACTATAATTAAAAATGAATAGTGGAACAGGATAGCAAACAGCCAGAGCCATTTGTCATCGCCATACACCAGCTTTTCGCCATTTTTGAGCTGCGCCCGCGTATTGCGGAACAGCGAGCGGAAAGTAACCACTTCCAGAAACATCCGGATGAACGTCTGGAATTTGGTATAGGGGCTGTCGAATTTGTTCTGCTTGATAAAATCAAGCGATTTCTGCTGGCCCGTGGTCGTAGGAATATGAAACGGCACCGGAGCGCGCGCCCATCGGATGATGCGGACCACCAGCCCGATAACAAACACGGCAAGCGCAATATATGGAATCACGATCCCGAACACAGGCTGGGCATATACCCCCAGCGCTCCGATCGCCACCAATACCGCGGTTGCCAAAAGCGATATCCAAATACCCATCGACAAATACCTGAATTAGTTAGAAAATATTATTTAGTAGAAAATTCAATTCTCGGGCAAACCCTCCTCTCCCCCGAGTCCGAGCCGGGGATCGAGAAATTCGTACTTGCGATTGAGCCGATCCACGATGCGGCCATTGCGTTTTCTGATTTCGTTTGCTTTTATCTCGTATAATTTTTCGCGCTTTTTCATATATAAATCGAATGCTATCATCGAACAGAAATCCACCGCATCCTCGAACTCAAGCAGTGCTTCGGTATCCTCAGCGCCGGATTTATGCCACTCCTTGCGCGCGGCCTGCTTGAGCAAAAACACGAACCCCGCGGCCTGCGACGGCGAAAACTCCTGCACCGCACGGATTCTGATAATTTCCTCCATGCAATCGGAGATTTCGGCGGCATCGGCTCCCTTTATGATTGCGTCATACAAGCGCTCGGTGTCGCGGGCAATTGTGTGCCCCACCGGATTGGTGAATTCAGCGTCTTTGTTCGAAAAAAACCGGCCGCTCTCGCCGGGGTAGGTATCTATTATTAAATCGAACCACTTATCGAGGATAGCGCTTCGCTTTTCAATGAGAAATTTTTCGAATTTCATAATCGCTTTTTCCATAAGTATATATATAAGCCGAGACCGGCTGCAATTTGATATTATTTAGCTCTCTAATATTAAATATACTTTGCTCAAACTATAATAAATTCTCATTTTTGTAATCCCGATGTGTTAGCGCTTAAACACAAAAAAGCCGCTCCCCCAAAAGGAAGCGGCTATTCTGATAAGTAAATTTTTTGAGCTTTTAATAATCTTTGAACCGGCCGTTTTCGAGCATCACGCTCTCCTTAGGCGAGTTCTCCAGATATGGCAGCGAGCGGATCAGCACCCGCGATATGTAGCGCGAAACAAGGCCGCCTGCGGCCGCAATCAGCGGCAGCCAGCCCGGGCTGTCTGTCAGCACCACGATCATCGTCAAAGTAATCAACAATAAAATGTGCATAAACTGGAGCGCGTCATCGGCGCGGTCGGGATTCGCTTTGGCCCAGCGCGCCAGGTCGGCGAACGTAAGTCTCAGCGATTGGAACATGTTGGGAGTTGCCATACTGTTTTGCAGGATTAATGAATAGGATTATTTATATCAAAATAAAAAAAAACTTTAAAATTACAAATCCTTGAATTTACCGTCTTTGAGTATTACGCTGTTGTCGGGATCGCCATCGGGTTGATTTTTGCCGGATTTTTTGAATCTTTCGTAAAAAAACGGTATCACGACGGCCATGACTATCCACACAACCCAGCCCAATACATCGCCATCGACCGAGTCAAGCGCAGCGCCGATGTCCATATTCGTAAAGTCCAGGCTGTCAAGCGAAATATCCGCGCCCGTAATCCAGAGCGCTCCGCCGATAGCCAGCACCCCCAGCGCGGCGATTCCGCCCAGATAGCCGGGGTTCTCGTCGTGCCATTTGCGCAGGCGAGAAATATTTTCTTCGCCGATATTCTGATTGAAAAAATCATTCATATTGCAAGCCTTACTTTGATCAGAGATCGAATTTGCTGTCAATTTTGCAAACGAATCAGCCGACGATTTCTTTCACTTTTGCGAGCAGTTTGCTGCGGTCGATCGGTTTCTCGAAATAAGATACCGGCGGGCTGACCTGGCGGCGGCTCTCGATAAAGTGCTTGAACTCGCCGGATACGCCGGTTACGATTATCACCGGGATTGATTTGGTCTTTTCGTTTTCCTGCAGATCGCGGAAGCAGCGCACGCCTGATTCCTCGGGCATGGTAATGTCGAGCGTAATCAGGTCGGGCTCTTCGGATACTGCTTTTTCGAAAGCTTCGCGGCCATTGGCTGCAGTAGCTACTTCGTAGCCGTTGTCCTGAAAGAATGTGGATAAATAGGTAACGACATCGGGTTCATCGTCGACAATTAAAATTTTCTTAGCCATGGTAATTCCTTTTATTATATATGTATACTACGAATCAGTCTACATTGCGAAATTATTTCTTTTTTCCGAGTGCGTCGAGTGCGCGCTGAAGCGCCTCGGGGTCGGCATTGCCGATGCTTTTCTGGAGCTGGGTGCGGAGGCTTTCGGCGTCCTCGGGTCCGCGCTGCATATTCTCGGGCATGGGGATATCCAGCAATCCGCAGATTTTCTCGACGTAATTGGCCGGCTTGACGGGTTTTTCGAGATATACTCCCGGGCCGCTCATCATCAGCTCTTCGAAGTCCACACGGCCGAGTTCGTCGTGTGCGTGGCCGGTTACAATCAGCACAGGAATATTTTTGAATTCCTTGCTTTTCTGAATTTCATTATAAAACTTAATGCCGGAATGCTTCGGCATGACCAGATCGAGCGAGATAAGGTCGGGCCGGTCATGTTTGATTTTTTCGAGCGCCTCGTTTCCGTCGCTGGCGGTGGTTACGGTAAATCCGGCGTCTTCGAGTGCGGTTCGCAGGTAATTGCGGACGTCTTCTTCGTCGTCCACTACCATGATTTTTTTGTCGGAAGTTGTTGCCATTACTGCTTTCCTTTTTTGTTGATTTTATCTTTTCGCGCTTCTTTGGCTATCATTTCGAGCCGCTTACGTGGCAGATCGATCGTAAATACGGAGCCTCTGCCGAGGTCGCTCTCGACATTGATCGAGCCGCCGTGCTCCTTGACTATTTTGTGTGTGGTCAATAGTCCCAGCCCGGTGCCCTTGTTGCCCTTGGTAGTGAAAAACGAGGTAAACACCTTCTGGATTACCTCGGAGTCCATGCCGGTGCCGTTGTCCTCAACTTCGAATACCAGGCTGGCGCCCTTCTCGCGGGTGCGCATTACCACGCGGCCGGTTTTGTTCTCGCCGAGAACAGCCGCGTCTATGGCGTTCGACACCAGATTGGTCAGGCATGCCTCGATTCCCTCGCGGTCGAGCAGCGCGGGCTTCACTTCTTTGCCGGGGTCGGCTATCAGCTCTACGTTTTGCTTTTTGGCGGCGTCGTGATATAAATCTATGATGTCTTTTATGATCGAATTCGGATCGTTCAGCTTCAGCTCGGGCAGCCGCCCTTTGGCAAAGCTGAGAAAGTCCTTTACCAGATCGGTGGTTTTATAGAAATTGCGCTGCAATATATCCCAGCCCTCGACTATCCGCGAGACGTCGCCGCTGCGAAGGCCGGTATCGACTATATATATGCCGCCCTCGAGCCCCATAAGCAGATTTTTTATCGTGTGGGCAAGTCCGGCAACTGTCTGGCCGACTGCTCCGAGGCGTTCGGCGTCGAGTTTTTCTTTTTCGAGCTGCTTGATCTCGCGCAGATCCTGCATGAATGCCACCCGGCCGAGCGTTTTCTTTTTGCTGTGCAATTCAATGGAATTAAACCGGACCGGCACCTCCTGGTTGCTTGAAGTATAAACAGTGCATTCCGGAGAATAATATATTATATCGTTTTTGTCGGAACTATCGAAAAATTCTTCGGGCAGCATTTCCTGAATATTCTTCAGACCCGGCTTGCGGGGGTGCGGCCAGTCGAGTATTTCGCGAGCGGCGGGATTGAATATCTGCGTTTTGTTGTTCGCATCGAGTGCAACAATTCCGTCCTTGGCATTCTCGATCAGAGTAGCATAAAAATCGTGCGCCTGATAGAGCTGATCCTGCAATTGGTTGATCTCGGTTATATCAGTCGCAATTTCGATCGCAAGCGATGGCCCCTCGCTTCCGCGCGAAAGCGGTGTGGTGCTGACGATATAGTGGGCCTTTTCGCCGCTGCTGGTAATTCCTATCTGCGTGGATGTATGGTCGAGCCCGTCGTGGAATGTCTTCGTCGCCGGACAATTTTTGCAGATATGCTTTTTCTTTTTATATACTTCGTAGCAATATTTTCCGCGTACATCGCCAAAGGTCTGGCGGAATTTTTCGTTTGCGCGGATAATTTTATAATTCCGGTCGATCACGGAGATATAGCATGGCACCCGCTCGAATAATATATTATATTCCCGCTGCCAGTGGCTGGTCTCGGTGACGTCGGTGGACATTTCGATTACGTAATCGCTTTTCCCGTCGGGTCCGACTATCGGGGCAAGGTGGACTACGTAGTGGCATGGGCGGCCGTGGCGGTCGACTCCGGATTCGTCGCTTACGCGGACTTCGCGGGTGTCGAAGACGTCTCCGACCCGGCAGTGCTGGCAGGGCTTGCGAAGTTTTTTGTAAACCTCATAACATTTTTTGCCCTGCCATTTGCCGAAATATTCAGCGAAATTATTATTTGCGCTGACTATATTATATTTTCGGTCGATGACCGCAACATTGAACGGTACTATTTCGAAAAATTCCCGTTCGAGTATTTCCTTTATTTCCGATGGCATTTACTTCGTTTCATTAGGCCTGAAAAATTATATTTATAAATATAAATTTACAAAATAATATCGGAAATGCAAATACTTACATCATTTCGAAATCGATAAACGGTTCCTTGATCTCTTCCATTGCATTCACAACCAGTTCGACAAGTCCGCCATAGTAAATCCCGGATTTCTCTGTGGCGCCATAGAAATCGAGAATATCGCGTATCTGACCCTTGCAGTTAGAGCATGGCGCGCAGATGTATTTCTTCTGGTCCGGATTCGTCAGATCGGTATCCGAGAATGCGTTAAGTATCTGCTCGAATTTCTTGCGGCCGCTGATATGCATGCGCCAGTCCTGGAAGTTGAACGCAGACATGATAGCGAATCCGCTGCCGCCGCCGCAGCAATAGTTGCGCACGCCGTGGGGCGTCATCTCGCGGAATTGCGGGGCAATCTTGCGCAGCACGCGGCGCTGAGGCTCGACTATACCCATGATGCGGGTCATATTGCACGGGTCGTGCAGCGTCACCGGAAAGTCGTTTTTCGACGGATCGAGATTCAGTTTGCCGCTGTTTACAATGCTTTCGATAAATGTCATCGCGTTCTCGCGTGGCACGCCCTGCGCGATGCGGTCGGCGATAACTGCGAGCGTCTTGGTCTCGTGGCCGCATTCGCCCAAAACTATCTTCTTGACGCCAAGCTTTTTGGCAATCTCGAGGTGCTTCAGCGCAATCCTCGCAAGCTGTACGTCGTCGTAGAACAGGCCGTAGTTTACCCCGTCGTAGCCGGCCAGTTCGCTGGACATTGTCCACGAAATCCCGGCAGCCTCCATCATAATTGCAAACGCACCGGGGTTCTCCGGCCATGCGAGTATCTCGCCGGCGTTGTGGATTATAAGCACATCGGCGCCCTCTTTGTCCCACTGGGTTTCGACCTTGATACCGGTGCGGTCGGTCATATCCTCGTCGATAAATTCCATATTGTCCTTCACCACCAGCGCGTTCATGCCGGTCGAGGAACCGACCTCGAGCTGCTGGACTGTGCCCTTTTCGTGTAGTTCCTTGGGCGCCCAGCCCATTTCCATGCTGAACAGCTTGCGCAATTCGTGGGTGATAAGGCCGTTGTCCACGCCGATCGGGCAGCTCTGAGCGCAGCGCCGGCAAAGCGTACAGCGATAGCTGAGCTCGAACAGACGCGAAATCAGCGTAAAGTTCAGATGGATGTCCTTATCCTGGAATTTTTTGAATAATTTATTGCCCTTTTTTACATATTTATTATAAAGGCGGCGGAGCACCTCGGAGCGATAAGTCGGGCGATAAACCTCCTGATAGCCGGATGCCTCGTAGATCGGGCAGTCGTCGACGCAGGTCTGGCAGCGAGCGCAATGCTCCATCGAGAGCATCAGCGGCTGCAGAAATGCCCAGTTGTTCTCCTCTGAAAATAATTTCTCGAGTCCGGAGATAAACTGCTCGACGATTTTTTTCTCCTCCTCTTCGGTTTTGGGCTGCTCGACACCGGAGATAAGCACACCATCCGGAGATGAAGCGTATTTCTCCCACGTCTCGTCCTTCAGCCGTTTGAATCCGGGCTGATCCTCGAGCTTGTCGTATGGCGGGGGCAGCGGCACAAGTCGATCCATTTCGACAGTGGACAATTCCTTGTTCGGATCGCTGATGTCTTCTATTTTTATATTATTTTTTGGTTTCGTTGTCATTTTCTTTCTCCCATGGATTAGTTGTAGCAATCATTAACCATGTCTTCCGGCCGTCGGCGCCAATATGCGGCGCAGACCACGATACCGGATAGTTTAACTGCTGGTTGATTCTTTCCTGTATTTTTCCGCCGGCTACGTTGGGTTCGTCTTCCCAGCGGACTTTATGATAAGTGAAGTATTTCGTAAAGAAGTGGGTCATATGAGTAAACGGCAGATAGAACACAAAGAACAGCGAGAATCCGATGTTCCAGTACGCTATCGCCGGCAGCTCGACCGGGCTGGCTGTAAGCATCGAAGCATAATACGCCGTAAGCTGGCTGCCGAACGCCGGCTGTGCGATCGCCCACCAGAGAGCCGTCAGAAATATCGCGCCCATTATAATTATATTAAAAAAGTGGCTTGGGGTGGCAAACGAGCGAAGTCCGGGGTCGAACATGCGCTTGAACAGCATCACCACGCTGCCAAAGAGTCCTAACGCACCACCGGCTATTGCGAGCACGGTCATCAGAGTAATCAGAAATCCGGCGAATCCCGCAGCTTCCGGCCCTACCGGAGTACCAGCCAGCATCATAATCGCGGCGATTATTGCAATAAATATGTTCCCGATCAGAAGGTATAATCCGAAGTGCAGCGGGAAGGATCCAAACCAGAGGCTGCGGTTGTGCTCCCAGATGCCCTTGAGCAAAAGAATTTCGGGGATCATAACTTTAAGGTCGCCAAAATGGTCTTTTTCCGGGGTCTTGGTCCACCACTCGGGTTCTTCCATATACGAACCGCCATAGGATGCTTTTCCTTTTTCGTGGGGAACGGGATAAAGTTCCCATCGCAGATGGATAGGCGCCGAAGCGATGCGAATAGCGCGCGCAATCACCATGATCAAAAAGATCAGTGCGGAAAAATATGTAAAATAGTGCAACAGTGACATGTACGGTACCTCTCTGGAAATATATATAAATTTTAATAAATTAATTTAGCTTACTGCATTCCTCTAATACTACGCAAATTAGGTGATTCAATCAAATAAATAACAGTTAATAATTATTAATAAACAAATTTTGGCAAAAAAATAATTCCCGAAATATAACCTGACGCGGTCAGATATTATTTTGGAAATTATTTAAAAATTCCCGCAGCAGACCTTCGGCGGACCTGCTGCGGGTATTGATAAATAACCTGTTGCCATACCGCGATCAGACGCAGCCAGTGGGCTTGGCAAGTCCGGCGACTTTACATGCGCCTTTTGCCGGGCCCGACGGGAACAGCTCATAGATTTTCTTGAGCGGGAACCCGGTCTCTTTGCAGAGTTTGCGGATCATCGGGGCAATTCCGTATTTCTGATAATAGTCGCGAAGGTAGTTGATAAGTTTCCAGTGCTCTTCGGTCAGATCGTCCACGTCTTCGGTGGAGGCGAGAGCCTTGGCTACTGCTTCGTTCCATTCTTCAGGGTTTTCCATGAAGCCGTCCTCATCGACTTCGATTTTCACATCTTCATATTCGAATGTAGGCATGTGATACTCCTTATAGATTTTATTAATTAAATAAAAAACAAGCGATACATTATTTATGTACTGCAATCAAATTAATTTCGATTTACTGTGCACGTTCCAGATCGGCATACTGGCCGGTCATCGGGTCGCGCATCTCTATAAAGCCGCACGGACAGTTTTCGGCGCATTTTTTGCAGCCTTTGCATAGGTCCATTTTCATTTTATACGGCTCGAATGTTTTGACCGGAGGCTTCTGGAATACCGAGTCCTGGCATAAGCTCCAGCATGTTCCGCAGTCGAAACACGCGCCGCAGCTCATGCAGCGTTTGGTTTCTTCGATGATTTCCTCTTCGGTCAGAGTTTTGCGAACTTCTTTCTCGAGCTCTTTGAGCCTTTCGTCTGGCGGCAGATCGAGCGCCTCGTGGCGCGCTTTTTCCATATAATAGCTGTAAACGATCTGCTCTTTGGTCACCATCGGTTTTTCTTCGGGTGCTTCGGGAGTAATTCCGCGGAAATTATTATGAATAGTTTCCGCTGCCTTGCGGCCCTGGAATATCGCGATGGTCGCCAGCCCAAGATCGAGCACGTCGCCGCCGGCGTATGTTGTATCGCCGCCGCGGAGAGCTTTGCCCGCTTCGTCTACCTTGACCCAGTCGCGGCCTTCGCGGAGGTCTTCGAGGCCCTCGAATTCCGGTTCCTGGCTGATTGCCGCAATGCAGGTATCGCAGTCGATCGTAAAGAAATCGCCTTCGATCGGCACCGGGCGCCGGCGTCCGCTCGTGTCGGGTTCGCCGAGCTGCATTTTCTGGCATTTCATAGCTGTTACCCGGTCGCCGTCCTTGACGAATTCAACGGGGGCTGCCAGGAAGAAGAACTGTACGCCTTCCTGCTCTGCGCCTTCGATTTCCTCGTCGATTGCGGGCATTTCCTCGCGGGTACGGCGATATACGATGGTTGCTTCTGCGCCGAGCCTGCGCGATACGCGGGCTGCGTCGATTGCGGTGTCGCCGCCGCCGATTACGAGTACTTTTTTGCCAACATCGACGGTTGCGCCGGAGTTGACCTTATTGAGGAACAGAGTGCCTGTCCAAACATTCGGTGCGTCTTCGCCGGGCACTCCGAGGAGTTTGCCCTTGTGAGCGCCGATTCCGACGAAAATTGCGTCGTAGTCTTCCTGCAGTTTTTCGTAGGGAATGTCCTTGCCGACCATTGTGTTATATTTAATTTCGACTCCGAGGTCGAGTATTCTTTCAATTTCCTCGTCGAGCACTTCGGCGGGCAGCCTGTAGCGCGGGATACCATAGCGCAGCATACCGCCGGCCTTGTCGAATGCTTCGAATATAGTCACCCCGTATCCGCGGCGGGCAAGCTGGTAAGCAGCCGAGAGCCCGGCGGGGCCGGAACCGATGATCGCGACTTTTTCGGGATGCTCCTCGCCCTCGATCTTCTCGAGTTTGAGGTCTTTTTCGAGGGCAAAATCGCCAAGAAAACGCTCTACGTTGTTAATAGCCAGCGGGCCTTCTCCCTCGCCGGTCTTGTATTGCCGGTTGCAGCCCGTCTCGCAGGGGTGGGGGCATACGCGTCCGCACACCGCAGGAAGCGGGTTGGTTTCCAATATAATCCGGAACGCCTTTTCGAAAGATTCGTCGTAGGTTCTGCCGGCATCCTCGGTCTGAGCAATAGTGGTCAGTACCTCGCGAATCTTTGTGCCGCTTGGGCAGTTGCCCACGCAAGGGGCCAGCTTATCGACGTGAACCGGCCGGAATGGGCTGGTATCCGATGAGCCGGATGAGCTGCCGCCGCGGCGTAGCGAGCCTAATTTTTTCTTCTTCTTTTTAAGAACTGCCAATTCAGTTTCCTCCTGGGGAAGGCTCAAAACTGCCTTCCTCTATAGATATTGTAAATACATACGTTAATTAACTACTAACGAGTAGTTTTCTGTTTATTAATATCCACCGTAGGGATACATATTTTTCTTGATTTTCGACATTTCTTCGAGCAATGTGTGATGCTTTCTCTCTTCGATCAGAAGATATTCGAGCAGGTATTTCACAATGCCGGAGTTAGTCTGTTCTTTGGCTTCTTCGGCCATTTTAACAACTTTTTTCTCGAGTTCGTCGTGTTCTTCTACCTTATCCCAGAATTTGGCCAACTCGTCGGGATTGATGTCCCATGTTTTGGTAAATCCATCGATAATCAGCTGCTGCACGCGGCGGTGCATAACCGAGTCCTGGCGGATAATTTCCATCACCACCTGGATGAGCGGATTCTCGGTTTCTTTGATAATTTCGGTAGTATTCTGAACTGCGGTGTCTTCCAGCTTCTGCCATCTTTTAAGAAGGTCGAGCAGCTGTTCGTGTTTTTCTTTCTGTGTCGCCATATTCATCTCCAAATTTGTTGTGAATAGGAATCCGATAATTACAAACGCATTATATATATATTAATTGTCTTTTTTTGCGTATTCAATCGCTTTACGGGCAAAGGATTTAGCCCAAACAGAGCCGCTTAGCGCATGCAGATGCAGATATGTTGCCAGCGTATTTTTGTGCGTAAGTCCGTCGCGGCCATTCTTTGCCCCCGAGCCCCGTATCGTCTGCATCACTGTCTCAGCGCCGTTCAGCCGGGTAGCCCGGGTGTAGTGAAATTCGTGGCCTTTTATCTCTGCGCCGATTTCAAAGTACGGATTTTCGGCGTCGATTTTCATTATCGAATAGCCATGGCCTGCGGGGCGCTCATTCATTTCGATATCGACCGGGAATATGCCCGCCATTTCGTAGTTCCGGCCATTATAATATAAATTTTTTGATAAATAGATCAGTCCTCCGCATTCGGCATATATTGGCATTCCCATATCCGAGGCCCGCTTTACTTGGCGCATCATCGGGCGGTTGGCGATCAGCGCGTCGAGATTAGTCTCCGGGAATCCGCCGCCGATATAAATGCCGGCAAGGCCTTCGGGAAGCCGGGTGTCCGAAATCGAATTGATGGGCACAAGCTGTGCGCCCTGGCGCTCGAGTGCCTCCAAATTTTCCGGGTAATAAAAAGAGAACGATCTGTCTTTGAAATATCCGATATTAAATTTTTCGTCAGGCTTTCTGATCTCCGGCTCCGAAATAGCCTCCATTTCAGGCGCGCTTCGCGCAATTTCTATTAGCCGGTCGGTATCGACATTATCCTCGAATAATTGTCGTAATTCATTCATCGATTCGCCGGAGTTTTCGAATTCGACCGGTGTAATAAGCCCAAGATGCCGTGATGGCAGAATATCCGTATTCCTGACTTTCGGGATTGCTCCGATGACCGGCACTCCGGTATCGTTTTCGACGGCTTCGGTGATCACTTTCCGGTGGCGTGCTCCCGCAATCCCGGTCAGCACCACGCCGGCTATATTTATGTCCGGATCGAGATGTTTGCATCCGAGTACCCAGGCGGCGACTGTACGCGTAACTTTTTTTGGCGCGATAGCAATTATGACCGGTGCGCCGAGCAATTTGGCCAGTTCGGCCGTACTATGGCTACCCCGACTGTCGAATCCATCGAAAAGCCCACGATTTCCTTCGATCACCGCTATAGAATCCGGCGCGGAATTACTTTGGAATGATCGCCTTACCGTATCGCGCTGCATCAGGAATGTATCCAGATTGCGCGCCGGGTGGCCGGATGCCATCGAAAGCCATGCGGGATCGATATAGTCCGGGCCTTTTTTGAATGGGGCTGCGTGTATGCCGCGCTTTTTTAGCGCAGAGAGCAAGCCGCAGCTGACGATCGTTTTTCCGGAATCGCCGGATAGTCCGGCAATCGCTATGCGTGGTCTTTTGGTTTTATTCATTCAGCCGTCGAATAGTCGGGGTCGGCCCCGGTCTTTTGCATCGGACCGGGGCATTCACCCGATGTGATCAATATTTATTCGTTGGAAGCCCCTTCCTTGTGGGGAATTTCCAGAAAGCTGCCGCCAAAATATGTGTAAACCAGCTTGCCCTCGTTGACGAGTTCTTTGATAGCTGTTTTGCACGTTTTTTTGTCGGCCTTTTCCTCGCCGAACAGCTCCTGTACTGCTTTGCGAAGATCGGTCGCTTTCCATTTTTTCATGCCTTGTGTGTCTTTTACCATTTTGTACATTGCGTCTGCGACTTCCTGTACTGATGCTTCTTCTGCCATTATAGCCTCCTGTAATTAGTATGTTATATGCGTCGAGCGTTTAAATGTAAGGCCGGCATGTTTGAAGTCGTCAATATGTTCCTTCTGGAATTCGATGCCGGTCTTGGCGAAGAATTTGGGCCAGCCGATACGGTTGATCCATTCGCCGATTCTTTCGAATTTATGAGCGTCTTTTTTCCAGACATCGATGATATTGACAACTGCTTCGACCACTCCATCCCAGCGCGGCGGCTCGTTCGGAATGAACGGAATCGCCAGCTTGGAGAACATCGGTTCGGAACGGGCATTAGACACTTTGCCGCCCACCCAGATCGAAAGACCGTCGTTGTTAGGATCGTTCAGCGGCATTGCAGGGCAAACAGTATAGCAGTTTGCGCAGAACATACATGCGTCTTCGTCGACCGAAACAGAGGGCTTGCCGTCGTGGGTTGCGGGCTTGATGGCTGCCGTCGGGCAAGATGCCACCAGGCTGGGGATCTCGCACTGCTTGGGCAGATTGTCGTGATTGACACGCGGCGGCCGGCGGTGGACACCGAGGATAGCGATATCCGAGCAGTGGACAGCGCCGCACATATTAAGGCAGCATGCCAGTGCGATGCGGATCTTTGCCGGAAGGTCGTTGGTCTTGTAGTGATCGATCACTGCATCCATGACTGCTTTCACAATACCTGAAGCGTCAGTCGCAGAGCTGTGGCAATGTACCCAGCCCTGTGTATGCACGATAGAGCTGATGCCGGCGCCGGTGCCGCCGACTACTGTATCGAGGCCTTCGAGCTCGCTTTTGATTTTAGCAACGTTTTCTTCTTTGTCGGTCATAAATTCGATATTATGACGCGATGTAAAGCGCAGATGGCCGTCGCAATAGCGGCGTGCGATGTCTGTAAACTGGCGGATACGCTTGGTGCTGAGCAGCCTGGGTGTGCCCGCGCGGACTGTATAGATTTTGTCGCCGCTGTCGGCCACATGCACCAGAACGCCCGATTCAGGCTGTTCGTGATAAATCCATTTGCCATAATTCTTTTTGATAACCGGATGCAGAAATTGCTCATAATGCGGCGGTCCGATATCAGTAACTCTTGGTTTATTGTCTGCCATTTTTTCTTCCTTATAATAATTTGATAATGTATTATAAAAATTGATGAATTATTATCCAAAAATATAATTATATAATTACTCTTCTTCCTCTTCATCCTCGAAATATTCTTCGAAGAAGATGTAAGGATTCTCGCGCGGATGGGCCACCATTTCGGGCACCAGATCGATCTCGGCTGCTTCGAGGAAGTTGCCAAGTCCGACTCGCTGCATAAATTCACCAATTCTTTCGCGGGCTTTGCCTTCTTCGCACCACAGGTCCCACATCTCTTCGACGTAGTCCCACAGTTCCATATCGTCGTATGGCTCTTCGACTTTGATGAAGGGGAAGATAACAGACGAAAGCAGAGCGCCTTCTACGATCGGGGCTTTGGCGCCCATGAGCACCACTGCGCCGCGGTCGTCGCCCGGACGAAGGGCTTTGGTCATTACGTTGATGCAGTGCATACAGTGGCGGCAGCTCGAATTGTCGATGCCGAGGGTTTTGCCGTCCCAGGTCATACATTTGCCCGGGCAGTTGAGCACTACGTCGTGGAATATATCGAGTCCGCCTTTGGCGTATTCGAGTACTTTTTCCTGATCGATTTTGATATCGTCGCGCCAGGTGCCGATGATCGAGATGTCTGCGCGGGCAATCGATGCCACACAGTCGTTCGGGCAGCCGGACATTTTGAATTTCATTTTATAAGGGAATGCCGGGCGATGGAGTTCGTCCTGGAATTTATTTGTGATATAATGGGTCAGGCCCATTGTATCGTAGCATGCCCATTCGCAGCGTGCCTGGCCGTTGCAGCAGCTCGGGGTGCGGACGTCGGAGCCCGATCCGCCAAGGTCGAATCCGAGGTCGGTCAGTTCGCTGAATGTAGGTTCGAGTTCTTCGGTGCGTGTTCCGAGCAGCACGATGTCGCCTGTCGAGCCGTGCATGTTCGTAAGGCCGCTGCCGTGTTTGTCCCAGATGTCGCAGATTTTGTCGAGTACGTCTGCTGTATAGAACCAACCGGCGGGCTGATTAACGCGGATAGTATGGAAGTGCGATACATTCGGGAATTCTTCGGGAATGTCGCAGTATCTTCCGATAACGCCACCGCCGTAGCCCATCACGCCGACGATTCCGCCGTGCTTCCAGTGGCCGATGCGGTCTGTGTAGGAACGCTCGAGAATACCCAGAAGGTCCTCGGCCATGGGATTATCTTCCGCAGCCATTTTTATTTCTGTGACGAAACTTGGCCACGGACCGGTTTCCAGTTGGTCTAACAGTGGAGTTTCATACTTAATACCAGCCATTATAGCTCCTTATTATATGTGTGAAAGATTATGATGCGGTTACTTCATCAGTAACTTTTTTTGTGTCTGTGTTTTTGCCATTTGTAAATACGACAGGTTTATTGTCGCGTTCGCGCATTTTCAGGAACGTCAGCCCCAGGAATCTGTAGATCATATGCGCAAATTTAGAATAGGGCATATACCACAACAGGAAGAATACCAGCACCAGGTGCACGAAGTACACCGGGTAGGCAATCAGTGTCTCCTGAGTAAGGCGGCCCATCACCGTCAGCATACCGGTAAGAGCCACGCCCCAGAGCACCCACAAAAACAGCAGGTCGTTGTAAGTGCTTTTACTCTCGCGTTCGGGAGTGCGCGCGCGTTTTATAAGTAGCAGCAGTCCGCCTATCACTAAAAGCGTGCCGCTGATCATTCCGAATAATTTCAGTGGATGAATAATGCTCATGGGATAGGGCAGAAAATCGACAATGAACGAATCGAGCACCACAAATGCAGTGGCGATAAGAGTGCCGATAAATCCATAGAATACATATATATGGCCCCAATACCGATTGGAATTTGTCGGGCATTTATCAAACTTTTTATGCGCGAGAAATTCTTTAACCACATCGAAAGCCGACGCCCAGAATCCGCGGACTGCCGGCCGGTCGTAATGCCGTTCCAGGTCGTCCCAGTATCGCTTAAACGTTATGTATGCAAATGCGAATATCAATATATTTCCGGCAATGAACACCATCTCCAGCGGGCCGTGCTTTGCGAAATCGCTGAATTCGATCTCGCTGCCCCTGATTACGAAAAGCTGGCTCATATCGCCGCCCTGACTCCACAGCACTATGCCGAATATCACGATTACCGGCACAAGGAACAGCCAGATGAGGTATTTAGGATCGGAAAACGCCTTGCCCATAAATCCGGGGTAAGCGTAGTTCCGGTAGATATACGAGCGCACACCGGCCATCAGATCGGCCGGGCGGGCGCCGCGCGGGCATTGCTGGCTGCAATCCATGCATCCGTGGCAGAGCCAGATGTCGGGGTCGTATACCAGTTTGTCTTTAAGTCCCCAACTGGCCCATATCATTTCTTTCCGCGGGAAAGCATATTCTTTCGGAGAAAGAGCGCATGCGACCGAGCAGGTGGCGCACTGGAAGCACTTTTTCATGGTCTCGCCGCCATGCTTCTTCATGTGGCGGATAAATTCAATATCCGTGCTTACTTGTTCTCTATCGCTCAAGATATTTCCCTTTAATTGTTGTTAATACGCTTTATTTTCTGTTATCTATTATTTATCTATTGTTTCGGAGCGTATTGCTGACGAATATTTATCGTCTTTTCGCCGAATATTGCAAAGCGCAGCCATTGCATTCCGAATTTCTGCAGCTCGACGTCGTCGCTGCGCATCTTTTCGATTGTTTCCGCCGGCACATCGAAGCGCTTAAAGAAAGTGCTTTCGAATACGAATTCGCGGAATTTGTCCAGGTCATACATTACCATATAGAACATCTCGAGCTTGACCGGCTCGGTATTTTGGGTGCGCTGAAAATGCGGATGCAGCGAAATCTCGCGGAACATATCGCCCATTTCGTCGTAATCGGCGACTCCCTGGTTGTTCATCCATTCTTCGATGGTCCACTCCTTAGATTCGTCGAATCCTTTGCAGAAATTTTCTTTCAGCAGAAAGAAGAATTCCTCGTTGTTGTCGGCGATTTCCTGCGGGGTGGCCACTCCGATGGGATACATGCGGCAGCTCCAGGGGCGGTCTTCGTAAACTGTGCAGCCCTTGTCCTGTTCGACAAACGGGCAGTTGAGTGATTCCTCGTCCATGCGGAGCATAACCACCGGGTGCTTCAGATTTTCCTCGAGCGGTATAAGGGTATATTTCTCTAAGAATTCGGACGATCCCATGCCCAGGCGCTGGCGCAGGCGGATAATGTCGTACGGCGTCAGGAAGATATTGACGTCGTTGCAGCATTTATTGAAGCATTCCACTCCGGGGTGGCATGCGAAGCTGAATTTATCCTCGCGCGAAAGGCGGGGATATTCCTTGAGTATTGTTTCTTTTAATTTATTATGATTTTTAGTCTGCATATCTGACTCCTGATTATTAATTCCGAAAAATTATTTCTGGGCGGGCTGCTGTTCGCTTTCGCGCATATCCATCCATGTATAGGGAGACTGCACCGGAAGCGGGCCTTCGTCCTGGGTAAAGCCATTGTACTTAAAGCGATACGATGCGCGGACGTTGAATTTTTCTCTCATCCAGTCCCAACCGCGTTTGTAGTATCCGCATTCGTCGTTGAAGCATACCCAGATGTGGGGCACCAGAAAATCGGAATCATAGGGCAGCAGGACTTTTTCGAGTTCTGCGCCGCAATGCTTGCATTTTGTAACTTTTATATTTTCGGTTTCGAAATATTCGTTTTCCATATATATTCTTTCTGATTATCCGAAGGGGTTAATTATAAAAACCGGCATGCCGATTGGTTGCGCCGGCATGCCGCATTACAAAGGGATTATTATTTTTGATTTTATTGGCATTCGGTTTTGTCGATACAGAAACAATTTTCCTTTTTGTGAAAATTGAAATACAGAAGTCAAAGGCCCTTGCTTCGGGCGGTTGAATTCTATACTCCATCGGCAAAAAAACATTCATCCGGGCGCCGCAAAATGGCGCCCGAATGAAATTGTTTATTGGCTTAGAAAATCTGGTGAATTGGTTTTTCGACCACTTCCCATTTTTTATCATCATCATGATAAATCAGGTTCACGAATTTCAGCCAGTTGTCGTTGTCGATATTGGGAGTATCCGAACGGAAGTAATAGCCCGGCCAGCGGGTTTCTTCGCGTGCGAGGATTGTACGGACGTGAGCTTCTGCCTGCCACATTCTCTGTACGTTTTCCCAGCATCTCATCAGCTCGTGGAGGTCTTCGGCTGCGAGTTTCTCTGCGTCTTCGCGGAGGAAGTCGAGCAGCGAGAGAGCTTTTTCGAGCATGAATTTATTGGTTTTGAACTGTGCCGACACGCCGCCTGCGTATTCGTCCATAATTTTCTGCAGGCGGAACATGAACATCTTCGGTTTGATATAATTCGGGTTGATGTTCGTGTCGGTTGTTTCTTTGTAATGCGCCTGGAACAGGTCGATCGGGGCAAGAAGTTTTTTCTTCATTTCTTCGATCTGGGCGTCGTCGTATTTCAGCTGCGGGTTTTCTTTGACGATGTATTCGATCGCGCCTTTGCCTGCGATGCGGCCTTCGGCGTGCGAACCGGAGCTGAATTTATGGCTGGATGCGCCAGAGGCGTCGCCGGCTGCGAACAGACCTTTGATTGTGGTCATGTTCGGGTAGCCCCAGAAGTAATCGTCCGGAGCGAGGTCTTTCGGGCCGCTGACCCATGCGCCGGATGCGCCGGAGTGCGAGCCGATGAAGTACGGTTCTGCCGCTGCGATTTCCGAAGGTTCCTGCTCGGGGAATACGTTGGTCGATGCCCAGAGGAGAGCCTGGCTGATGGTCATATCAAGGAAGTCTTCCCATGCTTCGGCTTCGAGTTCTTTCATTTTTTTCTTGTAGCCTTTGGGATCGTCTTTATATTTGTTGGCCAGATTCTGGATAGCTTCTTCTGTCTTCATATAGATCGGGCCATGGCCGTCCATAACGTCGAGCATACCGAGCCAGTTACGAAGGTTGGCGGGCATGGGTTTAACTTTACCGTAGGGAAGCCATTTTTCGAGTTCCTCGCGGCGTTCTACCATGTATTCGCCTGCGCCTGCGCTGATTGCGCGGGATTTGAACAGCAGGAACCATGCGCCGACCGGGCCGTATGCGTCTTTGAAGCGTACGGGGATGAAGCGTACTTCCTGGCATGTCATTTCTGCGCCTGCCTTCAGTGTGAAGTATGCACTCGAGCCGGAGTTCCACGGAGGATACCATGCGCGGCCGAGACCTTCGCCTGTGGAGCGGGGCTTGAATACATGCACCGCGCCGCCCATTGCGCAAAGGACTGCTTTGGCTTTGAATATATAGAATTTGTTTTCGCGTGTGCTGAATCCGACTGCGCCGGCAATTCTGTCGCCATCGAGGATCGGATCGACGATGAAAATACGCTCGTAGATGTTGTCGATGCCGAGTGCGTTTTTGGCTGCTTCGGCTACGATAACTTTATACGATTCGCCGTTGATCATAAGCTGCCAGCGGCCTTCGTGCACGTAGTTGCCTTCTTCGTCTTTCCAGATCGGGAGGCCCCATTTTTCGAAAAGATGGACAGAGCTGTCCACGTGGCGGGCGATGTTGGCCACGAGGTCTTCGCGGGTGACGCCCATAAGGTCGTTGCGGACATAGTCCACATAGTCTTTTACTGTATTGTTGCCGCTTTTGAGGTCGACATACTGGTTGATAGCGGAAAGACCCATAGCAACGGCGCCGGAGCGATCGGCAGCCGCTTTGTCAATCATTGTGACTTTAAGATTATGTTTCTTTGCCCAGTGAGACGCTTCCACAGCAGCTCCGCATGAGGCCATACCGCCGCCGAGAATCAGAAGATCAGTAGTGACTTCTACTGTATCGAAATTCGCCATAATAATCTCCTTGTACTTAGATTTTATTAATTAATGATAACTGTGACTTATTTGGTAAATACTGCATCCAGCCCGGTCGATTCCGGCTCGGTAAACAGGATGTGCGACGAAAGGTCGTCTGTTCCGGTTGCAAAACCGCCATCCGGCACTGCCGAACCTTCGGGGGTGCTGCGGATCGGGAATTTGAAGCGTTTCAGCTCGCCATTGCGGAACTTGATTGTCCACATAATCGAGTCAGAGCTTCTCATCGGTGTTACAACGCCGCCGAGGGGCATAAAGTCGGCATATCCGCGGACTTCAATTGCCTGCTGCGGGCAGATTTTTACGCAGTTATAGCATTCCCAGCACATTTCGGGTTCGATATTGTGCGCTTTCATTGCTTCTCTGTCCAGCTGCATGAGGTCGTTAGGGCAGATATACTGGCAGGCTGTCTTGTCGAGAGCCTTGCAGCCATCGCATTTCTCGGTGATCACAAAACTTGGCATATAAGTACTCCTTTAAAAAAAGAAAATTGAAATAGTAAAAAAATTTATTGTTAAAGGATAACACATAAATTCTTAAGTTAATTATTCGCCGGTTGCGCCGCGGTGAAGTTTGACTTCCACTTTTTCTTCCAGGCCGGAATAATATTCGCGCAATACTGCGAGAACTTCCGGACGCGAGAATTCATGAGGCACGTTTTTGCCTTCGCTCAGCGATTTGCGAAGTATGGTGCCGCTAAGCAGCAGGCGGTCTTCTTTGCCGTGCGGGCAGGTCTTCATCGAAGCCATACCGTTACACTTGTAGCACCAGAACGTCCAGTCGATTTTCAGCGGTTTGCAAAGCAGCGCGCCTTCCCAGAGCTCGTCGAAGATGTCCTGGGCATCGAACGGACCGTAGTAATTGCCCACTCCGGCGTGGTCGCGGCCGATGATCATATGCGTACAGCCGAAGTTCTGGCGGAACAATGCGTGCAGCAATGCTTCGCGCGGGCCGGCATAGCGCATATCCAGCGGATAGCCACCGGTGAGCACTGTGTCTTTTACAAAATAATAGTCTACCAGCGTATTAATGCATTCCACGCGGACGTCCGCAGGAATGTCGCCGGGTTTCAGCTTGCCTACGAGCTGATGGATATACAGGCCGTCGGACACTTCGATGGCGATCTTTGCCAGATACTCGTGCGAACGGTGCATAGGATTGCGCAGCTGCAGAGCGGCAATTGTTTTCCAGCCTTTTTCGGCGAAAATCTTGCGGGATTCGGCCGGGCGCTGGTAAACGCCTTTGAATTCGGTCGGGAACGGACCTTCGCTGAGCACTTTGACCGGGCCGGCCAGGTTGACGGCTTTCTGGTCCATCACCATTTTGACGCCGGGATGCTCGAGATCGGTGGTTTTATAAACATGCTTGCATTCGAATTCCTTGTCGATTTCGTATTTTTCCTCGACCTTCATGGTGGCCATGAATTCGTTGAATTCTTCCGAATATAAAGCGATTTCTTCGCCGATTTTAATATCGTCGGCCACTTCCTTATCGCAGGAAAGGGTAACCGGGATCGGCCAGAAAAGCCCGTCCATGCTGGGCATTTTCATTTCTGCGCAAACGCTCTTCCAGTCTTCTTTGCCCATGAATCCGGTCAGCGGTGTGAATCCGCCGATTCCCATCATTATAAGGTCGCCGGCTTCGCGGCTGGACAGGTTGACTTTTTTTAGCGTTTCGACTTTTTTCTTTTCTGCAGTAAGCTCTTCGCCCTCAAGCAATAAAGTGATAAGCTCGGGGCTGCCGTGGGGGCTTATCAGATTTGATTGTGACATAATACATCTCCAGTTTGCAGTTTTTAAAGCAACAGTTTGGTCTGCGAGATACAATAATATTTAAGTGAGGTGCTAAATGCAATTTTTATCGGTATTATGTATCCGAGGTGTGGCATATTTCGATAAATATTTATATTGTCATGCTTTAGAAATATTTTTAGCTTTGCCTAATGGCGCTGTTTCACGGCTTTATTTGCTTTCAGGTATAGATATTTATCGCTGTTTTTAAGGGGCTTGATCTGGTTTGAATTTCATTCAATTATTATTATAATCAAAAACTTTTCCGAACCTGAGTATTCTATTCGGCAGGCGTATATTCCCCGGCCGGGGCTTAGTGGGCGTTCAGGAGCTGCGGAAATCATTGAGCCGGAGAGCGAATACAGCGCCCAGTCGGTGATTCCGGGATCGGCAAGGTATTCTTCGAGCCGGGATTGGGTTATCGCTATCATCCTCCTTGAGTGGCGTTCGGAATCGGGCTTAACAAAGGTGTTGCCGCCGCAGTCGATCGGATCTTCGCCGCTGTGCCAGCGCTGGTATGCCGGAATTGTGCCGTCGCCGGCGCCGATTGGCGGCCCGATTGCCGGAAGCGCGACGTCGCGGAATTCGCTTGCGCCATATTTATATAATGTTAACAAGCTCAGATCATCGGTGTCGGGCGGCCGGATTTCGCCGCGAACATTATTGCCATATTCCAAATGACCATCGCCATTGAGGAAGTAAAGGCCCATCAGCGGAGGGGGCCCCGTTATCACATTTCCTGCGAAATTCTGGCTGTCCGAGGGTGGCGAAAAATTCATAAATATCCCGTATTTCTCCGCACGATTGCGGAAAAAAGTATTGAAGGGGCCATTGATGCCATGCGAATCGTCGATCACGATATTCTGAATAATATTATGCTCGAATAAATTCAGATATGGATAATTGCCATGAAGCACAAGATCGCCGGCGGAATTTTCCGGCAGCGCCACTTCCGTCCAGTATGGCTCCCGTGAGTAATTGAACGCAATCACATTGCCGTTGGCGCCGGACTGCAAGAGCACGGAATGCCTCAGCCGCCGGAATATATTGTCCTCGATTAGACATTCGCCGCTGCCGAATTGCAGAGCTACCCCGTATGCGCGGCCGCCGCCTCCGAACGAAAATGCGTCATGGAAATAATTGTCGTGCAGATAAATCCGTTGGGACATCCGGATATCAGCGTGAGCAAAATTGCACATACGGCTTTCGATACAGCTTACCTCGCAATTCACCGCACAGCTCATATATATATTAGAAACCAGCATCCCCGAAGGCGACGAATTGATCAGCGTAAATCCTTTGATCCGAACATTTTCGATTGGCTCCAGGGGGATTAGTGCGGGCGTATAATCGATTGGATAATCCCGGCGTAGTGCTCCAGTAATTTCTGCCCGGCTATCTGCAATTTGCTGTATTTCGATTATTTGCCCCGTCGAATTCCGGGCCCATGAGGAATGTATTTTATCGCTGTCATCATCCGAAAGATAATAATATCCGGGTGTGAGATTGGTCGTATTAATTAAATAGATCATGCTGTCACCGCGGCGGGCCGATTCCGCAAGCGCAAAAGTATCTCGCCGCAGCCGGCCGTTAAATTTAATCAGATGATCATGGTTTTCGGAATCAAAGACCAGCCGTGTTTCCGAGTGTCCGCTGCCGCATATGCTTACGCCCGATCGCATTGCGATCGGGTATTCGAATTTGTAATCTCCCGGAGGAAGCAGTATGGTGGCGGGCGTTTCGACAAAATCTATCAGATTGTTCAAAGTTTCGTCATTAGGATTAATTCCATCGTTGTGGCCGCCGTATTCGAGCAGGTTATGAATGGTTCCGACCGGGATATCCTTCAGTCTGCCAGCGGAGTGCCAGTCCGTGATTCGGTCGGGCGGCACAGCAGGATCCGCAGCAATTAAGCTGATAGCCGTTGTATGAAATACAGCGAAGATTAACAATAATTTTATTATATAAATCAGAAAAGGCTGCATTTATCGAGCTTCATTTCGCATTTGGCGCTGATTACCGGCAATTGCAGCCCGCGGGCGGCAATCTCAATCACGAAGGTTTTAAGCAGCGGGCTATCGTCGTCCAGGTGCATCATACGCGGAAGACTGCCACAGGAATACCTCTTGAAAGTAGTGGTCGACGGAAGCTGGGTATAGAGCGAGAGGCGAGAGAATCCCGTATCGGTGCGATTCAGCATCCAGCGGGCTATCCATCCGTTTATCACGGGGAAGGGGTCGTCCTTGAGCATGTGGAATTTTTCGAACCGCGTCTGGAATGCCGAGGTCAGGCCGTCGGTGCGGATGCGGTTTTTGTTGTCGAATCTTTCCTTGACGCGGCGGATGAAATCCTCCTGCGAGCTGAAGAGAATATCCTGCATACGGCGGTCGCGGTGGCTGCGCAGGTAACGCATTAAATTATTATTATCCAGTGAATTATATAATTTCACCGCGTCGTTGATCAGCTTGTTATTAATCGGCAGGCGCGATATGCAGCACTGCAGCTCCTTATCGCGGAATGCCCGATGGTAGTTAATCCGAATATTCGCATAGGGATAGACCGTGCGTACGGCTTCCTCGATCTGGCGCGAGCCATTAGCCATAAACGAGGGGCAGATCATCCCGCGGCAGTTCATCCGATCGAGCAGATTGAGCCAGACCGCGCGGCTTTCAGAGCGGGCGATTTCGAAGCCCAGCACCACGCTCGAGAGCGCATCCACGGCCATTGCGAGAAACATTTTATTATTGCGCGAGCCATTGCATGCGCACGAAAAGCTGCGGCCGATCAGGTTCACCAGGCGCGGCTCGTGGCGGCGATGGCAGGCGTCGAGATACTGCTCCCAGGTGGGGCAGCCCTCAAGGAATTCGCGTATCTTCTGGTTAATGCGCAGCGGCGAGCTGTGGTAGATCGAGACCAGATCGCGGCAGGTGCGGCCGCTCAGGTAGGCCTCTGTGATGTCGCTGATATCCGGGCGGACGGGATCGTTTTTCTCGAGCACCCATGTGCGCCCGCAATTACGGCACCGGAAACGCGGGTTACCGGTGGTCGTCTTGCCATGTTTGATTACCTTCGAACTTCTGCAAAACTGGCACGAAGGATTCTTGCTTTTGCGCATGAATATATGTAAATTTTATTAGCAGCAATACCTTATATCAGCAACAATTAATATACAAAATATTTTTGTCAAAAGTCAAGTATTAATTTCGATAAATCGAAAAATCGCATAAAAAACCCCGCCGGGCAGGGGCGGGGAATTGTTACAGCTAATGCATTATAGCATAACCTTCATTTCAATTTGATAACTTTTTTTACAATGTATTCACGGCCTTGAGCAATTAAGAGATAATATGATCCCGACTTAAATTTACTAAAATCAAATGTTAAAATATTTGAACCTGCAGGCAAATAATCGTCGTATAATTGCTCCACCTGATTACCTTCTAAATCATAAAGATCGATTGAAGTGACGGCATTATCCTCTGGGATAAAGATTTCAATAGTAAGCTCATTTGAAACCGGATTAGGATATTCAATCGAATTTACACCATTCTGTTTAATCACTTCATCTACTGAAATTGAATAGGGGCAATATATTTTTTTGAATGAACATTTATCATCAACCGTCAAAAACATAGAGGAATTATTAACATTTTTGTATGCCCCCCACATTTGTCCCCCATACGGCGGTTCACAATATGCATTCTCGGCATTATCGCATTGATCCGCTAAACCAAACACATGCCCCATTTCGTGGATAAGAATATCTGTAAGATTTAATCTCCAATATCCACTACAAACGTTATACTGCGAATTAACATTAAAATAATGCTGATTTATCCATGACTTAATCCACATATCCCTCATCTTGCTCACTTTAAATTCACGGGTATTGTTCATATAGATAACCAAATTAGAATTATTGACTATATAACCAGTAGCTTGATTATATTGAAGTCTGGTATTTGCTGGGTTTGTTCTAGCGTTTGCAGGGAAATTCCTGCTATTGTCAATCCATCTTACTTCAGCATTCAAATAACAGTCATGTGGCATGAAGTCGCATTGACCATGCCATGTACTACTGGCAGAGCTTAAGTCTTCATCCATATAAGCACGATTAAAAGATTCAGTAGGATTACATCCTGCAATACCTTCTTCTACCATTTCAGCATCAGGTGCCTGGTTTAAATTTCCCCATGAAAAACATACAGGCAAATTTTCCGCTTTTAGTAAAACACCTCCTTGGTTATACATAGCGTACGGAT
>CAZEMR010000026.1:0-38624 GCA_964513465.1 uncultured Hyphomicrobiales bacterium
CCGTATCCGCAGTAAGTATTATAAAATACATGTCGTTAAGTTCTTCGCGGGCGCGGATTTTGATGAGTATCTGCATCCCGTCCATTTGCGGCAGACTAATATCGCAAACCACAATCGAGGGATGTTTTTCCTTGATGAATTGCCAGCCCTCCACGCCGGTGGAGGTTGTGATTATATTTATTTCCGGAAAATTCTTTTCAATCAATTTCCGGGTGGATAGCACCACAGACTTATCATCGTCAATTAGCAGGAGGGATACTTTTTCGTTCATAAATCAACCTTCCGGAGATGGCATAAAATCATTTGCTGTTAGATTCTTGATCAGTAGACTGACCCTTCGGTTCGTAATATCGAAAGGATTATCGGCGTTCTTCAGCTTGCGGTCGGCATATCCGGTCACCCGCGTAATCTGCCCCGTCCACAGGCCGTGGTGCTGCAGAAACCTGCGGGCCGAGTTCGCCCGGTCTGCCGAAAGCTCCCAGTTGGAATAACCCGCCTGGCTGGAATATCCGCGGCTGTCGGTATGGCCTTCTATTTCCACGTAATTTGGCAGCTTGCCAATTTCTCTGGCCAGTACCTCGAGAACATCCTTGACCTGAGGATTAAGGTCGGCGCTTCCGATTTCAAAAAAATTCCGATCCTTTTCTTCGATCAGCTCTATTCTAAGACCCTCCTTGGTCATAGTTATTTCAATTGAATTGAGAATATCTTCAATATTCGGTTTTTGCTGTTTTAATTCATCGAACAATTGCTCGATTTCCTTCGATACGAATTTGACCCGCTGCATGGCCTCTACGCTGTCCCGGATTGCCTGCTGGCGGAGCTTGCTTACTACCGAATCGGCCATTTCCTCGTCGAATTTGAACAGCCCAACGCCCTTGCCTTCGCCCTCGCCCTTGCCGGCTTCGGGCTTTAAGTCGAGGTCTATCGGGATGGTCATCTTTCCGTCAATAAAGCTGAATGCGCCGGGATTTTCGAAATATGCCGAAACAAGCTTCTGTACTTTTTCGCCCGATGCAAGAATCCACATAACGATGAAAAATGCCATCATCGCAGTAACGAAGTCAGCATAGGCTACCTTCCAGGCTCCGCCGTGGTGGCCGCCATGGCCGCCCTTGCGGACCTTTTTTATGAGAATCGGTTCTTCCTTGCCGTGTTGCTTATCGTGGTCCTGTTCGGACATATGGAATTTCTCCTTTTATATATATTAGCGTTTTAGCGCTTCTTCTGTTTCGCTGAAGCTCGGGCGGCTTTCCGGATCGATTGCCCGGCGGCCGTATTCCAGCGCCACAGTGGCCGGCGCGCCTTTTGCGAACGACAATAGCGACGACTTGATGCACTGCAGATAGCGCGATTCCTTCTGGACTCTGTCTCCCATATTTTTGGCGATCGGGCCAACCACGCCATAGGACAAAAGCACGCCGAGAAACGTACCAACAAGCGCAGCCGCAACATTGGCGCCGACTGTCTCTGCACCTTTATTGATCGACTGCATGGTAATGATAACGCCAAGCACCGCCGCCACGATACCCAGGGCAGGGAATGCGTCGGATACCGTATTGAGCGAGTTGGGTGGTTGCATTTCTTCCTCGTGCAGGGCCTCGAGATCGATATCCATCAGCTCTTCCAGATCGTGAGCCGGGACGCCGCCGCTGAGCACTACTTTGAGCGTATCGCAAAGGAAGTCAACAGCGTGGTGATTGGCCAGAAAAGAAGGATATTTAGAAATAATCGAGCTCGATTCCGGATCCTCGACGTGCGGCTCGAGCGCGATAAGGCCTTCGCGCTTTGCGAACTGGAATAGCTCATATTGCAGCCTTAGCAGATCGATATAAGCCTCCTTATTCAGCGTAGAGCCCTTCAAAGTACCCATCGCACCGGACATGATTTTTTTTATCGTTGAGAGCGGGTTTGCAATAAGCATTGATCCGATAGCCGCTCCGCCAATGATAATGAATTCATTGATCTGCATCAAAACCCGGAGATCGCCGCCGTGCATAACGTAGCCCGCGATAAGGCTCCCGATAACAATCACCAGACCGATAATTACAAACATATGATTTCCCGAAACTTAATTACTTATATCTTTCTAATTTTTTTTCCACGCTTTCCCGGCCGGGTTCCATCTCAAGGCTTGTTCTCCATGCCTCGGTTGCTTTTTCCGGACGGTCCATCTCTATATATATATCGCCCAAATGTTCAAAAACTTCAGCGCTGGCATTGCCTGTTTCTATCGATTTTTGTATATATTCCAGCGCTTCTTCAGGATTTCCGCGTTTAAATAGCACCCAGCCGTGGGTATCCAGATATGCAGCATTGTCCGGATCTAGCTCCACTGCCCGGCCCGACATACTGTAGGCCGAGTCGAGCATTACTTCGCGCTCGGCTAGTGAATAAGCGTAATTATTTAATAGCAGCGAGTTCTCCGGATCGAGCTTCAGCGCATGGCCGAATGCGTGGTCGGAGCTGTCGTGCATTCCCAGTTCGTCGTAAATTGTGCCCATCTGCGACCATGCCTCTACGTTCGACGAATCCACCCCCACTGCCCGGCGGATAGGAGGCAGAGCGCCACGTGCGCTGTCCATTAATAAATATCCGTATGATATGAAAAATGGGTAGCGCCAGTCGTCTTCATAATGCTTTTCTTCTTTTTGCAACAGTTCAATACCGATAGGAAAATGCTTATGATCGTAATAATTCAGCGCTATCTGGATTGGTATATCGGCATTAGTATCGGCTACCTGAATTGCATGATTGAAAAATTTCCCGGCGGCTTCGACGCTGTCTATCTGATTGGCCAGATACCCCGAAAGCGCGTGAATCCGCCAGTTCGAGTAAAATTTGTCGTCAATTTTGCTTAGGAATTTCCGGACATTATTCTTACCGCTTTGAGTGGTGTCGCCAAGCAATGATTCGGCCATAGCGCCATAGCAGACCACCATTTCGGAGGACGGCAGATATTGTCCGGCTTCGGAAATAATTTCCCAGCTTTTATCGAAATTGTCTTTTTGGGCGTATTCCATCACAAGCCGCACAGCGGTATGAGTGTCGCCGGGATTAGCATGGAAGAGGTTCTCGAGTGCATCAAGGTATTTTTCGTGCTGGCCGGTCTGCTCATAAAGCCTTGATAACCGTTCATAATATATTGACTTTTCGGACTGATCGATCAATTGCTTGTATAGTTCGATTGACTTTTGCTTATCGGTGAATTCATAAAGCCGGGCCAGGTTCAAAAGATTGCGTTCTTTAGGCTCGATCTCGTAAATCTTAGCGAAGATTTCGATTGCTTTTTCGATTTTGTACTGGATAATAAAAATTTCGCCTGTAAGATTGAGCGCTGGCAAAAATTCCGGCTCTTTATCGAGTACGCGAGCCAGATGTTCGAGTGCCAGGTCGAATTCCTCGATCTCTTTATAACACTTTGCCATAGCATAATGTATTGCGAATGATGAATCATAGCGCAGGGCCTGCTGGAACTGTATCAGCGCCTCGGCATAGCGCTCCTGCTGCTCGAGCTTAGACCCGCGGATAACGTGCTCGCGGGCGCGGAGATCGAACCACGAGGTATCGATATCCTGCATTTTGGAAAGGCTTTCCTTGATAATTTCGGAACTGCTGCGATCGGATTTATCACTGCTTGCGCAAGACTGGATAAGTATAATAATCAGACCATATATCAGGATATAAAGAGATTTCTTCATCAGAAATTATTTGCTTTCTTTAGTTATCAAAGTGATGATAAATATAAGAAAAAATAGGGGAATTATTAATAAGTATCTCCGAAATTAGCAAAATCACGGCCAAAGTCCTAACCGAAACAGTTCCCGCAGGCCAATCCGTCGGGTTATCGTAGGGTCCGGCGGTAGAACATCCCGGGTCGGGAATTTGACATATCGCCAGAGATCGGCTTCGTACTGAGTAAGGCCTGGGATAAACTCTATCGGATCGGCGGAAAAAGCTTTATTGATCAGATTGCGGCGATTGCTCCGCGCGATGCTGTCTGCCACGGTTATCGATTCAGGAAGAGGCATTTCCGGATGATAAATCTTCCAGCCCGGCTTACGGATATCCAGCAGCGGATTGATATTCAGGAAATACGGGCTATCGTTTGGAAACAAATCGTCGAGAATATAATTTTTTATGAGTTTTTCGATTTCAGCGAGATTATTTTCATGCGATTCGGGGAATACTTCCAGCCCGGGATGAACGAAATCTTTCAGGATAATCATAGGCAAATAATCAACTCGCTCGGCAAACCGAAAAATATTCCCAACTGATTCCTCCACATGCGGTGGACGCGCCGAAAGCGAAAGCTCAGGATAAATATTAATAATATTAGAGGGCGTTGCTGGGGGGCTGCAGCATGATATATCCGGCATCAGACTATCCAGATATGATGAAATCTCCTGAGAGGGATTATTCGCGCTTTCATAAATCTCAAAATAATGATATTCCGACGGATCAACCGCGAAATCATAGGGCAGGCGCGCAGAAGCCACAAGCTGATCTGAATATCGGAGTGTTCCGTAAGGATTATGCACCGCCGGAGTAAATGCGTGACGGATAATATTAACTATCGAAGGCTCACCGCCCGGGAATTCGATTATAGACCGCCTTCCGTCGCCCAGCGGCGAGGTCTGATAACTGAAGTTGAGATTAAAATTGCGTATATCGCCGAACATACGCCTTATTTCGTGCATTATTAACGAATCCGGGGATACCTTGTCGATTTCATCGCGCAGACGGATAGCTTCGGCAAACGGCTCTTTATTCGCCGGTAATAATACCGGATCGGGCCTGCGAGAGTGCTTATCCGGACTATTCGAATGCCGGAATGGATTATTACCGGGATATATATATGAATTATAAGAATTTTCGTAACCCTCCGGATCAGGAGTCAGCCAGCGCATCAATTCGGGCGACCAGAATCGCGAGCCGTCTCGATAGAGGCCAGTTAATTGGAAATACTCCATCGAACCGAATCGAAGCCAGGATAAGTCGCTGCCTTCAATTGGCTTGCCGAATGGCGAGTACATGTTTTCCGAAATAATATTACCCTGCCGATCGGAAACGAAAAGGACATTTCCGAAATGGTCCGAATGCAGATAATATATCTTCGAATTCTTGATATCATTTATAAACACTGGCCGGAGCTTGTCGCCGCCGTCGGGGATATAAACGATATGCCGCCGCGGATTGCCCAGAGAATCATAAATTTCGCTTAATGTAGGATTTGTTCGCCCGCTTGCACGATTAGACGCATTGTAAGGATAATAAAATTCTTTCATCCGGCTGCCCGCATAAAGCAGATCGCCGACGGCAAACCAAGCATATTCCTGCAATAATGTATCCCCCCGCACAACCGAGCACAGGCGGTTCATGTGGTCATATTCATAAAACGTCGTATCGTTACCCGCTGCGTCCAGAATCAGCGCACCAAGGTTATCGAACGAAAAGGTATGCCCCGATGCCGACAGCAGCCAGTTATCGGCGTTATATGCATACTGAATGGCTTTTCCGCGTATCGAAACTTCGACCGGATTGCCAGCGGCATCATAATTATATAAATATTTGCTTTGTCGCGGATAGAGCGAATTAATCAGCCGCGACGCCGCATCATAAACAAATCGCGTAATTTCCCCCGTAGATTCGCCGCGGTAAACCAGATTGCCCTCGCTATCGTAAGCGTAGTCGATTGCCCGGATTGTATCCCCATTGCTTCGGAGCAGCGTTATGCGGCTAACCATTCCACGGTCGTTGCGTTCGAATTCTGCGATTATTCCATTCGGGAAAATCTCCTGAGTGATTTCTCCGGAATTATTCCTTGCAAAACTGATATTATCATCACTAAACCGGATTGTACGAAGATTATTGTTGTCGTCGTACTCAAAATCCGCACCGCTTCCGGCCATATTATTAATCGAAGTGCAATTGCCAGCTGCGTCGTGGTCGTATTCCAGATATCGCACAAATCGGTTATCGAAATTGACCGTAATAATTTCCGGAAAATATGAATCGTCGCGATTGATCAGAATATTCGACGACGCATCGTTCAGCCTCCGGATATTCGTAATCCAGCCTCCCGAATCATAGCCCCATGCAAGTGTATCTCCTGTGGAATAAATGGCCGAAAGTGGCAATCCGCCCGGAAGATAATTATATGATACCACCCCGAGTGATGGAAGCATTCTTCGGAAAAGGTTGCCCGCAGGATCATAGAAGTAATTCTCGTCATAATCCGAAGGCGATGAAATATAATTACAGTATAAATTGCGATCGTAGCCAAATTCAACAGGTGGGCGCCCATCCAGCCTGAGCGAGCTAACGCCGTTTAGAGAGGAATTATAAAAAAATTTCGACACCGGGCCGCTCGAAAACATAATCGATCCTCCGGGCGAATATTCGAATTCGTATTCGCTCAGATTTCGAGTACTAAGTGCGGTCAGTTGCCCGTAAGCATTACGTTTCATATTTATAATTCTGGAGCTGCGATCAATAAATGAGCTGATGTGATTATTCCGGTCATAGCCAAAATGAATATCAATGCCATGCTTGTCGATCATTGTAATCGGATTGCCCCATTCGCTTAGATGGAATTCAATCGAATATCCATTATTATCTCTGGATTTTATCAGATTGCCGATATTGTCATATTCATACGCAGTCAGAGCGCCGCTCAGACCGGTCATAGCATTAAGCCGGCCATTAATTCCGCGAAGGAATGTCATCCTGATGCCGCGGGGCTTGGTCAAAGAAACCAGACGCGAGAGATTATCATATCCGAATTCTGTGATATTGCCATTGCCGTCCACTAATTTGCCTATACGGCCGAATGGTTCCCATGCGAAATCATATCTCGACCCGTCGGGGAGCAGAAGGCTTTTTTGCCGGTTATTTTTATCATAGATATATTTGTATGAATAGCCATTCTGATTAATAATTTCAGAGATTTTCCTCCGCGGGGAATACATAAAAGTTATCGAATCATTACGAGTGAATTTCACAGTTTTCAGACGGTTTTGCGAATCGAATCGCAGCAACTCGAAATTCTGTCCTTCGGTTTGTATCGATACAGGATTGCCGGACTTATTATAAGTATATTCCACAAAGCCGCCTTCGGAGTCCTCAATGCGGCTGATGCGTCCCGATCTGTCGCGCGAAATCACTTCCGACAGCCCAAGCCGGTTGGTGCGGTTTATAAGATTGCCATATGCATCATATTCGAACCCCCTGCTCCAGCCAGAGGGACTGAATACCGAATCGGGCATGTCGAAATACTCGTTTGGCTTTGCGAGATAGTTTTCGCTGTCGGGCAGTGATATAGCCCGAATGCCGCCGCACTGGTCATATTCGAATTCCAGCCGGACACCGCCCGGCAATTTGATATTAGTCAGTCTGTTGCGAATATCGTAATTATATATATATGAATTGTCCGACTCGTCGAATTTTTTTATCAGATTGCCCGAATCATCAAAGCGGAAACCGCACGCATCGCCCTCGCCGTTAAAAATCCGGTATAGGCGTCCCCGTGAGTCGTGCTCGAAAATCAACTGTCTTCCGCCGGACATTGAAACTCTGCTCATAAGATTTTTGACATATTCATAAACAACCGAATCGCCCATGGGAAATTGAATATTGCGGATTTTTCCGTCGGCATAGCGCCCGATGTAGTATGTATTCAGCATCGGATCGACTATCCGGATGAGGTGACCCGACGAATCATAGCCGAAGGAATATGGTTCGTCATTGCCGAACCGGCTGGTAATTAAGCGATTATTTCGGCCATAAATATATCGTGCCATCACCGCGTCGCCCTCGCTTATTTTTTCGGGGAATATAAAAGCATTGCTGCCGATCCGAAGAATATCCCCCATCGGCCCGGCGAGTGAATTGAGCACCGAGGGAGAGGAATAATCAATTCGGAACAGATCGCCGCCCGAATTCAGCGCCGAAATGGGATAACCGAAACGCCCATAATTATATGTAAATACCGCGCCCGATGGATGTGCTATTGTTGTCGGATTGCCAGCAGGGTTGAATTCCAGGTCGTAGCCGAATCCGCATCTATCACGAAAGAATCGGAGGAATCCGCCGGCGTTGTATTCAAATATGGATTCTCCGGCTTCGCTGTCGATTATCCTCGCAATTCTGCCATTCCTGTTTCTCTCGATCCGGAAATCAAGACCCGTGGGCAGACTCCAGCCTGTGGCGTCGCCGCGCTTATCGAACTGCATCATGCGAATAGACCCGTCGGGATAAATTTTCCGGATGCAAGTGCCCGAATTATCATATTCGTAACGGGTAGTATCGGCTGCGAAATCAACTGTTCGGATAACATCACCGGCAGCGTTATAAGAAAATTCAAAAGATTGATTAATCGGGTCGGTAATACGAGAAAGCCGACCGTTCGGATCGAAAAAATAATTTATAATACCGGGCACTATTCCACCCACTGCTATTGAATCGAACTCGCGGCCATATCTGAGGGAAATCCTCGCGACTGTCTGGTTGATCTCGACCAGACGATCAAGTTCGTCATAATAGAAAAACGATGTATGCTCCTCTCCGGCGCTTATTCGACGGATTTTCCCGTCGGGATAATACTCATATAAGATATTCCTCGGCAGTGCAACGAGAGATGTAAGACTGCCCGATTCGTCATAGCCCAGATCGGTTGCGGGAGTCCCTGGAGCCGAAATCCGCGTGCAGCGGTCCGCTCCGTCGTATTCGAATCCGTAAGTATGACCGGCAGGATTGCCCGCGCGCGAAAGATTATTAAGCGAATCGAAAGAAAACAAATAATTGCGCCCACCGCTTAGTTCAAGCGATCTAAGAATATGTGAATTATTAAAACCAAATGCTGCCGAGTCGGTCTCCGGGCCGATGGCTGTAATCATCCTTCCGAAAGGATCGTAATTATATTGCGAGACCGCGCCCATTTTGTCCCCGATTGAAATGATATTTCCGCACTCATTATATATATATTCGATAAATGAAGTATCCGGAAAACCAATCCTGCGCGGGCGGCCTGCTGCATCGTAATCAATCGAATACCGCCGCTCTGACGGAGCGGTTATGCGGAAGGGTCTGCCGAACTCGTCGTTTATTCGATGGAATTCACTGGCGTCGGGGTATTCGATTCTCGACGGGAAGCCCCGCTGATCGTACCAGAATCGTCGGGTATTGCCATAGCGGTCGGTTTCAGAAATCGTTCTTCCGGCGGCGTCATAAGTGAAGCTTTCGATCCTGGTTTCGCCGATAGAATAGTTTATAAGCCTGCCGGTGGGCGAGTACTCGAAAGTTATATCCGCTTTGCCATTTTCAGATATTTGAGAAATTTTGTTTAATTCATAATCCAGGTCATAATTAACTTCGCGGCCATTGGGATAAATAACTCTTATGATATTCCCGTGCCTGTCATAAAGATAGTTGGTTTTTTCGTTGGCCGCATTCCGATAAGTGGTAAGCCGCCAGCGCTCGTCCCGGTTTATGACAATCTGCCGCGCATCCGGCCGCTTAATTCTGTTGGTGCGGCCATTCGCATCGGCTGCGAAAACATATGCCGCCGAATCCGCGCGCCGGACTTCGCAATTGCCAGCATCATAATCGAAACCAAACGAAAGCAGCCGCTTGCCGTCCAATTGCATTTTGCTGACGCCGAAATCCCCATCGTAGCTGATTTCCGTTTCGTGGCCGCCAAAGCGAATAAGCGACATCAAATCGCAATCCTCGGTATAATCATATTCGATGCGGCGGAATTCCTCAGCTCCGGAATTCGAAGATGCCGCGATTAATCTGCCCGAATCATCATATTCGAAACGAATCGAAATTCCATTGAATTCAATTTTATTTAATAAATTATTTTCATAAAAAAATTCAACATCGGGGAAATGATCCGATACAATTCGATCAATCGATAAATCCCGATTGCGCAGAATTCTCGCAGATCGGCCGTCGCGCGTTGCGATACGGGTCAGATAATTGTGCTCCGGCGCATCAAAATAATATTCGGTTATTCCCGCATCCGGAAAAATTCCGTCTCGAAAGCAAATCAACCGATAGCCGGTTTCGAGCGACTCCAGGCTGTCCGGCGCGCCATATGAAGGCCGGTAGATGCCATTGTCATATAAATACAGATCGGTGGCATCGTCTCCGCCGACAATTATCACATGGCGATTAGCCTCGTTTTCGACATATCGCATCGCCAGATTCATCTGCCAGCCGCTGCCAAAACGCCCTTCGAAAAAACTGCCGCTATTGTATGCAAATTCGATCGCCAGCGAGCAGAGCGGCGTGTTGTACTCAATATCCCTGCGCCGGTGGAATAAATTGCCGCTGACCGTATTGACCATCGTCTGCGCCCCGGGGATCAGAACAGGCGAGACTATATGGTGCTGCCAGGGCCTCACTCCACGATTGGTGAAACTGATATTCGTATCGCGGATAGCCGGATCGCCGAGCAGCAACCGAGGCTCGGTCCGGGCGTTTGCCGGAAGCATCATCACCGCCAAAATTGCGATTATATATATAGTATTTTTGATAAGAGGCATATCCGAAAAAAATTGAGAATTAATTCAAATTAAAAATAAAATTGATCAGACAAAAGAAATTTGCCCGGCATTTCATATATTATAAAAATAATCAAATGATACAAGAATTACACAGCAAATCAATTTCCGGCACGAATTTTTCTCGAATTGCTGGTAAAAGATTATCATATGGCGCAAAAAAAAATATATGATCTGATGCCACGCCTGCGTAGCAGCCGCTACGTGCTCCTGGCGCTCACTCTGCTCGCAGCAGCGGTTTTCGCATTCGTTTATTTCGAATCCCGCGCCAGCCGCAGCGAGCTATATCAGATACTCCGCAACGAATCGCTCACACTGGTCGAAACCCTGAACAACAGCATCCGTAATTCACTCGAGGCTAATAACGAAATCGAAGAACTTCTGATCAAGCGCCTCAACGCCTCTGCCGAGCTTGCGGCATCTACCATACGCATATCACCACAGAAACTGCAGGAAATCGCCAGCGAATTCGATATCAATAATTTTTATATAATTAATCCGGATGGCCGGATACTTTCCTCGAACGATACCGCCGCCATAGGAAGAGAAATTTCAGACGACGTGCTCGCAATAGGGGAACCCGTTTTTATCGGGGAATATGAATGGTCGGAAATCGGAATTATCCCCGATCCCGTATCGGGCGAGGATATATATATGATACTCCGCCGCGCAGGCGGGGATTATGTGATAGCCGGCTACGACATGCAAAAGCTGATGCAATTCCGCCGACGCATCGGCATTGGCCGCCAGATACGGGACATTGGCAACAATCCCGACATCGCATACATCGCAATGCAGGACACCGAAGGCGTTTTCGCCGCCTCGGCCAACATCAGCGAGCTCAGCTCGATCGGCCGCGACACCTTCCTGCTCGAAGCATTGCGAAGCAATCGACCGCTTACGCGCGCACGCAAATACGAAGGCGAAGAGGTATATGAGGTCGTCGCTCCGGTCGACCCCGAAACCGGCGGATTGATGCTCACCCGAATTGCGCTCCGACTCGATAATGTTCAAAGTATATACTCGCGCACGCTCCGCCGTACTGCATTAATCGGAATCGGCATATTTGCTGCCGGGCTGTTATTGGCGGGGATGCTGCTTGTGCGCGAAAAGCTTGGCACTCTGCGTCGCGAACACCGCTTTGTCAGGCAATATACCGGCGCGATACTGAATAATATGGCCGACGCAGTCGTAGCGGTCGGCGAAGATGGCCTGATCAGCGTTTTCAACCCGTCGGCGGCAGACTTGTTCGCCGTATCGGAAGACTCCGCCATTGGAAGAAGATATGAAGAATTATTCCCCGAAGACGAAATTCTCGTCAGGCGCGCGAGGGCAGAGAATACGCCGGTACCATTTATCGAAAAAGATATAAGAGTGGGTAAATTCCGCAAAACAATCGGGCTCAGCGTCTCGATCATCTCGGGATCAGAAGGCGGGGCAATAGTCGCCGTCGTGCGCGATCTGACCGATATCCGCCGCATTCGCGAAAAACTCGAACAGCGCAAAAAGCTTACGGCAATGGGAGAGCTCGCAGCCGGAGTCGCTCACGAAATTCGCAATCCGCTCAACGCAATCAACGTAATCGCACAGCGCTTCGCATTCGAATTCCACCCCCGCGAAGATGAAGCCGAATATAAAAAGCTCATCAAAACCGTCCGCGAAGAAGTCGCCCGAGTCAACGGAATTATCCGCCAGTTCCTCGAATTCGCCCGACCCGCCGCACTCAAAGCCGAACCGGTAGCGCTCCGCGAGATAATTGCCGATTCGGTTGCGGTAATCGAATCCCAGGCCGCCAGCCAGGGAGTCGATATAATATATAATGTCCCGGATAATCTCGCCAGCGAACTCGACCACGGAAAATTCCGCCAGGCCCTGCTCAATTTACTGCGCAATTCGCTCGAAGCAATGCCCCAGGGCGGCGCCATCACCGTCTCCGCCGCCGAAAGCGGGGAATTTAATGAAATCGTAATCGCCGACACAGGCCCGGGCATTCCGGAAGAAATCCGCCAGAAAATTTTCAATCTATATTTTACCACTAAACCGACCGGCACCGGGCTGGGCCTGAGCATAGTGCACCAGATCATAAGCGAGCACGGCGGCGAAATATCATTCACCCCCGAATCCACCCGGGGCGCCAGCGTAAGAATATTAATTCCAAAAATTTAAAAAATTCTGAAACATTCCCTCGCAGCCCTCCGTATTATTACACAAAGGGTTATCAAATATATCATCAAACGGGAGAAAGCCATGAAAAAGCTGATCATCATCATCGCAGCGCTGGCCATCTCGATTTCATCAGACATTTATGCAACGCCGGCGCCAATAATCGAAGCAAGAATAAATCCGGATAATCAGATTTTCGAAAATGAATTTGATTTTCAAAAATTTATTCTTGAGGATATCGAAAACTCGGATCATTTCGGAATGAAAGCAATCGAAAAAGAGATCGAGCCACAGATACCTGTCACTGTTGACTTCAACGGATTCCGCATGGTCAATCCGCAGGCTCTGACAAACGCGTACGAACCAATCGGTGCAATCGACTTCGAGAATTACATTATTCGCTCTTGCGAACGCCCTGCATCGCGCTTTTATAAAATCGAGATTGCAACGGAAATTTTAATAAGAAATATGCATTAAGCATCATCACTGCTCACTCTCAAATAGTTCAATCACTGCGACTTAAGGATTGTTTGGAAATGCATTTCCGAGGCTGATGACCAACTGCAAAGGTATAAGGAAAAAAACAGGGAAAATCACTCGTTAGCTTCATCGGGACAAGCAGCTTCGGAATTAAAGTCCGGCCACTTCGGTCGGACTTTTTATTTATATCGCGCGAATTCCGACTGCCAGTCGAACCCCGGCGAAAGGTGCTCGCTGTCCATATGTGTGGCGATCGAGGGCAGGGGAGTCCACAGATTCCGTCGCCGCGCGAAGAGATTATGGATGGGGCTGTGCATCCACATTTTGGCGGCAATTTTCGAATAAAACGAATCCGAAAGCGCACGCAGATAAAACCCCGGATTGAATACATTGAACTTAGTCGCGCTCATCCAAAGACTTGCGTCATAATTTTTTTTGGTGTACGACCGGAAAACGTCTTCGGTATCTCGAAGCCCCTGCCGGCTGGTGAGGAATGTCATACATGTCGTTGCCGCAGTGCGCCAGTGGCGGTTGCCGCGGAAATCCACCCGGCATGGACGGCGCTGCAACGCAAGCTCGTAATAATCCAGGTGGTCATAGGGCGAAACAAAGTCCACGTCATCGTAATTATCAATTAAATCAGTCATTTCGTGAAACTGCCCAGGCAAGTAGAAATAATCATCCTCGGCGAAATATATATATTCCGAAAAATCCTGATCCAGCAAAATATCCATCTGCCGCCCGAAACTCCCCGCATTGCCGACCGAAGGCAGATGCTCGATTTCGAGATTCGTATCGCCGAAATATTTGCGGAAAAGCTCCTCGTACTCCGGCGGACAGCCGTCCAGCAGCGCCCACATCCGGACGTCGAGCCCATCGAGCGAATCGCGGAACGACCGCAGGCAAAGCTCTGAAAGCTTCAGCTTATCGTTTGCGAAAATTGGCGGTACCTTCGATACCTTCGGATAAATACGATATGCTACGGCTAATTTGTTCATTATTGATCTGTTGCTTTTATCAATGAATATGTATATGAGTCGCTTAGCTTTGCGTCGCCGCGCAGATAATTCATCACGTGCTGACCGCAATTGCTGCCTATCAGGTTTTCCTCGGGCTCGCCGATGCTGGGGATGACGTCGTAACCCGCGGCCTCAAGCTTATTTATATATGCAGCCGCAGCGGACAAATCGCAGCTTGCTGCTATATTGTTAATTTTTGATGTAAATGTCGGATTCACCGGTGTAATTTTTATGATGAATATATCCGGTGAAAAATGATCAAGCAACTTGCTCGTATCAATAATCGTATCGCCGCTTACAGCAAAATTCAGAGTGATTTTCCGCTCGCCCGCGCGATGGAATTCCACTCCATATTCGGCGATATGCTCAAATGACCACTTTGGCACTGGCATCAGCCAGTCGCGCTGATGATCGTCGGTTGAGTGCAGCGAGAACTGCATCTGGAAATTTTTGCCGTATAATTCATTTTTTATATCGATCAGTTCACTGAAAAATATGTCGCATCCTCGTGGCGCAATCGTCGATATTGATGGCATAAGTCCCGGCGCGTCATATATATAAGACAATCTGCGCAACACCTTGAGTACAGCCGGGTTCATTGCCGGTTCGCCCATCCGCGCGAATTGGATCTTGAATTTTGCGCTTGGCACACGGCGGTCGGTATAACGCGCTGCGACTACGTGGTCTATCTGCGCGAGCATTTCGTCGGCACTGATTTTGCCTGAATATTGCCCCCCGGAATCGCAGAAGCGGCATTGCACCGGACATCCGTAAAGCGTCGAGACTATTATTACCCATTTGAGCTCACGAGGGAATGGCGGCTCGACGGATTCAACAAATTCGAGGAGGCGTCCGCGGCTGTCCTCGGCGATATAAACCGTTGCTATATCGTTGTTTATGGTTTTTGCGATGAATTTCATATTTGCATTTTATCAAGTATTTCCATTGCGGCGCGAAGCCCGTCTCCTGCGGCAATTGCTGTCTGGCGATATTTTCCTCGATGGACATCGCCAGCTAATATAAATCGTTTATTATTATTGAGTTCGATCGTGTCAATCTCCAGAAAATCCATCCGGGGCCGCCGACCAATAGCTATCAAAAGATAATCACAATCAAATCCGACAAAATTACTGCCTTTTGAGCAATTTAACAAAATTTTCTCGCCGCGGGTAGTTGTGCTTCGGGCGGTAATTCTATTAAGAACTGAAATCGATTCAGTCCGGAGTGCGCGCTTGTACAGGAGCGGAAGGCATTTCGGGCGTTCGCTCCGCATCAATATTTTTACGCTATTATTTTTAGCAAGTCCCAATGCGTAGTCGTATGCCGCGTCGCCGCTGCCGATGATGCAAACGTCGCAATCGCCGATTTCGGGCAAATCTGCTACCTCGTAGAATACGCGACCTGTGCAATCGGGGTCGATCGTAATTCCATGATCCTTAATAGGTTGTGTGCCGGATGCGACGATCAGATAATCAGAAAAGCATGAATTTTTATCAGTGACTAATTCAAATTCATTTTTTTGGAATTTTACTTTTTTGATCTCTTTATATATAATATTAAGGCCGAGGTTATCTGCGTGATTTTCAAGTAGTTGCGCAAACCGCCGCCCGCTGGTTCCCGCCGGGAATCCGGGATAGTTCTCGATCAGATTCGCATTTCGTATCAGGCCGCCGATGCTTGCGCCCTCGAATGCGGCATAATCCGCGCCGGCGCGCTGAAGCTGGATAGCCGCGGCTATACCCGCCGGGCCGGCTCCGATTATTGCGATATGGAATTTATTCTTCATATATTTGATCTATAAAGCGTTTAGTATTAGTGATTTGCGCGATGCCGTGGGCGAGACATCTCATGCTGGATAGATGCAGCTTCTCGCTATATGTGGCAGTAGCGTCGATTGGGATAATCGGCCGGAATCCACGCATAAATGCGTCGCGGGCGGTAGTATCGCAGCAAAGATGAGTCATCACACCTGTGATTACCAGGGTGTCGATATTTTTCGAAATCAGATATTCATTCAATTCGGGATTAGAAAATGCGCTATATTGATGCTTCTCGTAAATCTTTGAATTATCAGAGATTATGATTCGATCATCTATCCCCGCATTCACGGAATCAGAGGCGATCATATCGCGCCACCATCGGTCCATCAGCCCGGCATTGTCCGCAGAGTTCGTGTGATATGTATATATCACAGGCAAATTATTATTATCAAATAAATGAATTAATTCATTGATATTATTCATAATTGCTGTGGCCGACGGAACGAATGCATGAGAATCCCACCGGGTGAAGAAATTCTGCAAATCGAGCACCATCAGCGCGGTCGATCGCGTAATCGGAGGATGCGTCCTGTGTCCGGCATAAATGCTTAATTCATCAAGCATTTCCGCAGATTTGATGGTGATATTTTCCTGAGTGAAGTATACTTCTTTCATAATCAGATTTAAAAAAAATTCAATATAATCAATTTCCAACAAAAAAGCCTCCCCGTTGTGGCGGAGAGGCTTCGATAAACATATAAGTCATTGAATTATATAAGCATGCTTGCAAGCACGAGCGATACGATGGACATCAGCTTGATAAGTATGTTCAGCGAAGGTCCGGAGGTATCCTTGAACGGATCGCCAACGGTGTCGCCAGTGACGGCGGCTTTATGCGGATCGGAGCCTTTGTAATACATCTGGCCATCGATCTCAACGCCTTCTTCGAACATTTTCTTAGCGTTGTCCCATGCGCCGCCGGCATTAGACTGGAATATGGCCATCAGCACGCCAGTGACTGTGACGCCTGCGAGCAAACCGCCAAGCATTTCGGGGCCGCCGCCGAAGCCGATGATTATCGGAACTGCAACTGCGAGTGTGCCCGGGAGCATCATTTCGCGAAGCGATGCCTTGGTCGAAATATCAACGCATTTGGCGTATTCCGCAGAGCCTTCGGCTTTTTCGTAGGTGGCGATGTCTTCTTTATCCCATTCTTTAATGTCTTTATCGCCGTATTTTTTCATGACTGCGAGAGCTGCCTTCAGCGCCGGGATATCCTGGAACTGGCGGCGGACTTCCTGAATCATGCTCATGGCTGCGCGGCCTACTGCGCCCATTGCCATTGCCGAGAATACGAAGGGCATAATGCCGCCGATAAAGAGGCCGGCCATCACGACTGCCTTCGAAATATCGATCGAGTGCAGATTGGCAGCGGTCATGAATGCGCCGAAGAGTGCCAGCGCGGTGAGGGCTGCCGAACCGATTGCGAAGCCTTTACCAATGGCGGCTGTCGAGTTGCCGACTGCATCGAGTTTATCTGTGCGTTCGCGGACTTCGTGCGGAAGCTCTGCCATTTCGGCGATGCCGCCTGCGTTGTCCGATACCGGGCCGTATGCGTCAACCGCAAGCTGGATGCCGGTGGTTGCGAGCATACCGACAGCGGCGATTGCGATACCATAAAGGCCTGCGAAATGGAAGCTGCCAATAATGGCAAATGCTATCAGCAGTACCGGAATTGCTGTGGACATCATACCTGTGCCGAGACCTGCGATGATGTTAGTGGCCGAACCAGTGAGCGACTGCTCTGCAATCTTACGCACCGGCGGTTTGCCGAGGCCGGTGTAATATTCGGTGATTGCGCCGATACCAAGGCCGGCTACCAAACCGATAATCGTAGCGAGGAAAATTCCCCATGAATATATAGTATAAGTTGTTCCATACAGCGGATCGATGAATTCCCACGAAGGCGGAAGCACACCGTCGATGATGAAATAAGAAACGATAATCATAAGAATACCGGAGAGGTATGTGCCCATATTCAGAGCGGTCTGAGGATTGCCGCCCTCTTTGACGCGCACGAAAAATGTGCCGAACATAGAAACCAGAATCCCTGCGCCGGCTAGCAGCAGAGGAAGTACAATCGCCGACAGCGGGCCGAATGCGGTATTCTGGAATTCGGGAATCATATAGAATGAAGTACCAAGAACCATAGTGGCAAGGATCGAGCCGACGTATGATTCGAAAAGGTCGGCACCCATACCTGCTACGTCGCCGACGTTATCGCCAACGTTATCGGCGATGGTTGCAGGATTCAGCGGATGATCCTCGGGAATGCCCGCTTCGACTTTACCCACAAGGTCGGCTCCGACATCTGCGGCCTTGGTATAAATACCGCCGCCGACGCGTGCGAACAGCGCGATCGAGGATGCGCCGAACGAGAAGCCGGTTACCACTGTGACCACAAGTCGAATAGTTTCGACGCTTTCATTACCGACGAACCACATATTGGCAAAAATCAGAAAGAGACCCGAAAGCCCCAGCACTCCAAGGCCAACCACGCCCATGCCCATCACGGTGCCGCCGGTGAAGGCGACGTTCAGAGCTTTATTAAGGCTGGTGCGGGCCGCATTGGTTGTGCGGACATTAGCTTTGGTGGCAACCTTCATGCCAATATAACCGGCGAGTCCCGAGCAGATAGCGCCGCTTATAAATGAAATAGAAACAAGGAAATGCGAATTCTCATTAGTGTTGCCCTGGATGCCCAGCAGAATCGCAACAATGATTACAAAAAATGCAATCGCGCGATATTCCGCTTTCAAAAATGCCATAGCGCCATCAGCGATAAATTTGGCGATATTTCCCATTTTTTCACTGCCAACTTCCTGGCGGCTGACCCAACTGGATTTCAGAAAGGTGAAAATCAAGGCCAAAACACCGATGATCGGTATCAGGTAGAGAACCGTGTTCATAATGATTTCAGTAAAATATTCAACAAAATATAATTAGAAGGGTATTTCAAGAGTCGATTTCCTTATTTAAAAAAAATTGCATTGCTCCGGAGCGCCGTGCACTTCAACGCCGAAGGGGAATATATAATCACCTGCATGCGTTAAAATTAAGTTAAGGATTAATCTAAAAATATCAAAAACAAAATTTCAAGTCTATAATTAATATGTTGCATACCTTATTTGATTTAGTTAAAATTGCTTAGCCCGATTAGGGCGCTATTTCTAATTTATTGTTGAAAAATAATTATGAATATTCAAATCCGCGAAAATTCCGATTTATCATTCCGGCTTGCGGAATTGCATGCTTCGGCCCGCGACGCAAGTTTCTATCGAATTCTGCCTCGCATCATAATGCGCCCATTCGACGAACGCGACATAATATCAATTTTCGCGGAAGCCCGCTCCACCAGCCGCTCCATAACCTTCCGTGCCGCGGGTACTTCGCTCTCCGGCCAGGCCCTGGGCAATGATATTATCGCCGACATCTCCCGCAACTGGAAAAAGCTCGAAGTAATTGGCCAGGGCGATAGAGTCACCGTGCAGCCCGGCATGGTCTGCGGACTCGTCAACCGCGAGCTTGCAAAATACGGCCGCAAGCTCGGATTCGATCCCGCCTCGATCGATACCTGTATGATCGGCGGCGCGCTGGCGAATAATTCAAGCGGAATGCGAAGCGGAGTTCGGCTCAATCCTTACAATACGATGCATTCTATCAGATTTATCCTGCCGTCCGGAACGATAATCGATACTTCGGATAAAAATGCCGACGAAATCCTTCAGCGAAAAGAACTCCATATTTATAAAGAGCTTGAGGCAATCCGGGATGAAATTCTGAGCGATGAATCAATCCGCCTGAAAATCGAAGATTCCTACAAAATTAAAAACACAATTGGCTATGCCATAAATGCTTTTATCGATTTCCGGAAGCCAGCAGATATTCTCGCACATCTTATGATAGGCTCGGAGGGCACACTTGGATTTATCTGCGAAGCCGCCATCGATACGTTCCCCCTGCATCCGCATAAATTGACCTCGATGCTGTTTTTTGATGATATGGATAAATTATGCAGCGCTCTTTTCCGGATCAAGAATCTGGGCGCAACCGCAATCGAAATAATGGACGAGATTTCGCTCGATGCCGGCCGTCTGCATCCGAATCTGCCCGCGGAATTGCGCAGCCTTCCGCCCGGAATTAATGCCATACTCTGCGAATTCGAAGCCGCGGACCATGACGCGATTGAATCAATCAACCGCGAATTTTTGCGAATTATTCCGGAATTTGGGATAACGCATCCGCCATATATTGCCCGGGACGAACATCAGCGCGCCGCCCTATGGGATATGCGCAAGGGACTGCTTGCAGCGCTCGGAAGACACCGTCCGCCCCGAAGCAGTTTTATCATCGAAGACATCTGCGTGCCGCTGAAAAATCTCACCGAGGCATTCGCCGGGCTGCGCCGGATGTTCGAATATTATGGATACGACAATGCAGGGGTATATGGCCATGGCACCGACGGAAATCTGCACTTTATGATTGCGCCGGATTTTTCGGATAATGTTCAGATTCATCGCTTCGGAAGATTTATGGACGAAATGGCCGATATGGTCATCAGCCTCGGTGGCGCGCTCAAGGCCGAGCACGGCACCGGCCGCAATATGGCGCCGTATGTCGCGCGTCAGTGGGGCAGCGATATATTTAAATTGATGAAGCGCGTAAAACACGCAATCGATCCGATGAATATTCTCAATCCCGGCGTAATCATCAACGACGACGAGCATATTCATCTTAAAAATCTAAAAGAATTCCCCGACGTCGATCCGGAAGCCGATCTTTGTATCGAATGCGGATTCTGCGAGCCGATTTGCCCGAGCCGCAATCTGACAGCCACGCCCCGCCGCCGGATATCGGTCATGCGTGAGATCAATTCAATAAATAATCATTTGCCTGAATTGAGCAGTCAAATTCTCGACGAATATATATATTACGGACGCGAAACCTGCGCCGCCGACGGCCTCTGCGAAACGCGATGTCCGCTGGGCGTCAATGCAGGCAGCATGATAAAAAAACTGCGTAATACCGCTGAGAGCAAGCGCGCGCAACAGGTTGCGACATGGATTGCCGCCAATTTCGCCAATGCTTCGGCTATTGCCGCGGGCGGCGTCCGCATCGCGAAAACAGCCGAAAGTATGCTCTCACCAAAGATACTAACATCACTCACACGTTTTGCTGATAATCATGCCACGGCGACTCTTCCCAAATGGAATGCCGCGATCGGCCACCCGGAAGAAGTGCCGGTGCGCCTCCCCGCCGATGCTGCAGCTATCTGTTTCCCATGCTGTATGAACCGCATTATGGGTCGCAGCGGCGAACCGGGGCCGATCCGTGCGATGATCGATGTCTCGCGCGAGCTTGGCGGCGAACTGATGATCCCGCGAGACATCCGCGGGCATTGCTGCGGGATGGCGTTTGACTCCAAGGGGCATTTCGCTGCCGCGGGGGATATGGTCAACAAAACAATCGCCGCAATGTGGGAATGGAGCCGCGAAGGTGAGCTGCCGATTGTATTCGATTCCAGCTCGTGTGCATATTTCATTAAAAATTGCAGGAAATATATTGACAGTGAAAATAGAATTAAATATGACTCATTAAGATTTCTGGATTCGATCGAATATATATATGGGCTAATCGACCGGAAGCGGGATTATCCCAAAGTCCGTGGCAGAATCGCTCTGCACCCGACCTGCGCCGTTCGCAAGATGAATCTCACGGAAAAGTTTTCTGAATTGGCTTCATTTTTCGCAGAAAATGTTTATATTCCTGAGAATTTGCAATGTTGCGGATTTGCCGGCGACCGAGGATTTCTTTATCCTGAGCTGAACTTATCCGCTGCATCGATCGAGGCTGCAGAAATCGCCGAATACAAGCCCGAACGCTGCTATTCGTCGAATCTGCCATGCGAAATCGGAATGCAATCCGCATCGGGATACGAATTTCGATCATTTATATTTATGATTTACGAAGCGCTTGATTTATGAATTATGATAAATGGAAAAGGGAAGAACTGATCGCCCGTATCAAAGATCTGGAGCGCCAGTCAGGCATTGGTTCCCCGGAAACAACTATCGTTTCGAACGAATTTAATGAGCTGGATCGCCTCAGAGCCAGCGAAGAGCATTACCGTCTTATGGCCGGAAACTCGACCGATATGATTTCGCGCCATACACCCGAAGGCATATATATGTATGCTTCGCCCTCTGCGAAAATTCTTTTGGGATACGAACCCGAAGAACTGATTGGCCGTGGCGCATATGAATTCTTCCATCCCGAGGATATTGAAATAATCAGAAATTCTCATGATACCGCGCTGGATGTAAGTCGTCCCACTACAATAACATACCGTATCAGAAAGAAAAATGGCGAGTATATTTGGTTCGAAACCACGAATAAAATTATTCCGGAAGTCAACGGCGATGCGCGCGAAATAATCGCCGTATCGAGGGATATTACCAACCGCAGGCTTGCCGAATACCAGCTGGAGCGCTCGCTCAGCCTGCTGACGGCAATATTCAGCTCGGTCAATGAAGGAGTAATCGCATTCGACAACGAAAATAATCTTACGAATTACAATCCCCAATTCCTGCATATGTTCGAAATCGCAGAGACTGAGCTGCTCAAATGCAGTCAGGATAAACTCTTCGACCGTCTGTCTCGGGAAGTAATCGGATCTGACGAATTCCGGGATAGCATTCAATATATTATTGAAATGAATGATTCCGAAGCGATTTACGAAATGCACCTGAAAAACAAACAGGTTTACGAAGTCACCTCAAGACCACAGGTACTGGAAAACGAAATCAAAGGCCGGGTGTGGACTTTTACAGATATTACCGAACGCATCCGAACGCGCGACCAGCTAATATGGTACACCAAAGACCTCGAATTCGCAAAGTCGCAGCTCGAAGAAAAAACCACCGAGCTCGAGCTAACAATTTCGCAGCTCGATGAAGCCCGCAGAATCGCCGAGCGCGCAACCCGCGAAAAAAGCATGTTCCTTGCGAACATGAGCCACGAAATCCGAACACCGATGAATGCGATACTCGGATTCTCAGAATTGCTCGCAAAAAATATTTCTGACAAAAAGCTGACCCAATACCTCGATGCCATCGCTTCGAGCGGCAAAAGCCTTATGAATCTGATCAACGACATACTCGACCTTTCCAAAATAGAAGCCGGCCGCATAGAGCTCGAATTCGAGCCCATAGATATCCATTCCCTGGCCAATGACATCTATAATATATTCCGGCTGTCGGCCAACAAAAAAGGGCTCGAACTGCGTATCTGGGTCGACACAGCGCTGCCCAACGCGCTGATATTCGACGAAACCCGCATCCGCCAGATATTATTCAACCTGATGGGCAATGCCTTAAAATTTACAGAAGATGGATATGTGGCGCTCAAAATCAGAATGATCAGTCAGTTAACCGATGGCTCGGGTATTGAAATGGAAATGATAGTAGAGGACACCGGCCGCGGCATAGCCAAAGATCAACATGAGAAAATTTTCGAATCATTCGTGCAGCAGGAGGGCCAGAGCACCCGCAAATACGGCGGCACCGGACTGGGGCTGACAATCAGCCGGCGGCTGGCAGAAATGATGGGCGGAAGTATTTCAGTCGTAAGCGAGCCCGGCCAGGGCGCAAGGTTCAGTGTATATTTCGCGGAGGTAAGCGTATCCGGCGATGCAACGGTAAGGATTGTGGAAAGCGATACGTCAGAGGAAAACATAAAATTCACACCCTCCAAAATTTTGATTGTGGACGATATCGAGCTGAATCGCGAGTTAATTAAAAATTATCTCGCTGGCGAGGATTTTGAATTATATGAAGCAGAAAACGGCGCGGAAGCCATTGATATTGCTTTCCTCGTACGGCCGGATGTCATACTTCTCGATATGAAAATGCCCGTTATGGACGGGTACGAAGCCAGCCACAAACTGCGAGAATCTTCCGAATTGAAGGATATACCAATTGTAGCAGTCACTGCTTCGGCGATGAAAGAAACTCGCGAGGCAATAATGAATATCTGCAACGGCTACCTGCGCAAACCCCTGAAAGAAAAAGAATTATATGATGAGCTGAAAAAACATCTAAAATATTGGATAATTAACGGAACCACCCCTGCGGATGATGAGTCTCAGCATAAATCATCGTTGAATATCAAGGGCAGGGAGGAAGAGCTGCGACCGCTCGCTGAATATTTATATAACGAAGTGCTTCCCGGGCTCGACGACATCGAATCCGGGTTCGCGGTAGACGAAATCGAATTGCTCGCCACGCGGCTTACAGACGATGGCCTGAATTACGGCGTCCCGCAATTGAAAAGCATAGGCGAAGATCTCCACGATGCCGTGGATAGCCTCGATATGGAGGCAATGACGCATATATTCAACCGATTGAGAGAGGCTATCTGCGAGCTTGCTTATATAGCTGACGGTTCATAATTCGCCGATGTCTTCGTTCCAAAGCTCCGGTTTTTCGCGAATGAAACCGGTCATCATATCATAGCATTCGTCCAGATCGAGATCTATCACCTCGATGCCGCGGGATTCCATAAATTCACGCGCCCCGGCAAATGTCCGCGATTCCCCGGCCACCACCTTTTCAATTCCAAACTGCACAGCCGCCCCCGCGCAGAGATAGCAGGGCATAAGTGTTGAATATAGCGTTGTGCCGCGATACGATCCGATCCGGCCGGCATTTCGCAGGCAGTCAATTTCGGCATGGGTTACCGGGTCGGCTTCCTGTACGCGTTTGTTGTGGCCTTCGCCTACGATTTCGCCGTATTTGACCAGCACCGAACCAATCGGAATGCCTCCCTCGTCGAGGCTTTTGCGGGCCATTTCGATTGCTTTTTTCATGAATATATCCATTTCGATCTCCTTTTTCAGAAATATTTTTTAAAAATAACAAAGAATCATGAAAAAGAAAAGCTGCCCCTTGCGAAAAGAGACAGCTTTTTGCGAATTATTATATATTATTAATATATTTAATCGGTCAGCAGATGGCGCTCGCTGTGGCTTAGTTCCTTTTTGCCGGATTTGCCGGCGATCTGATTGCTCTGGCCGTTAATTGTAAATCGCGACATCATTTCCGAAAGTGTCTCGGTCAGATGAGTCAGATCCTCGGAAGACCGTGCGACCTCTTCGATCCGCTGCGCCGAGTCCGTCGTTACCTTCGATATTGCCAGCACGTTTTTGGATATTTCCTCGCTGGTGGAGGATTGCTCCTCGCTTGCGGCGGCAATCTGATTAATCATATCCAGTACGTCCTGAGTGCTGCCCACTATCTTTCCGAGCGCATCGCCTGCGCTGTCGGCAAGCGTTATGCCGCTGGATACTTCCTCGGTGCCACGCTGCATAGCATCGACTGCTTCGGAGGTTTCCCTCTGAATGCCTTTGATCATCGAAGCTATCTGTTTTGTGGCTTCGGTAGTGCGTTCTGCGAGCTTGCGCACCTCGTCTGCTACTACTGCGAATCCCCGGCCCTGTTCGCCGGCCCGGGCTGCTTCGATAGCCGCATTCAGCGCGAGCAGATTTGTCTGGTCGGCAATATCGTCGATAACGGAAATGATTTCGCCGATTTTCTTGCTCGATTCACCAAGCGATTCTATATTCTCCGCAGAATTCTTGACAACCTGGGCGATATCGCGCATTTTTGCTACGGTCTGGCTGACAATATCGCCGCCTTCGCGCGCTATCTTCTGGTTGCTCTCGGCTTCCTCGGCGGTTTTGCCTGCGCTCATCGCATTTTCAGTGATTGTTCGCGACATCTCCTCAACTGCGCTTGCCACCTCGTCCGACTGCGAGCTTTGCTCCTGCGAGGCCGCAGCAAGGCCTTCGGCAGTGGCGGTCATTTCGACTGCTGCTGAGGCCACGGATTCCACAGCCTCGCTGACTTCGTAAATCACTCCCGCGAGTGATTCCGCCAGCGAATTGAGGCTGTTCTTGAGCTTTTCATGGTCGCCGCTGTATTTGCCGGTCACCCGTGCGGTCAGATCGCCCGTGGAGAGTACTTCTATCACCTCCGAAGCCTCGTTGATCGGTTCGATAATCGAATCGAGCGTGTTATTGAGTCCGCGGGTTATATCTGCGAATTCCCCCTTGTGTTTCCCGGTATCGACGCGCTGCCCGAGCCGACCCTCGACTGCGGCCTCGCTGAGCATATTGACGTCACTCTGAAGCGCGAACACCGCGCCGGTGAATTTGCGGATAGCCGTAAGTATGCGCATTAATGTATTATATGCGTTCTGTGTCTGCTCGTCGGGATCGTCAAGATCGACATGCACCTTAAAGTCGCCCTCGGCCAGGGCTTCGAGCGCATCGACTATCTTGTCGGTCTCGTGAAGCTGGTATTTGGCGACCTTGTCCTGGCGGCGCATTGCCTGTTTGATATCGGTCTGGTCGAGCACTATTTCGAACGAGCCCACCACATTGCCGTCCGGATCGTGAATCGGAACGCCGGTGTATTCGATCTCGATCTCATGTCCGTTCGGTCGGGCGATGGTTTCCTGAGTGATCCGCTTATCCTGCTTCATAGATAGATCGCAGGCGCAGTTTTCGGTTTTGCAATGCTCCGTGCGGAAGTGATCGTTGCATTTGGTCCCCTCGAGCTGACTTCCGGTTTTGTTGTCGAGCGATGCACCCGATTCGTTAATGAACTGGATTTTCATATCCTTATTGATTGTCATAAGCGGAATAGGCACCGAATCGAGCATAGCCGTGATTGATCCCAGAGCGTTGTTGACTCCTTCAATAATTCTTTTAAAGTCTCCGCTGTGGCGGCTGACGTCGGCGCGCTCTCTCAGTCGTCCCTTGATTGTTTCTTCAGCCAGTTTATTCGAATCGGTGATTAACTGATTAATCGCATCGATGCACTGATTCAGATTATTTTTAATTTCATTAAAATCGCCCTTGTATTCATCTGTGATTTTTGGCGGAATGTCTCCTTTCGAAATCCGGTCTATATATTCCGCAGTCACATTGATCGGGCTTACGAACGCGTCCACCAGTCGATTGACGCCGCCCACGAGCTGGCTCCAGCCTCCGGTGAACGTATCGGCATCGCCGCGGCGGTCGAGCTGGCCTTCGACGACGGATTCGACCAGCCTGTTGGTTTCGCCGAGCAGGCCATTCATTATATCGATACACTGATTCAGATTATTCTTAATCTCGTTGAAATCGCCCTGATAATCGTCGGTTATCTTCGGCGGGATGTCGCCCTTCGATATGCGATCGACGTATTCCGCGGTGACATTAATCGGCCCGACGAACTCGTCCGTTAGGTCGTTGATGCCCTTGATTAGTCGCTGCCAGTCGCCGACGAATCTGTCGGCATCGCCGCGGATATCGAGCTGGCCCTTGCGGATTGACTGAGTAATGTCCGAGGTCTCTTTCGTCAGCGCGGTGATAATGTCGATGCACTGATTCAGATTATTTTTAATTTCGTTGAAATCCCCGTGATATTCCTCTGTGATTTTTGGCGGGATGTCGCCCTTAGAGATTCTGTCTATATATTCCGCAGCCACATTCAGCGGCCCGACCACAGCGTCGAGCGTGCCATTGACTCCGTGCACAAGCTGGCGGAAATCGCCTTCGTAGCGGGTCTCCTCGGCTCGCTGATCGAGAGCGCCCTCCTGTGCGGATTTGGATAATTTATCAACATCGATCAGCAGGTTGTTCAGAATTCCGGTCATTTCCTTCATTGCGCGAAGCATCTGGGCAGCCTCGTCCTTGCCTTTGGTTTCGAGCTCGACGTCGAGGTTGCCTTTGGAAATCTCCTGCGCGGCGATCATCGCTTTGCGGATAGGGGATACTATGCTCTTAATTAATATAAGCGCTATAATAATCGTGGCGATAATCGAAAACGCACCCACGGAGTAGAGCAGTATCTGTCCGGTTTCGTATATTTCGAGCGAGTTTGCGCCCGCATCCCGCACGAGCTCGTTCTGATATTCGATTAATTCTTCCAGAGTAGCCAGATAATTGTTCTGAGTTGTTCGCACTGGCCCTAAAGTCAGATTAATCGCAGACTGGCGATTGCCCGCACTAAGAGAATCGAAAGCCTCCTGCCGAGCCTCGTAGAAATCGCTGCGGACCCTGTCGATTTTGTCGAGCATTTTTATACCCTCTGGCGTTGTCACCGTCTTTCGCAGTTTCTCCATCCGGTCGTTAACTGTTTGCTGTGCTGCGTCGAGACGCTCCTGACTTATCTGCGCCTCTTTGGGATCGTCTGTAAGCATCTTATTTTTGATTGCGCTGGCGGCGTCGTTCGTAGCGTCGATCATATCATTGACCCAGACAGTTTTTGGGAAACGATCCTCGACCATAAGGGTGACCTCGCCGCTGAGAGTTTCGAGATTGCCAATAGAGGTAAAGCTGACTCCAATCAGAATTACCAGCAGAATTCCAAAGCCAATACCAAGCCTATAACCTATCTTCATAGGATTCCTCCGAATATAATATTGATAATGTTTAATGTGTTCTGTTTGGCTGTTGGAATGGCCAGTTTTGATGGGATATTAGGATAATTGGCATTCCGGAATAATGTATTATATAAAATAATCACATTATATAAAATTAAAATCTACTAATCTTATCGGCTGAATTTTCAGGAAGTTGAAAGAATTATTTAATTAAAATAATTAAATGATTTTTGAGTTGCGTACATTTTCGAGGGTGTGGTTTATCATATCAAGTGCGTTTTTGGTAACCGGGTCGTCGTGGCCGGAGTAAATGATCCGGATATCGAGCGCGGCCAGGCGTTCAAGCACTTCGAGATACTCCTGGCTATAGGTGCCGCCGGCAGTTTTAATATTGAGCAGGGTGTCGCCGGAGAACAGGGTTTTCTCGCTTGCTACATATATACATATTGAATCATGCGAATGCCCGGGGGTGTGTAGTATTATCCCATCGCAGTCACCGATTTTGACCTTCATCCCGTCATATGCGCGGTCGGTAACCCCGCTAATCGGCGAGAATGCGATCACGCGGGGTTTGAATTTCTCGATAAACTTATGCCGGCCGCCGGCATGGTCGAAATGCTCATGCGTCAGTATGATTTGTTCCACACGGCGCTTGCCTACGCCCGTGGAGAGCGACATTACCTCGTCGAGCACAAATGCGTCGGTGCCGGTGTCGATCATCGTATTCACGTCATTGATAGCGTTCCAATCGCCGCGGACGTGATATACATTACATGAATATTTCCCCGGATTTTTATTTAGTTTCAGTACGTTCATCCGGCATCAAATCTTCTGGAACACGTGCGCATCGGTGGCCAGCGATTTGAACAGATGCGCACATTCGGGCGGCATCTGCTGGGTCTGCTCGGTCACGAAAAACCCGCCGGGCGCCAGCACTTTATGGAACATTTTGATAACTTCGACCCGCTCCTGCGGCTGGAAATGCAGCAGCACATTCTTGCAGATCACCAGTTGGTATCCCGTATCGAGCGGTTTGAGCGTCAATAGATCGTGCTTTTGAAATTCAAGGCGAGAGCGGATAGATTCGTCGATTTTGTAGTATCCGTCCTCGTCTGCCTTGCTGAAATAATTCTCGAATATTTCCGGCGGTATCCTTTTCAAGTCCGATTCCGGGTAAATCCCGTTAGTCACAATTGTGCCGAATGTATTGGTTTCGTCGATATCCGAAGCTGTGATCCGTACATTGCGGAAACTATACTGTCCCATCTTTTCGGCCAGAATAATCGCAAATGTATAAGGCTCAGGGCCCATTGCGCAGCCTGCGTCCCAAATCTTGATCTTGCTGTAGCCAGCGATATGGGGCACCAGAAATTCGACAACTTTATTTAATGTATGATGGTCTCTGAAAAAAAATGTGAATGCCATTTTGACTGTCCTTTTAGTGTCTGAAATGCCGCATGCCTGTGAATACCATTGCTATATCGTTTTCGTCCGCAGCCTTGATTACTTCTTCATCGCGAACCGATCCCCCTGGCTGAATAACTGCTGTTGCTCCGGCTTCGACCGCCATCATTACCCCGTCTGCAAACGGGAAGAAAGCGTCAGACGACACAACTGAGCCCTTCAGATCAATGCCCATTTTAAATGCTTTTTCGCGGGCGATGCGGGCCGAATCCACGCGCGACATCTGGCCTGCGCCCACGCCCAGAGTGCGGTCGGAGCTTGTATATATAATGCTGTTCGATTTTACATGTTTGCAGATTTTCCAGCCGAACATCATGGCCATCATCTCTTCGTCGGTGGGCTGGCGTTTGGTTACTACTTTCAGCGTGCCCTCGCCGAATAATCCGAGGTCGGCGTTCTGCATCAATAGTCCGCCGGCAACGGCTTTTAAGTCCATATTCCATTCCCGGCCAAGCCTTGCGAAATCTGCCTGAATCAGTCGGCGGTTCTTTTTGGTGACCAATAATTCAATCGCTTCGGGGGAGAATTCCGGAGCAATAATCACTTCGGTGAAAATCCCATGCACCGTCTGTGCGGTTTCGAAATCCACCGGCCGGTTGAATGTGATGATTCCGCCGAAAGGGGAGTCCTTATCGGTTGCGAAAGCCTTCTGGTATGCGTCCGAAAGATTGGCCGCTGTGCCCACTCCGCAGGGATTGGTGTGCTTGATAATTGCGCAGGCCGGGCGGTCGAACTCGAGAATCAGCTTGGCAGCGGCGTCGATATCGACGATATTATTGTACGACAATTCCTTGCCGTGCAGCTTTTCGAAAATATTGCCGAATTCGCCGTAGAGCACCGCATTCTGATGAGGATTCTCGCCATATCTGAGATTCTGCCCCACGTTATATCCCAGCGAGAGCTGATCGGGGAATTCAATTTTATTAATCCCGTTGAAATATCCCGATATCTTAGAATCGTAATATGCGGTATGCGAATATGTCGCACCGGCAAGCCGGCGGCGGTAGGCTTCGTCTAATCTGCTGCCGTTTTTAGTGAGCAGTTCGATAATTTCGTTATAAAGTCCGGGGTCCGCCACCGCCGAGGTCCGAAGATAGTTCGTGGCAGCCGCGCGAAGCATATCCGGGCCGCCAATGTCGATATTCTCGATAATTTCCTCATGGCTCGATCCCCCGCGTGCAAGTGTGGCCTCGAACGGATATAAATTAACCACCAGCATATCGATTGATGCAAGGTTGTGCTCGCCAAGCTGACGGCGATGGTCTTCCTTGCCGAGGTCTGCCAGCAGCCCCGCATGAACGGCCGGATGCAAAGTTTTGACCCGGCCTTCGAGAATTTCGGGGAAGCCGGTCAGTTCGCTGACACTTTTGACGTCGACTCCGCCCTCTTTGAGTGTGCGGGCAGTGCCGCCGGTGGAATATATTTCGATGCCGAGATCGCTCAGCGAACGCGCGAAATCGACGATGCCCTCCTTGTCGGAAACAGAAATGAGAGCGCTTTTGATCTGATAATTATCGGAATTCATTGCATACTCCGGATTTATTTATTGAAAAGAATAAAATTCAAAATCTGAGAAAAGCCCAATTACAAAGTTAACAAAATTAGCCGATTAGCGTAATATTTTTTCCAGCGCACCGATGGCTTCGCCCGCCATATAAAACGACCCCGCGATCAGCATTGGACGACCCCATGCAGCTCCGCTGGCGATCGCCCCGGATAAATCGTTTGATACGTATATTTCCGAAAAACCCGCATTTTTTGCAAATATGGCTATTACTTCAGGGGCCGCAGCCCGGCCGATATTTGGCCGGACGGCCGAGATACTGTCGCAAATTGGTGCAAGAATTTCGAGCACCCGACCAATGTCCTTATCCTTCATCGCTCCAAAAATCAAATGCCAGCGCTCGCCGGGACGGTGCAGCCCGAGCGATTCAATAAGGCTTTCGATTGCCGCAGGGTTGTGTCCCGAATCGATTACAATCGGCGGGTCGCTGTGGAACAATTCGAGCCGGCCGCGGTAGCCTGTGTTGCGGGGTGTATTTTCCATCCCCCGGCGGATGTCCTGTTCTTTGGGTGCAATGCCATTGGGTAGAGCATTAAGCGCGGCGATTGCGGTGATGATGTTCTCTGGCTGATGGCGCCCGGCCATCCCGACCGTGAGATTATCAATATTAATACTTTCGGAATTAATATCCAAAACAATTGACATATCCCGGCGGAATTTCGGGATATTATAATTAAAAATATTTTCAGCGAAAATAATTTCCGAACCCGTTTCGGCGGCTTTATCTATAAATATATCGCGAACCCGGAGATTGCCCGGAGCGATAACCACAGGCGCGCCCGGCTTGATTATCCCCGCCTTTTCGAATGCAATTTCCTCGATCGTCTCTCCGAGATATTCGCGGTGGTCGAGATCGACCGGAGTTATGACCGATACCTCCGGCTGCAATATATTCGTCGAATCGAAGCGGCCGCCCATGCCGGTCTCGACAACGGCGACTTCCGCGCCGCGCTCGGCAAACCACTTGAACGCCATTACTGTGGTGATCTCGAAAAACGTAGCGCCGATTTCGATTGCACGCGGCCGCAGCATTTCGGCAAGCCGGAACATTTCGTCATCTGTGATCAGGTCGTCGTTAATGCGCATTCTCTCGTTGAATTGCACCAGATGCGGCGAAGTATAAAGTGCCGTTCGCAGGCCGGACTCCATCAGCGATGAAGCCATCAGCGAGGCCACCGCGCCCTTGCCGTTTGTGCCGGCGATATGTATCGAGCGGAACCGGCGATGAGGATTGCCGCAATATTCCGCAAGCGCGAGAGTCCGCTCCAGCCCAGGTTTTATGCCGAACCGCTGCAGGGAATAAAGCCAGTCGAGAATCTCATTTTTATTATGCAATTAATTAATTCCGGATATAAAAATAGAACGGACGCCCGAAAATGTCGAATATTTGCCTAGCGCGCCCCGTTTTTTTGCCAATTGTCAAATCATTATATTTGAAAATCTTTTTTATGAATTTCGGGAGGCAAAATGCATAATCTTAAAGATAAAACGATATGGATAACCGGCGCAAGCAAGGGGATAGGTGCAGCAATCGCCCGCAGCCTGGCCGACAGCGACGCACGCCTGGTGCTAAGCGCATCCTCGGCCAAATCATTTGATTCGATTAAAAGGGAATTCAGCGAGCGGAAAAATGTATATATTATGCCATTCGATATTGCCGACGCCGAAGCCTGCAAGCGCGCTTTCGGCAAAATCGAAGCGCTGGCGGGCAGTGTTGATATTCTGATCAACAACGCCGGAGTGGCATCCTTTGCGCCATTCGAAGAGCTTTCGGTCGATCAGTTCGACGAAATGTTCGGTATAAACGTACGCGGCCTGTTTATGTGCACAAAGCTTGCTTTACCGGGTATGCTCGATAGGAAATCCGGAATGATTATGAATATTTTATCCAATGCCGCGCTGAAAACATTCCCGAACTCCTCGGTATATGCCGCCACCAAAGCCGCCGTCCGCGCTATAAGCCGTTCTATGCGCGAGGAGATTCGCGGCCGGGGAGTAAAGGTAGTCGATATTTATCCCGGCGCCACGGCAACAGACATCTGGGCGCCCGAAATGCTCGATAAATTCGCCGATAAAATGATGCCTCCCGAAGACGTTGCCAATGTGGTCGTCCATACGATCGAAATGTCTATGCTTGGCAACAATATGGTCGAGGAAATCGTAGTTCGACCCCAAGGCGGGGATTTATAATTTTTTGGATAATATCAAAGAAATAGGCCGGATATTCCGGCCTTTAGTTTATCTTGCAAATTTTGGTTTTAATCTGTCCTGGATGGTTCCATTAGATGGGACTGGCCGGGTAGTGCGTCCGGCGGTCAGGCTTCGCAGCATTCGCTTATTCTGCTGAATGCGCCTGTCGATCTGGAAAATGCGCTCCCTCATGCGGCGTTTACGACGGGTAATCCAGATAATATCATCCAGCTTGTCCTCCCATACGAAAGGCTCCTGAGTACGCAGTTTGTCGATTTTGTTACGTTCGCGTCCTATGCTGATTTCGAGCTCTCGAATCTGGCGCCTAAGCTCTCGCTCTTCCTCGCGCGGGTCATTGCGCGGCTCGGTAGCGTTGATACAGAGAGTTTTATGAAATAATTTCAGTCGCTCGACATTGCCTTTTTTATATGCGTCCTGGACGTTATCCCAGTATTTGCGGAAATATTCGCTCTCGCCGACTACATCGGGATGCAGCCGCTTGACTATATTTCGATACAGCCGCCCGACAGAGTCAGTCGAGTCAGCAGGAATAAATATCTTTCTTGTCTGACCATTTTTGCCGTTGGTTGGTATTGGCGGCGCAGATGCGCGTTTGCTGCGCTCGAATTCTTTGCTGACGACCATATCGATAAACTTAATAGTCTTTTCGGTCAGCCGCTCGCCCTTGCGCAGTTTGATAGAAAGCAACTCCACGCGGCGTTCGATTTCGCAGGCCTGGCGCGACTTTTTTTCCATTTCGTATTCCAAATCGCCGAAAATCCCGTCGTATGTAAACATCAGACGCGGATGCACGATGTTCTGCAGGTAGTGCCACAAATCGAGCAGATTGAGCAACTCGGTGCGGCAGTCGGCTATTCTGAGTCTTAATTGTTCGATATTTTCATATCCGGAATCGGTATTCATCGTCCTCACCAATTATTGATTGTTCGTCCCTGAATCGGAATAAAGAGCATCAACGGCCTCGAGTGCGAACCTGAGATGCGGAATTACGATCGATCCGCCGATCACCAGTGCGATATTCATAGCCTCGTTCAGCTCGCGGCGCGATGCGCCAAGCTCGTGGCATGTGCCGATATGATAAAGGATGCAGTCGTTGCAGCGCAACACCATCGAGCCGACCAGTCCCATCAGTTCCTTGTATATTGCTGGAATAGAGTCGTCCTCGTAAGCGCGGCTGTCCAAAGCCATAAATCGCTTAAACGGCAGGAAGTCCTGCCCCAGGATTTTCTCGTTTCCGCTGGTGCGGCGACTTTCGAAGTCCGCCAGTAAATCTGGTCGATTCTCTGAATCTTTTTTCATAATCCGGCTGTTTGCTCAATATTCAACAGTTCATGCATAATTATATCCAATAATGCGCCGATCCCCCGGATATTGTGTGCTATTAATGTAATCTACAATTAGTGTGCCGATTGGTTTGGGGACGATTCCATATTCCAAAGATATTAAAATCGCGGATTACCAGCGTGTTTTAGTTTTCCACAATTATTACACAAGATTTCTTTTATAAAAGAATATAAATATCTGATTTGAAAGTGTTTTGAAAAAATGATGATTCATCCCGTTGCCATCTGATTTCCAGCAAATTGCCATACTGATAATTCTTTTTTGAAGTATTGGCAAATTCCTGAATGTGTAAATGAATAATAAAATCTGGCGAACAACAGACCCTTAGTAGAATATTATCAGCATAATCCCTCGGATTTTTTGGAATAAATCAAAAAAATTGTAATATTTTCATGACTTATCCGATGGCATTTATATATAATAATTCCAAATTTTGTATATTGTCTTATAATCATTACAGGTTAAATCTAATAACCGGGGAGAATAACAATGACTGCAATAGACCAACAATCCGACAAACATGTCTGCATCCTATGCGGCGATAGCTATACCGAACTCGACAAACCAATCCGCGCCCATTGCGATTATTGCGGAAATGTTGGCATGATCACTCGTCAGTGCGTAGCCGGCCATAACGTTTGCGAAAGTTGCTTAGACCTGACCGCAATAGATTATATAAAAAAGACATGCCTCGAATATAAAGACTACGATCCGGTCGAGCTGGCCGTTATCATCATGAATTCGCCAATTATCCGCATGCATGGCGCCGAGCACCACTTTATCGTGCCCGCAGTGCTGCTGACCTGCGTTTATAATCACGAAAACCTCGACTGGAATCTGGCCGCAAAGCTAGACGAAGCCGAACATCGCGCCCTCGTCGAAACCCCGATTGTCTGCAATTTCAAAAAAGGCCTCTGCGGCGCAGCGCAGGGCACAGGAGTTTTTATGAGCATTTTCCTCGACCGCAAGCCCGAGCACGAAGACCAGTGGTCGCCACAAAAGGAAATCATCGCCGTAAGCCTGAAAACTGTAGCTGAAAGCCCCGGCCCCCGCTGCTGCAAGCGCGATACCTACCTTGCAATCCAGACCGCAGTAGGCTATCTGAGCTCAAAATTCGGCATCGACCTCCCATATTCCGAAGCCAAATGCACATTTTCTATGCGAAACGCAGCCTGCGGCCACGAAGAATGCGAGTTCTACAACATAAGCTACTCGCTTGTCTGATAAATATTTAATGCAATTCAGCCCCTGAGCTAATCCGGCCGGGGGCTTTTTTTATTTATCCGAATTATTTCTAAAACCGCTTTGAGCGAAACTCCGAAGCCGTTTTTTCGTATCTTTAAATATGTGACATTAAATAAAAACAGGATATATGGCTATCGTAAATATCGAAAATGTTGTAAAAACATTCGGCGATCACAAGGCTGTGAACGATGTTTCGTTCGGGGTGGAGGGCGGCCGGATGTTCGGATTGCTCGGGCCTAACGGCGCGGGCAAGACTACAATGATCCGGATGATTACAAATATAATGGTGCCCGATACGGGTAATATTTCAATCTTTGGCGAATCCGTCGGCCCCGCCCACCAGAGCCGCATCGGTTACCTCCCCGAAGAACGCGGATTATATAAAAAAGTAAAAGTAATCGACCAGCTCACTTATTTCGCCCAGCTTAAGGGAATGAACCGCAAAGACGCTGTCTCAGAAGCCAGACGCTGGCTGGCCAGTCTGGACGCTTCGGACTGGGAGAATAAAAAAATTCAGGAGCTGTCCAAAGGTATGCAGCAAAAAGTGCAATTTATCAGTACAATTCTGCACAAGCCAGACCTTCTCATACTCGACGAACCGTTCTCCGGCTTCGATCCCGTCAATACGGAATTGCTAAAAAGCGTGGTGCTCGACCTCAAGGCCTCCGGAGTAACGATAATTCTCTCCACCCACGTAATGGAGCAAGTCGAGAAGTTGTGCGACGACATATGCCTGATAAACCGAGGACGCAAGGTGCTGTCTGGCCCAGTGCGCGACATCAAAAAATCATTCGGACGCGACACCGCCCGCATTGAATTCGATGGCGACGACTCCTTCCTCGACCAGCTCAGCGTCAAATATATAAGCCGCACCAAAAACCGCGCAGAGTTCCGCGTGCCGGGCGAAGGCTCGGAATTGCAGGGCATTCTCAAATCCGCGCTCGAAAAGACCAATGTCGTCAAATTCGAACTGGTCGAACCGAGCCTTCACGAAATATTTATCGATGTGGTATCTCGCCGGGAGGACGAAAATGAAGGCTGATTTCAGCAAAATAATGACCATTATCCGACACGAATATCTAATCCGCGTCCGCTCGAAAGGCTTTATTATCGGCACACTGCTCGGGCCCCTCGGACTCATAGTTATGGTCGGAATAATTGCTTTTACGACATATCTGACAATTCACGAAGAAGAAAACAAACAAATCGCGATAAAAGACCAGAGCGGCCTTGTGGCCCAGGGCGTGGTCGAGCGCGACGCACAGAAATACTATATCTCCGACAAAACCGAGAGCGAGCTGCGGCAGAGCGTCCTCGAAGGCAAAATCGACGGATATATATTAATTCCCGCCGATATTCTCCAAAATGGCGAATTCATGCTCTATGGCAGCGGCGGGGGAGGCCTTAACTTCACCTCGTCCATCGAAAGCGACATCGGCCGCGTAGTGCGCCATCAGCGAATGCTCGAAGCCGGCGTGAACCAGGACGTCGTCGATCTCGTCAACAAAAGAGTCGAGATAATGGCCCACAAAGTCACCGAGGAGGGCACCGAAAAGGACTACTCCGAAGCCTTCAGCGGGCTGGGATACGTGCTCGGCCTTGTCATCTATGGTATGATGTTCATTTATGGCGGCATGGTGCTCCGCGGCGTAATCGAGGAAAAATCCAACCGCATCATCGAAGTTATCGCATCATCGGCGCGGCCATTCGAAATAATGACCGGCAAAGTGGTCGGCATCGGCGCAATCGGCCTTACCCAGGTACTGATCTGGATCATAATGGCCGGAGTAGTATTCATGGCCGCCGGGCCGATAATCAATTCGATTGTGACGCCCGACCAGATGGCCGCCTCGATGCCCGGCGCGCAAGCCGGAATCGAACAGCCACAGGCATTCGAAATGCCCAGCATATCGCCCTGGCTGGCCGTCGGATTCGTTTTTTACTTCCTGTTCGGATATTTCATATATGCCACGCTCTTCGCAGCGGTAGGCTCGGCAGTCGATCAGGAATCGGACGCCCAGCAGCTCCAGTGGCCGGTGACAATCCCGATCATCATCCCCATGCTCTTCCTTGCGCCAATAATGAACAATCCGGATGGAACGCTCGCGGTTGTGATGTCGCTCATCCCATTCTTCTCGCCGATACTGATGATACTACGCATCGCGGCGACCAACGTCCCCGTGTGGCAAATCGCGCTATCGGTCGTGCTGATGGTAGGCACATTCTTCGGCTCGGTTTGGGTAGCCGCGCGAATATACCGCATAGGCATATTGATGTACGGCAAAAAGCCCGACCTCAAAGACTTACTTAAATGGGC